>NZ_JACSQX010000013.1:15204-141213 GCF_014836395.1 Xanthomonas bonasiae
GGTTACCGGTAAGGCCCGGTCGCGGCTGAAGCCGCTCCTACAGGAAGCAATGGTGTGGCGCATTCGCTGGTTACCGCGGGATGGGCGCGCTGCCCTGGATCGAAAACGCGGTCCCGTCGCCGGGCGCCCCAGTGCCGGGCTGGCCGCCGCCGACGAACACGCGGTAGTCGCCGGGCTGCACCGCGCGCTGGCCGGCGCGATCGACATCGCTCAGCTGGCGCGGCGTCAAGTCGAATTGCACCTCGCGCGACTCGCCCGGCTGCAGCGTCACCCGCTGGAAGCCGACCAGGGTGCGCAGCGGCGACTGCGCGCGTTGCGGGTATTCCAGGTACACCTGCACCACTTCGTCGCCGGCGCGCGTGCCGCTGTTGCGCACCTGCGTGCGCACCTGCAGGTGCGCGCCGGCCTGCAGCGTCGTCGCCGACAGCTGCGGCGCGGTGTAGGCGAAGCTGGTGTAGCTCAGCCCGCTGCCGAACGCGAACAGCGGCTCGCCCTTGAAGTAACGATAGGTGCGGCCCTTCATGTCGTAGCTGACGTAGGCCGGCAGGTCCTTGGTGGAGCGGTAGAAGGTCACCGGCAGGCGGCCGCCCGGGTTGACGTCGCCGGCCAGCATCTGCGCGATCGCGGTGCCGCCGGACTGCCCCGGATACCACGCCGCGACGATCGCATCGGCATGCTGCTTGGCCCAGTTCAGCGCCACCGCGCTGCCGCTCATCAGCACCACCACGAGCGGCTTGCCGCTGGCCTTGGCGCGCTCCAGCAGCGCCTGCTGCGCCGCGGGCAGGGCGAGGTCGTTGCGGTCGCCGCCGTCAAAGCCGGGCACGTCGATGCGCAGTTCTTCGCCTTCCACGTCCGGCGACAGGCCGACGAAGGCGACCACCGCATCGGCTTGCGCGACCGCGCGTTCGGCCTCGGCCAGTTGCGGCGCGGCCGGCGCCAGCCATTCCAGGCGCAGGCCCTGGTCCTGGCCGCGGTGCTCCAGTTCCAGGCGGATGCGGCGCGGGCGCGCGTCGTCGAAGTGCAGCACGGTCTCGACGTTGCGGCCGTCGGCGTTGTGCATGCCGGCCGGCAGGTGCTTGTCCTCGGCATTGCCGGCGACGACCAGCTTGTCGTCGATGTACAGCCGCACCGGATCGTGGCCGGCGCAATCGAAGCAGCGCGCCACGCGCACCGCCAGGGTGTAGTCGCCCGGCCCGGGCGGCAGCAGCTCGCCGCTCCAGCGCACCGAGTAGCGGTCCTTGTCCACGCCCTTGGCCGGCGCCACGTGGTCCCAGTTGAAGCTGACCACGCGGTCCTGGCGTTGCGTGCGCGGCGTGCCGGCCAGATCGACGTTGTCGAAATACTCGCCACGCAGGCCGGGCTTGCCGTCGCTGCGCAAGGCGGTCTCGGGGATCATGCCGGGCACGCCGGCGGCGAGCGGGGCGCCTTGCGCGTAACTGACGTTCGCGGCGCCGAAGCGCTCGCGCAGGCCCAGCAGCGGCGTCACCGGTGCGGCCGAGGTGCCCTGGTAGTTGGCTTCCAGCGCGGCCAGTGCGTCGGCGTTGGGGCCGATCACCGCCAGCCGCAGGCCTGGCTTCAGCGGCAGCGTGGCGTTGCGGTTCTGCAGCAGCACCAGCGATTGCTGCGCGGCCTGCAGCGCCAGTGCGCGGTGCGCGGCGCTGTCCACGTCCTTGGCGCCCAGCCGTGCGTACGGGTCCTTGCGCTGCGGCTGCAGTTCGCCGAGCCGGTAGCGCGCGGCGAACAGCCGCACCAGCGAGCGGTCGAGCAGGGCTTCGTCGGCCTCGCCGCGCTCGATCGCCTGGCCCAGTTCGGCATAGGCGTGGCCGCAGTTGAGGTCGTGGCCGGCCTTGAGCGCGGCGGCGGAGGAACCGGCGTTGTCGGCGCGGAAATAATGGAACTGGGTCATGTCGTCGACCGCGTCGCAGTCGGAGACGACGAAGCCCTTGAAGCCCCAGTCGCCGCGCAGGCGGCCGTTGAGCAGCCAGTCGGCGGCGCAGGCCGGGGTGCCGTGCAAGGAGTTGTAGGCGCACATCACCGAGCCGGCGCGGCCGTCGACGATGGCGGCGCGGAATGCCGGGGTATAGGTCGCTTCCAGGTCGCGCGGCGACACGTCCACGTCGAAGCCGTGGCGGCCGGGTTCCGGGCCGCTGTGCACGGCGATGTGCTTGGGCGTGGCGATGGTGCGCGGGTGGGTGAGGTCGTCGCCCTGCAGGCCGTGGATGAAGCCCACCGCCAGCTGCCCGGTGAGGTAGGGATCCTCGCCGTAGGTCTCCATGCCGCGGCCCCAGCGCGGGTCGCGGAAGATGTTGATGTTCGGCGACCAGATGGTCAGCCCGGCGTAGCGCGGGTGGTCCTTGCCGGGGCCGCCGGCGAGATTGAACTTGGCGCGCGCCTCGGTCGAGGTCACGGTGCCGACCTGCTCGAGCAGGGCGGTGTTCCAGGTCGCGGCCAGGCCGATCGCCTGCGGGAACACGGTGGCGTAGCCGTTGCGGGCGATGCCGTGCAGGCCCTCGCTCCACCACTCGTAGGCCGGCACGCCCAGGCGCGGGATCGCCGGCGCGTCGTTCATCGCCTGCGCGATCTTTTCCTCGCGGGTCATCTTCGCCACCAGCGCGGCGGCGCGGTCCTCGGCGTCGTCGGCATGGGCGAGCGGCGCAGCAGCCAACCCGAGCAGAGACAACCCCCGCAAAATCCCCTGTAGGAGCGGCTTCAGCCGCGACCGTGCGCTGTCCGCCTCGCGTCGCGCGCAACCGCTCGTGGTTCCCCGGATTTCCTGGTGCAGTGTCGTTGCCCTCCGCATCACTTCGCCTCCGCCGGCTCGGGCGGCGCACCGGCCAGCGTGGCGGCCAGGTCGCGCACCTGCAAGGCGCCGCGCAGCTGTTCCAGCGTGGCGCTGCTGCGCACGTGCACGGTCAGCGGCTCGCCCGGCAACAGGTCGAAGGCGTTGTCGGACAGCGTGGCGTCCAGATCGCCGAACGCCAGCCATACCTCGCGCGCCAGCGTGGCGCTGGTCAGGGTCAGCGTGTAGCCGTCGCCGTCGGCGCGCAGTTCGCTGCGGATATCAGGGCTGGGCAGATGCAGGTTCTTGGCTGCATCGAAGAACACCAGGTTGCGCGACAGCACGCGCGCGCCGTCGAGCAGTTCGAACACCGCGACGCTGCGCTTGGGATCGGCGCGGCGCAGCAGCTGCGCATCGCTGAAGCTGCCCACGCGCACGCTGGACAGCGGCGCCAGGGTCACCGGCTTCTCGCTCTTGCTCAGCACCTTGCCGGAGACGTCCATCACCCGCATGCGCCAGCGCGCGGCCAGCGGCGCGGTGCGGTCGGACACCAGCGTCACCTCGGTCTGGCCCTTGTCGTTGCGCAGCGCGGCGATCAGCTCCGGCGCGTAGAAGCGCTTGGCGTGGTAATGCAGCGCCTTCCAGCGACCGAAGTAGTCCAGGCTCGACCAGGACGCGCCCGGCCACACGTCGTTGAGCTGCCAGTACAGCGAGCCCATCGACTGCGGCCGCGACGCGCGCAGGTGCTCGGCGGCCAGGGCGATGCCCTCGGCCTGCATCAGCTGGCTCAGGTAGACGAAGCTCTCGAAGTCCTTGGGCTCGCCGAATTCGCGGCGGATGTAGAGCAGCAGGCGCTGGTTGCCGTTGCCCTTGTCGAACTTCTGGTGCGCGCGCATCACCGGCGATTCCGGCTGCAGGTCGCCGGGTTCGGCGAAGGCGCGGATGGTGCGCATCTCCGGGAACGACTGCAGTCCGTATTCGGACATGAAGCGCGGGGTCACGTTGAGGTATTCGGTGACCGGCAGCGCCGGGCCGCCCCAGACCTTCCAGTAGTGCATGTCGCCGTCGTCGGGCTGGTCGGCGGCGCCGTCGAAGTCGGTGCCGGGCGAAGTGGCCCAGTACGGGGTGTCGCTGTCGTACTTGCTCACCGCCTCGCGCAGCACGGTGCCGAACAGGGTGGTCATGCCGCGCTCGATGCGGCTGCGTTCTTCCGGATCGATCGACTGCTTGAACTTGACCCGGTCGCCCCAGTTCTCCCAGCCGGTCTGCACTTCGTTGTTGCCGCACCAGATCACGATGCTGGGGTGGTCGCCCAGGCGCTTGACCTGTGCCTCGGCCTCGGCGCGGGTGTTCTCGCGGAACGCCACGTCGTAGGGCGGGATCGCGCCGCCGAACATGAAGTCCTGCCAGATCATGATGCCGAGGCGGTCGGCATCCTCGTAGAAGCTGTCCGGCTGGTAGTGGCCGCCGCCCCACATGCGCAGCATGTTCATGTTGGCGTCGCGCGCCGATTGCAGGATGCCGCGCATGCGCGCGGCATCGACCCGGCTGGGGAAGCTGTCGAACGGGATCAGGTTGGCGCCCTTGGCGAATACCGGGATGCCGTTGACCACGATCGCGAAGCCCTTGCCCCACTTGTCTTTGTCGCGGCGCAGCTCGACGCTGCGCAGGCCGGTGACGCGCTGGGTGGCGTAGCTGTCGCCGGCGGCGTCGCGGATGCGCGCCTTGAACGTGTACAGGTCCTGCTTGCCGTAGCCGCTGGGGAACCAGCGCTGCGGCTTGGCGATGCGCACCGGCACGGTGAGCGTGTTGCTGCCCGGATCGAGCACCGCCTTCTGGCTCAGCTGCGCCACGCGCTGGCCGTCGGGGCCGAGCACGTCCAGCTCCAGCTGCACCTCGCCGCTGCGGCCGGCCTGCACCTCCAGCTGCGCGAGCAGTTGCGCGGCGTCGGCATCGACGCGTTGCTGGGCGATGTGCAGGCCTTCCACGCGCAGCGCGTCCCAGGCTTCCACGCGCACTTCCTGCCAGATGCCGGCGGTGACGATGCGCGGACCCCAGTCCCAGCCGAAGGTGTACGGCGCCTTGCGCACGTAGGTGGAGCTGTGCCGCGCGACGGGTTCGTCGCCGAAGGCCGAGTCGTAGGCGCCGGGCAGCGCGTACGGCTGCTTGGCCAGCCATGGCTGGATCTTCTTGATCGGCGAGAACAGCCGCACTTCCAGCACGTTGTCGCCGCGCTTGAGCAGCGGCTTGGCGTCGACCCGCCACTGCCGGAACATGTTGTCGGCGGCGAGCAGCTTCTTGCCGTTGAGGTACACCTCGGCGTAGGTGTCCAGGCCGTCGAACACCAGCTCCACGTGCTCGCGCGCCAGCAGCGCAGCGTCGGCCTTGAAGCGGGTCTGGTACTGCCAGTCGCTCAACCCGGCCCACTGGATCTTGGCTTCGTTGTCGCGATAGAACGGATCGGGCACCAGCCCGGCCGCGATCAGGTCGGTCTGCACCGTGCCCGGCACCTGCGCCGGCAGCCACTGCGCGGCCTTCGGGAATTCCTTGGCATGCGCCTCGCCCGGCGCCAGCCGCACCTGCCAGCCCTGTTGCAGCGACAGCGTCGCCGGCACCGCCGCCTGGGCCAACATCGGCAGGCCCATGGCCAGCAGCAGCCCGAGCCGGGCGGGGAAGCGCGCGCGCGGCGCGGAACGGGGACGGCGGTGCGGCTGGGTCATGCGTGGGTCTCCAGGGTCAACGCGCGGCGGCGGGGGGCGCCTGCGCGGTGGTTTCGATCAGGTGGACGGCGCCGATGGCGTAATACGGGCCGTTGATGCGGGCGGTCGAACGCAGGCACAGGTCGTGCGTTCCGGTTTGCTTGGGCAACGGCGCTTCGAGCGAGAACTGCTCGCCAAGGGCCTTGCCGCCCGGCAGCGGGATCCGCGCCAGCAGCTTGCCCTTGCAGTCGCCCAGGCGCACTTCCAGTTCGCCGTGCGCGGTCTTGGCCGGGTATTGCTTGACCTTGGCCTGCTCGTGCGCAAGTCCGTAATTGCGCGCCAGCCGCGCCGCATCGATGCGGATGCTGGCGATGCCGTCCAGGCGCGCGTCGGCGTAGCGCCAGCAGCTGCCGAACAGGTCGATGTTGAACACCGGCGTGTCCTTGCCCGGCATGTCCGGCAGCAGCGGCACGCGCAGGCCCAGGCTGCCGTCGGCGCAGGAACCCAGGCCCTGGGTGTCGCGGCTGAGCAGGCCGGGGCGGTCGAGGATGCGGGTGCGCGGTGCGGCCAGCACGCTGCCGTCGTCGGCGAAGGTGGCCGCGCGCACGGTGACCGGCAGGGTCACCTCGAACGGCTTGGCGTAGCGCGGCGAATCGGCCTTGGGCTCGCTGCCGTCGGTGGTGTAGCGGAAGCTGCCGAACTTGGCCTGGTTGCCGAGCACGATGCTGGCCTTGCCGCTGTCCAGCGCGGCGTTGTCGCCGCCCTGGATGGCGATGTCCGGCGCGAACGCGCCGTCGCCATAGTCGATGCCGAGCGCACGGTAGCGGTTGAGCTGCGCCGGCAGGCGCTGCAGGAAACCGTCCCAGCCGCGCACCGCCATCGGCGACCACGCCGCCTCGGCCAGCGCGTCCAGGCGTGGGAACAGCGCGTGGTCGATATGCCAGGCCGAGGGAATGTATTCGGCCCACAGCGCGGCCTGCGCGCCGAGCACGTGCTTGGCTTCCTCGGCGCTGAGCGCGGCCGGGACCGGATCGAACTCGTAGACCTTCTGCAGCGGCAGCACCGCCAGCCGGCCGTTGGGCTCTTCGCTGCGTGCGCTCTGCAGGTTGTCCAGGTACAGCCAGCCGGCCGGCACCAGCACCACGTCGTGGCCCTGCTTGGCCGCGGTCACCGCGCCGTCGACGCCGCGCCAGGACATCACCGACGCGCTGGCCGGCAGGCCGCCTTCCAGGATCTCGTCCCAGCCGATCAGGCGCCGGTCGTGCTTGGTCAGGTAGTCGGACAGCTGCTGGTTGAACCAGCCCTGCATCGCATGCGCGTCCTTGACCCCGAGCTTGCGCATCTGCGCGCGTACCGCCGGCGACCGCTCCCACTGGTCCTTGACCGCTTCGTCGCCGCCGATGTGGATGTACTGCGAGGGGAACAGCTGCAGCACTTCGTCGAGCACGCCCTGGATGAAGGTCATGCTCTTTTCGTCGGTGTCGAACAGGTAGGGATTGACGCCCCAGTCCACCGACACCTTCGGCCGCTGCTTGGTCACGCCGACCAGTTCCGGATATGCCGCCACCGCCGCCTGCGCATGCCCGGGCATGTCCAGTTCCGGCACGATGGTGATGTGCCGCGCGGCGGCGTAGGCGACCAGGTCGCGGATCTGGTCCTGGGTGTAGAAGCCGCCGTAGCGGTCGGGCACGCCCTGCGTGCCTGCGCCGGGCGGGGTACGCCAGGCGCCGATCTCGGTGAGCTTGGGATAGCGCTTGATCTCGATGCGCCAGCCCTGGTCGTCGGTCAGGTGCAGGTGCAGCACGTTGAGCTTGTGCTCGGCCATCGCATCGATGACGTGCTTGACCGTGTCCGGGCCGTGGAAGTGGCGGGCCACGTCGAGCAGCAGGCCGCGCCAGCCGAAGCGCGGCCAGTCGCGGATCTTGACCTCGGGCACGTCCACTTCGCCCTTGCCGGCATCGGGGGTGAGCAGCTGCCAGGCGCTCATCGCGCCGTAGAACAGGCCGCGCTCGTCGCGCGCCTGGATCAGCATGGTGCTGCCGTCCACGTCCAGCCCGTAGCCTTCCGGCGCTTCCACCGGGGCATTGGGGTTCATCTGCAGGCGGATGGCGCCGTTGGCCGGAATGGTCTCGGCGCGCACCTCCAGCGACAGGCCGCGGGTCTTTTCCAGCAGCGTGGCCAGTTGCTGGGCCACGCGCATGGCCGCCTCGTCGTCGGTCGGGACCGACAGCGTGCTGCCGGTGCCGATGGTCAGCGTGGCGCTGCCGCGCTTGACCTGCGCCGGCGCCGGAATCAGCGGCAACGGCGCGGTGCTGACCGGTTTCGGCGCAGCCGGTGCGGGCGCTGCGGCGGGCTTGGCCGTGTCCGCCGTGGCGGGGGCCTGGCGGTCGCAGCCGCTCAGCACGGCAGTGAGGGCGAACAGGGCAAGCCCCAGCCACGTGGTGCGGGACGTCGCCGCGACGCCCGCCGGGGCGGTCGTCGGGCGGTGTGGCGTGCGCTGGCGTGCACCTGCTGCAATCATTCGGTCTACCTCGTGCTGTGCGGACGCCTATCGTAGTGGATCGGCGCGTAACGGATCAGCGCGATGCGGTCGGCAGCTCGTCCCACACCTTCGGATCCTCGGCGCCCAGCACCCAGCAGCTGAAGCCTTCCAGGCCGTATTCCTTCACCAGGTCGTAGCGCGCGCGGAAGCTGCGCGCATCCGGGCGGAACACCCACTCGCGCATGTCGTCGCGGTAGAAATAGAACCACGACTCCTGCTCCTGCGCATCCCACTGCACGGTGGCGTTCTGCTCGATCGCCAGCGGGAAGGACTCGTCGGCGTCGATGTAGGTCGCCGAGATGTTCGATGCTTCGGTGCCGTCTTCCTTCACCGGGTTGCCGGTGTACCAGCGGTAGCCGTAGGTGGCGATGCCCAGCGACAGCTTCTCCTTCGGCACCTGGGTCAGCGCGTAGTCCAGGTGCTTCTTCATCCACACCATGCCGTCGACCGGGCCGGGCGTGGTCCAGCGGGTGTGCTGGTCGTAGGTCATCAGGCTGACCAGGTCCACCGCCTGGCCCAGCGCCTTCAGGTCGTAGGCGCCCCGCCAGTACTCCCACATCCACTTGGAGAACTGCCCGCCCTCGGCGTAGCCCGGCGCGTTCGGCACCACCGCCACCGACATCTTGAAGCCGGCCTTGTGCAGCGCGTCGGCGGTCTGCTTGACCATCAGCGTGTAGGCGTCGCGGTCGGTCCAGGCGATGTTCTCGAAATCGAACTGGAAGCCGTAGTAGCCGTTCTTTTTGCCGTGGATCAGCAGCGAAGCGATCATGCGCTTCTTCGCGTCCTCGTCGTGCATCAGCTTGTGGAAGCCGTCGCGGCCGGTGGTCATCGACAGGATCGGCATCACCCGCAGCTGCTTGCGCTTGGCGATGTCGTAGATGTACGCATTGGGGGTGCCGTTGACCAGGCCGTTCTGGTCCACGCCGTACCAGGTCGGCACCAGCACGTCGATCTTGTCGACGTTGGCCAGGAACGAATTGGTCGATTTCTGCGTGCTCATCAGATAGAACAGCGCGGTCGGGTTCTTGGCCATGGCCGGGGTGCAGACCATGGCCAGGGCAAGCAGCAGCCCTGCGAATCGCTTCATCATCGGGGGAATATCCGTCAGCGGGTGGAGGTGGGGGAGGGCAGGTCGATGCGGAACACGTAGGCGTGTTCGCCGGCGGGCTTGGCCGGCAGGGTCAGGTGCAGGCCGTCGGCGCGCTGTTCGAACGGCACCTTCTTGCCGGTGGCCAGCAGGGTCACGCCGCGCACGCCGTCGGCGGGCGTGAGCGAGCGGATCACCGCCTTGCCGCCGGCCGGCCAGCCCAGCTCGATCGCGTACAGCGCGCCGTGGCCGGTGGTGAAGCGGAAATCCTCGGCGGTGTAGGGCTTGGTCTTGGTGTCCTGGAAGGTGCCGCCGACCACTTCGGTCGGGCCCTCGCCGTAGGTGCGCCATGGCTGGCTGTCGTAGATCGCCTCGCCGTTGGTCTTCAGCCACTTGCCGATCGACAGCAGGATCTCGCGCTCGGTGTCCGGGATCGAGCCGTCGGCGCGCGGGCCGATGTTGAGCATCAGGTTGCCGTTCTTGCTGACCACGTCCACCAGCATGTGCACGATGAAGGTCGGGGTCTTGTAGGTGTCGTTCTCCACATAGCCCCACGAGGCGTTGCTGACCGAGGTGTCGGTCTGCCAGTGGGTCGGATGGATGCCGGTGAGCTGGCCGCGCTCGATGTCCAGCGTGCCGGCGCCTTCCGGGAACGCGCCGAGCTTGTAGTTCACCACCACCCCGTCGCCGCGCGCGGCGCCGTGGTTGTAGTAGTACGACAGCATGGTCGGCAGGGTGCTGCGGAAGGTGGGGTGCGCGATCCACCAGTCGAAGTAGATCAGCTCCGGGTCGTAGCGGTCGATCAGCTCGGTGGTGCGCGCCAGCCAGTCGTCCAGCCACGCCTGCGACACCGGCGTCCAGTCGTTGGCGACGTCGGCGTCGTCCTTGCCGCGCAGGCGGATCTGCGCCGGGCCGTACAGGCCGGCGTAGCGCGGGTCGTTGACGTCCGAGTCGAACGTGCGGCCGCCGTCGAAGAACCAGTTGTGCTCGGCGCGGTGCGAGGACAGGCCGAAGTGCATGCCCTGCGCGCGGATCGCCTTGGACAGCTCGCCGATCACGTCGCGCCTGGGGCCCATCTTGGTCGCGGTCCAGTCCGACAGCTGCGAGTCGTACATCGCGAAGCCGTCGTGGTGTTCGGCCACCGGCACCACGTAGCGCGCGCCGGCCTCGCGGAACAGCTTGGCCCAACCCTGCGGGTCGAACTTGGGCGCGGTGAACAGCGGGATCAGGTCCTTGTAGCCGAAGGTGGACTGCGGGCCGTACTTCTCGCGGTGGTGCGCGTAGTCCTGGCTGTCCTTGGCGTCGGGTTGGTACATGTTGCGCGAGTACCACTCGTTGCCGAAGGCCGGCACCGAGAACACGCCCCAGTGGATGAAGATGCCGAACTTGGCGTTGTCGTACCAGCCGGGCGAACGGTAGTGCTTCAGCGAGGTCCAGTCCGGGCGGAACGGCCCCTTGCGCGCGCCGGCATCGGCTTCGCGCACCAGCCGCGCGCGTTCGGGCGCGTACTTGGCGGTGGCCTGCAGCCACTGCTGGTCGATCTGTTCGGGACTGAGGGTGGTGGCGGTGGGCGCGGTCGGCGACGGGGCATCGCCCGCTGCGGCATGGAACGCGCTGGTGCACAGCACGGCGGACAGGGCGAGCGAAAAGGAGCGCAGGCGGCGGCTACGGCGCGGACGGAGGCGGCGGTCGAACGGCATGGGAACTACGCTCCTTTGGCAAAGACGGTCATCGGTTGCCCGGAGGCGACCGGCGATACATGCCGCAGCATCGAGCGCTGCTGGCAAGTACCGGAGACGTGATGGGGCGGTACGGACTTGTACGGATCGCGCTTCGATTATGCAACAGCTCGCAGTGCGATGCGTCGCTTTTAATGGCGTAAATCAAGTGGTTTTCATCAAAACGGCAAGCGTGTCGATCGATGTCGCGCAATGGCACGCGGGCGCGGCGGCTGCGCATGGCGCAGCGTGTCGATACCGCGACGCACAAACGAAAAAGGGCGGGCGATAAGCAACATCGCCCGCCCCCCGAAAAACACGTGCGACCAGACAGTGGTCGCACGCGCGGTGCATCAGAACTTGAAGTTCAGCTGCGCCTGGTAGCCGCGGCCGTTCTTGTACATGCCGATCGGCGCGTACTTGACCTCGTTGTACCAGTAGTACGTGGAGTCGAGCAGGTTGGTGGCGCTGACGCTGACGCTCATCCAGTCGTTGATTTCATACGAGGCGGTCAGGTCGAGCTGCTTGTACTCGTCGGTGAACACCTGCGAGTTCAGGCGGCCGACCTGGGTGAAGTACTTGGAACGGTAGCTGTAGTTCACGCGCACCATCCACGGACCGTTTTCCCAGTAGGGGATCACGTTGTAGGTGTTCTTCGACAGGTACGGCAGGTTCAGGCCGCTGCTGGCGTCGGCGGTGGCGTAGGTGTAGTTCGCCTGCAGGCCGAAGCCGTAGCCGAACGCCTGCTGATAGTTCAGCGATGCACCCTTGACCTTGGCGTCGGAGGCGTTGACCGGCGAGCTCACCGAGTACACGCCGCTCACGCCGGACACCGAGTCGGTCAACTGCTGTTCGGTGGTGGTGGTGACGATGTAGGAGCCGATGTCGCGGTAGAACACTTCCGCCGACAGCATGCTGGACGGGGCGAAGTACCATTCCGCGGCCAGGTCGTAGTTGGTCGATTCGTAGGGCTTCAGGTCCGGGTTGCCGCCGCTCGCGGTCAGGTTGCCGTTGCTGCTGTTGATGGTGAACGAACCGGCCAGGTCGCTGTAGCGCGGGCGTGCCATGACCTTGGCTGCGGAGAAGCGCAGCACCTTGGTGTCATCCAGGTCGTAGGCGATGTTGAAGCTCGGCAGCGGCTTGTAGTACTGCTTGGTCACCTGCGTCTGGTTGTAATTGGCGCCGCCATCGTTGCTCTGCCAGTACAGCGACTTGTCCTTGGTGTCCACATAGCGGACGCCCAGGTTGCCGCGCCACTTGCCGGACTCGAAGTTCAGCTGTGCGTACAGGTCGCTGGTGATCTCCTTGACGTCGAACGAGGAGCCGTAGTCGGTCTTGTAGGGACCCTGCGGCAGCGAGCGCAGGTACTTGATCACCGAGTTCAGATTGGCGGTGGACCAGTTGGTCAGGTCGCCACTGGCGCCCAGGCCGTCGTACAGGCCGCTCGGCGTGGTGCCCGGGCTGAAGTCGGTCAGGGACACGGCATCGGTGGTGTTGATGCGGTTGCCGCGTGCGTCCACGCCGTTGTCGTGGTTGATGTACTTGTAGCCGAGCTGCAGCTTGTTCAGCGGGCCCCAGTCGAGGTCGCGCGAGGCGTCGAACTGGAAGTACTTCTCCTTGTCCGTGCTCTTGGCGTAATAGATGCCGCCTGCCTGCGTGGCGGAAGAATCGGTGGATCCGGCCGGCAGGTTGGAAGGCGTCGCAGCCAGGCCCCAGTTCGAGGCGCTGCCATTGTCGTAATTGACGTCGGTGTGGCTGCCGTCGTATCCGAAGTTGTAGCCGCCGTTCTGCAGCAGGAACTTCATCAGGTACTCGGGGTTCTTGCCGCCGGTCGCTTCGGTGGTGCCGACCTGCGAGGTGAACACCCACTTGTCGCCATAGAAGTCGTGGCGCAGGTTCAGGCTCTTGGTGACGACGGTGCTCTCGCGATAGTTGGTGTCCAACTGCGCATACGGCTGGTTGCCGTTGCCGGCGCCGTCGGTGACCGTGGCCTGGGTGACGTAGCCATTGTTCACCGTCGCGCTGGTGATCTTGTCCTGATCGCCGCAGCCGGGACAGACGTAACGCGATTCGCTGAAGTTGTTGTACTTGCCCTTGATGTAGACGCCGGTCAAGTTGAACTCGTTCTGCTCGTTCGGCTTCCACTGCAGCGCCCCCTGCAGGCCGTTGCGCTCGCGGGTCTGCTGGAAGAAGGCGCTGTTGATGCCGACCGGGATCTTGGCGGTAGCAACGTTACCACCGTCGCCCGAAATGGCAGCCGTGGCGGGAATTCCGGAGCCGGTGTTGTAGCCGAAGAACTCGATACCGGCACGCGCCAGATCCTGCTTGTCGTGGGTGGCGGAGATCAACGCGCCGAAGGTCTCGTCGTCGTTCTTCCAGCTCCACAGCGCCGAGCCGCGCGGGTTGCCTTCTTCCGAGCGGTCGTTGTAGTTGTAGCCGACCGAGCCGCGGATGGTGTTCTTCGGCAGATCCAGCGGCTTGCGGGTGTGCACGATCACGGTGCCGCCGATCGAGCCTTCGTCGATGCGCGCTTCCGGGGTCTTGTAGACCTCCATCAGGCCGATGATTTCCGGCGACAGCAGGGTGTAGTTGAAGGTGCGGCCGCTGGTGTCGGTCGGGTTGCCGCCCCAGTCGCCCGAGGCGATGGTCTGCCCGTTAAGCAGCACGCGATTCAGCGCCGGATCGGTGCCGTTGATGCTGACCTTCTCGCCTTCGCCGAACTGGCGGTCGACGCTGATGCCGGGCAGATGCGCCAGCGACTCGGCGGCGTTGGTGTCCGGGAACTTGCCGATGTCTTCGGCGCTGATCGCGTCGACGATGGAGTTGGCCGAGCGCTTGACCGCCTGGCTCTTCTCCAGCGAGGCGCGGTAGCCGGTGACGGTGATGGTGTCGAGTTCTTGCACGTTCTTGGAGTCGCTGCCGGAAGCGGGCGCTTCCTGGGCGGCGGCGATGCCGGTACCGGACAGATACAACGCAGCCATGATGCTGACGGCTAAAGTGGTGGTGCGGCTATTCATGTTGGCTAAACCCCTGCTGTTTGATGAGTGCGTTGGGCAAGAAGCACCACCCGTCACGCGGTGTGCAGGCCGCTGCCGGCCGTGCTGACCAGTGAGGTCGGCTTGGTGTCCCTGGTGCTGCTTCGGTGCGTGTCGTCCGGCATCTCTAATGACGTGGCGCCTGGGACCGGCGGCACCGACGCGCCGGTCTGCATATTCCTGGTACTGCTGAAGAGCGATTGCGAAAGCGCGGCAGTCGGGAGGCGATGCATCCCGTTGCGTCTTACCTAATGCGAGGTGCAGGAGCAGGAGAAAACGCGGTGGGACGATTGCGAAGCGTGCATTGGCTGTATGGCGACATCGGTCCGCTCCCGTGGAATGCCTTCAATTCGTCGATGGAAGGTGTTGGCGCCATCCGGCCGTGCCGGACCGTGCGTGCGTGTGTCATTCCGGTCGTCGTCTGACGCAATCTCACGCGCGTCTGACCCAGACTGGCATTTCACATTCCATAACCTTCTGTGTCTCGAGTCTGTAACACCGCTGACAGCGTTGTCAATACTTCCTTCACATATTTTTGACTATCTGTGCCGATGCCGGCAAACGGCCTTGTGGCAAGGGTTCCCGCTGTCGCGGCGGGCCTGTGCGGGAGGTTGATATTGCTGCGTCGCAGCAGGCTTTGTGGTGCTCGTTGGAGGTCGCGTAATCGCTGTCGATGGGCCGGCAGGTAACGGTATACGTGCCGTACAGCGCTTCGGATGCAGCGGTTCTGGCCATTGCGAGCCGTAGTCGGAGGCGGCGGCCGCACATGCGCCGCGATGTACCTGACAACGTTATCAAGAGCCGTCCGCGAACGACTCGCCATACAGGCTGGGTGCGTTGCTTTGTACTTTGCGGCCGCATGTCCATGCGCAGGCGAAGCCGCCGCGCGCGGCGGATAGGCCGTGTTGCTAGTGCCGGTAGCGGTGCGCCCACAAAAAAGCCCCCGTCGGTGGACGGGGGCCTTTTTGCTGGGAACGTCGGCGAGGGCTTAGAACTTGAAGTTCAGTGTCGCCTGGTAGGAACGGCCGTTCTTGTACTCGCCGATCGGTGCGTACTTGACCTTGTTGTACCAGTAATAGGTCGAGTCCAGCAGATTGGTGGCGCTGAAGTTGATGCTCAGCCACTTGTTCACGTTGTACGACGCCGACAGGTCCAGTTCCTTGTAGGCGTCGGCGAAATAGGTGGAGTTCAGGCGGCCGATCTGGGTGAAGTACTCCGAGCGCCAGCTGTAGTTGACGCGCACCATCCACGGCCCGTGTTCCCAGTAGGGGATCACGTTGTAGGTGTTCTTCGACAGGTACGGCATGTTCAGGCCGTTGCTGGTGTTGGCGGTGGCGTAGGTGTAGTTCGCCTGCAGGCCGAAGCCCAGGCCGAAGCTCTGTTGGTACATCGCCGAGGCGCCGGTAACGGTGGCGTTGGATGCGTTGATTGGCGAGCTGACCGAGTAGGTATGGGTGACGCCCGAGGAATCCTGCAACTGCTGGTCGCTGGTGGTGGTGACGATGTAGGTGCCGATGTCGCGATAGAACAGTTCCATGCCGACCATGCTGCTCGGATTGAAGTACCACTCCGCAGCGAGGTCGTAGTTGGTCGATTCGTACGGCTTCAAATCCGGGTTGCCGCCGCTGGCGGTATAGACGCCGGTAGAGCTTTCGCTGAGCGCGATGGCGCCGGCGAGGTCGGAGTAGCGCGGGCGTGCGATGACCTTGGCCGCGGAGAAGCGCAGCACCGCATCGTCGGTCAGGTCGTAGGCGATGTTGAAGCTGGGCAGGGGCTTGAAATAATCCTTGCTGACCGACTGCAGGTAATAGGTGTTGCCGCTGTCTTCGGTGGCCCAGTAGTTGGACTTGTCGGTCGTGTCGACCAGGCGCACGCCGAAGTTGCCGCGGAACTTGCCCCATTCGTAGTTGGCCTGAGCGTAGGCGTCCTTGGTGATTTCCTTGACGTCGAACGAGGAGGAATAGTCGTAGTAGTTATGGCCCTGGTCGCCGAGCGACTTCAGGTAGGCGATGACCGAGCTCAGGTTGGCGCTGGACCAGTTGACCAGATCGCCGCTGGCGCCGAGTCCGTCGTACAGTCCGCTAGGGGTGCTGGTCAGGCCGAAGTCGCTGAGCGAGACGTCCGACGTGGCATACAGCGAGCTGCCCCATGCCGAGTTGCTGTTTTCGTGGTTGATGTACTTCACCCCGAGCAGCAGCTTGTTGATCGGCCCCCAGCTCACGTCGCGCGCGGCGTCGAACTGGAAGTACTTCTCGTCGTCGTGGCTGACCGAATAGTAGATGCCGCCGGCCTGCTGGCCGGTGGTCAGCCCCCAGTTGCTGGCGCTGGCGTCGTCGTAGTTGACCGAGGTGTTGCTGCCGTCGTAGGAGAAGTTGTAGCCGCCGTTCTGCAGCAGGAACTTCATCAGGTATTCCGGGTCCTTGCCGCCGCGCGCGCCGGTGGTGCCCACTTGCGAGGTCAGTACCCAGTTGTCGCCATAGAAATCGTGGCGCAGGTTCAGGCTCTTGGTGGTGACGGTGGTCTTGCGATAGTTGGTATCCAGTTGCGCATACGGTTGGCCGTTGCCGGTATCGCTGGAGACCGACGCGGAGGTGATGTAGCCGTTGTCCACAGTCGCCGAGGTGACCTTGGCCAGGTCGCTGTTGCAGCCCGGACAAATGTAGCGGGACTGGCTGTAGTTGTTATAGACGCCGCGGATGTAGATCCCGGTCAGGTTGAACTCGTTCTGCTCGTTCGGCTTCCACTGCAGTGCGGCCTGCACGCCGTCGCGTTGCCGGGTCTGCTCGAAATAGGAGCTGTTGATGCCGACCGGCACCTTGGCGGAGGCGGTGTCGCCGCTGCCGCTGATGCTGGCGGTGCTGGGAATGCTGGCGCCGGTGGTGTAGCCGAAAAATTCGATGCCGGCGCGATCGATCTCTTCCTTGTCGTGGGTTGCTGCAATCAGGAAGCCCACGGTTTCGTCGTCGTTCTTCCAGCTCCACAGGGCCGATCCGCGCGGGTTCGAATTGCCGGAGCGGTCATTGTAGGAGTAGCCCAGCGAGCCGCGGATGGTGTTCTTCGGCAGGTCCAGTGGCTTGCGCGTGCTGATCATCACCGTGCCGCCGATCGAGCCCTCGTCAATGCGCGCTTCGGGCGATTTGTACACCTGCATCAGGCCGATGATTTCCGGCGACAGCAGGGTGTAGTTGAAGGTGCGGCCGCTGGTGTCGGTCGGGTTGCCGCCCCAGTCGCCCGAGGCGATGGTCTGGCCATTGACCAGCACGCGGTTCAGCGCCGGATCGGTGCCGTTGATGCTGACCTTCTCGCCTTCGCCGAATTGGCGATCGACGCTGATGCCGGGCAGGTGCGACAGCGATTCGGCGGCATTGGTATCCGGGAACTTGCCGATGTCCTCGGCGCTGATCGCATCGACGATGGCGTTGGCCGAGCGCTTGACCGCCTGGCTCTTCTCCAGCGAGGCGCGATAGCCGGTGACATTGATGGTGTCCAGTTGCTGCACCGTTTTCTCGCCACTTTTCGAATCGCTGTCGGTGCTGGCCGTCGGGTCGGTAGGAACGGTCTGTGCGGCGGCGTTTGCGGACAGATGCAAGGCGGCCATGATGCTGAGGGCGAGTGTGGTGTTGCGGCTTTTCATTGGCGGGAAACCTTATAAGGTGGTAACGCGGGCACGCGGCGGCCACCGAAAGGCCGGTGCACAGGGCCGCCGCCCGGGCTGTGGAAGCGTAGGAGCAACAAAGCGGATGTCCGCTCAGCAAGTGGTTCGGTGCCTGTCGTCCGAAGGCTGACGTGGTGATCGCCGTCCGGCGGCACCGATGTCGCCGGACGTTCTGTATTTCCTGAGTCTTAAGCGGCCGCCGGACGGTGATGCATGGCCTGGCCCGAAAATGCGTCGGTGGGATGCGGGGTCGCCGCGTGCGTCTGCGGGACGGAGGGCGAACAACGGGGCGCGCGCACCGAAAGCGGCATGCGATCGACGCTGCTGCCGGTTCCCCTGGCGCAACGAATGCCGGCTGCGGCGATGGTCGTGTCGAATTGGCCTAACATGCGTTGCCCATCCCCTGAACATGCGGTGTATTGAGAATGTAATCCGCATGACAGCGATGTCAACGGGATTTTTATGTTTTGCTTGACATCTAGTGGGCGATGTGGTCAAAAATCTGCGTGTTTTGCCCGCGCAAAGAATTAATGCCTCTAAAATGCGGTGCGCGTCGCAAAGTGGTCGGGTTGGCAAGTGTCGGATAAGGCGCAGGCGTGCCGCGTCGTGGCAAACCCCCATCAGCAACCGCTCGTCCTGAAGCCGGGCCTGGATCTTGTCCACTGACGCGCCGGGACAAGGCTGCTGGCCAGGTTTTTTAGTGCGCACAGGGGTCTGTCTACATATATATTTGACAACGTTGTCAAGCGTGCTTAACACTCAGCGTATAGTCCGTTCCCGGCGTCCCTCAGGGAGAAAGCGTGTCCGCAAGCAGTTCCCCAATGGTGGCGGCATCTCCGCGCGCCGAACCCTTCATCGCCGCCGATGTCGGCGGCACGCATGTCCGCATCGGTCTGATGCGCGAGGATGGCGACCTCGCCCATCCGGTCACCGTGCTCGACTATCGCAAGTATCGTTGCGCCGACTATCCGGGCCTGGCCGAAATCATCGGCGAATTCCTGGCCGAGGTGGATGGCGAGCCGGTCACCCGCGGCGTCATCGCCAGCGCTGGCTATGCGCTGGAAGATGGCAGCGTCATCACCACCAATTTGCCGTGGAAACTGTCGCCGCCGGACATCCGCGAGCGGCTCGGCCTCAGCGCGCTGCACTTGGTCAACGACTTCGAAGCGGTGGCCTACGCCGCCAGCTACATGGGTACCAGCGAAGTGCTGCACCTGACCGGTCCGCGTAGCGCGCAGAACGGACCGGCGTTGATCATCGGCCCGGGGACCGGGCTCGGTGCGGCGGTGTGGATCCCCACCGGCGACGGTGCGGTGGTGCTGGCGACCGAAGCCGGGCATGCCGCGCTCACCGCCTGTACCGCGCTGGAGATGGACTTGGTGCGGCATGTGCTCAACGGCAAGGACTACGTGCCGGTGGAGCATCTGCTGTCCGGCCCGGGTCTGCTCAATCTATATAGAGCGTTGTGCGCATTGCGCGGCGCAGTGCCGGTGCATGCGGCGCCCAGCGAGGTCACCGCGGGGGCGCTGGCGGTCGACGATGCGCTCGCGCACGAAAGCCTGTCGGTGTTCTGCGGCCTTCTCGGCAGCATGGTCGGCGATATGGCTTTGCTGTACGGCATCCAGAGCGGCATCTATCTGGCCGGCGGCTTCCTGCCGCAGATCGGCGAGTTCCTGGCCGCAAGCAGCTTCGTGGAGCGCTACTTGAACAAGGGCGCGATGCGCCCGGCGCTGGAGCAGATCCCGGTGAAGCTGGTGGAGCACGGGCAGCTCGGGGTGATCGGCGCGGCGAACTGGTTCCTGCAGCAGCAGCGCTAGCGCCTCCTCGCCGCGATTGTCGACCGACTGCGGGAGTGTCGCTGGGTGGCCCCAAACCACCCAGTGCCGCTCCCGCGTCGTTTTTGTGCCGTCGTCGCGCGGGTTGACCGACTTTGCGATCGCAGTGCGGCGACCGCCTGCGCGGCCGCCGCGCCGCCGCGGCTACAGCGTGAAGTGCACGCTGAGCATGTAGCCGCGCCCGTTCTTGTACAGATAGTAGGGCTGGCTCTCCTGGCCGACGTAGCTGTAGTAGGTCTCGTCCAGCAGGTTGGTCCCTTCCAGTTGCAGCTTGACCTTGTCGGTGATGGCGTAGGACACCGACGCATCGAGCTGGGTGAAGTCGTCGGTCATCTGGTTCGCGCCCAGGCGCCCGATCTGGGTGAAGTAGGCCGAGCGCCAGCCCAGGGTCAGCCGCGCCTCCCATGGCCCTTTCTCGAAGTAGGGGCTGAGGTTGTAGCTGTTCTTGGAGTTGTAGGGCAGGTTGTAGTCGCCCTGGGTGTCGGCCTTGGAGTAGGTGTAGTTCGCCGCCAGCCCGAAGCCGCCGCCCAGTTCCTGCTGGTAGCTCAGCGACACGCCCTTGACCTTGGCCGCGCCGGAATTCTGCGGCAGCGTCACCTCGTAGATGTCCTCGCGGTCGTAGGTGTTGTTGTGCAGCGGCTGCTGCACCAGGGTCTGCAGGATGTAGTTGGAGATGTCGCGGTAGAACAGTTCGCCGGCGAGCACGCTGTTGGGCGCGAAATACCATTCCAGCGACGCGCCGTAATTGGTGGAGCGGTACGGGTCCAGCGCTGGATTGCCGCTGCTGGCGGTGAGCTTGTTGTCGTCGGCGTTGACGTAGGGCGTGAGGTCGGCATAGCGCGGCCGCGCGATCACCTTGGCCGCGGCCACGCGCAGGATCAGCGCATCGGACAGGTCGTAGGCGAAGTTCAGCGACGGCAGCCATTCGCCGTAGGACTTGTTGTAGCGCACCGGCGCATAGGCGCTGCCGTCGTACTGGTAGCCGCCGATCGCGTCGCGGGTGTTGACGTAGCGCACGCCGATGTTGCCGCGGTAGTTGTAGCCGGAAAAATCCGCCTGCAGGTACGCCGCGCGGTTGCGCTCGACCACGTCGAAGCTGCTGCCGTAGCTGGGGGCGAGCGTGTCGCTGCCGGGCAGGCCGCCGACGTAGTCCACCAGCGCGCCAGGGCTTTGCCGCGGCCAGTGGCGCATGTCGTCGCTGACCGACAGGCCGTCCAGGTAGCCGCCGGGCGTGCCGCCGCCATAGACCGCGGCCAGCGTGGTGTCCGGATCGGCGGGGAAGCTGTCGTAGTACATGTCCTGCGCGGTGCTGTGGCGCGTGGCCTTGAGCCCGGCGCGCAGCTTGGTGATCGGCCCCCAGGCCACGTCGTGGTCGAAGTCCAGTTGCGCGTAGCGCTCCTTGTCCAGGTTCGGATAGCGGTTGACGGTGGCGCCCAGCACCGACATCGATTCCAGCGCCGACGGCGGCACGGCGTAGTCCACGCCGACGGTGCGGTGGTCGATGGCGTAGTCGTAAGCGCCGTTGCCGCGGAAGGTGAGGCCGTAGATGCGATCGGCGCCGCCGGCCGAGCGGGTCGCGCCGACCTGGCCGGAAACGTTCCAGCCGTCGCCGTGCCAGTCGCCGCGCAGGGTGTTGCTGCTGGTCTTGACCGTGGTCTTGCGCACGTACGAATCGAGGATGGTTTCGGCGCTGTCGCCATAGGCTCCCGAGGTGGCGACGCCGTCGGTCACGTCCAGCGCGGTGGCGTTGGCCGGCACGACGTTGGCGTAGCGGCTCTGGTTGACGTTGTCGAAGGTCTCTTCGACATACAGGCCGGTGTAGGTCAGTTCGAAGGCATCGTTCGGCTTCCACTGCAGCGAGCCGGTGACGCCGTCGCGCTTGCGGGTCTGGGTGAACAGCGCGCTGTTGATCGCGGTGGGGTAGACCCCTTGCTTGCCGGCGGCGACCGCGTCGGGAAAGCCGGCGCCCTGGATGTCGCTGTAGCCGAAGATCTCCACGCCGTCGCGGCGCAGCGAGCGCTCCGAATGCATCACCGAGCCGAGCACGCCGAGCGTGCCGGCATCGTTCTTCCAGTTGTACAGCAGCGAGGCGTTGGGCTTGCCGTCCTCGGAGCGGTCGTTGTAGCCGTAGCTGACGCTGCCGGTCAGCAGGTTCCTGTCCAGTTCCAGCGGCTTGCGCGTGTGCAGGATCACGGTGCCGCCCAGGCTGCCTTCGTCGATGCTGGCCTGAGGGCTCTTGTAGACCTCGGCGCTGCCGATCACTTCCGGCGCCAGCAGCGAATAGTTGAACGAGCGGCTGTCCGGATTGTTCGGATCGCCGCCCCAACTGGTGGAGGCGATGCTCTGGCCGTTGAGCAGGACCCGGTTCAGGGCCGGATCGGTGCCCAGGATCGAGACCTTCTCGCCTTCGCCGAACTGGCGATCGACGCTGACCCCGGGCAGGTGCGACAGCGATTCGGCGACATTGGCCGCGGGAAACCTGCCGACGTCCTCGGCCGAAATCGCATCGACGATCGCATCGGCGTTGCGTTTGATGTTGAGCGATTTCTGCAGGCTGGCGCGATAGCCGGTGACCTTGACCGCATCCAGTTCCTGGACCGCCGCGGGCGTGGCCTGGCCGCTGGCGGACGCGCCGGCGTCGGCCGCCGGCGCTGCCGCGTCGTCGCGCTGCGGCGTGGGAACTTGCTGGGCGAAGGCGCTGGCCGGTGCGGCCAGTGCGGCGGCGATGGCGAAGGCCAGGGGAGCGAGGCGGGTGTGGTTCAAGCGGGCGGTCTCCGAAAGGTGCGCAGGACGCGAAAAGCCTGCCGGTGTGGCGGCAGGCAAGTGACGCCATCGGCCCGGATGCGGCGCGATGGGCGAATGGAAAAGAAGGGCGGGGCGTGCATGCCGCCGCGCGGCGGAGACGGCACGTCGGCATCGGTGCTGTGCTGCGTGACGGCGCGCGCGCCGCACGTGGGCGCGGCAGCGGCGGATGGCGCACGCGGCTGCGCGTGCGTGGGTTGTGCGGACGGGCGGCCACGCGCTGGCGGGCCGTGTCGTTCGTTGCGCCGGTTCAAACCGGAAGCACCCCGCGCGATGGCTCAGGAGCGCCGACTGTGTCGCGCTTGTCCTTCGTTGTCAACGCGCATCGCGGTTAAAGAATCGCTAAGAAAAGCGCTGTTTTGCAGGGGAAATCCGCGATTCGTGCAGCGTCGGCGGCACCGCCGCGGCGCGCCTGCGGTCAACGATGTCTACGCGATTGCGTGCGCCGGTTCACAGGTCGCCGCAGCGCGCCTGCAATGCGGCGATCGCGGCCAGGCCGGCGGTTTCGGTGCGCAGGATGCGCGGTCCCAGGCGCAGGCCGGCGAAGCCGGCGGCGTGCAGCGCGGCACGATCGCGCGGCGACCAGCCGCCTTCCGGGCCGATCGCGATCGTCGCCGCGTTGCCGGCGATGTCCAGCGTGCGCAGCCGGTGTTCGCCTTGCGGATCGAGGATGAGCTTCAGCTGCGTGCCGGCCACGGCAGCGGCGGCATCGGCCAGCGCCAGCGGCGCGGCCAGGCCGGGCACGCGCGCGCGGCCGGACTGTTCGCAGGCCGAGACGACGACGCTGCGCCAGTGCGCCACGCGCTTTTCCGTACGCGCCGCATCCAGCTTCACCTCGGTGCGTTCGGCCCACACCGGCACGATCGCGGCCACGCCCAGTTCGGTCGCCTTCTGCAGGATCAGGTCCATCTTCTCGCCGCGCGCCACGCCCTGCAGCAGGGTGATCGCCAGCGGCGATTCGTTGTCCGCCGGCTGCGCCGCGCCGATCCGCGCGCTGGCGCCGCGCTTGCCGACCTGCAGCAGTTCGGCGTCGTAGTCGCAGCCGTCGCCGTTGAACAGCACGCAGCGGTCGCCTTCGCGCAGCCGCAGCACGCGCAGCAGATGCCCGGCGACGTACTCGGGCAACACCACGTCGTCGCCGGCGTGCAGCGGCAGATCGACATGGCAGCGGGTCAGGCGCATGCCACGGCCTCGTCGATCGCGGCCAGGGTGGTCTCGGCGAGCAGCGCCAACTGGTTGTCGTCCACGCAGTACGGCGGCATCCAGTACAGCACGTCGCCCAGCGGGCGCAGCACCACGCCACGCTGCAGGGCGGCCCGGTACGCGCACAGGCCGACCCGTGCGCCGGCGGCGAACGGGGTGCGCTTGTCGCCGTTGCGGGTCAGTTCGAACGCGACCACCATCCCGGCCTGGCGCACGTCGGCCACGTGCGGATGGTCGTTGAACGGCGCCGACAGCGCGCGCATGGTTTCGGCGGTGCTGCGGTTGCGCGCGATCACGTCGTCCTGCTGGAAGATCCGCAGACAGGCCAGCGCGGCGGCGCAGGCCAGCGGATTGCCGGTATAGCTGTGCGAGTGCAGGAAGGCGCGCTCGCGGCTGTCGTCGAGGAAGGCGTCATATAAGTGTTGCGTGGCCAGCACCGCCGACAGCGGCAGGAAGCCGCCGGTCAGGCCCTTGGACAGGCACAGCAGGTCCGGCATCACCCCGGCCTGCTCGCAGGCGAACAGGGTGCCGGTGCGGCCGAAGCCGGTGGCGATCTCGTCGGCGATCAGGAACGCGCCGTTGGCGTCGCACAGCTCGCGCGCGCGGCGCAGGTAGGCCGGGTCGTGCATGCGCATGCCGCCGGCGCATTGCAGGCGCGGCTCCAGGATCACCGCGCAGATCTCGCCCGGATGGCGGTCGAACAGGTCGGCCAGCGCATCGGCGGCGGCATCGGCGCGCTGCCGTGCGCTCTGTCCCGGCGCGGCCAGGTAGGCGTCGGGCGAGGGCGCGAACAGCGCTTCGCACAGCAGCGGCGCGTAGACCCGCCGGTACAGCGGGATGTCGCCGACCGCCAGCGCGCCGATGGTTTCGCCGTGGTAGCCGTTCTCCAGCGCGACGAAGCGGGTCCGGCGGGTCTCGCCGCGGTTGTGGAAATAGTGGAAGGCCATCTTCAGCGCCACCTCGACCCCGGCCGAGCCGTTGTCGGCGTAGAACACCTTGGCCAGCGGCGCGCGCCCGTCCTGGCGCGGCGCCAGCGCCAGCAGCTGCTCGGCCAGTTCCACCGCCGGCGCGTGGCTGAACCCGGCCAGCATCACCTGTTCCAGCTGGGTGGCCTGCGCGGCGATGGCCGCGGCGATGCGCGGCTCGCTGTGGCCGAACAGATTGGTCCACCAGCTGCTCACCGCATCCAGGTAGCGGTTGCCTTCGTGGTCGATCAGCCAGGCGCCTTCGCCACGCGCGATCGGCAGCAGCGGCAGGGTGTCCGGATGCTCGCGCATCTGCGTGCAGGGGTGCCACAGCACCGCCAGGTCGCGTTGCCGCCAGGCGGCGGCAGTCTGTGATGCGGTCAGGTCTGTTAGCATTTCGCGCTCATGAACAGGTTCTTCGCTCCGTGCATTCTATCGATCGACGCCGCAAAGCGCCGCGGGGTGCCGGCGTGAGCCGTCCGTTGCCGATCATCCACGCGCTGCGCGAGCGCGGCGAGTCGGCCATGGAGCGCAAGGTCGAAGAGCTGGACCTGGAGTTCAGCAACGGCGAACGGCGCGTGTTCCACCGGCTCAAATCCCCAGGCCACGGCGCGGTGGTGGTGGTGCCGATGCTGGACGCGCAGACGGTGCTGCTGGTGCGCGAGTACGCCGCCGGCGTGCACCGCTACGAACTGGGCCTGGTCAAGGGCCGCATCGATGCCGGCGAGACGCCGCTGCAGGCGGCCGACCGCGAACTCAAGGAAGAAGCCGGTTACGGCGCCCGGCAGCTGCAGGTGCTGCGCGCGATGACCCTGGCGCCCACCTATATGAGCCACCAGTCCTGGCTGGTGCTCGCGCAAGATCTCTATCCCGAAAAACTTGCCGGCGACGAGCCGGAGGAACTAGAAGTGGTGCCCTGGAAACTGGCTGAATTGGACCAACTGATGTTGCGTGAGGATTTCTCCGAAGGGCGTTCGCTGGCGGCGCTGTTCATCGCCCGCGAGTGGCTGGGTCGTACCGGATGATCCGCATCACCGCAGACCTGCGCGAAACCGTCATCGCCATCGCCATCGACGCCGCCGCGGCGATCATGGCCGTCTACGCCACCGGCTTCGACGTCGAGCACAAGGCCGACGCCAGCCCGCTGACCCAGGCCGACCTGGCCGCGCACCGGATCATCGTCGAAGGCCTGGAACGGCTGACCCCCGACCTGCCGGTGCTGTCCGAGGAATCGGCGCACATTCCCTGGGACGTGCGCGAGCACTGGACCAGCTACTGGCTGGTGGACCCGCTCGACGGCACCCGCGAGTTCGTCAAGCGCAACGGCGAGTTCAGCGTCAACATCGCGCTGATCCACCAGGGCGCGCCGGTGTTCGGCGTGGTCCAGGCGCCGGTCGATGGCCGCGTCTGGCACGCGGTGCGCGGCGAGCAGGCGTACCGTCGCGACGGTTTCCGCGACACCGCGCTGAACACGCGGCGGCCGGCCAGCGCGCCGCTGCGGGTGGCGGCCAGCCGCTCGCACCGCGATCCGCGCACCGACGCGCTGCTGCTGCGCATGGGCGAGACCGAGGTGATCGCGCAGGGCTCGTCGCTGAAGTTCTGTCGCATCGCCGACGGCGAGCTGGACGTGTACCCGCGCTTCGGCCCGACCTCCGAATGGGACACCGCCGCCGGCCAGTGCGTGCTGCAGGCCGCCGGCGGCACGCTGCTCGCCGCCGATACCGGCAAGCCGTTCCGCTACAACCGCCGCGAATCGCTGCTCAACGGCGATTTCCTGGCGCTGGGCGATCCGATGCTGCCGTGGCGCAGCTGGCTGGGCTGAGCGCCCGCTGTCGCCGGCAGCGGCGATGGCCTGCAAGGCGGCGTCGCGGCTGACGCGGCCGCACGCGCCCTCGGTCGCCGGGCGCGATGACGGCGCTGCGGCCATGCGCCGCTGGTCGTTCGCGTGCGCCGCCGCGCCGCTGGTCCCGTCGCCGGCCGCTCATCGTGCGGGCCGCTCTGCCAAACTAGCCGGCAGGCGGCGCCGTTGCCGTCGCATCGGAACCCGCACGTGACCGCAGCCCGCTACGACCTTCCCGCCCTGCTCGAGATCATGGCGCGCCTGCGCGATCGCGCGCACGGCTGCCCCTGGGACCTGGAACAGGATTTCGCCAGCATCGCCGCGTACACGATCGAAGAAGCGTACGAAGTCGCCGATGCGATCGACCGCAACGACCTGGGCGAGCTGAAGGACGAACTCGGCGACCTGCTGCTGCAGGTGGTGTTCCATGCGCAGATGGCGCGCGAGCAGGGCGCCTTCGGCTTCGACGACGTGGTCGCCGCGATCTGCGACAAGATGGTGCGCCGGCACCCGCATGTGTTCGGCGACAGCCAGGTCGCCGACGCCGAGCAGCAGACGCTGAAGTGGGAAGAGATCAAGCGCAACGAGCGCGCCGCGGCCGGCAAGACCGACAGTTCGGCGTTGGCCGGGATCGCCCGCGGCCTGCCGGAATGGCAGCGCGCGGTGAAGCTGCAGGCGCGCGCGGCGCGGGTCGGCTTCGACTGGCCGGGGCCGGAGCCGGTGCTGGAAAAGTTGCAGGAAGAGCTGGAGGAAGTGCGTGCGGAATTCGCGCGCGGCCCCGTGCAGGACAACCAGGCGCGGCTGCAGGACGAGATCGGCGACCTGCTGTTCGTCTGCGCCAATCTCGCGCGCCACGCCCAGGTCGATGTCGGTGCTGCGCTGCGTCATGCCAATCAGAAATTCGAACGCCGTTTCCGCGCGATGGAGCAGCTGGCGCAGCACGACGGCGGCGCGCTGGATGGCGTGTCGCTGGACCGGCAGGAAGCCTACTGGCAGCGTGCCAAGCGCCAGGAACGCGACGCGGCGCAGTGAAGACGCTGCTGCTGTTCGTGCTGACCGCCGTGGCCGAGATCGTCGGCTGCTACCTGCCGTACCTGTGGCTGCGCGAGCAGCGCAGCGCGTGGCTGTTGCTGCCGGCGAGCGCCAGCCTGGCTGCGTTCGTGTGGCTGCTGAGCCTGCATCCGGAGGCCAGCGGCCGCGTCTACGCCGCGTACGGCGGCGTCTACATCGCGGTGGCGCTGCTGTGGCTGTGGGCGGTGCAATCGATCCGGCCCACGCGCTGGGACCTGCTCGGCGCCGGCCTGTGCCTGCTGGGCATGGCGGTGATCATGTTCGCGCCGCGGCAGGCCTGAGCTGCGCAATGTGGGCGTGGCGCAGATGCGGGCGGTCCACCCTGCTCGCTACGTCCTGCGCAGCGGTTCCCCGCTGCCGCGGCCATCCTCTTTGATGTCGGCGCCCGCGCGGCGGCGTATGCTGTGCCTGCGCTGCCTGGGAGGGCCAACGCATGCGTCGCTTCGACAGTTTCCGCGCGTTCTATCCGTTCTACCTGAGCGAGCACCGGCATCCGCTGTCGCGCCGGCTGCACTTCGTCGGCAGCGCCGGGGTGCTGCTGATCGTGCTGCTGGCGATCTGCAGCGGCCAGTCACGCTGGCTGTGGGCGGCACCGCTGTGCGGCTACGGTTGCGCCTGGGCCGGACATGTCTTCTTCGAAAAGAACCGCCCGGCCACCTTCCGCCATCCGCTGTATTCGTTCGCCGGCGACTGGGTCATGTTCAAGGACATGCTGCTCGGGCGTATCCGCTGGTAGCGCTGGCGGCCTGCCGGCGCTCGCTATACTCGCGGCGTATTCATTTCTTTGGTCAATGGAGCGAGCCGATGCCGTCCACCTATTTCCTCGCGCTGGTGATCCTGGTCGCGGGCGTGATCGTGCTGTTCAAGACCGTGCGCATGGTGCCGCAAGGGTTCCAGTGGACGGTGGAGCGCTTCGGCCGCTATACCCACACCTTGTCGCCCGGTCTGCACTTCCTGATTCCGGTGGTCTACGGCGTGGGCCGCAAGGTCAACATGATGGAGCAGGTGCTGGACGTGCCCAGCCAGGACGTGATCACCAAGGACAACGCGGTGGTGCGGGTGGACGGGGTGGTGTTCTTCCAGGTGCTGGACGCGGCCAAGGCCGCCTATGAAGTGTCGAACCTGGAGATCGCCACGATCGCGCTGGTGCAGACCAACATCCGCACCGTGATCGGCTCGATGGACCTGGACGAATCGCTGAGCCAGCGCGAGACCATCAACGCGCAGCTGCTCAGCGTGGTCGACCATGCGACCAATCCGTGGGGCATCAAGGTCACCCGCATCGAGATCCGCGACATCCAGCCGCCGCGCGACCTGATCGATTCGATGGCGCGGCAGATGAAGGCCGAGCGCGAGAAGCGCGCGCAGATCCTGGAGGCGGAGGGCTCGCGGCAGTCGGAGATCCTGCGCGCCGAGGGCGAGAAGCAGGCGGCGGTGCTGGAGGCCGAAGGCCGCAAGGAAGCCGCGTTCCGCGACGCCGAGGCGCGCGAGCGACTGGCCGAGGCCGAAGCGCGCGCCACCGCGATGGTGTCCAAGGCGATCGCCGAGGGCGACGTGCAGGCGATCAACTACTTCATCGCGCAGAAGTACGTGGAGGCGTTCAAGGAACTGGCCACCGCGCCGAACCAGAAGTTCGTGCTGATGCCGATGGAATCCAGCGGCATCATCGGCTCGATCGCCGGCATCGGCGAACTGGCGCGCGAGGCGCTGGGCAAGCAGCAGTCCGCGCCGCCGGCGGTGCCGCGCGGCATGCCGCCGCGCAGCGGAGTCTGAGCCATGCGCGCCGAGGTGGTCGCATGGGGCGCGCTGACCTTGCTGCTGTTCGCGGCCGAGGCGCTGGCGCCGGGCGCGTTCATGCTGTGGATGGGCTTCGCCGCCGCGGCGGTGTTCGTGGCCGTGCTGGTGCTGCCGGACATCGCGCTGCTGCTGCAGATCGGCGCGTTCGTGGTGCTCAGCTTCGTCTCGATCCAGATCTACCGCACCTGGTTCCGCGGCCGCGACCGGGTCAGCGACCGGCCGCTGCTCAACCGCCGCGCCGAACAGTTGATCGGCCGGGTGGTGACGCTGGACCAGCCGATCCAGGCCGGCCGCGGCCGCGCCAAGGTCGACGACGCGTTCTGGGTGGTCGGCGGCCCCGACCTGCCGGCCGGCAGCGCGGTGCGCATCGTCGGGGTGGATGGGATGACGCTGTTGGTGCAGGCGGAGTAGGGCCGGGATTGGGGATTGGGAGGCTGCCGTGCGTGCGCGGCATCTCCGCATGCTGCATGCATCCGTTGTAGGAGCGGCTTCAGCCGCGACACAATCTCTGATAATGCCTGTCGCGGCTGAAGCCGCTCCTACAACGGCGTGCCTTCGGGCGGGATCGTATGCGGCCGCCCCGAATCCCCCAATCCCGAATCTCCAATCCCGGCCGCTCGGCGGCGATAATGGGCGACTTTTCTCACGGACCCGCGCCATGACCCAGAAGACCATCCTCAACGACAGCCATCGCGCCCTCGGCGCCAAGATGGTCGACTTCGGCGGCTGGGACATGCCGATCCACTACGGCTCGCAGATCGACGAGCATCATCAGGTGCGCCGCGACGCCGGCATGTTCGACGTCAGCCACATGACCGTGGTCGACCTGCATGGCACGCAGGTGCGCGGGTTCCTGCGCCACCTGCTGGCCAACTCGGTAGACAAGCTGAAGCTGCCGGGCAAGGCGCTGTACACCTGCATGCTCAACCCGCAGGGCGGGGTGATCGACGACCTGATCGTCTACTACATGTCCGACACCTTCTTCCGCCTGGTGGTCAACGCCGCCACGCGCAGCAAGGACCTGGCCTGGATCGGCGCGCAGGCGCAGGCGTTCGGCGTGGAGGTACGCGAGCGCGAGGACTTCGCGATGATCGCGGTGCAGGGCCCGAATGCGCGCGCCAAGGCGATCGTCCTGCTGCGCGAGGACGACCGTGCCGCGGTGCAGAAGCTGGGCCGCTTCGCCGCCTTCGAGGCGACCTCGGCCGACGGCGTGGCGCTGTTCGTCGCGCGTACCGGCTACACCGGCGAGGACGGCTTCGAGATCGTGCTGCCGCAGGAGCAGGCGGTGGCGTTCTGGAACGCGCTGCTGCACGCGGGGGTCAAGCCGGCCGGGTTGGGCGCGCGCGACACGCTGCGCCTGGAGGCCGGCATGAACCTGTACGGGCAGGACATGGACGACAGCGTGTCGCCGTACGAGGCGGCGCTGGCCTGGACCGTGGCGCTGGACGAGGGCCGCGTGTTCATCGGCCGCGACGTGCTCGAGGCGCAGAAGGCCAACGGCGCGCCGCGGCAGATGATCGGCCTGGTGATGGACGAGAAGGGCGTGCTGCGCCACGGCCAGAAGGTGCTCACCGCGCAGGGCGACGGCGAGATCCTGTCCGGCACGTTCTCGCCGACGCTGGGCAAGGCGATCGCGTTCGCGCGCGTGCCGGCCGGCGACCCCGGGCAGGTGCGGGTGGACATCCGCGGCAAGGAGGTGCCGGTGCGCGTGGTCAAGTTCCCGTTCGTGCGCGAAGGCCAGGTCCAGCCCGGCGTCCTCGATTGAACCGGCGGCCGCCGCAATGCGCCCGCGACGTCGTTGCGGAGCATCCGGTTCGCTACACTAGCCACCCATCCCCGATACCGTCTTTTTCCGGAGCAGCCCCATGAGCGAGATCCCTGGCGACCTCAAATTCCTCAAGTCCCATGAATGGGCGCGCGTCGAAGGCAACGGTCGCGTCACCGTCGGCATCTCCGAACATGCCCAGGGCCTGCTCGGCGACCTGGTCTATGTCGAGCTGCCCAACGTCGGCGACGAGGTCGTCGCCGGCAACGGCGTGGCCGTGGTCGAGTCGGTCAAGGCCGCGTCGGACGTGTACAGCCCGCTCACCGGCAAGGTGGTCGAGGTCAACGCCGCGCTCAGCGACAAGCCGGAGACGATCAACGAGGACGCCTACGGCGAAGGCTGGATCTTCGTGCTGGAGATCGCCGATCCGGAGCAGTTGAACGACCTGCTGACGCCGGACGACTACGCCGAGCTGCTCGAGGAAGACGGCCACTGAGCCGAGCCCCACGTCGCGACAGCCGAACCGGCCGCCTTATGCGGCCGGTTTTCGTTTGTGCGGCACAAACGAAAGCGGCGGCAGGAAGCGGAGCGCGCTGTCGACAGTCCGCGACGTTTGCCGATCGGGCGATCGGCTTCTCCGAATGGCCGGAGTAGCGGCGAGCGGACGCAACGCAGGCGCCGGATGCGCCGCGCCAGGCGGCGGATGCCGGCCGCGCCGCATGCATCGACGCGCACGACTCGGTCGCCACGTGTTGGAAGGCGGCGCCGCTGCAGCGGTGCCTGGACGCGGCGAACGTCGCGCCGGTTTTTTGGCAGTGACGGTGATGTGCATCGCAGTCGGGCGTCGCGGGCGCGGCGTCTGCCGATCGCAGCAGCGCCTGCTGCGCTGCGGCCAGCGTCGTCGCGTTCGTCCGGTCGGGTGTGTTCGTCGTGGCGTGCGCGCGCGGTGCTGCGGGTCGGTCGAGGCGAGACACGCACTCGGCAGCGGACGCGGCGGCAACAGCACGCGCGACGCATCCGGTCGCGTGTGCGTGACGTGCCGGTGAGGAGCATGCGCAGACATGCGGACGCTACAACGGCATCGTCGTCGCCGCGGCGATGCGCTGCGAGGCGCCGCGCACGCGCGCTCGCAAGCGCCGAACAACGCGAAAAAGTTTGCGCAGTTTTGCGCATTTGCTCTTGTGCGATGCCGGAACGGCGCATGCCGCGAAAAGTTTTTTTCAGCTTGCGGACAGGCTCGCGTATGCGCGCCTGGATGCCGCCAGCGCAGCGCGCGGCAGTGCGCGAAACGGCCGGTCGCGTCGGCGTCTTGCGAAAAAGCACGGGAATTACCGCTGTTTTTGTTTGCGTCGAAGTTTCGCCGCGGGTTTCGCAACGGCTGTCGTCGAGGTCCCGGGGCCGCCGATCGCGACGATCGGTGCGCTCGCGGCACGCGACGCCTGAAAAAAAATTGCGTAGAACTGTTGACAGTAAAAAAAAGCGTGATTAGGTTTCGCCCAGCAGACGTTGCTGCGCAAGCGAGTGAATCGGATCGACATCAGAACGCGAAGCACAACTTGGACCTCCACCAGGAACCTGACGATGGTGGATCAGGTGTCGCTTCCCTCCGAGAAACGCAACGTCTCCCCTGGCACGACACCCGTATCGAGCTTCGATACGGGTGTTTCTGTATCCGACCCGGCCCGCACTACGCGCCGGCGGATCCTGCAGGCGGACCATCGCCGCGGGTTTGCTTTAACTGGGCGTTTTCAATCCATAGTTCACTGACGAGGAGCCATCCCATGGCCACGAAAAAAGCTGCGAAAAAGAAGCCGGCCGCTAAGAAAGCGGTCAAGAAGACTGCCGCCAAGAAGCCGGCAGCGAAGAAGGTCTCGGTAAAGAAGGCGGTCAAGAAGGTCGCCAAGAAAGTCGCCAAGAAGGTCGCCAAGGTGAAGAAGGCCATCAAGAAGGCCACCGCCAAGAAGACCACCGCGAAGAAGGCGGTAAAGAAGACGGCGAAGAAGGCGACCGCCAAGAAGGCCGCCACCAAGAAGACCGCGAAGAAGGCCACCGCTAAGAAGGCCGTAAAGAAGACCGCGAAGAAGGCCGTCGCCAAGAGGGCGGTGAAGAAGTCGGCTGCCAAGAAGCCGGCCGCGAAGAAGGCCGTCGCCAAGAAGGCCGTCGCGAAGAAGAAGCCGGTTGCCCGCAAGAAGAAGACCGCTCCGGTCGCGCTGCCGGCAACGCCCGCGCCGCTGATCTGATCTGATCCATCCCGATAGCCGTACCTAGAGCTCTCTCCCCGGTGCCCAGCGGGGAGGGAGCTTTTTTATGGGCGTCCGTCTGCCGTCGCCGCGACCAGCTGCTTGCCGGCGTCGACATGGCACCGACCTGCCGCCCATCTGCCGCCGACGTGTCGCCTGCACGGTGGCCAGTCCCAGAGCCGGCGCTGTTGCCGCCACCGTGTTCTCTCGCCGCCGGGCGCGTGCCCGGCCTGCACTGAATTCCGACTGCGCTGCAGGCGGCGATGCTGCGCGAGTTCGCCAAGCGGCTGCCTCGCTGCCGCAGGCGACGTGGTCGACGCCGCCGCTCGGCTCCTCGCTTTCGTCTGCGCGAGGGCATCCCGGCGGCGCTGCCATGTCGCGCTGGCAGCCTCGCCGTTTTCAAACCATCCGCACCGTGCTCCATGCGCCGGTGCCGCGCGCGCTGGCGGCGCCGGCGTGGAGCGTGCGAGTGCGAGCGGGCAGGCGCTGAGGTGCTGGCAACCCCATCGCTGCAGTGCCGGCCTGCTGCTCGGGCTGGCTGACTGATCCTGCGCCTCCAACTGGACCACCGGGGGAGGGCGGTGGTGCGCAGCGCCGGATGAGGGTGCGTGCGTAGCGACGCGTGTGGGGCGAGGTGGACGTGCGTCGCCATGCGCACTCACTGCCATGAGGCTTGGCCCGGATCCTCACAGCAGCTTCTTGCCGCGAGGCTGCGCCCGACCCTCAGCAACCTCTTGCCGCGAGGCTGCGCCTGGCCCTCAGCAATCTCTTGCCGCGAGGCTTCGTCCGACCCTCAGCAACCTCTTGCCGCGAGGCTTCGCCCGAACCCTCAGCAACCTCTTGCCGCGAGGCTTCGCCCGGACCCTCACCCCAACCCCTCTCCCGATGGGAGAGGGGCTCTATTCGCTTGATGGGACTTCTGCGCGGGTGTCCGCAGCTGATCCGGTGCCGGTTGTCGTAGTGACGGACGACGGTCAACGCAACAAAGGTTTTTCCGTCGATAGCTTCAAGCAGCGCTTCGATGTTGGCCGAGCCGCTACCGCGTGCCGCTCCCCTGTAAGAGCGGCTTCAGCCGCGACCGTATCGCCTGGATTCCATCGACGTCGGGGCCGTCGCAATTGCTGGCTTGCGCGGCCTCACCAGATCCTGTCGCGCCGGAGCGCAGGTCTCCCGAAACCAGCGCGCAGACAGCAGAAAGGCGGCTTGCGCCGCCTTCCGCCGAACCATCGGGAGACCGCCTGCGTCAGTGCGGCGACGCGGTCGACTTGGACGAGGAGGCGCCCTTCTTGTCCTTCGGATCCGGACGCTCGGCCATCATGTTGTCGCTGCCGAAGTCGGTGTCCACGTCCAGCCAGCGCTGCGTCGGCAGGCCGATCGCGCGGTCCAGGATGGTCGGCAGCAGGCCGGAGGGCAGGCCGCTCTCGCCGTTCCACAGGATCGCCACGCCCAGGTCGCGTTCCGGCACCAGCGCGACCAGGCCGCGATAGCCCTGCACCGCGCCGGCATGGAACACCACCTGGTGGCCCGAGTAATCGAAGATGCGCCAGCCCAGCGCGTAGCTGGCCGAATTGACCCGCTCGCGGCGCCAGCCCGAGCGCATCTCGCCCGGGGTGGTGATCAGCGGCGCGTGCAGCGTGGCCAGCAGCGGCGCCGGCAGCACGTCCGGACGGTGCCCGGTCTGCGCGATCAGCCACTGCGCCATGTCGCTGATGCTGGCGTTGACGCCGGCGGCCGGGGCCAGCCGGTAATAGGTGGGCTTGGGCATCAGCGACACCCAGCCGTTGCGGCTGCGCACGTGCGGGCGCGCCCAGCGCGGGCTGGCCTGGATCCCGGCCAGACCCATGCTGGCGTCGTTCATGCCCAGCGGCTTGAAGATGCGGCGCTCCACCGACTGCTCGTAGAAGCTGCCGGAGGCGGCGAACACCACGTCGCCGATCAGGCTGAAGGCGACGTTCTGGTAGGCGTAGCAGTCGCCCGGCGCGCACTTGAGCGGCGCGTAGGCGAGCTTGTGGCTGAGCGTGTAGTAGTCGGTATTGGATTCGACGTCGCGGTCGTACGCGTTGTAGGTCAGGCCGACGCGATGGCTGAGCAGGTCGGCCACGTTCAACTGGCGGGTGGCGACCGGATCGCTGAGCTGGAAGCCGGGCACGTAGTCGACGACCTTGCTGTCCCAGCGCAGGGTGCCGTCGTTGACCAGCAGGCCGGCCATGGTGCCGGCGAAGGCCTTGGACAGCGAGGCCAGGCGGAACACGGTGTGCGCATCGACCGGCTCGGGGCGGTTGACGTCGGTGACGCCGTAGCCGCGCGCGCTGATCACCTGGCCGTTGTGCACGATCGCCACCGCCAGGCCGGGCACGCGCTCGCCGTAGGTGAGCTGCTCGGCCATCGCTTCCAGGCTGGCGACATCGAAGTCCCTGGCCAGCGGCAGCACCTTGCTCTCCGGCAGCGAGGCGCGGTACGGCAGCGGCTGGGTCGGCGAGGTGTAGCGCGTGGCCTCGGTGTAGATCGGCGGCGGCAGCGGCTGCGAGGGCGCCGGCGTCTGCGCGGTGGAGGACATCGCAAAGGGCAGCAATGCCCCGAGCAACCCGGTTGCCACCGGTCGAAGGAGCCGGTGCCTGCTGTTCTGTTTCATCGCGCGTGTGGCCTGTGAGGTGCTGCCGAAACCGATTCTAGCGCCGCTTTTCGCCATTGCACAAACCGGGAGAAGATGAATGGGCATCGTCTTGATCCTGCTGGTGATTTTGCCGGGCCGACAAGGCCGGCAACGCGGCGTCCGCCGCGGTTGCCGCGACGGCGCGGCGGGTGCCTGAAACGCATGCAATCGATGTGCCGAAGCCGCTGCGGTCGCCGCCGGCCAGGCTGAACCGTTGCCAGCGCAGTGACGGCGCGGTACCGCTGCGGGATCATGGCGCATGCCCGATCCCGACCTTCCCCCGATCCCCGCCGCGCGTACGGCGCCGGCCGCCGCGACCTGGCTGGGACTGGCCTTCGTGCTGGTCTGGTGCACCGGCTACATCGCCGGCAAGCAGGTGGTGGCGCATGCGGCGCCGTTCACCGCGCTGCTGTGGCGCTTCGGCCTGACCGCGCTGTGCTTCGCGCTGGCTGCCGGTCCCGCACGCTTGCAGGCGCTGCCGCGGCAGGAACTGGCACGCAGCGCCGTGGCCGGGGTGTTGATGCTCGCCTTGCAGTTCGGCGGGGTCTACGCGGCCTTCGCGCTGGGCACCGGCTCCGGCGTGGCCGCGCTGGTGATCGGGGCGATGCCGCTGCTGGTGGCCTGGGCCAGCCCATGGTGGGGCGGCCAGCGCTTGCGCGCGGCGCAGTGGCTGGGCATGGCGCTGGGCTTCGCCGGCGTCGCCACGGTGGCCGCCGACCGCATCGACGGGGCGACGCCGTGGGGCGGCTGGCTGGCCTTGCTGGTGGGCCTGTTCGGCATCGCCGCCGGCACCCTGTACCAGAAGCGGCATGCCGCGCAGCTCGACCTGCGTGTCGGGCTGGCGGTGCAGAACGCCGCGGCGACGCTGGTGCTGCTGCCGCTGGCGGCGTGGGAAGGTTTCCGCTTCCAGGCCAGCGACGGCTTCGTCGCGGCGATGGCGTGGCTGGTGCTGGTCAATTCGATCGGCGGCTTCGCGTTGCTGTTCCTGCTGCTGCGGCGCGGCGCGGCCACGCAGGTGGCGAGCCTGTTCTTCCTGATGCCGCCGGTGACCGCGGTGTTCGGCCACGTGCTGCTCGGCGAGCACCTGACCGCGCTGAAGCTGTGCGGCTTCGCGCTGGCGGCGCTGGGCGTGTGGCTGGCAGGGCGCGCGCGGTGAGGCGCGGGTAGGCCCGCACGCTGCGCCTCAGCCGTCGCGCAGCACGCTGTGGCCGCGGATCAGGTCGGCGGCGCGCTCGGCGATCATCATCGTCGGGCCGTTGGTGTTGCCGCTGACCAGGCGCGGCATCACCGATGCATCGACCACGCGCAACCCTTCCAGTCCGCGCAGGCGCAGTTGCGGATCGACCACCGCCTGCGCATGGTTGCCCATGCGGCAGGTGCCGATCGGGTGGTAGATGGTCTCGGCCTTGGCGCGGATGTAGGCGACCAGGCCGGCGTCGTCCAGGTCGTCGCGTGCCGGCAGCAGCGGCGCGCCGCGCCAGGGATCGAATGCCGGCTGCTGCAGGATGCGCCGCGCCAGGCGCGCGCATTCCACCAGCATGCGCAGGTCGAAGCCGTCCGGATCGCTGAGGTAGTTCGCCTGGATCCGCGCCGGCGTGCGCGGGTCGGCGTCGTTGAGCGACAGGCGGCCGCGGCTGCGCGGCTGCAGGTGGCAGGCGTGCAGGGTGAAGCCGTCGCCGGGCAACCGGTTGCGGCCGTGGTCGTCGAGCATCGCCGGCACGAAATGCAACTGGATGTCGGCGCGCGCGTCCGGCGCCAGCGGCGAGCGGATGAAGCCGCCGGCTTCGGCGATGTTGCTGCTGCCGGCGCCGCGGTGGCCGCGCAGGAAATAGTCGAAGGCGATCTTCAGCTGGTTGCGGCGGTCGTAGCTGATGCCCGGGCGGGTGCGGTACAGCGTGCACACGTCCAGATGGTCCTGCAGGTTGGCGCCGATCTGCGGCTGGTCCAGACGCACCGTGATGCCATGGCGCTGCAGTTCGTCGGCCGGGCCGATGCCCGAAAGCATCAGCAATTGCGGCGAGTTCACCGCGCCGGCGCTGAGCAGCACCTCGCGCGCGGCCCGCGCCTGCACTTCGGCGCCGCGTTGCGCGTAGGCCACGCCGACCACGCGCTCGCCCTCGAGCAGCAGGCGCAGCACCAGCGCGTCGGTGATCACCTGCAGGTTGGCGCGCGCCTGCGCCGGCGCCAGATAGGCGACCGCCGCCGAGCAGCGCGCGCCGTCCTTCTGGGTGACCTGGTACAGGCCCACGCCCTGTTGCTGCGGGCCGTTGAAATCGCGGTTGTGGGCGAAACCGGCCTGTTCTCCGGCAGCGATGAACACGTCCGACAGCGGGTTGTGATAGCGCAGATCGGACACGTGCAGCGGCCCGTCGCCGCCGTGCAGCGCATCGCCGCCGCGGCTGTTGCGCTCGCTGCGGCGGAAATACGGCAGCACGCCTTGCCAGTCCCAACCCTCGGCGCCGTCGGCGGCCCAGTCGTCGTAGTCGGCCGCCACGCCGCGCACGTAGCACATCGCATTGATCGAACTGGAGCCGCCCAGCACCTTGCCGCGCGGCCACCACAGGCGCCGATCGTTCAAGGCCGGCTCCGGTGCGGTGAGGTAGTTCCAGTTGATGCGGCGGTTGCCGGTCAGCCGCGCCAGGCCCGCCGGCATGTGGATGAAGGGATTGAGGTCGCGCGGCCCGGCCTCGATCAGCAGCACCTTGCAATCGCGATCCTCGCTGAGCCGGTTGGCCAGCACGCAGCCTGCCGAGCCTGCGCCGATGATGATGTAGTCGTACACCCGCGGTCCCCCTGTTTCGTGGCGCCGACGCTAGTCGCCGGGGATAGAGCATATGCTCGGCCGCGCCGCGGGATTGCGGACGCCGCGATGGGCGTGGGTCTGCGCGTGTCGGCGGCGCTGGCGATGTTGCAGTGCATCGGCTAACGTGCGCGCAACCACACGGCGAACGGCAGGCCGATGCAAGCGGAAAACAAGCGCGTCCAGACCGGCGAGCTGCGCGCGGTGCTGCTGTCCTTCGTCTATTTCTTCTGCGTGCTGGCGGCTTACTACGTGATCCGCCCGGTGCGCGAGCAGCTGGCCGCGGCGGTCGGCTCGACCCAACTGCCCTGGTTCTACATGGCGACCTTCGTCGCCACGCTGCTGCTGACCCCGCTGTTCGCGTGGATGGCGGCGCGTTGGCCGCGGCGGATCGTGGTGCCGGCGGTGTACGTGTTCTTCGCGCTGTGCCTGATCGGCTTCGTGCCGCTGTTCAACGGCCACGGCGGGCTTGGTCCGCGTGCGCTGGGCGTCGTGTTCTTCGTCTGGGTCAGCGTGTTCAACCTGTTCGTGGTGTCGGTGTTCTGGAGCTTCATGGCCGATATCTGGAGCAACGAACAGGCGCGGCGGCTGTTCCCGCTGATCGGCCTGGGCGGCACCGCCGGCGCGGTGGCCGGGCCGCTGCTGACCCGCGGGCTGGTCGGGGTGATCGGTGTGGCGCCGCTGCTGCTGGTGTCGGCGGCGCTGCTCGGTATGGCGCTGGCATGCGTGATCCTGCTCGGGCGCTGGGCGCGGGTGCATGGCGCGCGTCGCCACGACGCCGGCCACGAGGCGGCGGTCGGTGGGGGCATGTTCGACGGCCTCAAGCAGATCCTGGCCAATCCGTTCATGCGCGGCATGGCGCTGCTGATGTTGCTGGGCGATTGCATCGGCACGGCCGGCTATGCGCTGATGACCGATTACTCCGGCGCCACCTTCCACAACGCGGTCGAGCGTACCGAGTTCGCTGCCAATATCGATATGCTGGCCAATGTGTTGCAGGTCGCCGTGCAGATCACCGTGACCCGCTGGCTGCTGATGAAGAAGGGCGCCGGCGCGGTGATCGCGCTGTGGGCGCTGATCAGCGTGGGCACGCTGGTGGCGACCGCGTTGTCGCCCGATCCCTATGCCCTGGCGGTGTGGATCGTGCCCTGGGTGGTGCTGCCGGTGGTGATCACCCGTTCGCTGACCTACGGCATGGTCGGCCCGGCGCGCGAATCGCTGTACACGCGGGTGCCGCGGCAGCTGCGCTACCAGGGCAAGAACGCAGTGGATACGGCGGTGTGGCGTGCCGGCGACGTGGCCGTCTCCTCTGCGATGATCGGCCTGCGCGGGCTGGGCATGGGCGTGCCCGGTTTCGCCGCGCTGGCGGCGCTGGCGGCGACGCTCTCCGGCGTCATCGGCTGGCGCCTGGCGCGCGCGGTCGAAAGCGCCGCGCCCGTTGCAGCGGCCGAGACGCCCCCGACGCGCTGAGCCCGCGCGCCGTACGCCCCCGCTGCCGGCCGCCGCGCCAGCCGCTATGCTGTGCATCCTCTTTCGCCGATGGACGCGCGCATGACCCTGCTGGCCTCGATCCTGGTATGCCTGGTGGCCTTGCTGCACGTCTACATCCTGGTGCTGGAGATGTTCCTGTGGACGCGGCCGCTGGGCATGAAGGTGTTCCGCAACACGCCGGACAAGGCGCAGCTGACCAAGGTGCTGGCGGCCAACCAGGGCCTGTACAACGGCTTCCTCGCTGCCGGCCTGGGCTGGGGCGTGGCGGCGCAGCGCGTGGATGTGATGCTGTTCTTCCTGGGCTGCGTGGTCGTGGCCGGCCTGTACGGCGCGTGGAGCGTCAGCCGCCGCATCCTGTTCGTGCAGGCGCTGCCGGCGGCGCTGGCGAGCGCGGCGGTGCTGCTGGCGTATTGAGCCGGCTGCGCGCCGGCATCGCGGTGCCGCATCAGCCGTTCGCCGCCTTCGCGCGCGGCGACACCCACATGGCGATGCTGGCGAAGAACACCACCTGTTCGCGCGCGTCGCGGATCTCCACGCTGACCGGCAGCTCGTAACCGCTGTCGGCGGCCACGATCGGCACGTCCGGTGTCGCCACCGCGTGCATCGTGCCGTTGGCCTTGCTGCGGTATTCGACGCGCATGCCTTTGGGGATCCAGCGCATCGACGGCGGCAGGCTGGCATCGACCATGACCCCGCCGGCCAACTCGGCCAGGTTGCATAACGCGATCGCATGCACGGTGCCGAGGTGGTTGCTGACCCGCCGCCGATGCGCGATGCGCGCCTCGCAGCGGCCTGGTTGCAGCACGGTGATGCGCGGGGCGATGCTGGCGAAGTAGGGCGCCTTGAAGCACACGGCGCGGGAAAACAGCCATTGCCCGGCCGGCCAGCGCTGCATGCGTCGATAGAGCGACAGCAGTTTGCTCATGGTGCGTGCCTCAAATGAAGACGGCGGACCGAAGTCCGCCGTCGTGGTGAGCGCATTGCCGAATGGATCTCAGGCCGCTTCGCGCGAATGGTCGTCGCCGGCCGTGGCACGGTGGTAGTAGCTGGCCGAGCGCAGTTCGTCGGCGTCGAAATCGTCCACGCTGATCGTGTCCATGGTGATCTCGCGCAGTTCCTCCAGCTGGCGGCGCTCGTCGGCCGACAGCACGCCTTCGCGCACCGCTTCGTCCAGCTGCGAGGCGAAGTCCAGCGCCTCGATGCCCTTGCTCTTGAGCGCCTTCAGGAACTTGCGCTCGACCGGCTCGGCCAGCACCGCCTTGGTCAGGTAGCTGGCGATGCGGCCGCCCGGATTGTTCTCGCACGGGGTCAGGAACACGCCCTGGCCAAGGCGGTCGCGGGCTTCGTTCGGCGTCATCAGCAGCGCGGCGACGCGGTGGCCCAGGCGGTCGCCCGGGGCTTCGGCGCGGCGGCCCCACGGGAAGATCAGCGCCCACATCAGCCAGCCCACCGGACGGATCGGGAAGTTGCGCAACGCCGCCGACAGCGCCAGTTCGATCTTGTGCACGCTGTCGTGGAACGCCCAGGCCAGCAGCGGCTGGTCGGTCGCCGGCGCGCCGTCGTCGTGGTAGCGCTTGAGCATCGCGCTGGTCATGTAGATGTGGCTCAGCACGTCGCCCAGGCGGCCGGACAGCGATTCCTTGAACTTCAGCTTGCCGCCGAGCATCAGCATCGACACGTCGGCCATCAGCGCCAGGTTCGCCGAATAGCGGTCCAGCTTGCGGAAGAAGCGGCGGGTGTAGGCGTCGCCGGGCGCGGCACCGATGCGTGCGGCGGTCAGGCCGAACCACAGCGAGCGCACCGCGTTGGAGATCGCGAAGCCGATATGGCCGAACAGATTGCGGTCGAACTCGTCGACGCCGGCCTTGTGGTCCGGATTGCCGGCGGCCTTCATTTCCTTCATCACCCACGGATGGCACAGGATCGCGCCCTGGCCGAAGATCAGCAGGCTGCGGGTCATGATGTTGGCGCCTTCCACGGTGATCGCGATCGGCGCCGCCTGCCAGCTGCGGCCGGCGAAGTTGCGCGGCCCGAGGATGATGCCCTTGCCGCCGACCACGTCCATCACGTCGCTGATGACCTCGCGGCTCATCGTGGTGCAGTGGTACTTGGCGATCGCCGACGGCACCGACGGCACGTCGCCGCGGTCCACCGCCGCGGCGGTCGCCTGCGACAGCGCGCTGATCGCATAGGCCTTGCCGCCGATCCGCGCCAGCGCCTCTTCCACGCCCTCGAAGCGGCCGACCGACAGGCCGAACTGCTTGCGGATGCGCGCGTAGGCGCCGGTGACGATCGCGCCGTACTTGGCGCCGCCGCTGGCGGTGGAGGGCAGGGTGATCGAGCGGCCCACGGCCAGGCACTCGTTGAGCATGTTCCAGCCCTTGCCGACCATGTCCACGCCGCCGATCAGCTGGCTGAGCGGGATGAACACCTCGCGGCCGTGGATCGGGCCGTTCTGGAACGGCGAGTTCAGCGGGAAGTGGCGGCGGCCGATCTCGACGCCGGGGGTTTCGCGCGGCAGCAGCGCCAGGGTGATGCCGATGTCCTTGGTGTCGCCGATCAGGCCGTCCGGGTCGTACATGCGGAACGCCAGGCCGACCAGCGTGGCCACCGGCGCCAGGGTGATGTAGCGCTTGTCGAAGGTCAGCTTGACGCCGAGCACGTTGGCGCCGTTCCACTCGCCCTTGCAGACGATGCCGTAGTCCGGAATCGAGGTCGCATCGGAGCCGGCGAACGGGCCGGTCAGGCCGAAGCACGGCACTTCCTGGCCGACCGCCAGACGCGGCAGGTAATAGTCCTTCTGCTCCTTGGAGCCGTAGTGCAGCAGCAGTTCGCCCGGGCCCAGCGAATTGGGCACGCCGACGGTGGAGCTGACCACGCTCGAGACCGAGGCGATCTTCTGGATCACCTTGTGGTGGGCCAGCGCGGAGAAACCCAGGCCGCCGTATTCCTTGGGAATGATCATGCCGAAGAACTTGTGCTTCTTGACGAAGCTCCACAGTTCCGGCGGCAGGTCGGCATGGACGTGGGTGATTTCCCAGTCGTTGGTCATCCGGCACAGCTCTTCCACCGGGCCGTCGAGGAAGGCCTGCTCTTCGGCGGTCAGCTGCGGCTTCGGATAATCGAGCAACTTCTGCCAGTCCGGGTCGCCGGTGAACAGTTCGCCCTCGAAGCCGACCGAACCGGTTTCCAGCGCGATCCGCTCGGTCTGCGACAGCGGCGGCAGCACCTTGCGGAACACCTTCAGCATCGGCGCGGTGAGCAGCGGCTTGCGCACGAACGGCAACAGCAGCGGCACCGCGACCAGCGCCAGCAGCACGGCGGCGACGATGGTGGCGGTGTGGCTGGCGCCGAGCAGCCAGCATGCGACCAGCAGCGTGGCGCTCAGCGCGGCCCAGACGGCGAGCCGCATGCGGTGATAGGCGGCGAAGGCGCCTGCCAACAACAACACGAGGAAGGGTGCGACGATGCTCATGGGCTTGCTCCGGGGACTTGCTCGGTGACGGCGGACGGTGCGCCGGCGCTAGCCGGTGGCAGTGCGTCCAGATAATGCAACACAGTGGCGGTAAACGCGGCGTTGTCGTCGCCGGCCAGCATATGCGTGGCCTCGGGCAGGTGCACATGCTGCGCATGCGGCACCAACGACAGGAATTCTTCGATGGTCTGCGGCGTGACCAGGTCGCTGCGCCCGCCGCTGACCAGCAGCACCGGGCAATGCACCTTGCTCGCGGCCTGCGCGATCGCGTCCTGGTGCTGCTCGCCGTCGCGCGCCAGCTCCTCGACCAGGCGCGGGTCCCAGTGCCAGTACCAGCGGCCGTCGGCGTGCCGGCGCAGGACGCTGCGCAGCGCGTCCGGCGACTTGCGCGCGCGCTGCGGCAGATAGGCGGCGATGGCATCGCCGGCGGCGTCCAGCGTGGCGAAGCCGTGCGGATGCGCGGTCATGAAGGCGAGGATGCGTTCGACCCCGGCCGGCTGCCAGCGCGGGGTGATGTCGACCAGCACCATCGCGCGGAACAGGCCCGGCCAGCGCGCCTCGGCCATCAGCCCGAACAGCCCGCCCATCGAGGCGGCCACCAGCACCGGCGCCGGCGCCATTTCGCCGGCGACCACGATCAGGTCGTCGGTGAATTGCTCGCCGCGGTAAGGCAGGGCGGCGGGATTGCGCGTGGAGTCGCCATGGCCGCGCGCGTCGTAGGCGACGCTGCGGTAGCCGTGCGCCTGCAACGCCGCGGCGCTGGCCATCCAGGCATGCCGGGTCTGCCCGAAGCCGTGCGCGAACAGCACGCTGCCCGCAGCGCCGGGTTCGGTGACGGTCGCGGTCAATTGCATGTCGTCCGCGCCGGCGAGCAGGGCGGAGGCCGCAATCGGCATGCTGGAAGGAGAGGAAACCATACGAGCTAGTATGGATGAGCCGGCAGCGATGTCAATACGATGCAGTATGGAAACGAAAAGCCAATGCTGCCGGGCATTTGCGTGCGATTCATGGAGGGCACATACTGCAACCGACTTCCCCGTATGGTTAAATCGACGGATGAACAATGCCTCCGTGTCTACCACCGACGATGCCGCCGCTCCCAGCGGTGGCCGCAACAACCGACTCAGCGCCGAAGATTGGGCGCAGGCGGCACTGGACCTGATCGCCGAGCAGGGCGTCAACGCGGTGGCGGTGGAGCCCTTGGCACGGCGTCTGGGCGTGACCAAGGGCAGCTTCTACTGGCACTTCCCCTCGCGCGATGCGTTGCTGCAGGCGGCGCTGGAGCGTTGGGAACTGGTCGAGCAGCAGCAGGTGTTCGGCAGCCTGGAAGAGGTGCCGGATCCGCGCACCCGGCTGCGCGCGCTATTCCAGCTGGTCGCGCACGAGGTCAAGCCGCACATCATCTACAGCGAGCTGCTGAAGGCGCTGGACCATCCGGCGGTGCGTCCGGTCATCGACCGGGTCTCGCAGCGGCGCATGGAGTACCTGATCGCTTCGTTCCGCCAGGCCGGCCTCAGCCGCACCGATGCCCAGCACCGCGCCCGCCTGGCCTACGCGGCCTACGTCGGCTTCCTGCAGTTGTCGTTGCAGTTGCACCAGCCCAAGCAGGCGCGCGAGGAATTCGAGGCCTACGTCGAACACGTGATCGTGACCCTGATTCCCGGCTGATGTTCCAGGAACTGACCCGCGCCAGCGTGCACGAGCAAGTGCGCCGCCATCTCGCCCAGGGCGACCATCGGCGTGCCGATGCGCTGTGCGAACAGGTGCTGGCCATCGCGGCGGACGACGTGACGCTGCGGCGCATGCACGCGATGCTGCTGATGGAGAGCGGCGAGATCGCGCGCGCGGCCCAGGCCTGGGCCCTGGTGGCCGCCGCCGAACCGAGCCTGGAGGCGTGCAGCCGGCTGGGCATCTGCCTGGCCCACCTGGGCGAGCATGCGCAGGCGTTGCCCGCGTTCGAGCAGGCCTTGCAGCTGTCGGCGGACGCGTTCCTGGTGCGGCTGTGCTACGCCGAGAGCCTGGATGCGGTGGGGCGCGGCGACGACGCCTTGCCGATGTACTTCGCCGCGGTGCACGCCGCGCAGGCCAAGGGCCGCTGGCTCGATCAGCACAGCACCGCGCCGGAGTTGCGGCCGCGGGTGATCGCGGCGATGGCGCGGATCGACCAGGGACGGCACGCCTTGTTCGCGGCGGCGGTGCAGCCGCTGATCGACCGTTTCGGCGAAACGGCGCTGCGCCGGGTGACGGCGGCGCTGCGGATCTATCTGGGGCTGCAGCCGCGTCCTGCCGACGACGGCCAGCGCCCCACCTTCCTGTATGTGCCCGATCTGGACCCCTCGCCGTATCTGGATGCGTCACGTTTCCCCTGGTACGCGCGGCTGCAGGCCGCCACCGAAGGCATCTGCAACGAAGTGCGGCAGGTGCTGGCGTCGCGCCAGGCCGTGCAGCCGTTCCTGGATTTCAGCAACGGCGCCACGCCGCAGGACTATCTCAGCGCCAAGCACGGCGATGGCGCCTGGGATGCCTATTTCTTCTATCGGCACGGCGTTGCGCATGCCGAGAACCTGCAGCGTTGCCCGGTGACCGCGGCGGCGCTGGCGCATGTGCCGTTGACCCGGATCGACCTGCACGCGCCGGAGGTGCTGTTCTCGATCCTCGCGCCCGGTACCACGATTAAGCCGCACTATGGCGTCAGCAACTCGCGCGTGGTCACCCATCTGCCGCTGATCGTGCCGCCGGAGTGCGCGCTGGAGGTGTCCGGCATCGCCCACCACTGGCAGGTCGGGCAACTGGTCACCTTCAACGACACCTGCCTGCACCAGGCCTGGAACCACAGCGATCAGCTGCGGGTGGTGATGATCCTGGACACCTGGCATCCGGACCTGGAAGAGGCCGAGACCCTGGCGCTGCGGCAGCTGATCGAGACGATCGGCGCGTTCAACCTGCGCGCTGGCCTGTAGCGGGCGCAGTCGGCGGGACGCCGCGCGCGGCCCGCTCCAAGCACCCGGCGTCGGGCCGGCACGCGCCGCTCAGCGCTTGAACATCAGGTAGGTGGAGAGGATGTACTTGTCGTTGGAGACCGGCGGGTTGCCGACGTGCTGGTACATCCAGTAAGGCGGGAACATCAGCAGCCTGCCGGTGCGCGGCACGGTTTCCACGTCCAGGTCGCAGAAGCGCGTGGTGCCGCCCTCGGCCACATCGTTGAGGTACCACAGGAACACCAGGTAGCGTTCGGACACCTCGTCGATCGAATCGAAGTGCGGCTGGAAGCGGTCGCTGCCACCGACCTGGTATTTCTTCAGGATCAGCCGGTCGATGGTGGGCCGGTACGGGATCGACAGGGTCAGCCCGAGGTCCTGGTTGTAGCGCGCCAGGTAGTGCTCGATCTTGTCCAGGAAGAATCCCAGGAACGCCGGATCGGCCAGCTTGCCGACATCCAGTTCGGTCCAGTTGCTGTCGCCGAGCGCCGCGCGGCTGTTGCTGCCGTTGCGCTGGTGATGCGCGCGCGAGGCCTCGAAGCCATCGATCAGCTGGCGGCAGAACGCCTCGGGCAGCGCATCGTCGTAGCTGCGGATGTAGTCGCTCAGTGCTTTCATGGCGCAGCTGTCTCCAGGTCGTACCCCCAATGCGTGGCCACCGGTTGCAGGATCGGCAACGCGCCGGCCAGCCACGGCGCGTAGGCGTGCCAGCGGTCCACCGCGCGCCGGTTCACCGGTTCCACCACCTGCGAGTAGCTGGGCGTGCTGATATAGCCCTTGCGTGCGGCATGCTGGCTGAAGCCTTCCAGGAACTCGGGCTGCGCGATGCCGAGGAAGCCGCCGATGCGCTGCACCTGCGCGGGGAAATCGGCAACCGTTTCCTCGTATTTGAGGATCAGCAGGTCCGGCTGCAGCAGCGCCTGATGGTGGATCCAGAACCGCATCGCGTTGACGTAGCTCTTGGCCAGGCGTTCCAGGCTGGAGCACAGCACCATGAACGCCGGCGAGCGGAAGTTCTGCATGTAGCAGCTCAGCAGCACGTCGCAGGGATGGCGCAGGGCGAGAATGATCTTGGCGTTCGGGAACAGGCGCACGATCATCGGCAGGCGCAGCATGTTGAGCGGATTCTTGTCGACCAGCTGCTGGCCCGGTGCCAGCGCGATGACCTTGGCGATCTCCGACCAGTACAGCTGGCGCATCGCCTCCACCTGCGCATCGTCCAGCGCGCCCAGATCGTAGGGATAGCGCTTGCCCTGCGCTTCCATCCACTCGATGCAGCGCTGCAAGGTGGCGCGTTCGTCCATCGACGCGTAACCCGGGTGCGCGTCCAGCATCTGCTCGAGCATGGTGGTACCCGAGCGCGGGAAGCCGACGATGAACACCGGCGAGGCGTCGCTGCCGGGCGCGTCGCTGCGCGCGTCGGCGTAGCGCGCCTGTGCGTCGTCCAGCCACAGGCTGGAGACCTGCAGCGGCTCTTCGTTGGAGTAGGCGATCTCCGGCACGCTATCGGCTGCGAGCTTGAAGTGGATGGCATGCGCCTTCTCCAGCATGGCCATCGCGGCGGCGGGATGGCCTTGCTTGTCCTCGATGCCGGCAAGAGCGAAATAGGCGATGGCTTGGACCTGGATGTGCGGCTGCAGCTCCAGCAGGTTCTCGATTGCGCGGCGTGCCGCGGCATAGTCCTTGCGGCGCTGCGCCAGCGACGCTTCCAGTTGCAGTATCTCCACGCGGGTCTGACGGTCGTGCTGCTGCGGCGGCATGGATGCCGCCTGCGCCAACAGCGCGCTGGCCTGTTCGACGCGGTTGGTGCGTTCGTGCAACTGGGCCAGGCGGAGGACGTTGGACAGCGACGGGGCCTGTCCGGGCCGGTTCTGCGTGAGCAGCGCTTCGGCTTCATCGGTGCGGCCGACCTGGATCAGGGCGGTGGCCAGTTCCTCGCGCAGGTTGTCCGGCAGTTGCGGCCAGATCGCCGGTGGCGGCAGCAACGCTGCCGCGCGCTGGGCGTCGCCGCACTCGAAGCAGGCGATCGCGGCATAGATGCGTGCCTCGGCCTGGCTGGGGTCCAGGTCCACGGCATCGAGGAATCGGTGGCGGGCATTGGCGATGTCGCCCTTGTCCAGCAATACCAGGCCGTAATCGACCAGGTAGTGATACGTCTGCGGCGCCAGCGCCAGGGCTTGCCGATAGGCGTGCTCGGCCGGGGCGTGCTCGCCGAGCGTGCGCAGGGTCAGGCCGAGATTGGCCCAATGCGCGGATTCGTGCGGCTGCAGTTCGGTCAACCGCCGATAGATGGCGGCAGCGCCTGCGATATCGCCGGCATGTTGCAGCGACATCGCCAACAGCGTGTTCCAGGAAGGATCGCCAGCGGCGTTGGCCAGCGCCTTGCGACAGAGGTCGGCGGCCATCTCGGCCTGACCCTGGTCGATCAATTGGATGGCGTATTGCAGTTGCGGTGAGTTCATTCGGATCTGCCAATGAAAAGGGCCGCGCGAATGGTTCGCGCGGCCCCGTCTTCAAATCAAGCGCGTCGTTGCCGTGCTCAGAAGTTCATGCTGTAACGAGCCCACAGGTAGCGGCCCACGGTGTCGAAGCTGTTGACGTCCGTGTTCGCGTTGAGCACGTTGTTCTGATACAGCATGGGCGGCTGCTTGTCGAACACGTTGTCCAGGCCGACTTCCACCTTCGAGTTGAACCACGGCAGCGCGTAGTTCAGGCTGACGCTGTGCAGGAAGTAGGAGCCGTACGAGGTGACGATGTTCGGGTAGCCGGCGTCGGAGCTGAAGTTCTGCGACGGATCGGCGCTGCCCACGTCGAACGGACCGATGTAGCGGATACGCCAGCTGGCACCCAGATCGCCCTTCTGCCAGTTGACGAACAAGCGGCCACGGACCCGCGAGTACAGACCGTAGGTCTTGTTGTAGGTGCCTGCCACGTGGGTCACGACGCCATCCGGATCGGCCGGGTTGGTGTTGTTGTCGTAACGCGCGATGTAGGTGCCGTCCAGGCCGAAGGTGTAGCTGCCCCACGCGGTATCCGGCAGGCGGTAGCGCAGCGCCAGATCCCAGCCCTTGGTATCCAGGCGGCCCAGGTTGACGATCGGCTCGCGGATGAAGTTGACCTGGCCATCCGAGTAACGGCTGATGAAGCCGCAGAACGGGCTGCTTTCGTCGTTGTAGCAGATGTTGGCCACGGTCTGCGCATCGGCGCGGTTGATCGTGTCGTTCAGGTACAGGCGCCAGTAGTCCAGGCTGGCCGAGAAGCCAGGCAGCCAATCCGGGTCGTACACCACGCCCCAGTCGAACGACTTGCCCTGTTCCGGCTTCAGGTCGAAACCGGCAGCGACCGAGCCCGACCACACGCCGGTGGTCTGCGACAGGCCGCTGGAGGTGATGCCGGTGGCGGGAATGGCGGTCGCGCCCGAGCCCGCGCCGCACGCGGCTTCGTGATTGCGCGAGGTGCCGGTGGCGCCGTAACCGATACACGGGTCGGTGAAGTTCGGCGCATCGCCGCTCGCACCCGCGTACAGGTTGTCGATGGTCGGAGCGCGGAACACTTCAGCCACCGTGCCGCGCAGCAGCAGGTTCTCGATCGGGCGCCATTCCAGCTGGATCTTGCTGTTGGTGGTGTTGCCGAAGGTGTTGTAGTCGGAGTAACGCGTACCCAGGGTCAGCGCCAGCAGGTGCGCGAACGGCACTTCCGACAGCAGCGGGACGTACAGCTCGCCGTAGACTTCCTTGACGTTGTACTTGCCGCTCAGCGGGGTACCGCAGGCTTCCTGCGAGATGAAGCAGTTGCCGTTCGCGTCAGCGATGGCGATGTAGTCCACCGCGCTCTTCTGGTACTCCTCGCGCCAGGACACGCCCACCGCCAGCTGCGCGGCGCCGGCCGGCAGCGTGAACAGCTCGCCGTTGGCATTGGCTTCGAAGCTGCGCATCTGGTACGTGGTCGAGTAGGTCGGACGCGCTTCGTAGTCCTTCAGCGTCGAGATCGTCTGCGGATCGTTGATGTTGAAGATGTTGAGCGGGGTGCAGCCGGCGATCACGTTGCCGGCGCTGCCGCACTTGACCACGCCGTCGGTGTCCTGGAACGACGGGCCCAGCGCGTCGCGCAGGCCGGCGTAGTACACGTAGCCGTAGCTGGTGTTCTCGCGGGTGTAGTGGCCGTAGTTCATCGCCGCGTCCCACTTCCAGGACGTGTCGCCGACGAAGCCTTCCAGGCCGGCGACGACCTGGTCGGTGACGGTGCTGTAGTACGAGCGGCGCTGGCCCAGCGAGGTGAAGCGGGTCAGGAACTGGTTGTACTGATTGCCGGCGGTGTCGGCACCGAAATCGACGCCAAACGGGTTGTAGAAGTTGTCGGCGGAGATCACCACCTTGTCGCCGCGTGCATCGAACGGCAGCGCCGCGATGGCGAAGTTCGAGCTGGTCTTGTTGTGGTAGACCTGGGCGAACGCGTTGATGCTGTCGGTGATCTGGTAGTTGGCCAGGAAGAACGCGTTGGTGCGCTCCTGCGGCGTCATGATCAGGTTGGTGGCCTGATAGTTGAACGAGTCGCGCGCGCCGGAGTAGCAGCGGTAGTCGCCCTGCGAAGCGCCGCTGGCGCCCGGGGTCAGGGTGACGGTGGCGCAGCCGTACTGCGTGGCCAGGTTCGCCGGCATGGTGATGCGGCCGCCCGGGGTGCGGCTGGAACCGAGGATGGTCACCGAGCCGCTGTACAGGTAGGTCGCGTCCTTGGAGTACTTGCGGTCGGCCGAGGAGATGCCGTCGAACTTGTTGTAGTTCAGGCCCGCCATGATGTTGCCGCGGTCGCCGACCTGACCGAAGGTCACCGAGCCGCCGTTACGCGCGCCGTCGCTCAGGTGGGTCGCCTGGCCGTAATCGACCGTGACCGCCAGACCTTCGAAGTCCTTGCGCAGGATGAAGTTGACCACGCCGGCGACGGCGTCGGAGCCGTACACGGCCGAGGCGCCGCTGGTCAGCACTTCGATGCGCTCCACCGCGGTGGCGGGGATCGAGTTGACGTCGTTGTTGGCGACGCGGCGGCCGTTGACCAGCAGCAGCGTGCGCTCATCGCCCAGGCCGCGCAGGTCGACCGAGGACTTGCCGTCGCCGCCGCCGTTGTTGACCGCCGGGGTGGACGGTGCGCCGGACATCGCCGGCAGTTCCTGCACCAGGTCGCCGAGGGTCAGCTTGCCGGTCTGCTCGATCGCGGCGCGATCGATCACCACCACCGGGCTGGCGGTTTCGGTCTCGACGCGGGCAACGCGCGAGCCGGTCACCTGGATCGTGTCCAGGGTCTTGGAGGGGTCGCTGGAAGAGCTGTCCTGGGCAACGGCCGCACCCGTGCTGAGCAGGGCGGTGGTGCCAGCGGCGAGCGCGAACGTGATGGCGTCGCGCAGGCGATGGGTCTTGCAATTCATTGGCTCTCTCTCCGAATGAGATGTGGTGTCAACTGAAGGTTGTCCGGCGGTGGCGTCGAAAGGCGATGCCAAAATCCGCAGGGTGAACCGATAGTAACTGCGTCTTCAGAGAAATTAAAGAGTTGTTAATAAGATCGACATAAATGTGATGTAAGTATCACTAATTTGCGCCGATCGGACAAAAAAAAGCCCCTCAAGGGGGCGTTTTTCCGCGGCAACTCCTTTTCGAACAAGGGGTTGTACTTACAAGTCCTGTTCGTAGCGCACGTAAGGGATGGTGCCTTCCTCGGTGCTGATGTTGTTCGGGGCGAACGGGTTCTTGCCGCGGGTGATCACGTTCTCGGCGCCGACGGTCAGCTGGCCGCTCCACGGAGTGCGCCAGGTCAGACCCACGCCGAGGCCGGACCACTTGCCCGGCTGGCCCGGCGCGTCGACGACGCGGCCGATGACGTTGGCGCTGAACGAGCCGTAGCCGCCGCCGATGCTCAGACTCTTGCTGTCCCATTGGTCGACCAGCGCCTGCGAGGCATCGGCGATCGGGACCAAGCGCGCACGCGCATAGGTGCCGCCGATCGAGACGAAGCCTTCGCGGCCGATGTTCTGTTGCGCGAACACGGTCAGATCGTTCTGCTCCATGCGCAGCGCGGGCGTCTTGTTGGGACCCGCCAGCCACGCCGGCATGTTCTCGCGGCCGGTGCCGGCCGACAGCGACACGCGCCCGCCGGGGCGGTTGAAGGTAGTGGTCGCGGCAACGTGGTGGCCGACATCGTTGTCGTCGTCGCCGAGGCTGGCGAGCATGCAATGGCTGGCCAGCCCGCTGATGCTGCTGCCACTGGCGCTGTTGCACAGCAGCCCGAGCGAATCGCCGGAGGACAGGCCGAAGGCGGCGTCGAGCGAGTTGCGGCCGAAGTGCCAGCGCGCGCCGACCGCCTGTTCGCCGGTCGGCTCCAGGTACAGCAGCGCCTCGACCTTGCCGCTGCCCTTGTTCCAGACCGGCAGCACGGTACGGTCCGCGGGCTTGCTCTGCGCATGCGCGCCCGTGCTCGCCGCAAGGGCGATCAGCAGGGCAAGTGGCAGGCGCAGTAAGGCTCGCATCGGCAGTCTGTGACTCTCGGGCGGGGACTAAAGTTCCCGCCGTGCAGGGTGAATGATACTAGTGGGTTTATGTTTCTTTAACAAGTCGGACTCCCCGGTCCTAGTCCTCGCCCCTGGCTATTGCAAGCGCTCCGAGGGCGCCGGTTCAGCCGGGGTTACAGCGAACAATACGCCGAATTCCGTCAAGGGGAAGTCATAGTGTCGGCCGCAGAACTCGCACCGTATCTCAACTTGGCCGGTTGCCTCGGCGGCGGCGCGCGCTTCTTCCTCGCCCAGCGAGCGCAGCATGGCGGCCACCCGCTCGCGCGAGCAGGAGCAGCCGAAGCGCAGCGGCTTGGTGCCCAGCAGCTCCGGCGCTTCCTCGTGGAACAGCCGGTGCAGCAGGGTGTCGGCCGGCAGCGCCAGCAGTTCGGCCTCGCTCACCGTCTCGAACAGGGCGCCGGCGCGGTTCCAGCCGTCCTCGTCGCCGCTGTCGCCGGGCAGCTTCTGCAGCAGCAGGCCGGCCGCCTGGCGGCCGTCGGCGGCCAGGATCAGGCGCGTCGGCAGCTGTTCGGACTGGCGGAAATAGTCTTCGAACGCCTCGCCCAGTTCGGCCGCCGACAGCGCCACCAGGCTCTGGTAGCGCTGCGGCTCGCGCGGGTCCAGGCCGGGGTTCTCGATGGTGATCGCCAGCAGCGCGCCGCTGCCCAGCGCGCGCAGGTCGCGCGGGGCGTCGCTGCCCTCGCCGAGCTGGACGATGCCGCGCAGGGTGCCGGCCGCGGTGCACTCGGCGAACAGGGTGCGCAGCGCGCCCTGGCTGCGCAGTTGCACCGACAGGCGTCCGTCGACCTTGGTGTGGCCGGTGAACAGGGCCGCGGCCACGCAGGCCTCGCCCAGCAACTCGGTCGCCGCGGCGGGATAGCTGGCCGGCGCGAGGATGTCGCGCCAGGCGGACTCCAGGCGCACGTGCACGCCGCGCACGCCGGCGCTGGGCAGCAGGAAGCGGGTCAGGTGATCGTGATCGGAAGAACTCATCGCGGCCTCGCTGCGCATGGGAAGATGGCGACCGCAGGATAGTGGGTCATCTCGGTGGACAAAGTCGAAGAAGGCATAGCAATGGGGGCGGCGCGGGGCGTTGCAAGTGGCGCGGCCGTGCCGCGGCGACGGCGCTGGCTGCGTTGGCTGCTGGCGGCGCCGCTGTTGTTTGCGCTGGCGAGCACGTCGCAGGTGATCATGCTGCGCTTCGTCGATCCGCCGTTCTCGGCGATGATGCTCGAGCGCCAGCTCGGCGCCTGGGGCGAGGGCGACTGGTCGTTCCGCGTCGCCTACGACTGGCGCGACAGCGCGCAGATCGCTCCGAGCCTGCCGATTTCGCTGGTGGCCGCGGAGGACCAGCGCTTCCCGAGCCACCACGGCTTCGATCTGGAGGCGATCGAGAAGGCGCGCGACCACAATGCGCGCGGCGGGCGCCTGCGCGGCGCCAGCACGATCAGCCAGCAGGTGGCCAAGAACGTGTTCCTGTGGCAGGGCCGCAGCTGGCTGCGCAAGGGACTGGAGGCCTGGTACACGGTGCTGATCGAGGCGCTGTGGTCCAAGCAGCGGATCCTGGAGGTGTATGCCAACGTCGCCGAGTTCGGCGACGGGGTCTACGGCGCGCAGGCGGCGGCGCGCAGTTTCTGGGGCAAGGATGCGGCGCAACTGAGTCCGGCGCAGAGCGCGCTGCTGGCGGCGGTGCTGCCGGCGCCGCAGCGCTACAACGCCGCGCGCCCGGGACCGTATGTGCAGCGCCGCGCCAACTGGATCCAGCGGCAGACGCGGCAGCTGGGCGGGCCGGCCTATCTGCAGGCGCCCTAGGAACATTCGAGCTATGGCGCATGCGACGTTGGCCGTTTTTGCATATGTGCGTAGCGACGTGAGCGCTCGGGCGCCAGCCCATGGGCCTGCCTGAGCCGTCCCGGCGTAAGGCGGACGCTGCCTGCCAGGACGCGGTCGAGGGTTTCGGCATGGCACTGCGCAGGCGCCGCGTTTTAGCCCCTCTCCCATCGGGAGAGGGGGTGAGGTGAGGGTACGGCCGTCCATGAACTTGGGGTCTTCGGCGGCAGGCGTGTCCTCATCCGCTTCTTCGAGGCACCTTCTCCCGAAAAGGCGGCCATGGTCCAGGTGGGAGAAGGGAGTGGCTCCGGATCCTCGTCAGGTGATGCGCTGCCGCTGGTGAACGCGCAGGCCGCTCCGTACCATCGGCACATGGAACCCGAGCGCCTGACCGTCGTCGTCACTGCCTTCAACGAGGCGCAGACCCTGCCGCTGCTGCAGCCGCGGATCCTCGCCGCGCTCGATGGCGTGGATGGCCTGGAGGGGCGGGTGCTGTACGTGGACGACGGCAGCCGCGATGCGACCTGGGAAGTGATCCTGGCGCTGGCCGCGGCCGATCCGCGGGTCGGGGCGCTGCGTCTGTCGCGCAATTTCGGCAAGGAGCTGGCGCTGACCGCGGGCCTGGATTTCGTCGAGCGCGGCGCGGCGATGCTGCTGGACGGCGACGGCCAGGATCCGCCGGAACTGATCGCGCAGTTCGTCGCGCATTGGCGCGCCGGCTACGACGACATCTACGGCACCCGCATCGCGCGCGACGGCGAAGGCTGGCTCAAGCGCGGCACCGCGTCGCTGTTCTACCGGGTGATCGGACGCCTGTCGAAGACGCCGATTCCGGCCGACACCGGCGATTTCCGCCTGCTGTCGCCGCGCGCGCTGGCGGCGCTGGCGCAGTTGCGCGAGCGCCATCGCTTCATGAAGGGGCTGTTCGGCTGGGTCGGGTTCCGGCAGATGGCGTTGCCGTACCGGCGTGCGCCGCGGCTGGCCGGGCGCAGCAAGTTCGGCCTGTGGCGGTTGTGGAACTTCGCGCTGGAAGGCATCACCAGTTTTTCCACCGCGCCGCTGCGGGTGGCGACCTATCTGGGCCTGGCGACCGCGATGGCCGCGTTCGTGTTCGGCACCTGGATCGTGATCAAGGCGGCGCTGTGGGGCGATCCGGTCGCCGGCTGGCCGACGATGATGGCGGTGATCCTGTTCCTGGGCGGCGCGCAGCTGATCGCGCTGGGCCTGATCGGCGAATACCTGGGCCGGCTGTACGAGGAATCCAAGCAGCGGCCGCTGTATCTGGTCGACAGCTGGCGCGCACCGGGCGGAGGAGTATCCTCGGCCGTACGATCCAGCGAACCGGGAGGCAGCGATGCGTACGGTACGACAGTTGTTGGGCGACAAGGGCGGTGAGATCCACGCGGTGTCGCCGGATGCGGCGGTGGTCGACGCGCTGCGGCTGATGGCCGACAAGGGCATCGGCGCAGTGCTGGTGATGCAGGACGGGCGTCTGGCCGGCATCCTCTCCGAGCGCGACTACGCGCGCAAGGTGGTGCTGCAGGACCGCTCTTCGGCGACCACGCCGGTGCGCGACATCATGAGCGCGAAGGTGTACACGGTGGAGCCGTCGCAGAGCGTGCAGCAATGCATGGAGCTGATGACCGGGCAGCGCATCCGCCATCTGCCGGTGGTGCAGGCGGGCGCGGTGGTCGGGGTGATCTCGATCGGCGATCTGGTCAAGGCGGTGATCGAGGAACAACAGCAGGAGCTCGATCAGCTGCAGCGCTATATCAGTAGCTGACGCGGGATTGGGGATTCGGGATTCGGAAAGTCAAAAGCACATCAGCCGCTCTTGCTTTTACGAATCCCCAATCCCGGCTTTCCACAGCCGAATGGCTGGTCATCCCCAATCCCGGCTACTTGGCGTAATGACCGCCGCAATCGGCGTCCTTGCCCGGGCCGGTTTCCAGCGTGGCGAGCAGGGCCGCCGGCGGGGCGATGCTGCCCAGCGCCAGGGCGATCGCGCCGCGCATGCCCAGGGCCTTGAAGTCGGGGCGGAAGGTCGGATCCTTGAAGGTGCCGCCGACGCGCAGCGGCGAGCGCAGCGACAGGATGCTGCGGTCCTTCGGGCGCGCCTTCAGCAGCAGGTCCAGCGTCTCGTCGCCCAGGTCGATGTCGCCGCTGCCGATCAGCAGCGTATCGGTACTGTCGAACGCCAGTGCGCGCGACGCCATCACCCCGTCTCTGACCGCGAAATCGCCGAACGCACAGCGCACCGGAATCTCGCGGTCCTTGGTGACCAGAAATTTCAGCGATTCGGCGATGTCCAGCCCGGCCAGTTCCATGATCAGGTTGCTGATGTGGCCCTTGCCCATGCCGATGGCGACGCTGCCGTCGGCGCTGCCGAGCATCTGCGCGATCGAGTTGCCGGTGCCGGCGAGCGCGATCTCGCCGCCGATCGCGCCGGAGGCTTCCTTGGCCAGTTGCCCGTCCGGGAACAGCTTGCCCAGTTGCATGCCGCGCACCGAGATCTGCGCGCGGGTGGCGATGGTCGGCTTGCGCGCATCCATGCGGATGTCGGAGCGGATGTTGCCGCCGGCCACGCCGAAGTCGAGCGGCTGCAGCAGCAGGACGCCGTCGTTGAGTTTGAGATGCGCGTCCATGTCGTCCAGCGGCAGCGTCTGCGCGTTGATGCGCTGCGCCTTCCAGCGCACGTCGGCGTCCATCGCGCGCAGCTTGCCCAGGTCGTACGGGGTGGAGGGCAGCACCTTGCTGTTGGCGGCGAGCTTGGCCGCCTGCGCCTTCTGTTCGTCGTTGGCGGTCTCGCCAGCGCCGGTGCGCGGCGGCGCACCGACGAAGCCGGCCAGGTCGTCGAAGTCCAGGCGCCGCGAACGCAGGTCGGCGCGCAGGAACGGGCGCTGCCCGGCGGTGTCGATCTGCACGGTGCCGGCCAGGTCGCTGTCGCCGGCGCGGCCGCTGAACTCCTCGTAGCGCCAGATTTCGCCATTGCGCTTGAGCCGGCCGTCGAGCTGGTAGGGCGGGGTGGAGGGAATGGCGATGCCGAGCAGTGGATACAGGTGTTCCATGTCGGTACCGGCCAGGCTCAGCTGCAGGTCGAACACACGCAGCTGGAACGGATTGGTCAGCGTGCCGCGCATGTGCGCGCGGGTGCTGCCGGCGCTGCCGCGCAGGTCGATCTTGAACGGATGGTCGCTCTCGCTCAGTTCCAGCGGCGAGGCGGTGCTGCCCTTGAGCGTGAACGGGTTGCCGCGCCAGCGGCCATCGCCGGCGACCGCGATCGGCGGCGCGGCGTCGCCGCGGCGGCGCTGCGAGGTCAGGCTGTCCACGCTGACGTCTATGTCGGTGCGGCCGGGGATGTCCTGGAAACGCAGCCGTCCCTGCTGCACCAGCATGCGGCCCAGGACCACCTGCGTGCCGCCGTCGTTGCTGCCAAAGCTCCAGTTGCCGGGTTGCCCGTTCGGTCCGGTTTCCAGCAGCAGCGTTGGCTGGGTCAGGCGGATCTCCGGAATGCGTACCTTGCCGCGCAGCAACGGCCACAGCGACAGGTCGATCTCGGCACGCTGCGCGCTGGCCATCTGCACTTGTTTCGACCAGTCCGCGTTGGCGAAGCGCAGGCGATCGCCGCGGATGGTGACGGTGCTGCCGAGGTCGACGTCGAGATTGCCGTCGATGTGGAATGCGCGGCCGGTCTTGGCCTGCACCGCGCGTTCTACCGGACCTTTGAACCAGTTCCAGTCGAAGATCAAAATGACGACCAACAGCACCAGCACCAGTGCGCCGAGGACCAGCGGCCAACGCCGCAAGCGGCCGTCGGGACGGCGCCAGGGCCAGGAGCGGCGCCGGCCACGTGACGCAGAAGTGGGTTCGCGATCCATTCCGCCATACTAGGCAGCGTGCGTGCACGGGGTGCGAAAGCGCGCCCTCCGGCAAACCGGTCTACAGGACTTGCCCGGTCACCGCGACGAAGTGGCAGACGCTGCCGCCGAGCACGAACAGGTGCCAGATCGCATGGAAGTAGCGCACCGTGTCGCGCTGGTAGAAGTAGGTGCCCAGCGTGTAGAACAGGCCGCCGGCCAGCAGCCAGCACAGGGTGCGGACATCGACCGAGTGCAGCAGCGGTTCGATCGCCACCACTATCAGCCAGCCCATGGCGAGGTAGAGGATGGTCGACAGCAGCCGGAAACGGCCGGTGAAGAACAGCTTGAAGATCACCCCGGCCAGGGCGATGGTCCAGATCGCCGCGAACAGGCCCCAACCCCAGGGGCCGCGCAGGCCGATCAGGGTGAAAGGCGTGTAGGTGCCGGCGATCAGCACATAGATCGCGCAGTGGTCCAGCACCTGCAGCCGCGCCTTGGCGCCGGGATGCGGAATGGCGTGGTACAGCGTGGAGGCGGTGTACAGCAGCAGCAAGGCGACCCCGAACACGATCGCGCCGGCCAGTTGCCAGCCGTCGCCGTAGATCGCGGCCAGGGTGATGAGCACCGAGCTGCCGGCCAGTGCGGCGACCGCGCCCAGGCCGTGGGTCAGCGCGCTGGCGAGTTCGTCGCGCCAGTCCGTAGAAGGCGGCGCGTCGGCGTTCATGAGCGAGGACCGCGGGTCTGCTTCCATGACCCGAAACGGTACCGCAATTGCGAGCGGTTCGCATCCGTTGCGATGCAGCACTTGGCGCGCGGTTCATGCCCGCGCGCTGCCGCCTCGGTTCCTCGCGTCAGTCCAGCGCGACGCTGTGCGCGTGCTCGCGGGTCGCGGCGAAGCGCACGTCCGGCGCGCGTTCCTGCGCCAGCTGCAGGTTGACCCGGGTCGGCGCCAGATAGACCAGTTCGCCGGCGCCGTCGATGCCGAGGTTCATTGCGTTCTTCTCGCGGAATTCCTCCAGCTTCTTGGCGTTGTCGCAGTGCACCCAGCGTGCGGTGACCACGCCGACCGGCTCGAAGCTGGCGTCCACGCCGTATTCGTCCTTGAGCCGGTAGGCGACCACTTCGAACTGCAGCACGCCGACCGCGCCCAGGATCAGGTCGTTGCTCATCAGCGGGCGGAAGAACTGGGTGGCGCCTTCCTCGGACAACTGCGCCAGGCCCTTCTGCAGCTGTTTGAGCTTGAGCGGATCGCGCAGCCGCGCGCGGCGGAACAGTTCCGGGGCGAAGTTGGGGATGCCGGTGAACGACAGCGCCTCGCCCTCGGTGAAGGTATCGCCGATGGAGATGGTGCCGTGGTTGTGGATGCCGATGACGTCGCCGGGGTAGGCCTCGGCGGCGATCTCGCGGTCGCTGGCCATGAAGGTCAGCGCGTTGGCCAGCTTGGTGTCCTTGCCGGTGCGCACGTGCAGGGTCTTCATGCCGGCGCTGAAGCGGCCGGAACAGATGCGCATGAATGCGACCCGGTCGCGGTGCTGCGGGTCCATGTTGGCCTGGATCTTGAACACGAAGCCGGTCAGCTTCTCCTCGGTCGGCTGCACCGGGCGGCCGGTGGTGGCATGCGCCTGCGGCGGCGGCGCGTGCTCGGCGAAGAAGTCCAGCAGCGGCTGCACGCCGAAGTTGTTGACGCCGGAGCCGAAGAACACCGGGGTCTGCTTGCCGGCGCGGTAGGCGTCCAGGTCGAACGGATGGCTGGCGCCCTGCACCAGCTCCAGTTCCTCGCGCAGTTCGGCCAGCATCTGCGCGCCGATCCGCTCGGCCAGGCCGGGCGCGTCCAGCGACGGGAAGATGGTCGAGTCCTGGCGGGTGAAGTTGCGGCCCTGTTCGTACAGGTGCACTTCGCCGCTGATCAGGTGCACCACGCCCTTCAGGCGCTGGCCCATGCCGATCGGCCAGGTCACCGGCGCGCACTGGATGCCGAGCACGGTCTCCACTTCGTCGAGCAGGTCGATCGGCTCCTTGCCTTCGCGGTCGAGCTTGTTGATGAAGGTCATGATCGGCGTGTCGCGCAGCCGGCACACTTCCATCAGCTTGATGGTGCGTTCTTCCACGCCCTTGGCCACGTCGATCACCATCAGCGCCGAGTCCACCGCGGTGAGCACGCGGTAGGTGTCCTCGCCGAAGTCGGCGTGGCCGGGGGTGTCGAGCAGGTTGATGATCTTGCCCTCGTACGGGAACTGCATCACCGACGAAGTCACCGAGATGCCGCGCTCCTTTTCCAGCGCCATCCAGTCGGAAGTCGCATGGCGCGCGGCCTTGCGGCCCTTGACCGAGCCGGCCATCTGGATCGCGCCGCCGAACAGCAGCAGCTTTTCGGTCAGCGTGGTCTTGCCGGCGTCGGGGTGGGAAATGATGGCGAAGGTGCGGCGGCGCGCAGCTTCGGTGGCGACTTCGGACATGGGTGGCAGGCCCGGAAGGGCGTCATCGGCAATGGAGGAAGCCGGCGATTATAGCGGGCTTCCCGCACGCGCCGTTCAGTTGAGCAGCCAGGGATGCGGGCGCTTGCTGGCCTGGCGTGCCACCAGGTTGTAGGCGATGACCATGCCGAGCAGCAGCAGGCTCCAGGCCGATGCCAGCCAGTGCGGCGCCACTGCGCCAGGCTGGCCGACCTGGCCGATGCTGATTGCGCCCAGCATCGTCAGGACGAACTGCGCCACGCTCAGCACCAAGCCGCCCCGAGGCCAGCGCATGCAGACCAAGAGCAACGTGCTGGCGGTCAGGCTTGCGGTCATGCTGATCGACACGACGAGCGGATAGTAGGCGGGTGGCGCGTGTTGCACTGCACCGAGCAGGCAGCACAGGCCCAGCCAGGGCAGCACCGAGGCGAGCGCGCGTTTCAGAATGATCTGGTTGAACAGTTTGCCGGCCTGTCCGGGCGCGCCCAGGCCAGGCAACAGCGCGCTCTCCATTAATCCCAGGTTGCCGTGCTTGCGCCACAGCCACAACCGTTGCAGAAACTTCACGCTGGACATGTTGGCCATGACGTTGGACAGGATCAGTGGCAGCGCTGGCGATTGCGAGCGCAGCAGCAGCGGTGTCCACAGCAGCAGGACCAGTGCCGGCATGGCCACCGCGGCCAGCACGGTGCCGACGGCGTTGCCTGGGGCGAAGCCGGGACCGAGCGCGTAGCGCATGGCGCATTCCGGTTGACGGCGCAGATCGGTGGGAAAGGCGGGGCGGGCGATGCCCTGGATCCAGCCCAGGCGCCCGCACTGCGACTCGACGGCCTGCTTGGTGGTGCCGTCGCCGGGCTGGCGCTGCTGTAGGCCGATCCACATCGGGCGCGTCCATGCCGACAGCGCATCGAGCGGGCGACCACGCAGGTACCGGTAAGCCCACATGCTGGTCAGGCTGCAGGCGAGCGCGGCAAGCAGCATGCTGGCGCGCGGATGCGTGGCCAGCGGCGCGAAACTTGCCTCGGGCAACAGGCCGCCGAGCGTCCCCGGCAAGATGCCGATCAAGGGCGTACACCATGCCGGCAGGGTCGCCACCAACATGCCGAAGCTTGCGCTGAGCAGCAGGACAGCTAGGGAAAGACCGGGCTCGGCGTCGCGCATGGCCAATAGCAGGGTCGGCAGCAGCACCGTCAAGGCGAGCGCGGCGCCGAACAGGTTGACGAAGTGCGCTGCCATGGACGGAAGGCGGAGTTGGCGGCCTTGCTCGAGCAGGCTCAGCAGGCGAGCGCCGAGCAGCATCCACACGAACGTCACCAGCAGCGCCATGAGGATCGGCGGCAGGATGTTGGCGGCTTTTCCAGGTAGCCAGGTGCAGGCGAAGGCGGCTGCCAAGGCTGGCGGATACAGCCAGCCTGCAACGCCCTGTGCACTGTGGAGCAGGCGCAGATCGGCAAACGGGCGATTCATCCGACCACCTCGATGAACAGGTCTTCCAGGCCCAGCCGGTCGATGCGGATGCCGGGGACGGTCAAAAGCGCGGACGGCAGCTCGGTGGCATGCAGCACCACCACGACACCGCCGTCGGCGGCGTGGCGGCGCGCCAGTTCGCCGCGCAACGGCGCTTCCAGCGCCACGGCCGCCGACGCCGGGATGCCGATGCGCAACACCCGGTCCTTGAGCTCGTCCAGCGGCTGATCCAGCAGCAGCCGGCCCTGGTTGAGGAAGGCCACGCGCGAGGCCACGCGTTCCAGGTCGCTGACGATGTGGCTGGAGAACAGCACGGTGGTACCGGCATCGCAGGTTTCGGTGACGATCTCGCGCATCAGGTCGCGACGCGCGACCGGATCCAGTGCCGAGGCCGGTTCGTCGAGGACGAGCAACGCCGGCCGCGCGGCCAGCGCGCGCACCAGGGCCAGGCGCTGGGCCTGGCCGGGCGAGAGCTTGCCGATGCTCTGGGTGCGGTCCAGCTCCCAGCGGCGCAGCAGCGCGTCCGCGCGTTGGGCGTCCCAGTGCGGGTAGAGCTGCGCGGCGAAGGCGAGCAGTTCCTGCACGCGCATCCAGCCGAAGGCCTGCGGCTGCTGCGGTACGAAGCCCAACTGCGCCTTGCGCGCATCGTCCAGGCGCAGCGCCGGGCCGCCGAACACCTGCGCCTGGCCGCACTGCGGCTGCAGCAGGCCGAGCAGACAGGCCAGCAGGGTGCTCTTGCCGGCGCCGTTGCGGCCGATCAGCCCGACCACCTCGCCGCGCGCCACCTGCAGGTCCACGCCCTGCAGCACCTGTCTGGCGCCGAAAGTCAGGTGCAGGTCGTGCGCCGCCAGCGGCAGGTCCATGTCCAGGTCGGTCTGGATTGCGCTCTGCATCACCACGCTACTCATCGCCAGGTTCTCCAAGCAATTGTTCAAGACGTTCGATCACGGAATGCGGCGGCAGGCCAAGTTCCCGGCAATGCCGGGCCAGTTCCTGCAGGCGCGGCTCGATCAGCTCCAAACGTTGCCGCTGCGGTGCGGCGGCGGTTGCGGCCACGGCCATGCCACGGCCGCGCAGACGTTCCAGCACGCCTTCGGCCTCGAGCTGGCTATAGGCGCGCGAAACCGTCATCGGATTCACCGCGTGGGTGGCGGCAACCTCGCGCACCGAGGGCAGACCGTCGCCCGGGCGCAGTTGCCCGGCGGCGACCAGACGGCGGATCTGCTCGACGATCTGCCGGTAGATCGGCTCGGGGGCGCTGGGTTGCACGTGCAGGTGGCTCGCATCCATGTGTATTAATACATCAATACACATGGCATTTGTCAAGGCGTTTGCCGACCAACGGCGTCTCGGCGTCGCTCAGGGCGAGTCGGGATGCGGGAAGTGCAGCTCGCCCAAGGGGCCGGCCATGCGGAATGGCACCGATTCCAGACGCAGGCCGCGGTTGAGCTGGATCGCGAAGTGCAGGTGCGGGCCGCTGCTCAGGCCGGTATTGCCGGACAGGCCGAGGCGTTCGCCGCGCCGCACCGCCTGTCCGACCCGCACCTGCACCCCGTCGTTAGCCAGGTGCGCGTAGATCGCCATGCTGCCGTCGGCATGCGCCACGCGCACCAGGTTGGCCGCCTGGCCCAGGCGCGGGTCGGTGCCGGACTCGTGGAAGTCGTCGTGCACTTCCATCACCACCCCCTCGCGTGCGGCCAGCACGGGTGTGCCTTCGGGCAGGGCGAAATCCAGCGCGTAGGCGTTGGCTGGATCGCGATGGCTGAATGTGCCGCCGAAGCCCTGATCGATGCGGATGGGGCGGTCGGCGAAAGGCAGGGCATACAGCACCGCGTCGGCGTGGGCGCGCGGCGAACCGGGCACGGCATCGATGCGCAGCAGGGCGCCATCGCTGCCTGCCTCGGCCCGACCGTCTGACCGGTACAAGTGGCCGATGATGCGGCGTTCGCCGGCTGCCAGTTCCACGGTCAGCGGCAGTGCGGGGACGGCGATGAAGCCGCTCGTGTCGCCCTGCAGCCGGACCTGCACCGGCCCGCCGAGCGGATTGCCCAGCGCGACTTCGCGCACGCCACTGCCGCGCGCGATCACTTCCAGCCATGCCGGGGTGGGTGGCGGAGCGCGCCAGCGCAGCAGCGGCTGGGCGGTGGCGGACATCGCGGCGGCCAGCGACAGGACCACGGCGAGCCGGCAGCGGAGGTGGCTTCGGTGCACGGTCAGCGAACGCGTCGGAGGAGGCCGAGTATGACCGAGGCCGGGAATCGGGAAATTATATCGCTCCATCCGAATAAAGAGATTTGACAACGCCGAAAAACGCTGGCATCGTGGCGTCACCATCGAGACCGGCGGAGGGACAGGCCCTTTGATGCCGGGGCAGCCAGCGGACGCGCAAGCGACCGTGTAGGTGCCAAATCCTGCGGGGACCACCGCGTCCGCCGAAAGATGGTTCGATTCGTGCCTTCCGCACGTCGAACGCGAGCTCCGCGAAGCTCGATGGCCGTTCCTCCCCGGATACCGCCATGAGCCTCGTGAATACGCCAAATCGCCCCCTTGCTGTGAATGCCCCGCTCGACCGCTATGCCGCCGCCGTTGCGCCGGCCGCCGACGGCGTGCTCGCGCTGCGCGGCGAAGTGGCGGTGGCGCTGCCGCTGCGCCACGCCGGCGTGCAGTTGCTGCGCCTGCGCTACGAGCTGACCGGTCCGGCGGACGCGCCGGTGGTGTTCGTCGCCGGCGGCATCTCCGCGCATCGCCATCTCGCCGCCAACGCGAGCTTTCCCGAGAAGGGCTGGGCCGAAGACCTGGTCGCGCCGGGACGGGCGCTGGACCCGAGCCAGCGGCGGCTGCTGGCGTTCGATTTCGTCGGCGCCGACGGCAGTCTGGACGCGCCGATCGACAGCGCTGACCAGGCCGATGCGATCGCCGCGCTGCTGGATGCGCTGGGCATCGCCCAGCTGCACGGCTTCGTCGGCTATTCCTACGGCGCGCTGGTCGGCCTGCAGCTGGCGGTGCGGCATCCGCAGCGCTTGCTGAAACTGGTCGCGGTCAGCGGCGCGCACCGCGCGCATCCGTATGCCGCGGCGTGGCGCGCGCTGCAGCGCCGCGCGGTGGCGCTGGGCCAGTTGCAATGCGCCGAGAGCCACGGGCTGTCGCTGGCGCGGCAGTTCGCGATGCTCAGCTACCGCACCCCGGAAGAATTCGGCGAGCGCTTCGATGCGCCGCCGGAAGTGATCAACGGCCGCGTCCGCGTCGCCGCCGAGGACTACCTGGATGCCGCCGGCGCGCAGTACGTGGCGCGCACCCAGGTCAACGCCTACCTGCGCCTGTCCGAATCCATCGACCTGCACCGCATCGACCCGGCCGCCGTCGCCGTGCCGACCGTGGTGGTCGCGGTCGAAGGCGACCGCCTGGTGCCGCTGGCCGACCTGGTCACCCTGGTCGAAGGCCTGGGCCCGCGCGGCAGCCTGCGCGTGCTGCGTTCGCCGTACGGCCACGACGCCTTCCTGAAAGAAACCGACCGCATCGACGCGATCCTCGCCACCGCCCTTCGCCCCACCGGAGCTACCGCATGAGCACTGCCCACGACAACGAACTGCCCTGCAGCGCCGCCACCGCCGCGGTGCGCGCCGGCATCGATCGCGATACCGCCTACGGCGCGGTGACCCCGCCGATCGTGCTGTCGTCGAACTTCAGCTTCGACGGCTTCGGCAACAAGCGCCAGTACGACTACACCCGCAGCGGCAATCCGACCCGCGACCTGCTCGGCGAAGCGTTGGCGGAGCTGGAAGGCGGCGCCGGCGGCGTGATCACCGCCACCGGCATGGGCGCGATCAACCTGGTGCTGAACGCGCTGCTGCAGCCGGGCGACAAGCTGGTGGTGCCGCACGATGCGTACGGCGGCAGCTGGCGCCTGTTCAACGCGCTGGCCAAGAAGGGCCATTTCGAACTGATCACCGCCGACCTGACCGACCCGCGCTCGCTGGCCGAGGCGCTGGCGCAGTCGCCGCAGCTGGTGCTGATCGAGACCCCGTCCAATCCGCTGCTGCGCATCACCGACCTGCGCTTCGTCATCGATGCCGCGCACAAGGCCGGCGCGCTGGCGGTGGTCGACAACACCTTCCTGTCGCCGGCGCTGCAGAAGCCCATCGCCTTCGGCGCCGACCTGGTCATCCATTCCACCACCAAGTACGTCAACGGCCACAGCGACGTGGTCGGCGGCGCGGTGATCGCCGCCACCGCCGAACTGCACCAGCAGTTGGTGTGGTGGGCCAACGCGCTGGGCCTGACCGGTTCGCCGTTCGATGCGTTCCTGACCCTGCGCGGCCTGCGCACGCTGGATGCGCGCCTGCGCGTGCACCAGGAGAACGCACAGGCGGTGGTGGCGCTGCTCGACGGGCATGCGGCGGTCAACCAGGTCTATTACCCGGGCCTGGCCACGCATCCGGGGCATGCGGTGGCGGCGCGGCAGCAGACCGGCTTCGGCGCGATGATCAGCTTCGAGCTGGCCGGTGGCGAAGCCGAGGTACGTGCCTTCGTCGATGGGCTGCGCTATTTCACCCTGGCCGAGTCGCTGGGCGGGGTCGAGAGCCTGGTCGCGCATCCGGCGTCGATGACGCACGCGGCGATGACCGCCGAAGCGCGCGCCAATGCCGGCATCAGCGATGGCCTGCTGCGGCTGTCGGTGGGCATCGAGTCCAGCGAGGACCTGATCGCCGACCTGCAGGCGGGTCTGCTGCGTGCGCAGCAGGCGGGCGAGGCGGTGGCGCGCAAACGGGTGGACGCGTGAGCGACAGCGTCGCCGATGCAATAGCGCCGGCGCCGGCGCCGGCCGCCGATGCCGCATTGCCGCGACTCGGTCTGCTCGGCACCGGCACGGTCGGCCGCGCCTTCGTCGCGCGCTACCAGGTGCTGCAGCAGCGCCGCCCGGGCTTGCCGGCGTTCGCCTGGCTGGCCAATTCGCGGATCCTGCAGGAGTGCCGGCAAGCGCCGGCGCAGGCGCTGGCCGTGGCCAATGCCGCCGCGCGTGGCGATGGCGGCAGCGCGCCGCAGCCCGCCGACCTGCGCGCCGGCGACATCGTGGTCGACGCCACCGCCAGCGAGGCGGTGGCGCAGCGGCATGCCGAGTGGCTGGCGCGCGGGGTGCATGTGGTGACCGCGAACAAACTCGGCCAGGGCGCGGCATTGGCGCGCGCCGAACAGATCCATGCCGCGCGGCATGCCGCCGGCGCGCACTACGGCGACAGCGCCACGGTCGGTGCGGGCCTGCCGTTGCTGAGCAGCCTGCGCGCGCTGGCCGCCGGCGGCGACCATATCCACGCGGTGGAAGGCGTGCTGTCCGGCTCGATGGCATGGCTGCTGCATCGCTACGACGGCAGCCGTACGTTCTCCGACTGCGTGCGCGAGGCTGCGGCGGCCGGCTACACCGAGCCGGATCCGCGCGAGGACCTGTCCGGCGAGGACGTGCGCCGCAAGCTGCTGATCCTGGCGCGCGCGGCCGGGCTGTCGTTGCGCGCCGAGCAGGTGCAGGTCGAATCGCTGCTGCCGGCGGCGCTGGCCGCGGCGGCACCGCGGGACGTGGATGCCGCGTTGTCGGCGCTGGATGCGCCGCTGGCGACGCGCCTGGCGCAGGCGCGCGCGAACGGCGCCTGCCTGCGTTTCGTCGGCCGCTTCGATGCGCACGGCGCGTCGGTGGGATTGCGCGAGCTGCCGCTGGCGCATCCGCTGGCCAGCGGTGCCGGTACCGACAACCGCGTCGCCATCCACAGCGACCGCTACCTGCAGCAGCCGTTGCTGATCCAGGGCCCCGGCGCCGGTGCCGAGGTGACCGCGGCGGCCTTGCTCGACGACGTGCTGCGCATCGCGGTGCGCTGAGGCGCCGGCATCCGCTGCGCCGCTACGGCGCAGTGCTCGGTGCGGCGCTCGGCGCGGCCAGCGCCTGCAGCAGCGCGGCGTTGAAGCGCTGCGGCGCTTCGACCTGCGGCGAGTGGCCCAGGTCGGCGAATTCGACCAGCGTCGCGCCGGGAATCGCCGCCGCCGCGCGCTTGCCCAGCGCCGGATAGTCGCCCAGGGTCCTGGCCAGCGCCGGCGGCGCCAGGTCCTTGCCGATCGCGGTGCGGTCGCGCTGGCCGATGAACAGCGTGGTCGGTACGCGCAGTTGCGCGAACTGCTGCACCACCGGCTGGTTGAACACCATGTCCGAGGTCAGCGCCTGGTTCCAGGCCACGCGCGCGTGGCCGGGGCCGGCATACAGCCCGGCCTGCATCGTCACCCAGCGGTCGTATTCCGGTTTCCATTGCCCGCCGTAGTAGACGCTCTGCTGGTACTGCTTGATCGAAGCGGCATCGGTCTTGAGTTCCTTCGCATACCAGTCGTCGACGCTGCGCCATGGCACGCCGGCCGCCTTCCAGTCCTCCAGCCCGATCGGATTGACCAGCAGCAGCCGGCTCACGTCCTGCGGATACTGCAGCGCGTAGTGCGCGGCGAGCATGCCGCCCATCGAGTGGCCGACGAACACCGCCTGGGTCACCCCAGCGTGGCGCAGCAGCGCATGGGTGTTGGCCGCCAGTTGCGCGAAGGAGAACTGGTAGGCCTGCGGCTTGCTCGACTTGCAGAAACCGATCTGGTCCGGCGCGATCACCCGGTAGCCCGCGGCGACCAGCGCGGCGATCGCCGACTCCCAGGTCGCCGCGCAGAAGTTCTTGCCGTGCAGCAGCACGACCGTGCGGCCGTTCGGCGTGCCGCTCGGGGCCACGTCCAGGTAGGCCATCTGCAACGGCTGGCGCTGCGAGGCGAAGTCGTAGCGCGCGACGGGATACGGATAGTCGAAGCCTTCCAGCTGCGCGCCGTAGCGCGGTGCGGGCGTGGCGGCGTGGCAGGGCGGCAGCAGGAGCGCGGCGGCGAGCGCGGCGAGGAGCGTGTGTCGGCGCATGCGGGCTGGAGCGAGTGCGGGGATGCCGCGACTCTAGCCCGGGCCATGCACGGGCCGCGTCAACGCGCTTCAGCAGCGCGAGTGCACCAGGCTCAGGCAGGCGTGGTGCTGCATGCGCTCGGGCGGCTCCTGCAGCGCCGCCAGCACCTGCTCGGCCTGCGTGCCCAGCACCGGCCGGTACGCGGCCCAGCCGTTGCGGCCCTTGGCCTTGGCCTGGTACAGCGCGCGGTCGGCGAGGATCAGCAACTGCTCCCAGCCCAGGCGGTTGTCGGGATCGTGCACGAACGGGAATTCGGCCAGGCCGATCGAGCAGGTGACCTGGCTGTGGCGGCCGTGATCGAGCGCGAAGGAGTGCGCGGCGATCGAGCGGCACAGGCGCTCGGCGGCCACGGTCAGGTTCTCGCGCGGCGCCGAGCGCAGCACCAGCAGGAATTCCTCGCCGCCCCAGCGCACCACGTAGTCGCTTTCGCGGGTCAGCTTGACCAGCAGCTGCGCCATCTGCTGCAGCACCGCGTCGCCGGTGTGGTGGCCGCCGCTGTCGTTGATCGACTTGAAATGGTCGATGTCGATCAGCGCGAACAGCATGCCCGAGGACAGCATGTCCTGGTCGTTGGCCGCCATGCGCCGGTACAGCGCGATGTCGCTGGGGATGTGCAGCGACAGGTAGCGGCGATTGCGCAGCTGGGTCAGGTCGTCGGTGAAGCTGGCTTCCTGCAGGCGCTGGTTGGCCGCCTGCAGCGCCTCGGTGCGCTGGCGCACCTGCCGTTCCAGGGTTTCGCGCTGGCGCTGGTTGACCACGCGCGCGATGCCGATGCCGAGCAGCGCCAGGGCCAGCACGCCCAGCACCAGCAGCAGCTTGTAGTACAGCGTCTCCTGGAAGCGCAGCCGGATCCGCAGCGGCAACTGCGCCGGCACCTGCGCCCAGACGCCGGCGTTGTTGCTGCCGCTGACCTCGAACACGTAGTCGCCGCCGGGCAGGTTGGTATAGCTGGCCACGCGCTGGCGGATGTCGTCCAGGCTGCGCCACTGGGTGTCGTAGCCGACCAGGCGGTAGCGCAGTTCCACGTTCTCCGGGGCCTGGAACGAGGCCGCGGTGAACTCGAAATCCAGGTCGCGCGCCTGCGCCGGCAGCGGCGTGTCGCGCAGCGCCTGCGGCGCCATCCAGCGGCCCTGCGCGCGGATCCGTTCCACCACAGGCTGCGGCGCGACCGGATTCTTGACGATGCCGGCGGTGTCCATGGTCACCACGCCGTCGCGGCTGGGCAGCCACAGCGTGCCGTTGTCGATGAAGCCCTTGCCGTTGCCGGCGCCGTTGCAGCACAGGCCCTGCACGCCGCCGTGGCGCTGGCCGCGCTCGTTGAGCAGCAGTTCGGCCTGCAGCGGCGTGCCCGGCACCGCGATGCGCTTGAGCAGGCTCGCCAGCGGTACCCGGTACACGCCGCGCAGGCCGGCCACCCACAGGCTGCCGTGGCCGTCGTCGGCGATGAAGAACGCGGCGTTGGCGGGCAGCCCGTCGTGTTCGTCGAACATGGTCCAGCGCTTGCCGTCGAACACCCACAGCTGGTCGGACAGGGTGCCGATCACCCACTGTCCGCCGGGCAGTTCGTGGATCGCGGTGACGTCGGCGTCGGCCAGCGCCGAGCCGGCCTCGGCGAGCGCCAGCATGCGCTCGCCGCGCACTTCGTACAGGCCGGCCTGGGAACCGATCAGCAGGCGCCCGGCGCGGGTTTCGTGGATCAGGCGGACCCGCGGGTCGCGCAGGCCCTCGCTGTTGCCGTAGCGCTGCAGGCGCACGCCGTCGCTGCGGAACAGGCCGTCGCTGGTGGCGAACCACAGCCGCTGCGCGCGATCGCGGACGATGCCGTTGACCTGCAGTTCGTGCAGCGGCGCCAGCAGTGGCGGCTCGGCCGCGCGCCCGTCGCGGTACAGCAGTGCGCCGCGGCGGGTGCCGATCCACAGGTGGCCGGGTTCGGCGAGCAGGGTGTAGGGAACGTCGCTGGGCAGTTGGTCGCGGCTCAGCACTTGCTGATAGCGGCCGGCGCGCAGCCGCGCCAGGCCGCTGCCGGTGCCGACCCACAGCGAGCCGTCGGGGTCGCGCGCCAGCGTCCACACCAGCGGATCGGTCAGCCCTTCGTAGCTGCTGTAGCGGCGGGTCCAGCCGTTCCACAGCCTGGTCACGCCGCTCAGTTGGGTGCCCAGCCAAAGGTTGCGCTCGCGGTCCTCGAAGACCGCGCTGACGACGGTATTCTGACCGTGCTGGAGGGATTGCTCGACGATGCCGCCGTCGCGCACGCGCAGCAGATAGCCGGGCAGGCCCACCCACAGGTTGCCGTCGCTGTCCTGGAACAGCGCTTCCACTGCGCGCCGGGTCACCGCCGGGTCGCCGGGCAGCCACTGCCAGCGGCCGTCGCGGCGGAACAGCAGGCCGTCGCGGCTGCCGGCCCACAGCCGTCCCTGCGCGTCCAGCAGCTGCCGCACCGGCGCTGCGTGCGCGTCCGCCGGCAGCGGCAGCGGCTCCTCGTCGCCCTCGGCGAAGCGCAGCACGGCGCCGCGCGTACCGACCCACAGCTCGCCGCCACGCGGCAGCAGCGCATAGGCGCCGTCGGCGATGCGATGACGCAGGCGCAGGCTGTCGCCGACCACGGCGTAGACGCCATCCTGCGCGGCGACTAGCACCGTGCCTTGCGCGTCGACCGCGATCGCTTCGATGTTCAGCAGCGGGGCTTGCGGATCCTGCGGCAGCAGATTGCGGAAGCGGCCGTCGCGGTAGCGCGCCAGGCCGCGGTAGGTGCCGATCCACAGGTCGCCGCGCGGGTCGACCTGCAAGGCCTTGATCCACGGGCCGGGCAGGTTGGCGGGGGCTTTCTCGCCGAAGGTGGTCATGCGCACGCCGTCGAAGCGCGCCAGCCCGCCCATCGTGCCGATCCACAGGTAGCCCTGCCGGTCCTGCGCGAAGGCCTGCACGCTCAGCTGCGGCAGCCCTTGTTCCAGGCCCCAGCCTTGGCGTTCGTAGTGGTTGAACTGCTTGTCCGGCTGCAAGGCGGCCGCCGTCGGCACGAGCGAGATCCACACTCCCAGGAGCATGGCCAGCTTTAGCGCACAGGTGCACCAGGAAGCGGGGTGGGACTGCAAGGGCATTCCAGTGCCGGTTCGGCGGATCGTCAATGTCGCTATCGGCGCAGGCGCGCCGATCTTTATCCGTAGCGCAACAAAGGCCTGCGCGGCGTCGGCGATCGCGACGGCCGCAAGGCCTGTCATCCAGGCAGGTCCGACCCGTGGCACGCGGTGGCGCGCCGCCCATGCAGCGTCGTCGTGCGGGCGCTGCGCGCTGCGCAGGACCGCGCTCCGGCCTGGTCCGCGCATCCGCCGCGGCGGCGCGATGCGCTCGGACAGGGAGGACGCGCCGGCGCCATCATCTCAGCACTCGATCACGTTCACCGCGAGCCCGCCGCGGCTGGTTTCCTTGTACTTGTCCTGCATGTCGCGGCCGGTGTCGCGCATGGTCCGGATCACCTTGTCCAGCGACACCTTGTGCTTGCCGTCGCCGCGCATGGCCATGCGGCTGGCGTTGATCGCCTTCACCGCGCCCATCGCATTGCGCTCGATGCACGGGATCTGCACCAGCCCGCCGATCGGGTCGCAGGTCAGGCCGAGGTTGTGTTCCATGCCGATCTCGGCGGCGTTCTCGATCTGCCCCGGCTTGCCGCCGAGCGCGGCGACCAGGCCGCCGGCGGCCATCGAGCAGGCCACGCCGACTTCGCCCTGGCATCCGACTTCGGCGCCGGAGATGGACGCGTTTTCCTTGTACAGGATGCCGATCGCCGCGGCGGTCAGCAGGAAATCGAAGATGCGCTGCTCGTCGCTGCCTGGGCAGAACCGGTCGAAGTAGTGCAGCACCGCCGGAATGATCCCGGCCGCGCCGTTGGTCGGTGCGGTGACCACGCGCCCGCCGGCGGCGTTCTCTTCGTTGACCGCCAGCGCATACAGGTTGACCCAGTCCAGCGTGGTCAGCGGATCGCGCATCGCCGCTTCCGGCTTGGACGACAGTTCGCGGTACAGCGCCGGCGCGCGCCGCGACACGTGCAGGCCGCCGGGCAGCGTGCCTTCCTCGCGGATGCCGCGCGCCACGCAGGCCTGCATCGCGTTCCACAGCTCGCGCAGGCCGTCGCGGATCTCGTCCTCGCTGCGCCAGCACTTCTCGTTCTCGAACATCAGCGCGGCGATGCTCAGGCCGCTGCGCGCGGCCTGCGCCAGCAGTTCGTCGCCGCTCTTGAACGGGTAGGGCAGCGGCGTCTCGTCGGCGACGATGCGGTCGTCGGCGGCGTCGTCCTGGTTGACCACGAAGCCGCCGCCGACCGAGTAGTAGTCGCGCGTGGCGATCACCTCCTCGTCGGCGGCGTAGGCGGTGAAGCGCATGCCGTTGGTGTGGTAGGGCAGCTTCTGGCGCTTGTTCAGCGCCAGGTCGCGCTTCTCGTCGAAGGCGATGCTGTGCTGGCCCATCAGGTTGATGCGCTTGCTGCTGCGGATGCGCTCCAGCGTGCTCGGAATGATGTCCGGGTCGATCAGGTTCGGGCGCTGGCCTTCCAGGCCCAGCAGCACCGCCTTGTCGGTGCCGTGGCCGCGCCCGGTCAGCGCCAGCGAGCCGAACACCTCGGCGCGGATCCGCACCACCTCGCCGAGCCGGCCCGGATCCAGCAGCCAGCGGTGCACGAAGCGCTCAGCCGCGCGCATCGGCCCCACGGTATGCGAGGAGCTCGGCCCGATGCCGATCTTGAACAGGTCGAAGGTGCTGACAGCCATACGTGCCGGAGAGGTGGAAGGCCAAAGACCGTCTATTCTATGCCCCTGGCGCATTGCGCACGCCCGCAACGCAGCATCGGAGCCGCGGCCATGTCCCTGACCCTGTACCAGCGCGACGACTGCCATCTGTGCGACCAGGCCCTGCTGGTCCTGGCGCAGGCGCGCGTGGGCGACCTGGACAGCATCTTCATCGATGACGACCCGGCATTGGAAGCGCGCTACGGCGAGCGGGTGCCGGTGCTGCGCGACGCGGCGGGGCGCGAACTGCAATGGCCATTCGATTCCGCGCAGGTCACGGGCTGGCTGACCGCCGCGCAGTAGCCTGGCGGGTAGCGGCGCCTGGCGCGGCGGCATCACAATGCAAGTCATCCCCAGTCATGGCGACAAACGCAGAGGCGGCGACATGAGGGTTCCTTATCGTGCGGGCCTGGCAGTGCTTGCGCTGCTGTGGAGCGTCGCCGCAGCGCACGACCAGGCGCAGCGCCGTTTCGATCTGCAGACCGCGAGCATCGCCGAGATCAACCGCGCGATCGACAGCGGCGCCCTGGATTCGGAGCGGCTGGTCGCGCTGTCGCTGGCCCGGATCCGGGCCTACGATCCGCAGCTGCATGCGGTCATCAGTCTCAATCCGCACGCGCTGGAGCAGGCCCGCGCGCTGGACGCCGAGCGCCGCGCCAGCGGACGCCGCTCGCCGCTGCACGGCATTCCGGTGCTGCTGAAGGACAACGTCGATACCCGCGATCTCCCCACCACGCTCGGCTTCTACGGCCTCCGCGGCGCGGTGCCGTATGCGGACGCCGCGGTGGTCGTGCGCTTGCGCGAGGCGGGCGCCATCATCCTGGCGAAGGTCAACCTGAGCGAGCTGGCGTCGGGGCCGGCGCTGAGTTCGCTGGGCGGGCAGACGCGCAATCCGCACAATCTCGCCTACAGCCCGGCCGGCTCGTCCAGCGGGACCGCCGTGGGCGTCGCAGCCGGCTACGCGCCGGTGGGCATCGCCACCGACACCACCGGCTCGGCGCGCTGGCCCGCGGCAACCAACGGCGTGGTCGGCCTGCGTCCGACCACCGGCGCGATCGGCTATGCCGGCATCCAGCCGAATGCGCCCACGCTCGATGCGGTGGGCCCGATCGCACGCTCCGTCGCCGATGCGGCGCTGGTGCTGAGCGTGCTGGAAGATGCGGACCGGCGGCCAGCGGCGGCGCGCGACGCGGACGGCCGCGCTCCCACCGATTCCATGCTCGGGCTGCGCGCCGATGCGCTGCGCGGGGCGCGCATCGGGTTCCCGCGGCGCGACTTTTCCGGGGACGATCCGCAGGTGGACGCGGCGATGGAGGCGGCCCTCGACGCGCTGCGGGCGAGCGGCGCGTCGGTGGTGGAGATCGAACTGCCGCCGTGGCTGCTGCGCCTGAGCGGCGAGCTGCAGGCGATCCTCGTGCGCACCGAAGCCGCCCCCAGTCTCGATGCGTATCTGCCGGCGGCTTTTCCGCCGCGGTATCCGCAGCGCCACGCCGACATCCTGGCGCTGAGCGAAGCGCTCAACGCGGCCACGCCGGCCGGCGCCTTCCCCAATCCGGGGCGCCGCGACGGATACCGCGAGGAGGCCGCGGCGGCGCCGCCGACCGATGCGGTCTATCTCGCGGCCCGCGAACAGGGCCGCCAGTTCCTCAAGGCGTCGATGCAAGCGGTGTTGGCCCGGAACCGGCTCGATGCGATCGTCTATCCGACCCAGACCATGCGCATCAACCGGATCGGAGAACCCGCGCAGCGCAATGCGCGTGGTCTGTTCGGCAACTTCGGTCCGGGTCTGGCGAGTGTGGCGGGCTGGCCCGAGCTGACGGTACCGGCGGGTTTCACCGCGGACGGCCTGCCGGTGGGGGTGTCGTTCCTGGGGCCGGAGTTCAGCGAGCGGCGGCTGTTGGGCTACGGCTTCGCCTTCGAGCAGCGCACGCACGCGCTGCGCCAGCCGGCGGCGACGCCGCCGCTCGCAGGCGACCGTTTCGTCTATTGAAGCGGCGCGCTGCAAGCGGCGATCGCGCTCGTGCGGCGAGGTCGATCCGGTGTGGCCACAGCAAGCGCCGTGCGCCTATTCCGCCGCCAGGCCGGCCGCGGGCGCAGTGCCGTGCGGTTGCCCGGTCGCCGGCGGCGCGTCCGCATGCCATGCAAAACAGCAGATCACCGTGCCGTCGGCGTCCGTGCGGGTCGGCGCCGGATGCATGCCGGCCTTGCGCAGCACGCGCAGCGAGGCCAGGTTCTGCGGATACGCGGTGGCGATCGCGTGCTGCAGGCCCAGTTCCTCCCGCGCATACGCCAGCATCGCCTGCGCCGCTTCGGTGGCCAGTCCGCGTCCCCAGTGTTCGCGCCGGAACGCGTATTTCAGTTCGGCCTCCGCCTGGCCGGCCGGGTGGACCAGCCCGCAGAAACCGATGGTCTGGCCATCGGCGCGGTCCACCAACGCAGACATGCCGTAGCCGCGCGTGCGGTAGTTGCGTTCGGAGACGGCGACCCATTCCCTGCACTGCGCGCGATCCAGCGGCTCGCCGTCGCCGACCCAGCGCATGGCCTCGGCATCGCCATAGACCGCGAACAAGCCATCGACGTCGGATGGGCGCAGGTGGCGGCCGATCAGGCGCGCGGTCTTGAAGATGTCCTTTTCCATGCCGCAAGTGTGGCATGCGTGGCGAAGCGCGCCGTTGGCCGGCCTCGGCACGCGAGCGCTTAGCGCGTGGCCTGCCAGCGAGCCAGGCATCGCTGGCCAAGACGGCAGGCCATGCCCTTGCCGTGCCCGTCCAGACACAAAAAAGCGGCGGACCCGACGAGGGAATCCGCCGCCCAGTGGCCGCATGCCGCTGCGGCCTGTGGCGAATCACTTCGCCTTGAACACCACCTTGGTGCTGATCGCGGTTTCGTTGGGGATGGTCTTGGTGTCGGCCCAATCGCCGCCGCCGACGCCGAAGTCCAGGCGCTTGACGGTGGCCTTGCCGGCCAGCACCGGCTGCGCGCCGGGGGTCCAGGTGAAGGTCAGGGTCACCGGCTTGGACACGCCGCGCAGTTCCAGGGTGCCGTCGGCGGCGTACTGGTTGTTGCCCAGCGAACGGAACTTGTCGGCGCGGTAGTGGGCGGTGGCGAACTTGGCCACGTTGAAGAAGTCCGGACCCTGCAAGGTGGAGTCGCGGTCGCCATTGCCGCTCTTGGCGCCGGCCAGCGGGATCGCCACGTCGAGCTTGGCGCTGGCCAGGTTGGCCGGGTCGAAGCTGAGCTTGGTGTCGAAGCTGGGGAACTGGCCGGTGAACACTTCGCCGTCGTACTTGCTGGCGAACACCAGGCTCGAGCCCGGCGCCTGCACGTAATCGGCGGCGAACGCGGGGGCGGCGGCGAGCATCGCCACCAGGCTGGCGGCAACGGCGGCGGGGGAGGCGAAACGGGACGACATGATGGAACTCCTCAGGACTTGGGGGTCAGCCAGCCGCGCGGCAACATCCGCGCCAGGGTGGCATCGCGTTGGAACAGGTGGTGGTAGAAGGCGGCGCCGGCATGCGCCAGCACCACCGCGATCAGGATCCAGAAGCCCCATTCGTGCACCGCATGCGACAGGTCGCGCAGGTGCGCGTCGGGCGCGCTGAGCTTGGGCACGGCGACCAGGCCGAACCAGCGGAACGGGCGCAGGCCGCTGCTGGAGTCGTACAGCCAGCCGGACAGCGGCATGGCGAAGATCAGCACGTACAGCAGCGCGTGGGTGGCGCTGGCGATGCGTTCCTGCCAGCTCGGCGTGCCCGGCACCGGCTTTGGCGCGCCGGCGTACAGACGCCAGCCCAGGCGCGCGATCACCAGCGCCAGCACGGTCAGGCCGAGCGACTTGTGCGCGGTGTAGACCCAGAAGTACTTGGGCGTCTTCGGCAGCTCGCCCATGGTCAGGCCGACCACGCCCAGCAACAGGATCAAGGCGGCGATGAGCCAATGCAGGGTCTGGCTGACGCCACCCCAACGCTCGGCGGTGTTCTTGGCGGTCATGGCGTGGATTCCTGGCTGGCGCTGGGCGAGGGAGTGGGGGTGTCGGCGGGTGCGTCCGCCGGCGGCGGGTCGGGGTCGGCGCGGCCGTCGCGGGTGGCCTCGGCCTCGATGCGCAGCTCGACCGTGGCGCCGATCACCGACGGCCAGGCGGCGATGCCGAAGTCGGCGCGCTGCAACGTGGTGGTGGCGGAAAAGCCCACGGTGCGGCGGAACGGCGGCAGCGGATGCCGCTTCAGCGCATTGAGGGTCACGTCCAGCGCGATCTCGCGGCTGACCCCGTGCAGGGTCAGCGTGCCGAACACCTTGGCGTGGGTGGCGTCGACCGGTTCGATCCGGGTGGAGACGAAGCGCGCCTCGGGGAAATGTTCGCCATCGACCAGGTTGTGCGCCAGTGCGGCGCGGTTCCATTTGTCGTCGCCCAGGTCCAGGCGCTGCAGCGGCACCCGCGCGTCCAGCCGCGCGCTGCGCCAGTCGTCGGGGTCGAACGACAGCGTGCCGGTGCTGCCGGACACGGTGCCCAGCGCCTTGGAGAAGCCGGCGTGCTCGATCGCGAACAGCACGCGGGTGTGCACCGGATCCAGCGCGTACTGCGCCGGGGCGGCCAGCGCGGCGGTCGGCAAGGTCAGCAGCAGGGCGATCAGGCAGCGCTGGAGCATGGGTGGGCCAGGCAGGAGGGGTAGGCGGGATTCTAGGCGCAGTCCGCGGCGCTTGCGCCAGCGCGTGGCGCAATGGTTCGTTGCGTTGCGCGGCGGGTGGGATTTTGCGGCCCTCCGCGGTATAAGAACGCTGCCGCATCAAGGCGGCACGGAGCGGTCGCGCTGTCTGCGGCCGGCCCCGGCAGTGCGCCGGTGTTCATCCGCCGCCGATCGTTCACTGCCGCTGGAGCCGATGTCGATGCAAATCCCATGTCCTCGACGCCTGCGCCGCGGCTGGACGCTCGCCTGGCTGCTGCTGTTGCTGGCCGGTTGCTGCACCGGTGCGCTGGCGTCGGTGCCGGAGCTGCCGCGGTTCCGCGTGCTGGGCGCCGAGCACGGGCTGCCGTCCAGCGAGATCTCGCGGCTGGCGCTGGACCGCGACGGCTACCTGTGGATCGCCAGCGGCGACGGCCTGGCCCGCTACGACGGGCGCGAGTTCCGCATCTGGCGCCACGACCCGGACGATCCGCAATCCCTGCGCTGCAACTACGTGCAGGAACTGCACATCGATGCGCGCAACCGGGTCTGGGTCGCCTGCGAAGGCGGCGGCCTGAGCATGCTCGATGCCGCGCGCCGCGGGTTCCGCCACTTCAACATGGCCACGCAACCGGCGATGCGCAGCGACGAGGTGTTCGCGATCGCCAGCCGCGGCGACGAGGTGGTGTTCGGCACCTATGCCGGCGGCCTGTACCGGGTGCCCGCGGATGGACGCGTGCAGCGCATCCAGGCCGGCGACGGCGAGGTCGACGCGATGCTCGACGGCGCGATCGTCGGCCTGGGCTTCGACGCGGCCGGGGTGCTGTGGATCGGTACCTTCAAGGGCATGGTGCGCTACGACGGCACGCGCGCCAGCGCCTACCGCCTGCCCGGTCCCACGGATGCGCCGCAGAAGGTCGCGGCGGTGATCGCCCTGTCCGATGGCCTGTGGGTCAGCACCAACGGCGAGCTGTACCGGCTCGGCCACGATGGCCGCTGGCAGCGCGCCGACTGGACCGGCGCGTTGCAGCGCGGGGTGCTGTGCATGGCCGAGGACGGCAACGGCGGCTATTGGCTCGGCAACGGCCAGGGGCTGTGGCACAAGCCGGTCGACGGCGCGTTGCGCCGCATCGCCGAGGGCGAGGCGGCGGTGGCCGGCGCCAACGTGGTGGTGAGCATGCTGCGCGACAAGGAGGGCGGACTCTGGGTGTCGTTGCCGACCCGCGGCCTGGGCTATCTGCGCCCGGGCTGGCGGCGGCTGGCGGTGCTGGGGCCGGCGCACGGCCTGGCGCCGGACCTGTATGCCAGCCTGGCGCCGGCCCGCGACGGCGGGGTATGGCTGGCCGGGACCGGCGGCAATGTGTACCGGCTGCAACCGTCCAGCGGCGAGCTGAGCAAGCCGCGCTGGACGCCCAGCCTGCCCGGCGTGCGCGTGCTGTCGGTGCTGGAAGATACGGCCGGCGATCTGTGGCTGGGCAGCAGCGCCCAGCTGCTGCGCGGTCCTGCCCACGGCGGCGCGCTGAAGGGGTGGGGACGTGCGTCGGCGGCCGACGCGACCCCCGACATCGGCGTCAACAGCTGGTTGCGCCAGCGCGCCGACGGCACCTTGTGGGTGGCCGCGCCCGGGTTCGGCGTGCAGGTGCGCGCGCTCGCCGACGGCCATGTGCTGGACAACATCCACGGTCCGCAACGCGGCCTGGCCGCCGCTGCCGATATCGCCGCGTTCGACCTGGCGCCGGACGGCACGCCGTGGCTGGCCGCCGAGCGCTTGCACTATTGGGACACCGCCGCCGGCCAGTTCCGCGCCCCGCCGGAATTCGCCGGCGAACGGGTGCAGTCGTTCGCCTTCGCCGATGCGCAGACCCTGTGGCTGCATCGCCTGTCCGGGCTCGAGCTGTGGCGCCGCGAGGGCGGGCACTGGCGGCAGGCGCATCGCTATGCGGCGGCCGAGGGCGTGCCGGCGACCGAGTCGCAGGGCCTGGTCGTCGATCAGCAGGGACGCGCCTGGCTGGGCACGCGCCGCGGCCTGTTCCGGATCGATCCGCGGCACACGCCCGCGGTGCGCGCGTTCGGCACCCGCAACGGATTGAGCAGCCAGGAAGTGGTCAAGCGCGGGCTGTTGATGGCGGCCGACGGGGTGCTGGTGGCGGCCGCCGCCGATGGCAGCGTGGCGCTGCTGGATACGCGGTTGCCGGATCCGCCGCCGGTGCCGCTGACGCTGAGCGTGGAGAGCGTGCAGGTGCGCCGCGGCGAGCGGCTGCTGGCGCTGCCGGTGAGCGGCGGCTTCGCCCTGCAGCCGGACGATCGCGATCTGCGCGTGGTGGCGCGGCTGCTGTCGTTCGTCGATCCGGAGGGCATCGTCTACCGCTTCCGCCTGGCCGGCTACGACCGCGACTGGGTCGCGGTCGGCGCCACCGGCGAGCGCACGCTGCCGCAGTTGCCGGCCGGCGCGCACGCGCTCGAGGTGCAGGCGCGCACCCGCAACGGCGCCTGGTCGCCGACGCTGCGGCTGCCGTTCCGGGTGTATCCGCCGTGGTGGCGCAGCGTCTGGGGCATCGCCGGGCTGCTCGCCGCGGCCGCGCTGCTGGTGCTGGCCTCGCTGCGCGCCTACCGCCGCCGCCTGCGCCGCCAGCATGCCTGGCAGCTGGCGCTGCACAAGCAGGAAGTGGCCGAGCAGGCGTCGCTGGCCAAGACCCGTTTCCTGGCCACGCTCGGACACGAGGTGCGCACGCCGATGACCGGCGTGCTCGGCATGAGCGAACTGCTGCTGGCCACGCCGCTGGATCCCAAGCAGCGCGGCTATACCGAATCGATCCGCCGCGCCGGTACGCACCTGCTGCACCTGGTCAACGATGCGCTGGACCTGGCGCGGATCGAGGCCGGGCGGCTGCAGCTCGACCTGCAACCGTTCGCGTTGCAGGCGCTGATCGCCGACGTGGTGAACCTGATGGCGCCGCTGGCGCAGGCGCGCGGCTTGCGCTTCGAATGCCACGACACCTTGCCGGGCGCGGTGACCGTCAACGGCGATGCGGTGCGGGTGCGGCAGATCCTGCTCAATCTGATCGGCAATGCGATCAAGTTCACCGCCAGCGGCTCGGTGACCTTGCACGTGTCGCCGCTGCACAGCGGGCACGGGCTGTGCGTGGAGGTCGCCGACACCGGCCCGGGCATCAGCGCCGAGCAGCAGGCGCGGCTGTTCCAGCGTTTCGAGCAGGGCGAAGGCCCGCGCACCGCCGCCCGCTACGGCGGCAGCGGGCTGGGCCTGGCGATCAGCCAGGAACTGGCGATGGCGATGGGCGGGCGCATCCAGGTCGACAGCCGGCTCGGGCACGGCGCGCGCTTCCGGGTGACGCTGCCGCTGCGCTGGCAGGCGCGGCCTGCCGAAACGGCGACGGTGGTGCCGCTGCCGGCGCGGGCACAGGCGCCGCTGCGGATCCTGCTGGTCGAGGACGAACCGACCGTGGCCCAGGTGATGGCCGAACTGCTGCGCAGCCGCGGCCATCATGTGGCCTGCGCCGCGCATGGCCTGGAAGCGTTGACCGAAGTGACCCAGGGCACGTTCGACCTGGGCCTGCTGGACCTGGACCTGCCGGCGCTCGACGGCCTGGCGCTGGCGCGGCAACTGCGCGCGCTCGGCTACGACTTCCCGCTGATCGCGGTGACCGCGCGTTCCGACGGCGAGGCCGAGGCCGCAGCCAAGGCGGCCGGTTTCGCCTCTTTCGTGCGTAAGCCAGTCACCGGCGACATGTTGGCCGAGGCGATCGGGGGAGTGATGGAGGTTGAAGCCGGGACTCGGGACGCGGGACCCGGGACCCGGAAAGCGTAAGGTCTCGCTCGATTACGCCGCGGGGTCGCAAGCCGGGGCCTGTGACGCTTCGAGTCCCGGGTCCCGCGCCCATGACGCTTCGAGTCCCGGGTCCCGCGCCCAGCGTCCGTCTGTTGCCAGCGGCGGCGCTTATCGCCGACGATGGCAGCGGGCATCGGGGGACACGGCGCCCATGCACAAGGGGACGAGGATGCGGTCGAGACGGATCTTGGGATGGCTACTGCTGCTGTGGTCGACGGCGGTCGCCGCGGCGGTGCCGCCGACGCCGCAGCCGCGCCAGCTGACCGTGGCCGACGGTTTGCCGTCCAACAGCATCAACGGCTTCGCCGAAGACCAGCTCGGCTATTTGTGGCTGGCCAGCAGCGACGGCCTGGCCCGGTTCGACGGGCGCGGCTACCGCATCTGGCGGGTCGAGGACGGGCTGCGCGACAACAAGATCTGGACCGTGCACGTCGATGCGCAGAACCGGGTCTGGTTCGGCACCCAGAACGCCGGCATGGGCATGCTCTCGGCGGACCGGCGCACGTTCCGCTACTACGACCGCAGCAACTATCCGCAGATCGGCGGCGGCACGGTCTGGGCGATCGCCTCCACGCCCGACGGCAGCATCTGGTTCGGCACCGCCAACGGCGGCCTGGACCGGCTGCGGGCGGATGGCACGCTGAATCGCTACATGCCGATGCCGGGCGACGAGCGCAGCCTGCCGTCGCCGGCGGTGATCTCCCTGGCGACCACGCCCGACGGCACGCTGTGGGTGGGGACGCGCGGCGGCGTGGCGCGCTGGACCGGACACGACTTCGAACGGCTGCCGGCCTCGGCGCTGCCGCGGCCCGAGGTGCTGGGCCTGACCCCCGAGCGCGACGGCACGCTGTGGGTGGCCAGCCAGGGCGGTGCGCGCCTGCTGCGCGCCGACGGCAGCGTGGTGGCCCCGTACTGGAGCAACATGCCGAGCGAGAGCGTGCTGGGGATGCTGGTCCACGACCGCCACGGCAATCGCTGGTTCGACACCTTGGACGGCCTGGGCCGCGAGAGCGAAGCCGGGCAGATCCACAACGTGCCGCTGTACAGCAACTCCGCGCACGGCTTGGTCAAGCCCAATTGGTCGCTGGCGTTCGAAGACCGCGAAGGCGATTTGTGGTTCGCCAGCTTCAACGCCGGCCTGTGGTACCTGCCGGCCAATTGGCGGCAGTTCTCGGTGCTGTCGTACCGGGTGGACGATCCGGACTCGATGGGCAATCCCTACGTCATCGCGACCGCCGCCTCGCGCGATGGCGGGGTGTGGCTGGCAGGGACGCGCGGCGTGCTGGACAAGCTGGATCCGGCTACCGGTACGGTGCGCCACCACATCATGGCGCTGTTCGGGCGCGATTGGTCGCGCACGCTGGTCGAGGACGGCCAGGGTCGGGTATGGGCGTCGGCGTTGGCCGGAGTGCTGCGCTACGACCCGGTCAGCGGCGAGGTGCGGCGCTGGGGCAAGCAGGACGGCGCCGATGCGCCGATGCCCGGTGACGTCGATCGGGCGATGCTCAGCGGCGACGGCCGCCTGTGGCTGTTCGGCGAGGTCGGCGGTGCGCAGGTCCGCGATCTGGACGGACACGTGCTGCGCAACATCGCCCCAGGCGCCGACGGGCTGCCGGCGGAGCTGACCGTGGACGATGCCCGGCCCGGCCCGCTGGGCCAACCCTGGGTGCTCGGCCAGCACGGCGTGCTGGCCTGGGATGCGACCAGCGAGCGCTTCGCGCCGGTGCCGGGTGCGCCGACGCGGCCGCTGAGCGCCTTCACCCTCACCGACGGCAACGTGGTGTGGCTGGCCAGCCTCGGGCGCCTGGAACGCTATCTGTGGGACGGCGAGCGGCTGAGTCTGCTCGACCGCATCGACGCCGAGCAAGAGTTTCCGTCGCTGGCGCCGAACGGCATCGTGGTCGACGCCAGCGGCGTGGCCTGGCTGAGCAGCGTGCGCGGCCTGATCCGGGTCGACCCGGCGAGCAAGGCGATCCGCTCCTACAGCGTGCACGACGGCCTGCCCAACCAGGAATTCCGCGCCCAGACCCTGATCCAGGCGCGCAGCGGGCAGATCCTCGGCGGCACCCCGGACGGGGTGGTGCTGTTCGAGCCGGCGCAGGTGGTGCCGTCGCGGCGGCAGCCGCCGCTGGTGATCGAACGCATCGGCGTGCGCCGCGGCGAGCGCGCGCTGGATCTGCTGCATGCCGGCAGCATCGCGCTGCAGGAAGGCGACCGCGACCTGCATGTGGTCGCGCGCCTGCTGTCGTTCTCCGACACCGACGCCAACACCTACCGGTTCCGGCTCAGCGGCTACGACCCGGACTGGGTCGACGTCGGCGCCAGCGGCGAGCGCCTGTTCTCGCGCCTGCCGTCGGGCCACTACACCCTGGAAATGCAGGCGCGCACCGCTGACAAAGTGTGGTCGAAGGTCACCACGCTGCGCTTCCGCGTGCTGCCGCCGTGGTGGCGCAGCCCCTGGGGCATGGCCGGGCTGGCCTTGCTGGCGCTGCTGGCGCTGTGGCTGGCGTCCTACCTGTACCGGCGGCGCCTGCGCCGGCGCAACGCCTGGCAACTGGCCCTGCACAAGCAGGAGCTGGCCGAGCAGGCCTCGCTGGCCAAGACCCGCTTCCTGGCCACGCTCGGCCACGAGGTGCGCACGCCGATGACCGGCGTGCTCGGCATGAGCGAACTGTTGCTGGCCACGCCCCTGGATCCCAAACAGCGCGGCTATACCGACTCGATCCGCCGTGCCGGCGCGCACCTGTTGCGTCTGGTCAACGATGCGCTGGACCTGGCGCGGATCGAGGCCGGCCGCCTGGAGCTGGACCAGCAGCCGTTCGACCTGATCCAGCTGATCGCCGAACTGGAGGCGATGATGGCGCCGATGGCGCACAGCCGCGGCCTGGCCTTCGCCCTGGACAACGCGATGCCCGCGGCGGTGACCGCCAGCGGCGATGCGACCCGGGTGCGGCAGATCCTGCTGAACCTGCTCAACAACGCGATCAAGTTCACCGACCACGGCGGCGTGACCCTGCGCGTGGCGCCGCTGCACGAGCGCCAAGGCGTGCGTTTCGAGGTCGCCGACACCGGTCCTGGCATCAACGCCGAGCAGCAGGCGCGGCTGTTCCAGCGCTTCGAACAGGCCGACGGCCCGCGCACCGCCGCCCGTTACGGCGGCAGCGGCCTGGGCCTGGCGATCTGCCAGGAACTGGCGGTGGCGATGGGCGGCCGCGTGGAGCTGCACAGCAAGCTCGGCGTCGGCACCCGTTTCATCGTCGACCTGCCGTTGCCGTGGACCCCGGACGCGCTGCATCCCGCGACGCGCGGCGAGCGCGAGGCCCTGGCGGCGACGCAGCCGCTGCGCATCCTGCTGGTCGAGGACGACCCTACCGTCGCCGAAGTTGTCAGCGGCCTGCTCAGCGCGCGCGGGCACCACATCACCCATGCCGCGCATGCCCTGGCAGCGCTGACCGAAGCGGCCGGCAACCGCTTCGACGTGGCCTTGCTGGACCTGGACCTGCCCGGCCTGGACGGCCTGGCGCTGGCGCGGCAACTGCGCGTGTTCGGTTACGAGATGCCGCTGATCGCGGTCACCGCCCGCGCCGACGCCGACGCCGAACCACAGGCCCGCGCGGCCGGCTTCGACGGCTTCCTGCGCAAGCCGGTGACGGGAGACATGCTGGCCGAGGCGATCGAGGCAGTGCTCGGAGGCCGGGATTAGGGATTCGGGATTGGGGATTCGCAAGAGCGGCAGTGGTGGCAATTCGCTTTTGCGAATCCCCAATCCCGAATCCCCAATCCCGGCCACTCAGCTACTCAGCCACTTCTTCCACCTTGTCCGGATGCGGCCGCGTATCCGGCAGCTGCCAGAAGATCAGGGTCGAGGTCAGGGTGATCGCGCCGACGCAGACGAAGGTCGCGTGCAGCGCGGTGGTGGCGCCGTGGCTGTCGCCGAGGTGGTCGTTGAAGGCGGCCAGCAGGCTGCCGGCGGCGGCGGCGCCGAAGCCGGTGGCCAGCATCATCACCATCGACAGCAGGCTGTTGCCGGCGCTGGCCTGGTCGCGGTCCAGGTCGCGCAGCGTGACCGTGTTCATGACCGTGAACTGCAACGAATTGACCGCGCCGAACAGCGCCAGCTGCAGCAGCCGCCAGCCCAGCGGCTGGCCGGCGTCGAACAGCATGAAGCTGGCCATCGCGACGCCGACCAGCACCGTGTTGCTCATCAGCACCCGGCGATAGCCGTAGTTCTCCACCAGTTTCACCGCCGCGCGCTTGGCGGCCATGCCGGCCAGCGCCACCGGGATCATCATCAGGCCCGCGCGCATCGGACTCATGCCCAGGCCGACCTGCAGCAGCAGCGGGATCAGGAACGGCATGCTGCCGCTGCCCACGCGCGCGAACAGATTGCCGAGGATGCCGATGCGGAAGCTGACCACCTTGAACAGGTGCAGCGGGAACAGCGCCGCCGGCGCGTTGACCGCATGCAGCCAGTAGCCGATCAGCGCGGCCAGGCCGGCGATGGCCAGCAACATCACGAACGCATGGCGCAGGCCCAGTTCGGAAATCCCGTCCAGCGCCAGCGACAGCGCGATCATGCCGAAGGCCAGCATCGCGTAGCCGATCAGGTCGAAGCGGGTGCGCTGCTCGCCGTGGAAATCGGGCATCACCTTCAGCGCCGCGGCGAAGCCGATCGCGCCGATCGGCAGGTTGATCAGGAACACCCAATGCCACGACGCCACCTGCACCAGCCAGCCGCCGAGGGTCGGCCCGACCAGCGGCCCGATCAGCGCCGGGATCGCGATGAAGCTCATCGCGCTCAGGAACTGCTCGCGCGACACCGAGCGCATCACCGCCAGGCGCCCGACCGGCAGCAGCATCGCCCCGCCGATGCCTTGCAGCACGCGCGCGGCGACCAGGTAGGGCAGGCGCGGCGCCGCCGCGCACAGCAGCGAGCCGAGGGTGAACAGCACGATCGCGGCAAGGAAGGTGCGGCGCGTGCCGTAGCGGTCGGCGATCCAGCCCGAGGCGGGGATGAACATCGCCACCGCCAGCGCATAGCTGAACACCACCGACTGCATCTGCAGCGGGCTCTCGCCCAGGCTGCGCGCCATCGCCGGCAGCGCGGTGTTGACGATGGTCGCGTCCAGCATCTGCATGAAGATGGCCAGCGACACCAGCCACAGCAGCGGCCGGAAACTGCGGTAGTTCGGAACGGAGATCGGATCGGGGGAGGGCGCGGACATCGGCACGCACGGCAACGCGAGGGATGCATAGGATCGCGCAGATCGCGTCGCGGCGTCGTGCAGCAGCGGGCGGTTGTGGCGCATGGCGAGCACGGCGGCCCTGCTGCGACGGCGGAGCGAGGCGCGTCGCGCGGCGTGTCTGTGCGGGGCTTCGGTGCCGAAGCTGTTCGCAGCCGTTGGGTCCGCCGCTTCGTTCGTCGCGGCTGGAGTCGCTCCTACAGTGAGCTTGCGGCAAGTTGGCTGGGTGCACTGTAGGAGGGGCTTCAGCCCCGACAGATGCTCGCAGTCGTCGGCTTCACCACTTCGTTCGTCGCGGCTGAAGCCGCTCCTACAGGGAGCTTGCGGCGGGCCGGCTGGGTTCTGTGGGAGGGACTTCAGTCCCGACTGCAAGATGTTGGAAGTGCGTGTTGCGCCGCTCCCCGCATCCGAGGGACGCAAGGCGCCCAGCGGATGCGACGGCTCGGCGCGCGGCGCTATGCCTCTCCGCGGCGGCTGTGCCGCTGCACCGCGGCGACCAGCGCGCCGACGTGCTCGGGCTGCATGTCCGGCGACAGCCCGTGGCCGAGGTTGAACACATGGCCTTCCGCCGAGCCGTTGCCGTCGGCATAGCTGCGCAGCACGCGCTGCACCTCGCGTTCGATCGCCGCCGGCGAGCCGTACAGCGTCGCCGGATCCAGGTTGCCCTGCAACGCGACGCGGCCGCCGGTGCGGCGCGCGGCATCGGCCATATCGATGGTCCAGTCCACGCCCAGGCCTTCGGCGCCGGACGCGGCCAGCTCTTCCAGATACGGCGCGTTGCCCTTGCCGAACAGGATCAGCGGGGTGCGCTCGGCGCCGTCGCCGCGCGGCAGTTCGCGGGCGATGCGCTGCAGGTAGGGCAGCGAGAACTCGCGGTACATCGCCGGGCTGAGCACGCCGCCCCAGGTGTCGAATACCTGCAGCGCCTGCGCGCCGGCCGCGCGCTGCGCCGCCAGGTAGGCGATCACCGCGTCGGTGTTGACCGACAGCAACTGGTGCAGCGCCGCTGGTTCGTTCAAGGCCAGCGCCTTGATCCGCGCGTAGTTGTCGCTGCCGCCGCCCTCGACCATGTAGCAGGCCAGCGTCCATGGGCTGCCGGAGAAGCCGATCAGCGGCACGCTGCCGTCCAGCTCGCGGCGGATCACCCGCACCGCGTCCATCACGTAGCGCAGTTCGGTCTCCATGTCCGGCACGCCGAGCCGGGCGATCGCCGCCGCGTCGCGCACCGGGTGCTTGAACTTCGGGCCTTCGCCCTCGACGAAATACAGCTCCAGGCCCATCGCATCGGGGATGGTGAGGATGTCGGAGAACAGGATCGCCGCGTCCAGCGGGAACCGCGCCAGCGGCTGCAGGGTCACTTCGCAGGCCAGTTCCGGGGTCTTGGCCATCGCCAGGAAGCTGCCGGCGCGGGCACGGGTGGCGCGGTACTCGGGCAGGTAGCGCCCGGCCTGGCGCATCAGCCACACGGGGGTCTGGTCCACGGGCTCGCGGCGCAGGGCGCGCAGCAGACGGTCGTTCTTGAGCATGGGGGTTTCCTTAGCGCGGGGCGTCGGCGCCGCGAGTGAACATGACCTGGAAGCCGCGCTTGATTTGCGCATCGCGGGCTTTCTCGAAGGCGGCGTGGGCCTCGTCCTGCAGCAGGTATTGCTCGCGCTTGAGCTGCGCGCGGCCGCCGATCTGGCCGCTCTCGCGCAACAGCTCCCAACTGCCGAACAGGTCCGGTTGCAGGGTCAGCTGGATGTAGCGGGGCGGCTCGTTGCCGCCGGGGCGTTGCTGTAGGAAGACGCGCATGGGCCGATTGTACCCATCGCGGGTCGCCGCGGCGTCGGCGCCGGCCGCGCGTTATGGGACGGGTGGGGAAGCCGGCAGGGCGTCCGGTCCGCGGTCCGCGGTCGGCGGGCGGCCGCGGCGGCAGGCGGCCGGCGCGATATGCGCATTTGCCGGCGCGCTGAACCATGGACGACGCGCGACGTCCGGGGCGCGCGCGTCTTGGCGCGGGCCTGCGCCCGGGCGCCGTGCAGGGGACGCGCGCATGCTGGTTCCGGCTGGGGGCGCTGTGGGAGGTCCGATGTGGTGAGACTGAGACCCACCACTTCGCTCGTCGCGACTGACATCGCTCCCACAGGGACTTGCGGCGCGCCCGCCGCCGAGGGCGGATGGATGCCGCGGCGCGGCGGGGTGCGCTATGCCGCGGCGCGCACGGCGGCGTCCAGCACCGCCAGCACCGCCGCCTCGTCCACGTCCGGCACCACCTCGGCCCGGCCGATGCCGCGCCACAGCACCAGCCGCAGGCGCCCGGCGATGTTCTTCTTGTCCAGCCGCATCCGCGCCAGCAGCGCCTGCGGCGCCAGTCCGGCCGGCAGCGCGGTGGGCAGGCCGTAGTCGGCCAGCAGCGCGCGCAGCCGTTCGGTGTCCTGCGGCGTGGCCATGCCCAGCTGCGCCGACAGTTCGGCCGCCAGCACCATGCCCACCGCCACCGCTTCGCCGTGGTTGAGGTTGGCGTTGCCGGGCGCGCCGTAGCCCTGTTCGGTCTCGATCGCGTGGCCGAAGGTGTGGCCGAGGTTGAGCAGGGCGCGCTCGCCCTTCTCCAGCGGGTCGCGGGCCACGATCTCGGCCTTGTGCTCGCAGCTGCGCGCGATCGCCTGCGCCAGCGCGGCGGGCTCGGCGCCCAGCAGCGCGTGGCGTTCGGCATGCAGCCATTCGAAGAACAGCGGGTCGCGGATCGCGCCGTACTTGATCACCTCGGCCAGGCCGGCGCGCAGTTCGCGCGGCGGCAGGCTGCGCAGGGTGGCGGTGTCGGCCAGCACCGCGCGCGGCGGATGGAAAGCGCCGACCAGGTTCTTGCCCTGGGCGATGTCCACCGCGGTCTTGCCGCCGACCGACGAATCGACCATCGCCAGCAGCGTGGTCGGCAGCTGCACGCAGTCGACCCCGCGCATCCAGCACGCGGCGGCGAAGCCGGCCAGATCGCCGACTACGCCGCCGCCCAGCGCCAGCACGCAGGCGTCGCGGGTGGCGCCGAGCTCGGCCAGCGCGGCGATCGCCGCGCCGAAATTGTCCAGGGTCTTGGAGGCCTCGCCGGCGGGGATCGTGAAGGCGCCGATCTGCAACTGCGGGCGCGCGGCCAGCAAGGCCTGGCGGACCTGCGCCGCGTACAGCGGGGCGACGTTGCTGTCGCTGAGCAGCAGCACATGGCGGCCGCGCACGTGCTCGGCCACAAGCGCGCCGTCGTCGAGCAGGCCGGGGCCGATGCGGATGGTGTAGGCCGGGTCGCCTTCGACCGCGACGCTGCGTTGGGAGACAGTCATGCAATGGGGTCCGGAAGTTTCCACGACGCGGCCAGGCGCACGACCAGCTGCGCGGTGGCTTCGGCGGGATTGAGGTGGTCGGTGTCCAGGATCAGGTCGGCGACTTCGCGGTACAGCGGCTCGCGCACCGCGTGCAGCTCGTGCAGCACCCGTTCGCGGTCGCCGCGCTGCAGCAGCGGGCGGCTGCGGTCGCGTTGCAGTCGCTGCAGCTGCGAGGCCACGCTGACCCGCAGGTAGACCACGAAGCCGTGCTCGCGCATCTCGCGGCGGCTGTCGGCGTCGAGCACGGCGCCGCCGCCGGTGGAAATGAGGTGGCCGGGGGTGCTGAGCACGCTTTCCAACACGGTGCGCTCGTGCTCGCGGAAACCGGCTTCGCCGGCATGCTCGAACAGCGAGGCGATGCTCGCGCCGGTGCGTTCGACGATGGCCTGGTCGCTATCGACGAAGGCAAGGCTGAAGCGCTCGGCCAGGCGGCGGCCGATGACGCTCTTGCCGGCTCCCATCGGGCCGACCAGCACGAGATTGGGGGCGGGATTCATCCGCCGATGCTAGCAGACGCGCCGCGTGCGCAGGCCGGTCGCGCTGCTTGCATGCGTTGCGCCGAGCGCGTGCCGGTGCGCTTGCGGCACGAGCGCGTCGCGCGGCGCTGGCCGGCGCCTCTGCGCGTTGCGCGGCGTTGGCGGCCAGTCAGCTGGGACGGCCAGCGCGCCGGTCGCGGTGCCTCGTGCCCACGCGGCCCTGCGCACGGCGCGCACGGTACTGCGGGCCGCAGCAAAGGCTGGCGAGCGCGCAGCCGATCGCGGCACGCGGTCCGGGCCGGTAGGACCGGCGCCATGGCAGCCCCGCGCTGCCGCGTGCGTCGCGCCGTGCATGGCGCGACAATGGGGCATCGTCCGCCGAGTGCCTTGCCGCCATGCCCGATCTCTACGCCGAAGCCCTGTCCACGTTCGCCGACCTGTTCGCGGAGGCGCGGACCAGCGACGAGGCCGAATACAACGCCATGGTCGTCGCCTCGGCCACGCTGGAGGCGCGTCCGTCCTCGCGGGTGGTGCTGTTGAAGTCCTACGACGCGCGCGGTTTCGTGTTCTACACCCATCTGGACAGCCAGAAGGGCCGCGAGCTGCAGGCCAACCCGCAGGCCTCGCTGCTGTTCCTGTGGCGGCGCATGCGCGAGGACGGTGTGCAGGTGCGCATCGATGGCGAGGTGCAACTGGTCGCCGCGGCCGAGGCCGATGCGTATTTCGCCTCGCGTCCGCGCATGAGCCAGATCGGCGCGTGGGCGTCGGCGCAGTCGCGCACCTTGCAGTCGCGCGAGGAGTTCGAGCAGCGCGTGGCCAAGGCCGAGGCCAGCTTCGAAGGCCGCGAGGTGCCGCGCCCGGACGGGTGGGGCGGGTTCCGCGTGGTGCCGCGCAGCTTCGAGTTCTGGTACGGCGGCAAGTACCGCCTGCACGAGCGCTGGCACTACGCCGCCGACGCCGCCGGCCACTGGTCCAAGCGGATGCTGTTCCCGTGACCGAGCGGTTCTCGATCCGCGCCGCCGCTGCCGCCGACCTGCGCGCCTGGGCGGCGCTGCGGATGGCGCTGTGGCCGGACGAGCGCGATGCCTTCGGCGGCGTGGCCGAAGCGCTGCAGCGCGAGGACGCGGCCAATTTCCTGGCCTTCGCCGGCGATGGCCAGGCGATCGGCTTCGCCGACGTCACCCTGCGCCAGGACTACGTCAATGGCACCGACAGTTCGCCGGTGGGGTTTCTGGAAGGCTGGTACGTGGCGCCGGCGTGGCGCGGCCACGGCATTGGCCGCGCGCTGCTGCGCGAGGTGCGCGAGTGGACCCGCGCGCAGGGTTGCAGCGAGCTGGCCTCCGATGCGCTGATCGACGACGCCGCGGCGCAGGCCGCGCACCGTGCCTGCGGGTTCGAGGAAACCGAGCGCGTGGTGTATTTCCGCATGCCGGTCGAGGACTGACGTGGGTCCGCAGCGCATCGTCTGCCTGACCGAGGAACCCACCGAGACGCTGTACGCGCTCGGCGAACAGGCGCGCATCGTCGGCATCAGCGGTTTCACCGTGCGTCCGCCGCAGGCGCGCCGCGACAAGCCCAAGGTCAGCGCCTTCACCAGCGCCAAGATCGGCGAGATCCTCAAGCTGCAGCCGGATCTGGCGATCGGCTTTTCCGACATCCAGGCCGAGATCGCCGCCGAACTGGTGCGCAACGGGGTGGAGGTGTGGATCGCCAACCACCGCAGCGTTGACGGCATCCTCGACTACATCCGCCGGCTCGGCGCGCTGGTCGGCGTCGGCGCGCGTGCCGCGGCCTACGCCAACGAGCTGCAGCGCGGGCTGGACACGGTCGCGGCACAGGCGGCGGCGCTGCCGCGGCGGCCGAAAGTGTATTTCGAGGAATGGGACGAGCCGATCATCACCGGCATCCGCTGGGTCGCCGAACTGGTGCGCATCGCCGGCGGCGACGACGTGTTTCCGGAGCTGTCGGTGGAACCGCTGGCCAAGGCGAGGATTCTGGCCAACGGCGACGAAGTGGTGTGGCGCGCGCCGGACATCATCCTCGGCTCGTGGTGTGGCAAGCGCTTCCGCCCCGAGCGCGTGGCCGCACGGCCGGGCTGGGCGGCGATCCCGGCGGTGCGCGACGGCCAGCTGTTCGAGATCAAGTCGCCGCTGATCCTGCAGCCGGGACCGGCGGCATTGACCGACGGCGTGCGCGCGATCGCGGCGATCGTGCAGGCCTGGGCGCAGCGCCAGTAGCCGCGCCCACGCGGGCTCAGCGCGCCGGCACCGCCTGGGTGCGGCCGGCGATGCCCACGCCGAGCAGCGCCAGCAGCGCGGCCACCGCGAAGGTGGACAGGTACGCGGCGGCCACCGACCGGGTCAGCAGCGCCGCGAACAGCGAGCCGCCTACCGCCAGCGTGGTCGCCACCGCGATCGCCTCGCTCAACTGCAGCGCCGAACTGTTCGCGCCCTGCTGCGCCGGCGGCGACAGGGTGAGGGTCAGCACCGACAGGGTCGGATAGATCAGGCCCATGCCCAGGCCGGTGGCGGCCCAGCCGCCGATCGCGACCGCCGCGGGCAGCGCCGGCCACAGCGCCAGCGCGGTGATCGCCACGCCCAGCGTCATCAGTGCGCAGCCCACGCGCAGCCGGCGCAGGCGGGTGCCGTCGCGGCCGTAGTGGCCCTGGTACCAGGAGCCGGCGAACCAGCCCAGCGCGCCCACGCTCAAGGCCACCCCGGCCCAGGTCGGCGACAGGCCGCGTTCGCGCGACAGCAACAGCGGCAGGAACGCCTCGCAGCCGAAGAACGCCGATCCGGCGATGCCGCGCAGCGCGATCACGCTGGGCAGCCCGCGTGCCGCGCGCAGGGTGCCGCGCGGCAGCAGCCGCCACGCGCAGGCCAGCAGCAGCGCCAGCGCCGGCAGCACCGTGGCCGCCGCCCAGGCGCCGCGCTGCTGGCCGCCCAGATACAGCAGGCAGATCCCGGCCGCAGCGCCGATCGACCACAGCAACGGCGCCGCACTGGAACGCGCCGTTGCGGCCACGCGCGGCAGGCTGCGCAATGCCGGCTGCAGCAGCGCCGCCGAGGGCAATGCCAGCAGCGGCACCGCCAGGAACACCCAGCGCCAGCCGACGTGTTCGACGATCAGCCCGCTGATGCTCGGCCCGATCAGCGACGGCACCACCCAGCCGGCGGAGAACGCGGCGAAGATGCGCGGCCGCAGCGCCTGCGGATACAGCCGTGCGACCAGGACGTACAGCGCCACCGAGATCGCGCCGGCGCCCACGCCCTGCACCAGCCGCCCGGCCAGCAGCATCGGCATCGACAGCGCGAAGCCGGCCAGCAGCAGGCCGCACACGAAGCACAGCAGGCCGGCCCACAGCGGTGCCGCCGGACCGCGCAGATCGCTCCAGCGCCCGGCCACGGTCATGCCGATCGCGCTGGTGGCCAGGGTGCCGCCGAACGCCAGCGCATACAGCCGCAGGCCGTCCAGCTCGCGCGCCACGGTCGGCATCGCGGTGGCCACCGCCAGCGCTTCGAAGGCGATCAGCGAGACCAGCGCGACCATGCCCAGCGTGGTCGCGCGATAGCGCGGTGCCAGCACCGAATCGGCGGCAGGCGCTGCGGGTGCGGTGACGTCCGGCAGCGCCGGCGCGGCGCCTTGGGATTCGTTGCTGGAAGACGTGGCGTGGTTCATCGAAAAGCCTTGTGCGGGGCAAGCGGGCCGGCAGCGGCCGCTTGCGCGGCGGGGAGCGGACGCGCAGCATGCAACCTCAACCGGACTCGAGGTCAAGCGATGCATGAGGAGCTGAGCGTGGGGCAGGTGGCCGAACGCAGCGGCGTGGCGGTGTCCGCGCTGCATTTCTACGAGAAGAAGGGCCTGATCCATAGCCTGCGCACCGCCGGCAACCAGCGCCGCTATGCGCGCGACGTGCTGCGCCGGCTGGCGGTGATCCGCGTCGCGCAGCGCGTCGGCGTGCCGCTGGACAGCATCAAGGCCGCGTTCGCGCAGCTGCCCGATGCGCGCACGCCCACGCGCGCGGAGTGGGCGCGGATGTCGGCGGCCTGGCGCCAGGAGCTGGACGCACGCATCCTGCAGCTGACCCAACTGCGCCACCAGCTCACCGATTGCATCGGCTGCGGCTGCCTGTCGCTGCGCCGCTGCCGCTTGAGCAACCCCGCCGATGCATTGGGCGCGCAGGGCGAAGGCGCGCAGCGCTGGACAGCGCCGTGAGCCACGCCGATGCTGGGCGCTGCGTAACCAGCGGAGCGGTGCGATGAAAGTGGTGGTCTACAGCGCGCGACGCTACGACATGAAGTTGCTGGCGCAGGCCAATGCCGCGCATGGCCACGACCTGGTGTTCGTGCAGGACGCGCTGAGCTCGGCGACGGTGCCGTTGGCGGCCGGCTGCGGCGCGGTCTGCGTGTTCGTCAACGACCGGGTCGACGATGCCGTGCTCGCGCTGCTGGCCACGCTGGGCGTGGGCCTGGTCACCACCCGCTCCACCGGCTTCAACCATGTCGACGCGCTGGCCGCGCAGCGCCACGGCATCGCCACCGCGCGGGTCAGCGACTATTCGCCGTACTCGGTGGCCGAGTTCGCGGTGGGGCTGCTGATCGCGGTCAACCGGCGCATCGCCCGCGCCAGCCAGCGCACCCGCGACGGCAACTTCGAGCTGGACGGGCTGATGGGCTTCGACCTGCACGGGCGCACCGTCGGCGTGGTCGGCACCGGCAAGATCGGCCGCATCTTCGGCCGCATCATGGCCGGCTTCGGCTGCCGCATCCTCGGCTTCGATCCGTTCCCGCATGCCGAGTTCCTGGCCCAGGGCGGCACCTATGCGGACCTGCCGACCCTGCTGGCGCAGAGCGACGTGGTCTCGCTGCACTGCCCGCTGACGCCGCAGACCCAGCACCTGATCGACGCGGCCGCGCTGCAGCGGATCAAGCGCGGCGCGCTGCTGGTCAACACCAGCCGCGGCGGCCTGGTCGATACCGAAGCGGTCATCGCCGCACTGAAATCGGCACGGCTGAGCGGCCTGGCGATCGATGTCTACGAGCAGGAAGCGGACCTGTTCTTCCACGACCTGTCGGCCACGGTCATCACCGACGACGTGATCCAGCGCCTGGTGTCGTTCCCGAACGTCATCGTCACCGGCCACCAGGCGTTCTTCACCGAAGAGGCGATCGGCCAGATCATGGCCGCGACGCTGGACAACATCAGCGCCTTCGAACGCGGCGCGCCGGTGCCGAACCCGATTCCGTTGCCGCTCCCGCCCGGCGCTGCGAGCGGCGGCGCCTGACCCGAAAACGCGCTAGAAGCTGCGGCTGAAGCGCACCGTGCCGGCGCCGTCGGCGCTGCGCACGTCCACCACGAAATTCAGCTGGTCGTGCTCGCTGGTGCGCACCGTGCCGACATAGTCGGTGTAGGCGTCGGTGACCGCTTCGCGCAAGGCGATGGGTTGCCGGCGGCCGCTCAGGTCGGCGGCCACGGCACGCACCTCGCCCGTGGCCGGCAGTTCTTCGCTGCCGTGCACGCGGCGCAGCGCGATCATCACCAGGGCGGTGTCGGCGGCGCGCACGATGCCGTAGCGGCGCGCCACGCTGTCGCTCATCGCCAGCGTCGGCAGCGCGTTGTAGTGCACCCGCAGCGCACCCAGGTCGGCCTGTGCGGGCGTGGCCGCGACCAGCGTGGCGGGGCGCGGCGCGTCCTGCGCCGAGCAGGCGGCCAGGGTCAGGCACAACAGCGCGGTGGCAGGCAGGCGGCGCATGGCGGCTCCGGGTCAGTCGTTGGCGGCGGACAAGGCGCGGCCGCGGGCGGCGGCGGCGGCGATGGCGGTGGCGGTCAGCGCCTCGAAGCCGCCGGCCTGGAAGGTCTCGATCGCGGCCTGGGTGGTGCCGTTGGGCGAGGTCACCCGGCGCCGCAGTTCGCTCGGCGCCTCGCCGGATTCGGTGAGCATGCGCGCCGCGCCGAGCACGGTCTGCAGCACCAGCGTGCGCGCCGCCGCGGCCGGCAGGCCTTGCGCGATGGCGGCCGCTTCCATCGCTTCGGCGAGCAGGAACACATAGGCCGGGCCGCTGCCGGAGACCGCGGTGACCGCATCGATCAGCGCCTCGTCCTCGACCCAGACGGTGACGCCGGCGGCGGCCAGCAACTGTTCGGCCTGGCGCTTGTGCGCGGCGCTGGCCTGCGCGTTGGCGAACAGCCCGGTGACGCCGGCGCCGAGCAGCGCCGGCGTGTTCGGCATCGCCCGCACCACCGCGTGCGCGCCGCCCAGCCAGCGGTCGATCTGCCGTGCGGTGATCCCGGCGGCGATGGACAGCAGCAGCGGCCGCTGCGCCTGGGCCAGCGTGGCCAGTTCGTTGCAGACGCTGCGCAGCACCTGCGGCTTGACTGCGAACACCCACAGCGGCGCGCCGTCGGCCGCTTCGGCCGCCTCGGCGACCGCGTGCACGGCGTAGTCGGCGGCCAGCGCCTCGCGCAGCGCCGGCACCGGCTCGGCGACGCGGATGGTGTCCGGCGCGATGCCCTGCCGGACCAGTCCGGCGATCAGGCTGCGGGCCATGTTGCCGCCGCCGATGAAGGCGATGTCGGCGCTGGAATGGGCAGGAGGCATGGCGAGGCACCGAGGACGCGAGTGCGCCTATGGTAGCGGCTGCAATGCCGGCGGACAGCCTGTCGGCCGCTGGCCGGCGCGGCGAGCGGCCGCTGCTGCCGTTCCGGTGGCCCGCGCTGGCGACAGGCCGCATCGCCAGCGCGGGGTGGCTCAGTTGGCCTCGGTGAAGGCGATCGAGGGCGTGGTGCCGCCCGACGCGGTGCAGCTGCCCAGGTTCAGATTGTTGGTCTCGCCGGTGGTGCCGGCATTGGCGGCGCAGGTCGGCGCGGCGGTGGAGCCGTTGGTCGCCGCCACCTTGACCGTGATCGACGAACCGGAATTGAAGTTCGCGCGCGAACCGCCGGCATTGCCCACCACATTGAACTCGGACGACTTCCACACCGTCGCCAGTTTCACCACGCTGTCCTTGGCGCTGATGCTGTAGGCGGTGCTGCCGTTGGTGAAGGTGATGCTGTCGTTGCCGTTGGCGGTCGCCGAGCCGGTCAGCTTGACGTTGGCCAGCTGCGTCGCCGGCACGTCGGGGGCGCTGACCGCATTGCTGTTGCGGTAGCAGTCGGTGCCGCCGTCGCTGAGCCAGCCGCTGGGGCAGCTGGAGCCGTAGCCGATCAGCCAGTACTGGATGAACACCGCCGCCTCGCCCTGGGTCTCGTAGTCGGTGGCGTAGACGAACTGCTGCCACACGGTGCAGCCGGAGTGTCCGTTGCACACGCTGGTGGTGCCGTCGTAGTTGGAGTTGATCTGCAGCGAGTATTCGTTGGGGCCGAGAATGCCGCCGCCGCCGAAGGCGGAGACGCCGACGCCGGTTTCCGAGGTGACCCCGCTGACCTGCGGAAAGCTGCCCACGGTCTTGCTGATCAGGGTGCTGGACTGCAACGCGTAGTCGTAGCCGTTGCCGGTGGTTTCGGTGGCGCCCCAGTGCACGCGGTGCGGGATGGGATGGACATGCCGGGTCAGGGTCTTGCAGGTGTCCGCTTGCCAGTCGGTGCTGGGGTAGGTGGCGTGGAAGCAGCCTTCGGCCGGCGCCGGCAGGTGCGCCATGGTGTCGCGCCAGGCGCCGTGCGCGCGCACCTCGGCGGGCGTCATCAGCGATTCGTCGGTTGCCGACGCCGCAGTCGCCATTGGCGCGGCCATGGCGGCGGGGACCTGCAGCAAGCCGATGACACACGAAGCAAGCAGAAATCTGGTCGATGCATCCATTTGGTTGACCTCGTACGAGCCGATCTCATTCGGCGATGGGCCGCGGAAAGCCCGCGGCCGGCGCCATGGAAGCGGAGGTTTTCGAGGCAGGACTTTGACCGACTTAACGGTTATTGACCCGCTCTGCGGGCGGACGTTCGCGCACGAAGAAACGCGATGTTTTTCAACTGTTTGACCTACGACATCTTTCCGACGTCGCTTAATCGCGTTTGAATATTTCGTAGACAAGCGCGCGTCCGCGCTTGCCATCGCAACAGCGTTGGCCGCGCTGCGCGGTTTCAGGGCGCCGCGCGTGGCGCGCGGCTGCCGAACAGCGCGGTGCCGATGCGCACCATGGTCGCGCCGTCGGCGATCGCCGCGGCGAAGTCGCCGCTCATGCCCATCGACAGCGTGTCGGCGCCGGGGTACCGCGCTTGCAGGCCGTCGAGAAGGGCGCGCATGCGTTGGAACGCCGCGCGCCGCAGCGCCTCCTCCGGGAACGGCGCCGGGATCGCCATCAGCCCGCGCAGGCGCAGCCTCGGTTGCGCGGCGATCGCCGCGGCCAGCGCGTCCACCACGCCGGGGGCGCAGCCGTGCTTGCTGGTCTCGTCGTCGATGTTGACCTGGATCAACACGTTCAGCGGCGGCCGCTGCGCCGGGCGGCCGTTGGCCAGGGCGGCGACCAGCTTGATCCGGTCCACGCTCTGCACCCAGTCGAACAGCACGGCGGCCTGTTCGGCCTTGTTCGACTGCAGGTGCCCGATCAGATGCCATTCCAGCTCCAGCCCCGCCAGCTCGGCGATCTTGCCGGCCGCTTCCTGCACGTAGTTTTCGCCGAACGCGCGTTGTCCCTGCGCGGCCAGGGCCGCGATCGCCGCGGCCGGCTGGGTCTTGGACACGGCCAGCAGGCACGCCGGCGGGCGCTGTGCGCAGGCCGCGGCGCGGTCCATGTCCAGGCGGATCTGCTGCAAGGGGGAGAGGGGCACGGGCGGCGCTTCTGGCAATGGGGAAGGGCGCTATACTGCCGCCCGGGGAATCATCCTTCCAGTCGCAGCCCAAGGGGAAAAGCAGCGTATGGATATCGCTGAACTATTGGCGTTCTCGGTCAAGAACAAGGCATCCGACCTGCACCTGTCCGCCGGCCTGCCGCCGATGATCCGGGTCGATGGCGACGTGCGCCGCATCAACATCCCGGCGCTGGACCACAAGCAGGTGCACGCGCTGGTGTACGACATCATGTCGGACAAGCAGCGCCGCGACTACGAAGAGTTCCTCGAAGTCGACTTCTCGTTCGAGATTCCCAGCCTGGCGCGCTTCCGCGTCAACGCGTTCAACCAGAACCGCGGCGCGGGCGCGGTGTTCCGCACCATTCCCTCGGAAGTGCTGACCCTGGAAGACCTGGGCTGCCCGCCGATCTTCCGCCAGCTGATCGACCAGCCGCAGGGCCTGATCCTGGTCACCGGCCCGACCGGCTCGGGCAAGTCGACCACGCTCGCCGGCATGATCGACTACATCAACAAGAACGAATACGGCCACATCCTCACCGTCGAGGATCCGATCGAATTCGTGCACACCTCGCAGAAGTGCCTGATCAACCAGCGCGAGGTGCACCGCGACACGCACGGCTTCAACGAGGCGCTGCGCTCGGCGCTGCGCGAAGACCCGGACATCATCCTGGTCGGCGAGTTGCGCGACCTGGAAACCATCCGCCTGGCGCTGACCGCCGCGGAAACCGGGCACCTGGTGTTCGGCACCCTGCACACCAGCTCGGCGGCCAAAACCATCGACCGCATCATCGACGTGTTCCCCGCCGGCGAGAAGCCGATGGTGCGTTCGATGCTGTCCGAATCGCTGCGCGCGGTGATCTCGCAGGCGCTGCTGAAGAAGGTCGGCGGCGGCCGCACCGCGGCGTGGGAGATCATGGTCGGCACCCCGGCGATCCGCAACCTGATCCGCGAGGACAAGGTGGCGCAGATGTACTCGGCGATCCAGACCGGCCAGCAGAACGGCATGCAGACCCTGGACCAGCACCTGCAGGACCTGGTCAAGCGCAGTCTGATCACCCGCAACCAGGCGCGCGAGTACGCCAAGGACAAGCGTGTGTTCGAGTAGCCGGGATTGGTAATTCGGGATTCGGGATTGGCAGGGCAACTCGCCAGCCCGGTTCTTGCGAATCCCTAATCCCCAATCCCAAATCCCGGAGTTCAAGCCATGAGCACCATCGACTTCACCTCGTTCCTGAAACTGATGGCGCACCAGAAGGCGTCGGACCTGTTCATCACCTCGGGCATGCCGCCGGCGATCAAGGTGCACGGCAAGATCACCCCGATCACGCAGACGCCGCTGACCTCGCAGCAGAGCCGCGACCTGGTGCTGAACGTGATGACCCCGGCGCAGCGCGAGGAGTTCGAGAAGACCCACGAGTGCAACTTCGCCATCGGCGTGGCCGGGGTCGGGCGCTTCCGCGTCAGCTGCTTCTACCAGCGCAACCAGGTGGGCATGGTGCTGCGCCGGATCGAGACGCGCATCCCCACCGTCGACGAACTGAATCTGCCGCCGGTGATCAAGACCCTGGCGATGACCAAGCGCGGCATCATCATCTTCGTCGGCGCCACCGGCACCGGCAAGTCGACCTCGCTGGCGGCGATGATCGGCTACCGCAACCAGAATTCCACCGGGCACATCATCACCATCGAAGACCCGATCGAGTTCGTGCACAAGCACGAAGGCTGCATCATCACCCAGCGCGAGGTCGGCATCGACACCGACAGTTGGGAGAACGCGCTGAAGAACACCCTGCGCCAGGCGCCGGACGTGATCATGATCGGCGAGGTGCGCACCCGCGAAGGCATGGACCACGCCATTTCCTTCGCCGAAACCGGCCACCTGGTGCTGTGCACGCTGCATGCCAACAACGCCAACCAGGCGATGGACCGCATCATCAACTTCTTCCCCGAGGACCGCCGCAGCCAGCTGCTGATGGACCTGTCGCTGAACCTGCGCGGCGTGGTCGCGCAGCAGTTGATCCCGACCCCCGACGGCAAGGGCCGGCGCGTGGCGATGGAGATCATGCTCGGCACCCCGCTGGTGCAGGACTACATCCGCGAGGGCGAGATCCACAAGCTCAAGGACGTGATGAAGGAATCCACCAACCTGGGCATGAAGACCTTCGACCAGAGCCTGTTCGAGCTGTACCAGGCCGGCGAGATCAGCTACGAGGACGCGCTGCGCCACGCCGACTCGCAGAACGAAGTGCGCCTGCGCATCAAGCTCGCCCAGGGCGGCGACGCCAAGACCCTGGCGCAGGGCATGGACGGGGTGGAGATCGCCGAGGTGCGCTGAGCCGGTCCGTCCGACAGGCGGTCGGGAGGGCAGGCGCAGGCAAGATGACAGGGAATCGACACGACACCGGTTATATGCAGGTCCTCCGCTGGTGTCGTGTTTTCAGCCAAATGCTCGCAGGAGTCCGTTGAGGACTCTTCAACCCAAGGGAGGGGATCCGCGTGAACGACGTGCCTGAGGTGCTCTGGTCGACACAGCCGCATGCCGGCTACTACATCAATTCGGTGGCGGTGTCCGGCGATGGCAATGTCATCGCCGCCGGTACCTTCTTCCACGAATACGGCAGCGCGTCGCAGAGCGCCGGGCTGGACGCGGTGCCCGTCGCCCAGCGCAAGATCTTCGAACGCATCGACCCTGCCGCCACGCGCAGCGATGTGCGCGGCAACCAGGACGGGACCTTCGGCACCTACGCCTGGGATCGCACCGGCAAGCCGCTGCTGGCGAAGGAATTCGACGGCTGGCAGGGCGTGTACTGGGTCGATGTCGCGGCGAACGGGAGCACCGTCGCCAGCTGCGGCTGGAGGAGCCAGAATCCGTACGCGGGCTTCATCGGGGCCTGGTCGGTGCCCGGCGGCGAGGAACTGCTGTCGTATCCGCTGACTGGGGGCCGCGGCAACATGGTGTCGCTGGATGGGCGCGGGCTGACCTTGCTGGCCGGTGCCGATCAGGGCTATCTGTTCTGCCGCGGCGCCGCCGCAGCCTTCCCCGCGCCTGTGTACATCGCGCTGAGCGCTGCCGGCGACACCGTCGTCGCCACGGGCCTCTCCATCGACGGCAGCACCGGGCTGGTGGCCAGCTATCACGGCGAGATCATCCTGTTCTCGATCGCCTCCGGACAACCGACGGCGCTGGCGCGCTGGCAGTTGCCCAATGGCGCCTACACCCATACCGCGGCGCTGTCCGGCGATGGGCGCAGGGCCTATGCCGGCGCCGGCGACGGCACGCTGTACGCCTTCGACGTGGCCGCGTTCCAGCGCACGCCCGCGCCGGCCTGGAGCGTGGCAGCACCGGGTGGCGCGAAGACCATCTACGGGCTGGCCTGCGATGCCGCCGGGGACAAGGTCGCGATCGCCGGCAACGTCCCGCAAGGCGGCATCGTCGCCGTGTTCGCCGATACCGGCAGCGCGGCCCAGCCGCAGTGGACGGCGTCCAGCCAGTACTCGCCCAACTGCCTGGCGTTCGATCCTGGCGGGCGCTGGTTGGGGCTGGCCGATGGCCACCCCGACGGTACGCCTGGCGGGTTCACCCTGTGGGATGCGAGCGATGGCGCGCTGCAATGGAACTGGGCCGCGGGCAACATGAGCTGGCCGATCCGGCTGAGCGGCGATGCGTCGGTGGTGGTGGGCGGCAGCGACGACAGTTCGGTCACCGCGTTCGTCGGCCCCGGTTCGGCCACCGTCCGGAGCCGGCCGGAGGCGGATGGATGACAGGCTGGGACGCCGAGGCGCCGTTCCGCACGCGCGCCGCGGCGCCGCGCCGTCCCGGCGCGCTGCTGATGCTGTCGGTGGTGCTGGTGGTGGCGTGGTTGGCGGGCTTCGAGTTGGCGCGGGTGCTGGGCTATCAGACGCATGCGAGCCTGTGGTTCCCGCCGGTGGCGGTGACGCTGGCCGCCTTCATGGTGCTGGGCTGGCGCGGCGCGCCGGCGATCGCCATCGCCTGCGTGCTGGCCACGCTGCTCAGCTTCTATCGCACGACCGAGCATCCGGCCGTCCCCGGCCGGGCGGTCCTGTGGTACGCGCTGCTGTTCACCGCGCAACAGTTCTGCATCTGGGGCGGACTGGCCTGGCTGCTGCGGCGGGTCGGGCAGGGGATGTCCTCGACCAGCCTGCCGCGCGCGGTCACCTACTTCATCCTGGGCGGCGGGGTGGCCTCGCTGCTGTCCGCCTGCCTGGGCGGCGCGGGACTGGTCGTCACCGGCGCCATCGATCTGCCGGCCATGTTCGCCCAGTCGATCCCGTGGGCGATCGGCGACTACGCCGGTCTGCTGGCGCTCGGCCCGCTGGCGATCCTCGCGGTGCTGCGTCTGGCCGAGTCCCTGGGGATCGCACCGCGGCCCGGCATCCCGCGCTTGTCGGGGATGATCGCGCCGAGCGGAAGCGCCGCGGGCTATCTGGTCAAGCTCGCGCTGCTGCTCGGCATCACCCTGGTGGTGATGTGGCTCGCCGCCGCGTTGCCGCGACAGCCGGCGGTGGTCTTCGCGTTGTTCGTGGTGGTGGTGATCCAGTTGTGGATCGTGCATACCCACGGAATGCTGCAGGCGCTGGTGGCGATCGCCGCCTTCAGCCTGATGATCGCACTGGCCACGCCGCTGCTGCGGCTCGAGGCGCAGGCGCTCGCGCTGCAGTTCGCCATGATCAGCCTGGCGGCGAACAGCTACTTCGGTTTGGCCGTCCCCGGGCTCTACGCCGACAACACGCGGCTGCGCCATGCGCTGGTGCGCGATCCCGTGACCGGGGCGCTGTCGCGGACCGGATTCCTGGAACAGGTGCTCAACGATCTGCAACTGGCCGCGCAGGAGCCGCGTCCGTTGGCGGTGATCGTCGCCGACATGGACAACCTCAAGGCGATCAACGACCAGTTCGGACACGCCGCCGGCGATGCGGCCTTGCGCGCCTTCGTCAAGCGCTGCCGGAGCTGTCTGCGGCCGGGCCAGTTGCTCGGGCGCCGCGGGGGCGACGAGTTCGCGCTGTACCTGCCGCTGACCACGCCGGACAAGGCGCGCGGGCTCACCGATGCGCTGCGCGGGGCGCTTGCCAATCCCGGCGAGGACGACGGCTTCGCGACCGGGCTGTCGGCCAGCTTCGGCCTGGCCCTGTGCGACCGGCGGGATCTGGACGCGGAGGCGCTGGAGGAACTTCTCGAACGCGCCGATGCGGAGATGTACGCGGACAAGCGGCAGCGCCGCGCCTTCGCTCGCTGACCGCGGTCGACGCGGCGCGATTCGACAAACGCATCGGCCGAGTGCCACGCATGCAAATGGACAACCCCTACGCCGTCCCTGCCGCCGCGCTGCCGGACGCCGCCCCCGATGCCGCCCCGACCGATCCGCTGGCCACGCTGTTCGCGCCGTCGGGCATCAAGCTGGCCCTGTTGTGCACGACCACGTTCGGCTGGTATGCGCTGTACTGGTTCTATCGCAACTGGCAGGCGATCCGTCTGATCTCCGGGCGCCGGCGCATCTCGCCGGTGTGGCGCTCGGTGTTCTCGCTGATCTGGATCTTCGCCTGCTTGCGCGCCCTGGATCGCTTGATCGGCGCGCACCGCCGCAGCGTACTGGGCTGGTGGGGACCGGCCCTGGCCTATGTCGGATTGAGCCTGCTGGCGGCGTGGCCGACCCGACTGTCGTTCCTGGCGCTGCTGTCCTGGACGCCGCTGCTCGCGATCAACCGGCGCCTGGTCCGCTTCAAGCGGGCGCGCGGCTTGCGCGAACGCCCGCAGGAGCGATTCAGCGCGTGGACGTGGGTGTGGCTGGCGATCGTCGCACCGTTCTTTTCGCTGGCGATCTTCATGCTGGTGGTGAACGTGCTGCTGCAGCAACCGATCCAGGTGAACTTGCCCGCACCCCGCTGAGCCGGCGTCGCGGGGGGGCCGACGCATCGCCGGTCCGGCATGCGGTCGCGATCCGTGGATGAAGTTTCATCTGCAACCACCGCCACGCTTGGTGTCTAATACCGCACCCCCGCGTCTTGCCTATTCCCGTGAGCCTCCCCGATTCCGATCTGCGTCCGGACCTGGACCCTTTGCCCGACGACGGCACCGTCGTCACTTCCGGGCCGCTGACGCCGCCAGCGGATTCGGCCGGCACCGCGCGCGATGCGCAGGCGCTGCGGCACAGCGTGGCCGAAGACATCCAGGGCATGCTGCTGGCGACGCTGGTGGCCTCGCTGGGCCTGGCGGTGTTCGCCCAGGGCGGACTGATGATCGGCGGCATGGCCGGGGTGGCGTTCCTGCTGCACTACGCGCTGGGCTGGAACTTCGGCCTGATGTTCGTGCTGGTGAACCTGCCGTTCTATTGGCTGTCGGTGCGGCGCATGGGCTGGGAGTTCACCCTGAAGACCTTCGTCGCGGTCGCCGCCTGTGGGGTGCTGACCGATCTGCTGCCGCGCTGGGCGCAGTACTCGGCGATGACGCCGCTTTATTCGGCGCTGGTCGGCGGCGCGCTGGTCGGGCTGGCGATCCTGTTCTTCATCCGCCATCGCGCCAGCCTCGGCGGCGTCGGCATCCTGGCGGTCTACCTGCAGCGCAGCCGCGGCTGGAGCGCGGGCAAGGTGCAGATGAGTTTCGACGGGGCGCTGATGCTGATCGCGTTCTTCGTGCTGGCGCCGCAGCAGGTGCTGTACTCGGCGATCGGCGCGGTGGTGCTGAGCCTGGTGCTGATGTTCAATCACCGCTCCGGGCGCTACATGGGCGTGTGAGCGGCACGCCGCTGCGCCTGCGTTGCGCGACGCGCGCAATGCGCGGCACGTCGGTCTGCGTTGGACGCAGGCGGCGAATGCCGACACCATCGCCAGGCGGCGCTCGATGCCGTGCCGATCCCATGTGCGTGCAACCGCCTTTGCGGTAGTGGGCGTCCGATACACCTTTCGCACTTTCATGATGCGCATTCCATGCGCTGCGGGCGCGTGACCGCAGCAACAGTTGGAGTCAGGACGCCATGCCTCGGGTGAAGGCATGGCCCGTTCGCAACTGTCTACGGGAGATCCCGCGTGTCTACGAAATGGCCTTGTCGGCGCGTTCGCCGGCGGCGCATGCTGGTTGCGCAGGCGAGGGGCAATACGCGCGAATGACGTGACGCGATCCACGGGAGTCATCGTGCCTGCGATGGGGGAACCGAACTAGATTTTCCAGCGCTTGCCGGTTGGCATCGTGAGCTGCCGCATGGCCGCGCGCCGTCATGGAATGTGGCGTTTTCAGCTGTCTTTCGCGTACCGAAGGAGAATGCGATGAAGCGTGCGATAGGGTTCGCGGCGTTTGTCTGTGTCTTGATCGCGGCGTGTTCGGCCGTGAATCCCGGTCCCGGTCCGGGACCGCAGCTGGGCAGTGGCGGCGTGCTGCCGACCAAGCCGGGATCCGTGGCCGGCGCCTGCGTGCCGCCCGCGTCGCCGAATTCGAACTGGTTTCCGCACGCAAACACCCCGGCGCCGGATTCGACGGATTTCGGTTCCGACAGCACCAATTGCGACTTCCACATCTGGTCGTGGAATGCGTTCCTGTGGCTGACCCAGGACGTGGGCGGCCAGCCGCGCTTCCTGACCATGACCACCGACGGCATCGGCGGTGTCGCCGACGGCGTGCTGGACCCGTTGATCGGCCGCGCGCAGCAGGCGCGCACCGTGGAACTGATCGATCAGGCCGGGCCGGACGGGGTGTTGGTGGATCGCAACGGACGCGCGGTCTACTACTCGATCCACTCCAACGACGTCTTCGGCCAGTTCATCGCCAGCAACGGCCTGCAGGACCCCAAGCGACTGCGCGCATTCAATCCCGACACGGCCTTTCCGGTGGGCAGCATGACCCTGAAGGCGGCGTGGAAGGTGGTGCAGCCGGGCGAGGACGTCTCGACGTTCTATACCCGCCAGGCGCAGATCGCGAAGCTGGGCATGCGCAAGGGCAAGATCGTCGCCACCGCCGACACCGAAACCCAGACCGTGGCGCTGGTCGGCTTCCATATCGGCGGCACGGTCAACGGGCATCCGGAAATGATCTGGGCCACCTTCGAGCACCAGGACAATGCGCCGGACCTGCCGCAGCCGATGGAGAAGATGCAGCCGAACGACATCGTCTCCGCCAGGGATTGGACGTTCTATCAGGCCAATACCCCGCTGAAGCAGTGCAACGTCAACGCGGCCGGTTCCGGTGCGCTGACCCTGAACGCGCAGACGCAGACCCTGAGCCCGGTCACCCAGGTGTGCCGCATGGTGCCTTACGGCGGAGAAAAGCCGTGCCCGAGCGGACAGGACTGCAACATCGACAACATCAAGTCGATGAACGCCTCGGTGGATGGCCAGTTGAACGATGTGTGGAAGAACTACTTCGAGGTCGGCGCGATCTGGTTCAACCAGATGGACGCGCTGCAGCCCAATTGCACCTTCCAGCCCGGCTCGTCGCTGGAGTGCGTGCCGCCGGACAAATCGCCGCTGCTCACCGGCTCGATGCGCCTGTCCAATTCCACCATCGAGACCTTCACCCAGGTGCAGAGCACGCAGGACAACTGCTTCGCCTGCCACAACACCACCCAGGTGATTTCGCCCGATCCGCGCGCGCAGTCGTTGCCGGGGCTGAACGTCAATCTCAGCCATGTGGTGATCAACGATTACTTCCAGGCGCAGCTGCCGCAGAAGGCGCCGCCGGCGCCGCGGCCGGCCGCGCAGCGCTGATGCGCGCCCCTTCATCCGGATCAGGAGCAGATCATCATGTCCAGCAACGTGTTTCGAGTGCATCCGGCGATCGGCATCGGCCGCGTCGGCGATAGCCAGGCGTTCTATCTGGCGCCGGTGACCGCGGCCGGCGTGCGCGGCGCCGACGGTCTGATGGGCGGGTTGCCGGTGCAGCCCGGTACCGAGTCCACGCCGATCACCGCCGAGCAGTTCCGCGATGCCGACGGCAACGTCAAGCGCCAGGCCGCGCGTTTCCACATCTACGCCTATCCCAGCGGCAGTTCCGGCACGTATCCCAACGGCGGCGGCACGCGCGTGGACGTGGGCAGCACGATCGACGGCAAGACGGTGCAGGACATCGTCTGGACCGTGCATGTGGCCAACAAGAAGCTCAACAACTATTCGACGGTGAGCAAGGGCGAGCAGTTTCGTGGCATCGCCGCGTACGAGTCGCCGGGCCTGTTGCAACTGCGCAATCCGGACTACACCAGTTCGGGCGATCCCGACGATCCGGTGCGCCTGCAGCAGTTGGTCATCGACCCCGGTCCGCGCGCGATCAGCGTCGCTGCCGGCAGTGCGGCGGCGCTCGGTTTCGATATGCAGACCACTCCCAGCTACGCCGATGCCGCCGGCACCATACAGCCGGCGCCGGACTATCCGGTCAGCTTCCCGTCGATGTTCCATACGCTTCACGAGCCGCTGGGCACGCTCGACTCGTTGGGCGACATGCGCGTGGAAGCCAACGGCGCGTTGATCGTGGCCGGCGGCTTTGCGCGGACCTCGGCGGTCGCGCAGGCCGACGGAAGCTATCCGCCGTTGACGGATGCGACCGAGAACGGCCTGTGGTACGACGATGCCGCCGACGGCCCGGTCAATGCGGTGCTGATCTTCAGCGACGGCTCCAGCGCCAGCGTGCAGGGCGCCTGGTACGTCACCGGCGATCCGGGCTACGCGCCGCAGACCCGCAATGTGGTCTCCACCTGGGACGACGTCTACGACGTGTGGGTGCGCGAACTGGGGCTGGTGCCGTCGCTGTACGCCAACAACGCCTTCGTCGGCACCTACCAGCCGTCCTTCAGCGACGACATCCAGCCGATCTTCCACGCGGCCATGCTGCAGCGCTGGAACACCAACCTGCCGTCGGGCGCGATCAGGGGCCACGACATGATCGGGCAGATCCAGCCGACCGACGACCCGACCGCCAAGATCCCCAACCTGAAGACCCTGATCCGCGATCCCGCCTCCGCGGCCGACACCCAGACCGGCTCGCCGATGATGCCGCTCTCGCTCGGCGATGCGCAGAAGAGCTTCCTCAGCGTCAGCGCGACCCAGTACTTCCTGCTCAACCAGTGGCATGGCAACAACTACGTGCAAGGCGGCGCACCGACGCTGGGGCCCGGCGAGCTGCTGGACCGGGTCACGCTGCAGAACTGCCTGGGCGGCCGCTACAGCCCGGGCATCGAGGTGTCGTTCCCGATCCGCGACACCAACCTGTATGTGACGCAATGGCAGCAACAGGATTGCGGGCCGTTCCGCATCAACCAGGCGTCGCTGGACTACGGCGCCGCGCAGAAGGGCAAGCCGTTCCTGAGCTTCGGCTACGTGCCGCTGCAGTCGTACCCGGTGGAACCAGGCGATCTGTCCAAGTTCATGTCGGTGCCGTGGCATACCGACTACAACTCCTGCGCCACCCATCTGCCCGATCCCAATCCGGGAGCCGGCAGCAGCAACCCGAACATCACCCCGAACAACACCTTGTTCTGGTCGTGGCCGGCGGAACGGCCCTTCGCGGTCTATCCGGTGGCGTTGTGCCAGGTCGATCCGGACGACGAGACATGGTATCCGGGCCCGCAGGTGTATTCCGTGCGCGGCAGCGGCACCGACAGCGATTATCCGGCGCAGGTCGGGCGCTTCCAGAACTACGCGGATTTCGTCGCCAACTGGGCCAAGGTCGGCTTCGTCGTCAGCGGTGCGCAGATCGCGCCGCCGGCGGGGCAGCCGCCGTATCCGGCGGACATGTTCCTGGAGGTCGCGAGCCAGTTCGACGTGGGCCAGGAATTCGTCGCGCCCTGGCCGATGGCCAACATTCCGGCCTATCCGCCGCCGTCGGCAGCGGTGACCGCCGACGCCGATGGTCTCGGCTGAGCCGATCGACGCGATGGCCGCGAATGCACGCCATGCCGTGGCGATCGTCGGCGGCGGCGCGGCCGGATGCGCCACCGCACTGGCGCTGGCCGCGCGCGGTATCGAGGATGTCGTCGTGGTCGACATGGACCGCGCGCCGGGCTGGCGGCTGGGCGAGGCGCTGGCACCGACGGCCAGCGCGGCGCTGCAGCGCCTGGGCGTGTGGGACGCGTTCCTGGCGCAGCGGCCGCTGGCGTCGACCGGCAGTTGCGCCAGTTGGGGCGCGCCGGATCTGGGCTACAACGACTTCATCGTCGCCGGCCAGGGCAAGGGCTGGCACGTGGATCGCGCCGCCTTCGACGCGATGCTGGCGGCGGCGGTTCCGGCGCGGGGCGGCACGCTGTTGCGCGGACTGCGCCTGGGCGCGATCGGCCGCGATGCGGAAGGCGGCCATGTCCTGGAACTGCATGGCCAGCACGGCGGTGCGCAGCGCGTGCGTGCCGGATTCCTGGTGGATGCCAGCGGCATCGCCGCCGCCGCGGTGCGGCGGCTGGGCGTGGCGCGCAACGAAGTGGACTGCCTGGCGTTCGTCGCCGGCGTCTTCGCGCTGGAGCGCGCGGATGCGATTCCGTCGCAGGCCTTGCTGGAGGCCTGGCGCGATGGCTGGTGGTACGCGGCGAAGTTGCCGGGTGGGCGCATGATGCTGGCCCTGGCGCTGGAGCCGCGCCGGCAGCGGCAGTTCCTGGATACGGCGGCTTGGCTGGCGGCGGCGCAGCAGACCCAGCACGTCGCGCGCTGGCTGGCGCAGGGCGGTGCGACGTTGCCCGATGCCGACGCCCTGATCGCCGCACTCGGGCCGTCGGCGATCCTCAGCCGCGTGGTCGGCGAGGATTGGCTGGCGGTGGGCGACGCGGCCAGCGCCTACGATCCGCTGACCGCGCACGGCATCGTCAAGGCTCTGGAGGACGGCGAGGCGGCGGCGCACGCTCTGGCGGCGCGGCTGCAGGGCGGCGGCGCGGCACCGCTGGCGGCCTACCAGGACGGGGTGTTCGCACGCTTCCGCGCCTATCTGCGCGAGCGCGGGGCGTTGTACGCGCGCGCGCGGCGCTGGGCGCAAGCGCCGTTCTGGCAGGCGCGGCTGGCGGCTTGATCCGCCGCACGGTGGCGCTGCATGTGCGCTGCGGCGCAACGACCGTGTCGGGGCATGCCGTCGCCTGCTGGTGCCGGCGTCAGCCGTCGCGTTCGTCGCGATCCGGGCACGGCGTCGCGATGCCGAGCCGTTGCGCCAGGCGCCGCGCGTCGAACGGCGCATGCACCTTCATGTCGTTGTCGAAGTAGCAATACACGTCGCGGCGCGTGCGCCGCGCGGCGGCAGGACCCGCGCGTTGCGCCGCGGCCGGCTCGCCGCCGCGGTGCCAGGCGTCGATCCGTGCGGCCCAGGCGTCCAGCGCCTGGTCGCTGTAGCCGCTGGCATACAGCTGCGCGTCGCCGTGCAGGCGCAGGTACAGGAAATCGGCGGTCACGTCTTCCAGGTACGGCCATTTGCCGGCGGTGTCGGCCTGCACCAGGGCGACGCGGTGCCTGCGCAGCAGCGCGATCGCCGCGGGCGTGGCGAAGCTGGGATGGCGCACCTCCAGCGCGTGGCGCAGGCGCCGGTTGCGGTCGATATGCAGCAGGCTGCGCTCGCGCATGCGTGCGGCGTCGCGCTTGCTGGCCAGGGTCAGCGCCGCTGCGTGGCTGCGCGGCAACAGCGACAGGAACTCGTCCAGCAATGCAGGGTCGAAGGCCAGCGACGGCGGCAGTTGCCACAGCAACGGTCCCAGCTTCGGCCCCAGCCCGAGCAGGCCGGAAGCGAAGAAGTTGGCCAGCAGCTGCTCGCAATCGCGCAGCCGTTTCAGGTGGGTGACGAAACGCGGACCCTTGACCGCGAACACGAAGCCGCGCGGCGTCGCCGCGTGCCAGGCGGCGTAGCTCTTCGGTGTCTGCAGCGAATAGAACGAGCCGTTGAGCTCGACCGAGCGGAAGCAGCGCGAGGCGTATTCCAGTTCGCGCCGCTGCACCAGGTCGGGCGGATAGAACACGCCACGCCACCGGGGGTAGCGCCAGCCGGAGATGCCGATACGCAGGCTCATGCGCCGACCATGCCGGCGGCGGCGTTCAAGCGCCGTGCATGCCATGGCAAGACCGCGTCGGCCGTGGCGTGGCCGGCGTGGCGCAGACGGTCAGCCGGCGGCGTTCATTGCCCAGCCGGCGTGGCCGCGATCACTGCGACGCCGGCGCGCGCGCGAATGGACCGCAACGGCAACGCCACCGCCTGCTGGCCGGGCGCGGCGTACAGCCACAGCGCGCAGCAGGCGGCGTAGGAGGTCAGGTAGCTGCTGCGAAACGCGACGATGCTGGCGCTGTAGCAGTCCGATCCGTGCCGCAGGCGCAGGTCGGCGACGTAGTCGAAGGTGTAGTGGCCGGCATCGCGCCACGGCCATTGCGCGCGTTCCTCGGGGTCGCCGATCCCGGGCGGAACCGGGCAGCGCGCGTTCGGGTCCGGGCTGCGCTGACGACCCTGCGCATCGAAGCCGAGGCGCTGCAGTTCCTTGTCCGCGACCGCGCGCCACTGCGGGTGCTGTGCCAGCCAGCGCGCTGCGTCCTGGTCCTCGGGCGTGGCCTGCGCCGGATCCTGCGGCGGCGCCAGCGTGTGCCGGTAGCGGTAGCGCACCTGCAGCACGCGCGGGCTGCTGCGCTCGCCGGGCAGCGGCGACAGCGGGCGCGACAGGGTCAGCATGTCCTGGAAGTAATCGCCGTCGCGATACGCCGCATAGCTGCGGCCGTCGATGCGCAGCCAGTACAGGGCCTGGTCGCCGCCGCGGCCATTGATGCTGAATACCCCCGTCGCCGGTTCCGCTTCGGATGCGGCGTTGGGCGGGGCGAGGAAGCCGTGCGCGGCGTCGCGGCGCAGCACCGCGATTTCGGTGAACAGGCCGGTGCCGCCGACGTAGGCGCTGTCCAGCAGGTCGCGTTGCCCGTCTTCGTCCAGGTCGAGCAGGGTGTAGTGGTGGTTGCCGTTTTCGGAGACGTCGTCCTGCACGGTGCTCGCGGGACCCAGGTATGTACGCAACGCCTGCCATTCGGCGGCGCTGGCGCCGGCCGGTTGCTTGGGCGGCGGCGCCGCGGCGCCGTCCGCGTCCGCCGTGGCGATGTCGAAACTCAGCCCGGTGGTGTCCGCATGGCGCTGCAGCACCGTGTCGATCGGGGTGGGGTCGGTGGCCGGTTCGGCCTCGATCTCGCGGCGCAGCTGTTCCAACACCTGCGGCAGCGTCGTCGTCCCGCCATCGGCCGCATGCGCTTGCGCCGCGCCGAACGCGGCCAGCGCAAGCAACGTTGCCGCAATCCACGATGTCGGCCGTGTCCGTGGTATCCGCTGCGAGGCGGCGCCGGCGACGCACGCAGGCGCGGCACGGTTCACGCGCTGCGCATCCACGCCGGATCCAGCCGCGCGATGCGCGCGAAGGCTGGGCAGTCTTCGCGGTGCGCGCCGCGCAGGTAGCCGAGGCTCATCAGGAACTCGCCGGTGATCTCGCCGCCGGTGAAGCGGAAGGTGCGCTTGAACAGCTTGATCCACTCGGCCTTGGCGCGCGGATGGTGCGCGTCCAGCCAGGCGGCGAAACCGCCGTGCGAGGCGCGCAGGCCCTGGATCACCTGCGCGTTGTGGATCGCCGCGTGCACCTTGAGCCGGTTGCGGACGATGCCGGGGTCGGCGAGCAGGCGCAGTACGTCGGCCTCACCGTAGCCGGCGACCGTGTCCACATCGAACCCGGCATAGGCGGCACGGAAGCCGGCGCGTTTCTTCAGCATCAGCTCCCAGCTCAGTCCGGCCTGGTTGATCTCCAGCACCAGCCGTTCGAACAGGTCGGATTCGGCGCGCTGCGGAACGCCGTATTCGTCGTCGTGGTAGGGGCCGTGCAGCGCGTGGCCGGGGGCGATGTCGCAATAGCTGGTCATGTCGGGCGGACTCCGTCAGTCGTCCTGGTCGTTGTCTTCGGGGGAGATTTCGGCGCGCCGCGCATCCGGCAAGGTCAGGTCCGGCCAGCGCCGCGGCGCCAGTTGCAGCTTGCCGGCGCGCAGCGCGTCGAACGGCGCATCCGCGCGATCGGGCGAGCTGGGCGAGAAATGCACGCGCGCCACGTCCTGCCAGCGGTCCTGGCGGTGCGCATGGATCCGGCATTCCATGCCGAAGTTGTCGGTGTCGTTGCACAGCAGAGCTTCGCCGCTGCCGTCGCCGTCCAGGTCGCGCACCAGCAGCACGCAGTGGTCCTCGCGCTGGCGACAGCCGCCGTCGTGCAGAGTGCCGGCGAGCACCGCCTGCCACCAGCCATCGCCGGGATCGGCGCTGCCGGCGGCGAGCGGGATGTGCTGGCGCAGTTCGGCCGGAGCGGCGATGCGCTCCTGCGCGCGCTTCTCGTCGCTGGCGTCGCCGTCGTCGCCCCAGCGCTGCGTGCGCTGCAGGATGCGTTGCAGCCGTTCGCGCTGCGCCGGGTCCTCGGCGAAGCCGGGCGCATCGCGTAGCGACTGCGCCGCCTGGTAACCGCGGCGGCCGCTGTCGAAGCGCAGGTAATACAGATCCACGTCAGCGGCCGCGGTGCGGCCGTCGGCGAAGCGTTGCAGCTGGTTGCCGGCCACGATGCGGTACGGGTCCAGCAGCGGCGAAGCGGTGGCCAGCGCCAGTGCGATCACCCCCCAGGACATGACCCGGTTGACCGGCGCCAGCGGCCGCAGCCAGCGCCCGTCCGGGCGCAGCACCGCCCACGCGTAGCCGAACGCGTAGCCGCAGGCGACCACCGCCACCAGCACGCCGTTGAAGCGCTCCGCGCTCCAGCCGTACTGGTCGATGCGCAGCCACAGCGCGTACAACGCCAGCAGCGCGTACAGCGACAGGCTCAGCAGGCCGGCGTCGATCAGCCGCCGCAGCCATTGCGGATAGGGCGCGGTGGCGGCGCCGTCCTGGTAGACCGCATTGACGAACACTACCAGCGCCGCCACCAGCGCGATCAGGATCTTGGCCGCGGCGCGGGTTTCCCACAGCGGCTGCAGGCCGGTGAACGGCAGGCTCAGCGCGAACAGCACCGCCACGAACGCCAGCAACGGCAGCAGCCCGGTGCAGATCGCGAACAGGATCTGCCGCATCACCTGCACCGCGCGCTGCTGGGTGCGGCCGATCAGCAGGCCCAGGCCGAACATGATGCCGGTGGCGAGGTAGGCGAACGCGCTCTGGCGGAACAGCTCGCGGAAGAACTCCAGCTTCACCAGCGCGAACAGCGCGCCCCACAGCCACAGCACCAGCCAGCAGATGCCCACGAACAGCCAGGCCAGGGCCAGGGTCAGCGCGTTCTGCCAGGCATGTTCGAACAGTTCGCGATACGGCGCCTGCCAGTGGCCATGCTGCAGCCGGCACTGCAGCCACGGCAGCAGCACGAACATGCCCAGCGCGATGGCCATGCCGAACGGGACCAGCACTTTCTCGCTGCGCAGCCCGGGGGCGCCGGTGGCGCTCCATGCGGCCCAGGCCGACAGCGCCGCCACCAGCAGCGCCAGGGCGATCGCGTGCTGCCACAGGCGCAATTCGCCCAGGCGCCGCACCGACAGCAGGGTCAGCGTCGGCACGGTCAGCACCAGGGTGTACCAGCACACCCGGCCGCCCAGGGCCGCGAACGGCCACCACCCGGCATCGGCGCCACGCTGGGCCAGATACAGCAGCGCGCCCTGCAGCAGCGCCACCAGGACGATGAAGGCGCGGGTCTGGCGCGGCAGATCGGGGGCGGTTTCCATACGAGACAGCATCCTTGGCGGCGCGGCGGTGCGCGATCGGGGCGATTATGGCAGCCCGCTCCGGCCCGGCGCAGCGCCGGCGCGGGAGGGACGATAGAATGGGGCCATGTCCGCTTTGCCTACCCCCCTGGCCAACCAACTGCTGATCGCGCTGCCGGCGCTGTCCGATCCCAATTTCGCCCGCGGCGTGGCCCTGATCTGCCAGCACGACGCCAACGGTGCGATGGGCGTGCTGGTCAACCGCGCCTCCGAATACACGCTGGGCGAAGTGCTGGCGCAGATGGGCATCGACACCATCGACGACACGCTGCGCGAGCAGGTGGTGCTCAGCGGCGGGCCGGTGCATCCGGAACGCGGCTTCGTGATCCACGACGGCGAACGCGCCTGGGATTCGAGCCTGGCGTTCGGCGACGGCCTGTTCCTGACCACCTCGCGCGACGTGCTCGAAGCGATGGCGCGCGGCGACGGGCCGCGCAACGCGGTGGTCGCATTGGGCTGCGCCGGCTGGGGCGCCGGCCAGCTCGAATACGAACTGGGCGAGAACAGCTGGCTGACCGCGCCGGCCGATGCCGAACTGCTGTTCGAGCTGCCGCTGGAGCGGCGCTGGCAGACCGCCGCCGGCCGCATCGGCGTGGACCTGTTCCGCCTCACCGACTACAGCGGGCATGCCTGAGCCCGGCGCGCCCGCTGCGGACAACACCGTTGCCGGCACGATTCGCCGCGACGGCACCGTGCTCGGCTTCGACGTCGGCAACCGCCGCATCGGCGTGGCCGTGGGCAGCAGCTTCGGCAGCGGTGCGCGCGCCCTGGCCGTGGTCGATGTGCACGCGCAGGGGCCAGACTGGCCGGCGCTGGACCGCCTGTACGCCGAATGGCGCCCGCACGGCCTGGTAGTCGGCGACCCGCTGACCCTGGAAGGCGCCGACCAACCCAATCGCAAGCGCGCGCATGCCTTCGCCCGCGAACTCGGCGCCCGTTACAAGCTGCCGGTGGTGCTGGTCGACGAGCGCTCCAGTTCGGTCGAGGCGGCCAAGCGCTTCGCCGTGGACCGCGCCGCCGGCCGCAAGCGCCGCCGCGACGCCGCTGCATTGGATGCGGTGGCCGCCGCGGTGATCATCGAGCGCTGGCTGGCCGCCCCCGACGACGCCACTCCCATTTTCTGATCCCCTGCCCGGACCCGCCATGACTGACCCGCAACTCGATTCGAACGGGCGCCTGCGCCACCTGCTGACCCTGGAAGGCCTGCCGCGCGCGACCTTGCTGCAACTGCTGGACCGCGCCGGGCAGATCCGCGACGCGGCGGTGGGCCGGGTCGGCAAGCGCAACGTGCTGGCCGGCACCGCGGTGTGCACGCTGTTCTTCGAGCCGTCCACGCGCACCCGCAGCTCGTTCCAGCTGGCCGCCCAGCGGCTCGGCGCGGACGTGCTGAACTTCGACGCCTCGACCTCGTCCACGCGCAAGGGCGAGACCGCGCGCGACACGCTGAAGAACCTGGAGGCGATGGGCGTGCGCGGCTTCGTCGTGCGCCATCCCGAGGACGGCGCGGTCGAGCGCCTGGCCGAAGCGGCCGGCGAGGGCACCGCGCTGATCAACGCCGGCGACGGCCGCAGCGCGCATCCCACCCAGGGCCTGCTCGACATGCTGACCCTGCGCCACGCCAAGGGCGGCGATTTCTCCAAGCTCAAGCTGGTCATCGTCGGCGACGTCAAGCACTCGCGCGTGGCGCGTTCGGACCTGCACGCGCTGCGCACGCTCGGCGCCGGCGAAGTGCGCGTGTGCGGCCCGCAGGCATTGCTGCCCGACGACGGCACCCTGGACGGCTGCGTGGTCGGCGACGACTTCGACGCCATGCTCGACGGCGTGGACGCGGTGATGATGCTGCGCCTGCAGCGCGAGCGCATGGAGGAAGGCCTGGTGGCCTCGCTGGAGGGCTACCACGCCCAGTACGGCCTCACCGCCGAACGCCTGCGCCGCGCCGCGCCGGGCGCGGTGGTGCTGCATCCGGGCCCGATCAACCGCGGCGTGGAGATCACCGACGAAGTCGCCGACGGTCCGCAGTCCTGCGTGCTGCGCCAGGTCGCCAACGGCGTGGCGGTGCGCATGGCGGTGCTGGAGACGTTGTTGGGGTGAGCGCGAGCGTGTGATCGCGACAGAACGTGTGGGAGCGACTTCAGTCGCGACGGGCCTTGTCGATGGAGCCTGTTGCGACTGAAGTCGCTCCCACAGGCTGACTGGCACATCCGCGCCACGCCGTTTCGGCCTACCATCGGGGGCGATCCTCCCCACGGACGCCCCACATGATCCATGTCCTGCGCCGCGCCGGTTTCGCCGCGGCTTGCGCTTCCCTCGTCGCCTTCGCCCAGGCCAGCGCCGCCGCGCCGGCTGCCGCCGCGCCCGCCGGCGGCTACGACCCGCTGGCCCTGTTCGCGCCACTGCAACTGCCGCAGCCGGCCACGGCCTATCGCAGCGGCGGCGGCGTGCCCGGGCCGCTGTACTGGCAGAACCGCGCCGACTACGACCTGCACGCCAGCATCGATCCGGCCACGCGCACGCTCAGCGGCCAGGAAACCATCACCTACAGCAACCGCAGCCCGGACACGCTGGACGTGCTGTGGCTGCAGCTGGACCAGAACATCTACCGCGCCGACGCGCGCGCCCGCGGCGTGCGCCCGGCGCGGGCGGAACGTCCGCCGGCCCCGGCCAGCGACGGCTATCGCATCGCCAAGGTGGAAGTGGAGCAGGGCGGCAAGCGCGTGCCGGCCAACTTCCTGGTCGACGACACGCGCATGCGCGTGGACCTGCCACAGCCGCTGGCCGGTGCCGGCAAGGCGCTGAAACTGCATATCGACTACGCCTACACGGTGCCCGGCACCTGGGGCGGGCGCACCGCGGTCACCCCGACCGGCGACGGCGACATCTACGAGATCGCGCAGTGGTATCCGCGCATGGCGGTGTACGACGACCAGCGCGGCTGGGACACGCAGCCCTACCTGGGCGCGGAGTTCTACCTGGAATACGGCGACTTCGACTACGCGGTGACGGTGCCGTGGAACTACCTGGTCGCCGGGTCCGGCGAGCTGGTGAACCCGGCGCAGGTACTCACCGCCACGCAGCGCCAGCGCCTGGCCCAGGCCGCCGCCAGCGACCGCACCGTGGCGATCCGCAGCGCCGCCGAAATCGGCGATGCGGCCAGCCGGCCCACGGCCAGCGGCACCCAGACCTGGCGCTTCCACATGGCGCATACCCGTGACGTGGCCTTCGCCGCCTCGCCGGCGTTCGTCTGGGACGCGGCGCGCATCAACCTGCCGGAAGGCAAGCATGCGCTGGCGATGTCGGTGTATCCGCGCGAAGGCGTCGGCGCCGACAAGTGGGACCGCTCCACCGAGTTCGTCAAGGCGTCGATCGAGCACTTCTCGCAGTGGTATCCGTATCCGTGGCCGGTCGCGGTGAACCTCGGCGGCCATGGCGCCGGCATGGAATATCCGGGCATCGTCTTCGACGACATGCACGACGGCGGCAAGGACCTGTTCTGGATCACCGCGCACGAGCTGGGCCACGGCTGGTTCCCGATGATCGTCGGCTCCAACGAACGCCGCTACGCGTTCATGGACGAAGGCTTCAACACCTTCATCGACGTCTACGCCTCCGATGCGGTCAACCACGGCGAATTCGCGCCCAAGCGCGACAGCGAGTACGCGCCGAAGGGCGGCAACCCGGTCGACGAGATCCTGCCGCTGCTGGCCGATGCGCAGGCGCCGAACCTGCTCGACCGCGCCGACGCCACCAGCGAGACCTACCGGCATCCGCTGACCTACTTCAAGGGCGCGCTGGGCCTGGTGCTGCTGCGCGAACAGATCCTCGGCCCGGCGCGCTTCGACCCGGCGTTCCGCAAGTACATCGCCACCTGGGCGTACAAGCATCCGACTCCCTCGGATTTCTTCCGGCTGATGGAAAGCGAGTCCGGCGAGGACCTGGCGTGGTGGTGGCGCGGCTGGTATCTCAACAACTGGCAGCTGGACATGGGCGTGCGCGCGGCCAGCTATGTCGAGCACGACCCGGCCAAGGGCCTGCTGGTGACCTTGCAGAGCAGGCAGAAGCTGGTGATGCCGGCGACGCTGCGCATCGACTTCGCTGACGGCAGCCATCTCGACCAGCGCGTGCCGGTGGAGACCTGGATCCAGCAGACCCAGCCGCAGATCCGCGTGCCGAGCACGCAGAAGGTGCTGCACGTGACCCTGGATCCGGACCACAAACTGCCCGACGCCGACCGCGGCGACAACCAGCTCGATGCGGTGAGCTGAGCCGTGCGGGAGCGGCGGCGCGTGGCGGCCGCATGCCGCTTGCGTCGCCGTGCCGGCGCGGCGATAGTGCCGCGCCGCACGCGCCCGCGTGCGCCTGCATGCAGGGAGAAGGAGCTTGCCCGCCATTGCCGGCATCGCCGCCGCGACCGTCACGTCCCGCAGTGTCGTGCCAGCGGCGATGCCTACCGCGTTCGCGCTGCGCACGCCGCACTCGCACGCAGTCACGCCGTCGCGCATCGGCGTGGCGCTACGTTGGCGTACGCGCGCGCCGCGCATCGCCGCGGCGCTGTGCCTGCTGGCGGCCGCACCGCTGGCCAGCGCATGGCATCCGCAATACCCGCCCTGGGTCGGCACGCCGCCGAGCGCGGCCTGCAAGCTGCAGGCGCTGGAGCCGGCCGATGGCGGCGAGATGCGCTGGGACGGAATCACGACCTATCGCCATGCCGGCATCCGCCTGCAGCTCGACGTCACCGATAGGCCGACGCTGCAGCTGTTCGATGCGCACGACCGGGCCCTGGTCGCGCCAGTCGCCTTGAGCGGCTCGCCGATGGGGTTCCATGGCGTGGAAACGGCGGATCTCAACCACGACCGACGGCCGGATTTCATCGTCACCCTCGGCAGCGGCGGGGTCGGCCTGGCCGGCGGCAACGCGTGGCGCCGGGTGCTGCTGTCCGATGCCAACGGCTACCGGTCGATCGACGTGGAGACCCACGAGCCCAGCGCCGACGATTACCGGGCGCTGCCGCACCGCGCCGGCTGCGGACTGCTGCAGCTGGTGCCGGTCTGGGCCGATGCGTCGCTGACCCGCGACCGCAAGCCGCACCTGTTCTGGGTCTATCGCCTGTTGCGTTTCGACCACGGGCGCGCCGCATACGCCGACGCGCGTCTGCCCGGGTTGCCCAAGTGGATCCTCTACACCGCGCGACCGCACAACAGCCGTGCCACCGCGTTGCTCGGGTCCGCGCAGAAGCGCGTGGCGTGGGCGGCGCGCGAGCATGGCAGGATCACGCCGGCACCGGCCGGCCCGTAGCGTTCCCGATCGTCCGGGCGGCCGTTGGCGGCAGCGCTCGGCGGACATCGCCTGCGCCGGTCCATGCTGCACACGCAACATCGGCTGCATGTGCGGCGGATGCGCCAATGGCGCGCGAATGTCTCCGCGGCGACGCGAGCGCGCTCGGTAGGTGGCGCCGAGCGTCGCGCCGATGACGCTGCGCCGCGGTTCTTCGTCGTAGTCGGCACGCCCGCAACGTCGCGCGCGAGCGCGTTGCGGGCGCCTGTCTTCGCCTGTCGTTGTCTGTCTCCATCTGTCCGTTCGTGTCTGTTTCGCATGTCTTGCGGCGCGATCGTAGGTGCGGATCTAGCTTCCCGTTTCGGCCGATTGCGCCGGCGCCGAGCCGGGCGAAGACTGCGCCCGGCCCCCACGCCCCGTGCCATCGCCCATCGCATCCGCGAGGGCGCCAGGCATCTATCGCTGCAAGATGGGAGAGTCTGATGAACATCCAGCCGCTCAAGGGCGCGCTCGCGCTTGCCCTGGTTTTCTGCGTATCGCCGGCCGTCGCCGGCCCGGTCGGCTACGGCGCCGCCACCACCGGCGGCGGCAACGCGACCCCGATCAACGTCGCCACGATGCAGGCGATGCAGGCCGCCATCGACAACTACTCCGGCAGCGGCGGCCTGGTGCTGAACTACACCGGCCAGTTCAACTTCGCCAGCATCGGCAACGTCTGCGCGCAGTGGCAGTTGCCGGCCAACACCGTGCAGATCAAGAACAAGAGCAACATCACCATCAAGGGCGCCAACGGCTCGTCGGCGAATTTCGGCCTGTGGGTGGTGGGCAATGCGCACAACATCATCATCCGCAACATGACCATCGGCCTGCTGCCCGGCGGCGAGGACGCCGATTCGATCTCGCTGGAAGGCAACTCCAGCGGCGAGCCGTCCAATATCTGGGTCGACCACAACACCTTGTTCGCCTCGCTGACCAAGTGCTCCGGCGCCGGCGACGCGTCCTTCGACGGCGGCATCGACATGAAGAAGGGCGTCCACCACGTCACCGTGTCGTACAACTACGTGCACGACTACCAGAAGGTCGCGCTCAACGGCTACAGCGACAACGACACCAAGAACGCGGCGGCGCGTACCACCTACCACCACAACCGCTTCGAGAACGTGGAGTCGCGGCTGCCGCTGCAGCGCCGCGGGCTGAGCCACATCTACAACAACTACTTCAACAACGTGCTCACCTCCGGCATCAACGTGCGCATGGGCGGGATCGCGCTGGTCGAGGCCAACTACTTCGAGAACGCGAAGAATCCGGTGACCTCGCGCGACAGCAGTGAAATCGGCTACTGGGACCTGATCAACAACTACGTCGGCGGCGGCATCACCTGGAGCGTGCCGGACAGCACCAGCAAGCCCTACGCCAACGCCACCACCTGGATTTCGTCGAAGACGTTCCCGCAGCCGCTCGGCTACGTCTATACCGCGATTCCGGCGGCGCAGGTCAAGGCCAAGGTCATCGCCACGGCCGGCGCGGGCACCAACCTGGCCGAGTAGGCCGTCCGACGGCCGTGCGGCCGCCCGGCGCTGTCCGGAGCGGCCGCAGGCGGTCCATCCGCGTGCGCACCGCGCATGCGATGCGAGCGGCATGTGCGTGGATCCGCGCCGCATCGGCGCTCGGTTTGGGCCAGGTTCGGAACAGCGTGCGGGTCGCAACGACTCGCCGCTGGGTATCACGATCCCGTCGCCGTCGCGCCTTGCAGGCGCATTTTCACGTGGAATTCATTGATCCGGGCTTGTCGCAGCCACTTCGCCGGTCGATCTCCACGCGCCTTTTACGTATGTGAGGGCATTCAATAAAATGTGCGAAATTGCGCATCAAGAATTCGCGGCGCTCGCCGTTACATCGCCCAAGCGCCGATACTTGCGTTGCGTAAAAATGTCTCGAAATTGAAACATTCGGCTCGGCGCTCGCGTTGTGTCAGGGCTCCGCGGCCCCTCGATTTCGTGCCCATTTCCGCACTCGACCAGTGGAGGCGCCTTTCTATTCCATTTCCCCCACTAGGTACCTCCATGATCGGATTTCTTCAGCGCTACAACGTCGGTACGCGCCTTTCCTATGCCTTCGGCCTGCTCATCCTGCTCTCCTGCGGGCTCGTCGTTGCCGGGCTGATCACGCTGGCGCAGTCGCGCAACCAGATGGAAAACATCGTCAAGCGCAACACGATCCTGGCGTATACCGGCGAAATGCGCGAGGCCAGCGCGATCATCGCCATCAACCTGCGCAATATCGTCCTGCCGACCACGCACGGGCAGAACCTCCATTTCGCGAAGATCATCGAGCAGGAGCGCGCGCGTTACAGCGAAGCGCACGACAAGCTCTACGCGATACCGGTCACCGACAGCACTGGCGCGGAGATGCGCAGGCAGATCGATCTCGGCTACCAGAACTCGCGCGTGGCCAACCAGTCGGTGTTGGATCTGGGGATGGAAGACAAGGACGAGCAGGCCCTCCTCGTGCTGACGGAGCAGGCCGGCCCTGCGACGGACAAGTGGCAGGAGGCGATCACCACATATTCGGAGCGGCAGCGCCAGCGTGGCGCGAGCGCCTACGCCGCCGCCAACGCGGCGATGGACCGCGGCCGCGGCATGCTGATCGCCGGCGGCGTCATCGTGATCCTGATCAGCTGTGTGCTGGCCTGGCTGATCACCCGCAGCCTGACCGTGCCGCTGAGCCGCGCCACCCGCGCTGCCGAAGCGATCGCACGTGGCGACCTGGACAACGATGTGCAGACCCAGGCCACCGACGAAACCGGGCGCCTGCTCGGCGCGATGCACGGCATGCAACACCAGCTGCGCAGCCTGATCGGCGCGCAACTGGAGATGGCCAAGCGCCACGATGCCGGCGAAATCAGCCATCGCATCGATGCGCAGGCGTTCCCCGGCGACTACGGGCGCATGGCCGCGGAAACCAATGCCGTGGTCGGCTCGCATGTCGCGGTGCAGCTGAAGCTGGCGCAGATCATGGGCCGCTATGCGGTCGGCGACCTCGACCAGGACATGGACCGCCTGCCCGGCGAGAAGGCGACGTTCACCCGGACCATGGACGAAGTGAAGGCCAACCTGTCGGCGATGAACGGCCAGATCAAGCAGCTGGCGCAGTCCGCCGCCGACGGCGACTTCAGCGCGCGCGGCGACGCCGAGCGCTTCCAGTTCGACTTCCGGGTCATGGTCGAAAGCCTCAACCAGCTGATGACCACCGCCGATGGCAACCTGCAATCCCTGTCGGCGTTGCTGCAATCGATCGCCGCCGGCGACCTGACCGCGCGCATGCACGGCGAGTTCCGCGGCGTGTTCGCGCAGATGCGCGACGATGCCAA
>NZ_JACSQX010000014.1:0-122488 GCF_014836395.1 Xanthomonas bonasiae
CGCAAGGCCTCGGCTGTCTTCTCAGACCATATGATGCCAAAGCAGGCAGGTTTTTAGAGGTGCCCTTCAGTCGCGACGGGCCTTACCAGTAGAGCCCGTCGCGACCGAAGTCGCTCCCACAGCACTGCGCCGGCCGCAAGAAGCCGGGATGTCGCAACGCTATCGGCAGCAGCGCGGCGACGTCGGCCCGCATGTCGGCGCTGGTGCGGAACAGCGGCCTTTCGAGAGGTTGCAGGTACGCGCCCCTGTAGGAGCGGCTTCAGCCGCGACAGGATGCCACCGGTAACGCCCGGTCGCGGTTGAAGCCGCTCCTACAGAAAGCCCATTCGCATCGAGGTGCCGCCCGGCCTCACAACGTATCGCGATGCTTGCCGCGCCACGGCCGGTACCAGGTGCGGATCGCGGCGATGTCGGCGTGCATGTCGGCGCTGGTGTGGAACAGCGGGCCGAGACCGACGGTGCGGCTGGGGTAGTCGAAGTACACCGGGAAGATCGGGATCTCGGCGCCATGCGCGATCTTCCAGAAACCGACCTTCCACTTCTCCACCCGCTTGCGCGTGCCTTCCGGCGTGATCACGTACCACATGCGCGGCGCTTCCCGGATCAGCGCCACCGCCTGCTCGACCACGCCGCGCGGCGACTTGCGGTCCAGCGGGATGCCGCCGAGCTTGCGCAGCAGCGGCCCCAGCGGCCACCAGAACAGCTGGGTCTTGCCGAGCACGCGCACCTCGAAGCCGACCGCGAACTTGACCGCGAAGCCGAGGAAACCGTCCCAGTTGGACGAATGCGGGGCGACGATCATCACCAGCTTCGGCACGTCCGGGAACTCGCCCACCACCCGCCAGCCGGTCAGGCGCAGCGCGGTGCGGCCGAGCCAGCGGCCGAAGCGGCTGGGCTTGACCATCGGCATGTTCGGGGTCGCGGGGGGCAACGAAAAATCGCGTTCGCTCAAAAGTCACTCCCAGCGGCCGGGCGAACGGCCGCGTTTGATCTGGCTGCGCTCGCGCTTGGCATCCAGGCGCCGCAGCTTGGCGCCATGCGAGGGTTTGGTGGCGATGCGCCGTTTCGGCACCGACAGCCCGGCGGCGATGAACTCGGCCAGGCGCTGGCGCGCATCGTCGCGGTTGCGGTCCTGGGTGCGGAAGCGCTGCGCATCGATCACCAGCACGCCCTCGGCGGTGATGCGCCGGTCGCGCCGCGCCAGCAGCCGCGCACGCAGCGGCTCCGGCAGCGACGGCGAGCCGGCCAGATCGAAACGCAGCTCCACCGCGGTGGAGACCTTGTTGACGTTCTGCCCGCCGGCGCCGCTGGCGCGCACGAAGCGCTCGACGATTTCGCTTTCCGGAATCGCCAGGCTGTTCGAGATGTGGATGGCCCCGGTACCCATCCGCGAATTGTAGGGCATCCGCCAGACCGCTTGATTTTCGACGGCCTGCGGCCTGAACGGCCGGGCGCACGCGGCATCGGCGACTACGGCGCCGCCTGCCGCCGTCCCAGGGCTGGGTCCCGAGCGGCTGGGCGCATGACCTCGACCCCGGCTGCAGATCGGCGACAAGGCACCGACACCGACCCATGGCCCGCGGGATGAGCACGCCACCGCACGCTCGACACCGACCAGGCCACGCCGCGCGCCTTGCGCCGCCATTTCGACAGCGCCGACCAGTCCCGCACGGCGGCGCCGGGCTGTTGCGCTATTTCGAGCCGGCCCGCTCGCGCATCGCGCGCCGGGTCCGGCGAAGCCGCGGAGACCGAATCGCCGCAAGCGCGCAGACGGCGAGGCCGCGGCGATTCCCGTATCCTGGCCGCCGGTCATAGCCTTGCAGGACGCTCGATGAATCCGACCCCGCTCCTTTCCCGTCGCTGGCCGCAGCGCCTGCTGCTGGCCGCGCTGCTGGCCCTGGCCGCGGCTCCCGCCCTGGCCGAGCCGCCCAGCGATGGCGACGTCAACCGCCTGCTGTCGGCCTCGCGCGCGCAGAACATGCTCGACAGCATGCTGCCGCAGATCGAGGCGATGCAGCGCCAGCAATTCGCGCAGCTGACCGCGCAGCACCCGCTCGACGCGGCGCAGCAGCAGAAGTTGCAGCAGATCCAGGAGCGCACCCAGGCCACCGTGCGCAAGGCGTTGTCGTGGCAGGAGATGCGCCCGCTGTACGTGAACCTCTACAAGCAGTCGTTCTCCAAGCAGGACGTGCTGGCGATGGCCGAGTTCTACGAGAGTCCGGCCGGCCAGAGCATGCTCGACAAGACCCCGCAGCTGATGCAGAACCTGATGGGCGCGATCCAGCAGAAGATCACCCCGCTGTTCGTCGACCTGCAGAAGGACCTGGAGCAGACCGTCAACACGCCGCCGGCGGCGAAGAAGTAGTCCTGCCGCGGCAACCGCGCCGTGCCCCTGCGCGCGCGCGACGCCTGTACTGCGCTGCGGCTGTCGGAGCGGTTCCGGGTGGCCTCGGGCCATCAACCGCGACGAACGAAGCAGCGAGCGTTCCGGTCTCGGCAAGGACCTGGGTCAAACGCTCCCGAGCACGGCCAAAACACCTCCTCTTGCAGCCATGACACTGTAGGAGCGGCTTCAGCCGCGACGGGCTTTCCCGGTAATGCCCGTCGCGGCTGAAGCCGCTCCTACAGGGCGTGCTGACCGGTCAGCCAGCGGCTTCGCCCGGCGTATCCAGCAAGCGTTCCGCCTCGCCCCGCGACCACGGCGCCGCCGCCCACCCGAACAAACCGAACGCGCGCACGAACTCGGCATCCAGCGGCGCGTTCACCTCGATCCGGCGCCCGTCCGGATGCGGAAACGCCAGCCGCTCGGCATGCAGCAGCATGCGGTGCACGCCCTGCATGCGGAAGATCCGGTTGTGGCGGCCGTCGCCGTGACTGGTGTCGCCAATCAGGTGATGCGACAGATGCTTGAGGTGGCGACGGATCTGGCGGAAACGCCCGGTCACCGGGCTGCAGCGCAACAGCGCGTAGCGCGAGGTGCCGAACTCGCCCGACGGCACCTGCAGTTCGCCGCAGGCCAGGCGCTGGAAGCGGGTCTGCGCCGGCTTCTTCAGCGGCTTGCCGGGGCCGCCGTCGAGGTCGTGGTCGACGTCGAAGCGCTCCTCGGCCGGCCAGCCGCGGCAGATCGCCAGGTAGTCCTTGTCCACCTCCCCGCCCATCAGCGCCTTGCCCAGCGCGCTGGCGGTGTCGCGGTCGAAGGCCAGCAGCAGGCAGCCGCTGGTGGCGCGGTCGAGCCGGTGCACCAGGAAGATCGGACGTCCCAGTTGCGCGCGCAGGCGATCGGCGAGGAAGTCGTCCTCGCCGCGGGCCAGCTTGCTGTCGTGGACCATCAGCCCGGCCGGCTTGTCGACCACGGCCAGGAACGGGTCCAGATAGAGGATCTGCAGGGAATCGGGGGAAATGCTCACCGCCGGATTATCCGCGCCCGGCCGCCCCGGCCACAATGCGCGCGTCACGCAGCGTCCCATGGCCGGCCGTTGACGCCGCCGCGCCACCGCTCGACGATGATCCTCCCCCATGTTGCGGAGAGTCCCGATGAAGCGCTGGCTGTTGTTGTCGCTGCTGACCGTGGTCCCGCTGGCGCATGCGCTGGACCTGCCCTACGACGCCGCGGCCGACGCCAAGGCGCAGGTGCGGCAGGCGCTGGCCGCCGGCAAGAAGGCGCACAAGCCGACCCTGCTGATCTTCGGCGCCAACTGGTGCGGCGACTGCCGCGCGCTCGACGCCTCGCTGCACACGGCCAAGAACGCGGCGCTGGTGAAGGCGCATTTCGAAGTGGTCAAGATCGATGTCGGCAACTTCGACCACAACCTCGAACTGAGCCAGGCCTACGGGGACCCGATCCAGAAGGGCATCCCGGCCGCGGTGGTGGTCGGGGCCGACGGCAAGACGCTGTACACCACCAAGGCCGGCGAGCTGGCCAATGCGCGCAAGATGAGCGATCAGGGCATCTACGACTTCTTCGCCAAGGTGGCCGCGGTACCGTCAGGACATTGAGCCGCGGCGTCCACGGCGATGGCTGCCGGTGGCGGCCGGCAGCCTCATCGGCGCCATGGCGTGTCGCTTCCGCGCAAGTCGCGCCGCGTTCGCGCGAACGCGGCCATGTCATCGCATGGGCTCGCGTCCTCCCGTTTCCTGCCCCATGCACGCGCAGGCGTGGCGCGACCTGCTGATGGGTGGATGACAGGCCCTACAGCAACTGGATCCCGAAGCGGCGCACGCCCAGCGCCAACGCAGCGAAGCAGGCGATGGTCAGCAGCGCGCACGCGGCCAGCGTCCACCAGAAGCCCAGCCGCGGCAACAGCAGCGGAAACGCCAGGAACATCGGCAGCGTCGGCAGCACGTACCAGAACGTGTACCAGGCATGGTTGGCGATCTTGGCCTGCGGCTGCCGCTCCAGCTGCAGCCAGATCAGCGTCAGCAAGGTCACCAGCGGCAAGGCCGCGATCAGCCCGCCGAGCCGGTCGCTGCGCCGCGCCACCTCGGAAATCGCCACCACCAGCGCGGCGGTGATCAGGTACTTGCCGACGATCCAGGGCATGCGCAGCTCCCAACAGGTGAAAGACGCAGGACGCGGCCAGCGCGGGGCGTTCGATTGCGGCGGCGAAGCGCCTAGCGCCGCCACCACGCCGAGAGCAGGCTGACCACGCCGATGCCGCCGGCGATCCAGGCCCATAGCGAGGCCCCGCCGAGTTGCGGCCCGCCCGCGTGGAGCGCGTACAGCAGCACGGCGACGGTGAGCAGGCCCACGCCGGTGATCGCGGTGACCACGCGGCGCTGCATGCGCAGCAGGATCAGATTGAGGTCGGACAGGTCGCGCGAGCGCATCGACAGCTCGTGGCCGCCTTCCACCTGCTGGCGCAGCCAGCTGTGCACCAGCCGCGGCATGTCCGGCGCATGGGTCATGATTTCCGGCAGCCGCTTGCGCAACTCCTGCACCGCGCGTTGCGGACTGTAGCGCTCGATCAGGATGCGCTCGAGCACCGGCCGCGCCACCGCCCAGATGTCCAGCTCCGGATCCAGCTGGCGGCCCACGCCTTCGATGTTGAGCAGGGTCTTCTGCAGCAGGATCAGCTGCGGCTGCAGGGTCAGCTGGTAGCGTTGGGCCACGCGGAACAGCTTGATCAGCACCTCGGCCAGCGAGATCTGCGACAGCGGCCGGGTGAAGTACGGCTCGCACACCGAGCGCGCCGCCGCTTCCAGTTCGTCGATGCGCACGTTGGCCGGCATCCAGCCCGCCTCCACGTGCAGCTCGGCCATGCGCCGGTAGTCCTTGTTGAAGATGGCCATGAAATTCTCGGCCAGGTAGTACTGATCTTCCTGCGACAGCTGGCCCATGATGCCGAAGTCCAGCGCAATGAAGCGCGGGTTGATCCGTCGCGCCGGATCGCTGTCCACCCAGATGTTGCCGGCGTGCGCATCGGCATGGAAGAAGTTGTCGCGGAACACCTGCGTGTAGAACACGCGCACGCCCTTGGCCGCCAGCGCCTTGCGGTCGATGCCGGCGGCATCGAGCGAGGCGATGTCGTCGGAAGGAATGCCGCGCACCCGTTCCAGGGTCAGCGCGCGCTCGGCGGTGTGGCTCCAGATCACCTCCGGCACGTACATGTCGTCCGAATGCAGCCAGAAGCGGCGCAGCACGCTGGCGTTGGCGCCTTCGCGCTGCAGGTCCAGTTCCGCGGCCAGGGTGGTCTCGATCTCGGCCACCACTTCGCGCGGGCGGATCTTGTCGGCGCGCGGGTGCGCGCGATCGACCAGGGCGGCGGCGGACTTGAGCAAGGCGATGTCGGCGTCGATCTGCCGCTCGATGTCCGGGCGCAGCACCTTGACCACCACTTCGCGGCCGTCGTGCAGCGTCGCCGCATGCACCTGCGCGATCGAGGCCGAAGCCAGTGGCGTGGTGTCGAAACTGGCGAAGGCCACGCCGATCGGCTGCCCCAGCGCCTGCTCGACGATGCGCCGCGCGGCCTCGCCGTCGAACGGGCGCACCCGGTCCTGCAGCAGGGTCAGTTCCTCGGCCACGTCCGGCGGCATCAGGTCGCGGCGGGTGGACAGGATCTGCCCGAACTTGACGAAGATCGGCCCCAGGTCCTGCAGCGCCAGGCGCAAGCGCGCACCGCGCGACTGCGCGGCGATGTCCGGGCTGGCGCGCGGCACGAACGGCTTGGCCAGGCGCAGCCAGCGCTCGGCCGGGGTGCCGTCGAGCAGGTCGTCCAGGCGGTAGCGCAGGATCACCCGGCCGATGCGGCTGGCGCGGAACATCGCCTTCATGCGCCGCGTTCCGGCTGCAGCCGCGCCACGCGCGCGGCCAGGCGCTCGATGTCGTCGCGCACCGCATCCACATCGTCGTAGAACGCGTCCAACTCGGCGCGCGGGACCACGTCGCGCGATTCCTCGGTGACGAATTCGGCCGCGCTCTGCGCCAGGTCCTGCGCGCTGCGCTGGGCCTGCTGCAGCGCCGCGCGCGCCGCGTTGGCGAACTGCACGCCGAGCACGTCGCCGAACACCTGGGTGAACGGGCGCTGCCAGTCCGGGTCGAAACGCCCCGCCAACTGCTGCAGGCGCCGCGCCAGCTCGGCATCGCCGGACACCCGTACCCGCCCGCCAGGGCTGGCGCCGCGCCGCGCCTGCGCCAGGAACGGCAGCTGCGCGAACAGCCCGCCGAGGGTGCTGCGCACCGCCAGGTCCGGCTCCTGCGCCGCATCCACCGGGCCGACCTGCAGGCGCGTGCCGTCCACGCGGATCTGCAGCGCCAGCGCCGGCGCGTCCAGGGTCAGCGCCACGCGCTGGCCGTCGAGACCGCGCAGCGCCTCGCGGGTATCCGGGTCCAGCGCCAGCGCGCGGTTGAGCGCCGCTTCCAGCGCGCGGCCGGCCAGGGGCTTGAGGGCATCGAAGGGAGATCCAGGCATGCCGCGCATTCTAGCGGCAGACACGTCGCCGCACCGTGCGAGCGGCAGACTGTGAAGCGTGCCGCGCTACTGCGCCTGCGCGCCGCCCAGATGTTTGCTCAGGAACGCCAGCAACTGGGTGTAGTAGGCGCGCCGGTGCGGCTCGGTGTAGAAGCCATGGCCCTCGTTGGGGAAGTACAGCGACTCCACCGGCGCGCCGGCTTTCTTCAGCGCCTTTTCCATGCGCTCGGTGTGCTGGATCGGCGCACGCTCGTCCTTGCCGCCCGCGGCCAGGAACACCGGGATGCGGATGCGATCGGCCAGATTGACCGGCGAGCGCGCGGCCAGGGTGCCGCGTTCGCCAAGCCAGTCGCCGGCCCAGTTCTTTGCCCAGCGCGCTCGCCTGGCCTGGTCGCGGTACATCGTCTCCAGGTCGTATACCCCGACGTAGCCGGCGGCGCAGCGGTACAAGCCCGGCTCCCTGGCCGCGCCCATCAACGCCGCGTAGGCGCCGTAGCTGGCGCCATAGATGCAGATGCGCGCGGCATCGGCGATGCCCTGCGCGGCCGCCCAGCGCGTGGCATCGGTCAGGTCGTCCTGCATGCGGCCGCCCCATTCCTTCGCCCCCGCCTGGGTGAAGGCACGGCCATAGTTGCCCGAACCGCGGTAATTGACCCGCAGCACCGCATAGCCCGCCGCAGCGAGCAGTTGCGTGTCGTCGTCGAAATCCCACGCGTCGAACACGCCGAACGGCCCACCGTGCGGCAGCAACACCATCGGCAAGGGTTTGCCTGCCTCGGCATGCAGCGGCAGGGTGAGATAGCCGTGCAGCGGCAAGCCATCCCTGGCCTTGAAGCTGACTTCGCGGCTGGGCGGGACCTGGTCGGGCCGGAACCATTCGCGCCGGCTGAACACGCGCTTGGCCGATTTGTCCGTGCTGTCGAACAGGAAATAGTCGCCATTGTTGCGGTCGCTCCAGACGTAGAGCAACAGCAACCGGCGATCGGCCGTTGCCGAGATGATGAACACCGCATCGCCGTTGAACGCCTTTTCCAGCGATCGATACAGGCGCGAGGTCGGCGCGTTGTCGTCGAAGAAACGGTTATGCATCCGGTCGCTCATGAACGACACGCCGATCGGCGTCTTGCCGTCCAGGTCGCGCAATACCCGGTACGGGTCGACCTGCTCGTCGCGCAGCAAGGGCGAATAGCGGTCGGTCGCCGGATCCCAGGACACCACCGCATCCGGGCCGCTGGCCTGTTCCACCTGCAGATAGGCGAGCTTGTCGTCGGCGGAGAATCCCAACGGATAGGCGCGATGGAAACTGGCGGCTTCGTCGTTGATCAGCCGCCACGGCGTGGCGCTGTCGTCGCGGTAGTAGAGCTTGCTGGAATTTCCGGTATCGGCGCCGTTGGCGAAACGGACGCGCCCGGCGTGGTCGGCAACGAAGTCCGCTCGCGAGACCGGCGCGGTCGCCACGGGCGTACGCCGGTGATTGTAGATGTCCAGTTTATCGATATGGACCGTCGGGTCGCTGGTCTGCTCCACCACCGACACCAGCACGTTGCGCGGATCCTGCGGCAGCGTATCGAGCATGTACACCGACGGATCCAGGCCCACCTTGAGCGTGGCCGCGTTGACCGCGTCGTTCATCCCATACGGGCTGGCCAGCAGGCGTGGATTCTTGCCGTCGGCATCGATGGCGTGCAGCTGCCCGATCGCCACGGGTTCATCGCGCGTGCCGAAACGCTCGGCCATCGACACCACGATGCGCTCGTCGTTGGCCCACCAGAAATCGTCGATCACCGAGTCGGCGCCGCCGATGATCCTGGCCGAGAGCTGCTTGTCGCTGCGGCGAACGACCACCAGCCCGGTCCGGTCCTCCATCGGCTGGGTGACGGCATAGTAGGCGCCGGTCGGCGAGATCTTGACCCGCTCGAACTGGTCGCGCTTCAGATACGGGGTCAGATCCAGCGGCGGCGGCTCGGCCTGCGCGCATGCTATGCCGGCCAGCGCAAGGCCGGCCACGAACGTCCAACGTCGCATCGAGTGCATCCCCTGTCCCCTGAGCGGCCTATGTTGGCAAGCTCCGCGAACGGCGTCCATCCCCGCCACAGTCCGCGGAGCCCTGCGCGTGCTTCGCAGATACCCTCTCCCGCGACGCGCGGCGATGGCCCATGCTATCGCCCCTTCATCGGGCAATGACGGAGCCGCGACATGCGCAAGATCCGGGTCGGCATCATCTTCGGCGGCAAGTCGGCCGAGCACGAGGTCTCGCTGCAATCGGCGCGCAACATCGTCGATGCGCTGGACCCGCAGCGTTTCGACGCCACCCTGATCGGCATCGACAAGCAGGGCCGCTGGCACGCCAACGAGCGCGACGGCTTCCTGCTGCATGCCGACGATCCGGCGCGGATCGCGCTGCAGCGCAGCGGACGCGGCGTGGCGGTGATCCCCGGCGACGACACGCAGCCGTTGCGCGCGCTGCAGCCGGCACAGGCACTGGAGCAGATCGACGTGGCGTTCCCGATCGTGCACGGCACACTGGGCGAGGACGGCTCGCTGCAAGGCCTGTTGCGCATGGCCGGGCTGCCGTTCGTCGGCTCCGGCGTGCTCGGCTCGGCGCTGGCGATGGACAAGGACGTGGCCAAGCGCCTGCTGCGCGACGCCGGGCTGGAGGTGGCGCCGTTCGCCTGCATCCGCCGCCGCGATGCGGCGCAGGCCGATTTCGCCGCGCTGGCCGCGCAGTTCGGGCTGCCGTTGTTCGTCAAGCCGGCCAACCAGGGCTCGTCGGTAGGCGTGAGCAAGGTGCAGGACGCGGCTGCTTTCGACGCGGCATTGGCGCTGGCCCTGGCCTACGACCACAAAGTGTTGGTGGAAGCGGCCATCGATGGGCGCGAAATCGAATGCGCGGTTCTCGGCAACGACGCCCCGCAGGCCAGCGTCTGCGGCGAGGTGGTGGTGCACGACGCGTTCTATTCCTACGAGACCAAATACATCAGCGAGACCGGGGCCGAGGTGGTGGTGCCTGCCGCGATCGACGAGGCTACCCAGGAACGCATCCGCGCCGTCGCGTTGCGCGCCTACGCCGTGCTGGAATGCGCCGGCCTGGCGCGGGTGGACGTGTTCCTGACCGGCGATGGCCGCATCGTGATCAACGAACTCAACACCCTGCCGGGCTTCACCCGCATCAGCATGTATCCGAAGCTGTGGCAGGCCAGCGGGCTGAGCTACCGCGCGCTGATCACGCGCCTGATCGAGCTGGCGCTGGAACGCCATGCGCAGGATGCGGCGCTGCGGAGCGCGGTGGCCTTGCCGGGATCCGGCGAATAGCGCGGCGGCCATGCAATGGCGCGACTCCGGCGCCAGCGGCGCGCACAAAAACGAACGGCCCGCCGCACCGGATGTCTCTGGTGCGGCGGGCCGTGCGCGATGCAGCGCGGGCGACTACACCTTGCCGCGACGGAACATCGAGATCACGGCCAGGATCAGGAACACCACGAACAGGATCCAGGCGATGTTGGTCGCGGCGCCGGCGATGCCGCTGAAACCGAGCACGGCCGCAATGATGGCGATGACGAAGAAGATGATGGCGTAATGCAGCATGGCAAGGTCCAGAAGTTGTCGTGCCGAATCGGCGCGCAGGTATCTTCGGAAACCGCCGGTCGTCAGGAAGTGACGGAAGTGTCGCGGCGCCATGACGACGCCAGCCGCTGCAGGCCCTGCTCGATCGAAACCTGCGGCACATAGCCGAGATCGCGCCGCGCCGGTTCCATGCTGTACCAATGCGGCGTGCACAGCTGTTCGGCCAGGAAGCGGGTCAGCGGCGGCTCGCCGCGCAGGCGCAGCAGCGGCCACAGCGTTTCGCAGGCGGCGCCGATGCGATACGCCGCCTTGAACGACAGGGTCTTGGTCACCGGCGGCGCGCCGACCGCGGCCAGCAGCTTGTTCAGCAACTCGCGCATCGGCAGCGGCTCGCCGTTGGAAATGAAGTACGCCTTGCCGGCGCAGGCCGCACCCACGCGCAGATGCTCGAATGCGTCGAAATGCGCCTGCGCGGCATTGTCGATAAAGGTGGAATCGACCCGGTTGTCGCCGCCGCCGACCAGGCGCACGCGGCCGGCCTGCGCGCGCTCGACCAGCTTGGGCAGGATCTGGTTGTCGCCCGGCCCCCAGATCAGCCGCGGCCGCAGCGCCACCACCGCCAGCTGCGCGTCGTTGGCGGCGAGCACCGCGCGCTCGGCGATGGCCTTGGTCGCCGCGTACGGCGCCTGGAAGTTCTCGCCGTACGGCACCTGGTCCGCGCCCAGGCCTTCGACCGGATGCGTGGCGCGATGGGTCACGCTCGGCGTGGAGGTGTAGATCAGGCGGCCCACGCCATGCGCGCGGCAGGCGGCCAGCACGTTCTCGGTGCCGACCACGTTGGGCTGGTAGTAGCTGTCGTAGCTGCCCCAGGCACCGGCCTTGGCCGCATTGTGGAACACCGCCTCGGCCCCTTGTACGGCATGGTGCAGCGCCTGCGCATCGGTCAGGTCGCCGCGCACCTGGGCCACGCCCAGCGCCTGCAGTTCCGGATAGTGGCCGCGGTTGTAGCTGATCACCTCGTGCCCGCGCGCGACCAGCCCGCGACACAGCGCCTGTCCCAGGAATCCACCACCGCCCGTCACCACTATCTTCATCGCGCCGCACCGTTCGCACCAGGGCGCACACGATAGCCGGGGTCGCCGGGGAAGGCGATCCGCGCGGCGGCGGGCGACGCCGCTGCGCACGCCAACCCATTGATATTTCGGAACTTCATAATTCTTCACCGTGGCATCAGGCACTTCATCCACGGTGCTGGCGCAGTGCGCGGACCGCTTCCTTCCGGAGTTCCACCATGTCGCGCCTCCCGTTCCTGCTGTGCACCTTGTTCGCCCTCGCCGCGCCTGTCGTCCATGCCGCGCCCGCCGCCACAATCACCACCGCCATCACCACCGCCACCGCGCCGCCAGCGCTCGGAGACGGCTGGAAGGTCGCCGACGCCAGGGCCACCGGCTGGAACATGGCCACGCTCGCGGCACTGGAGCAGGCCATCGCCGACGGCAAGGCGCCGGACACCAGCAGCGTGCTGATCGTGCGCGACGGCGCACTGGTCTACGAACGCTACTTCGGCGATGCCGATCGGCAGACCCTGCAAGACACCCGCTCGGCGACCAAGAGCGTCACCGCGATGCTGGTAGGCGCGGCGATCGACCGCGGCCGCCTGGCCGGCGCGCAGGCCAAGGTCTACGACGCCTTCGGCGACCGCCATTGGAAGCAGCCGGATCCGCGCAAGCGCGCGATCACCGTCGAGGACCTGCTGACGATGAGTTCGCAGCTGGAGTGCGACGACGAGAACGCGTTCTCCAGCGGCAACGAGGAACGCATGTATGTCAGTGCCGACTGGACCCAGTTCGCCCTGGACCTGCCGATCAAGGGCTACGCGCCATGGATGCGCCGCCCCGAAAACAGCCCGCACGGCCGCGCCTTCTCCTACTGCACCGCCGGCAGCTTCCTGCTCGGCGCACTGGTGGAGAAAGCCACCGGCCAGCACCTGGAAGACTTCGCCGCGCAGGCGCTGGAACGGCCACTGGGCATCACCGACGTCCACTGGGGCCGCTCCGCCGAGGGCGTGGGCATGGGCGGCGGCGGCACCCGCTACCGCAGCCGCGACCTGGCCAAGTTCGGCCAGTTGCTGCTCGACCAGGGCCGCTGGCACGGCCAGCAGGTGCTGCCGGCGGACTGGGTGCGGGCGATGACCACGGTGCACGCGCAGGCGCGCGAGGACGCCGACTACGGCTATCTGCTGTGGCGTTTCCGCTTCCCGGTACGCGGCGTGGAGCGCGGGGTGTGGGCGATGTCCGGCAACGGCGGCAACTACGTGTTCGTGCTGCCCGAGGAACGCCTGGTGGTGGTGATCACCCGCGGCGCCTACAACACGCCGAAGATGCACCCGCAGTCGCAGGCGCTGCTCGCCGACTACGTGCTCAAGGCGCTGCCGTAGCCGCGCCGGTTTCCTGCGGCAGCAGGCCGGCGCGGCGCACCTGCGCGCGCTGGGCGGCGATGTCGGCCTGGTTGCGCGCCAGCAACGTGGCGAAGCCGGCCTGCGTGCGCAGCGGCGCCAGCAGCGGCGACACCCGCAGGTAGGCCGCATCGCGATAACCGGCGGCCTGTGCGCGGCGCAATGCATCCAATGCCGCGTCCGGGTCGCCGGCCAGTTGCAGCAGCAGCGCCGCATCCAGCCCATCGAGTGGGTCGGCGCCACGCGCGAGGCTGCGCAACAGGTCTTGCGCCCGCGCGCGCAACGCCGGCGCGGCGGGCCGCGGCTGCGCGTCCAGCGTCCATGCCAGCGTCTGCGCCAGGCTGCCCTGCGGACGCAGCCGCAGCGCATGCAGACTGGCCTGGCGCGCACGTGCCGCATCGCCCTGCGCCAACGCCAGTTCCGCCTGCAGCAGATACAGCCCGGCGTAGTCGGTGCCGCGCCCCAGTGCCTCGTCCAATGCCGCCTGCGCTTCGGCGGTGCGGCCATGCGCGAACAGGAAACTCGGCCAGGCCACGTTGGAAAATGCGCTGTCCGGATACAGCTGGAAGCTGTCGCGATAGCGCGCCTCGGCGGCGCTGACGTAGCCGAGCAGGTTGAGGTTGCTGGCGATCTGGATCGGCAGGAACCGCACCCGCGCCGGATCGCGCACCTGCAGGTTGGCGGCCAACGCCTGCGCCAGTTGCCCCTTGCGCTCGTACAGATACGCAGCCGAGCCGCGCACTGCATCGGCGCCCGGATCCAGCTGCAGCGCGCGCTCGTAGGCGGCCAGCGCCGCCGCGTACTCGCCGCTGCAATCGTGCGCGTAGCCGAGTGCGGCATGCGCGGCGGCCAGCTGCGGCTGCGCCGCGATCACCTGCGCCGCCAGGCGCCGCGCGAGCGCGACGTACTGCGCATCGCCGCCGTACTGGCACACGCGCGCGCTGTAGGCGCGGCTGAGCCCGAGCAACGCACGCGGCTCGTCGGGGACTTGCTGCAGACGCTGCCGGTACAACGCGATCGCGCGTTCGTTGTCGTCGCGCTGGCCGATGCCGGCGTAATACTCGGCGCGTTGCAGCAGCGGTGACGCCGCCGCTTGCGGCGGCGGCGCAGACCACGACCACGCCAGCGCCGCCAGCGTCCCGACACCGAGCGCCACGACTGCCGCGATCGCGATGCCACGCCAACGCGGTCGTCGCGGTGCCGGTGCGTCGTCTCTGTCGCCGTCGTCTTCGTCGCTGCGCACCGGTGCGCACAGCTGGTAGCCCTGGCCACGCACCGAACGCAGATAGCGCGGCTGTCGCGAGGCATCGCCCAGCGCCTGCCGCAGCAAGCGCACGCGCTGGGTCACGGTCTCCTCGTTGACCAGCGCCGGCGCCCACACCTGCGCGATCAGTTCGTCGAAGCCGACCACGCGCTGGCCCTGCTGCAGCAGGTAATGCAGCAGGCGGAAACTCAGCCCGCCCAGTTCCAGCGCCACGCCGTCGCGTTCGACCCGCTGCCGCGCCACGTCGATGCGCAGGTCGTCCAGCCGGTAGCGCTCGCCCATCGCGGCGGCCTCAGCGCACGCGGTCCTTGGCCCACAGCGCCAGCTTCTCGCGGCCGATCTTGGCGTTGTGGCGGATATCCACCGGGAAGCCCGGATGACGCAGGAAATCGGCGATGCCGGCGGTGTGCGCATGCGTCTGCGCCAGCGCGCGCAGCACGGCGTCCGGCTGCGCCGGCGGCGCCACGCCCGCCTGCAGCTCGTAGCACAGCACCGGACGCTGCGCGCCCGCCGCGCCGATCCCGACCAGCGCGCTGCGGCGCAGCCACGGCAAGGTGTTGAAGATCGGCTCGACCTGCTCCGTGTACAGCGGCCCCTGCGCAGTCTCCACGCGCTGGGTCTTGCGCCCGCAGAACCACAGCCGGCCCTGCGCGTCGAAATAGCCGATGTCGCCCATGCGATGCACGATGCGCTCGCTGCCGTCGTCCAGGCGCTCGCGGATCTTGGCGATGCGCGTGGCCGCATCGCGGTTGAAATAGGTGTCGGTGGTGGTCGGCCCGGCCACGGTGATCTCGCCGACCGTGCCCACCGGCAGCTCGCGCACGCCCGCCCACTCGGGGATCGCCGCATCGTCGATGGCGATGATGCGCACCACGTTCGGCGCCACCACCGCGCCGACGCAGGTGCCGGCGCCGGTTTCGGTGGCCGCGCGCGTGTCCTGCAGTTCGCGGCCTTCGATCGCCGCCACCGGCAGGCACTCGGTGGCGCCGTACGGCGTCCACAGCTTGCCGTCCTCCGGTAGCAGGCTGCAGATCTTGGCCACGATCTCCGGCGGCACCGGCGCGCCGGCAGAAGTGGCGCAACGCACGTTCGGCAATGGACGGCCGTAGTCGGCCAGTACCCGCATCAGCGCCGGCGAACCGAACAGCTGGGTCACCCCGAAGCGGTCGATCGCATCGTGCAGCTTGCGCGGATCGGCGCTGGCCGGCCGCGTCGGGTCCATGTCCGGGATCACCGAGGTCAGCCCCAGCGCCGGATCGAACAGGGCGAACGGCGGGAAGGTCGGCAGGTCGATGCCGCCGGCTTGCATGTCGAACGCGTTGCGCATCAGTTCGATCTGGCCGACGAAATGGCGATGCCGATAGACCACGCCCTTGGGCACGCCGGTGGAGCCGCTGGTGAACAGGATCGCGGCCACGTCGTCGGCCGCGGTGTCGGCCAGCTGGCTGCCGGCGCCGCTGCCGGCACGCTCGATCTGCGCCAGCGTGGTACCGCCCCAGGCCCAGCGCCGGCCCACGGTGACGATGCGCTGCGCCGAGCGCGCCCAGCCCAGCAGGCGCCGCGCCAGCTGCGCCAGCGGAATGCCGATGAACGCCTCCGGCTGCGCCTCGTCCAGGCATTGCTTGAGCGCGCGCTTGTCGATGCCCGGATCCACCAGCACCGGCACCGCACCGGCCTTGAACAGCGCGAACATCAGCAGGAAGAACTCCGGCGACGGCCGCACCATCACCACGGTGCGGGTGCCGCGGCCGATGCCGTAGCCGCCCAGCCCGGCGGCGATCGCGTCGCTGCGCGCATCCAGCTGCGCATAGCTCAGGGTCACGTCGTAGGCGGCCAGGCCGTTGGCGCCGCGGCCGCCCGGGCAGCGGATGGCGATCTGGTCGGGGCGCTCGCGGGCCAACGGCGGCAGCGTCGCGGCGATGTTGCAGATGGGGGTCGTGGTCATCGGCCGATTATCGCCGATGGCGTCGCCATGCCGCCAAGGCATGTCATGCAGTGCCGAGTAGGTCACGTTGGATCGTCAGGTCGCCAGTTGGTGCTGCGTGGCGCAGCGACTGACTGGCGGTCGGCTCAAGCCGCGTGGCGCAGGCCGCTGGGCCGCTTGCGCGTACGCGAGGCGCGTCATGGTTCGGGACTGCACACGCGTCCACGTCCGCTCTGTTGCTTGTCCCGTTCGCGCGCAGGATCGGCGCGGCCTGTTGCCCTAGGGCATCCCGAGTGGGTCGCGCTGGGTCTGTCAGGTCGCCAGCCGGTGCTGCGTGGCGCAGCGCCTGACTGGCGGTCAGCTCAGGCCGCGCGGTGCCGGCTGGCGGCCTGACAGGCCCAACCCGTAGGGCCGCTCTTGCGCGTGCACGCTGCCGCGCCAGCGCTGACGTGAACATGCATGCGCGGGAGTGGCGCGAGTTGCTCGGGGATTGATGGCGCGCCCTAGGCGACCCGGAACGTGCGCCCGCTCTGGATCCCCGCCACGCTGCGCCGGTAGGCCAGCGCCGCGCGCGCGGCGCTGACGCTCTCGAATCCAGGGAAGAACGCCCCGTACTGTTCGGCCGATTCGCTCAGCACGGTCGGGCTGACCACATTGATGCGGCGGCCGCCGCGCAACTCGCAGGCGGCCGCGCGCACGAAGCCCTCCAGCGCGGTGTTGACCGTGGTGGCGTTGCTGCCGCCGCGGATCGGCTCGTCGGCGACGATGCCGCCGGTCAGCGTGATCGAACCGCCTTCGTTGAGATGGTGCTGGCCGAACAGCGCCAGCCGCACCTGGCCCAGCAGCTTGTGCTGCAGCCCCAGCGCGAACTGCGCCGGCTGCAGCGTGGCGAGCTCGCCGAAGTGCAGTTCGCCGCTGGTCGAGACGATCGCATCCACCGGCCCCAGCGCGGCGAACAGCGCCTGCACGCTGGCGTCGTCGGTGATGTCCACGGTGTACGCGCCGCGCGTGTGGCCGACCGCGATCACCTCGTGGTCGCGCCCCAGTTCCTGCACCACGGCCCGGCCCAGGGTGCCGGTTCCGCCGATGACGACTGCCTTCATGCCACTGCTCCTGCTGGTGTGAGGCGGGCAGTCTGGCCGCGTACCGGGCGGCGAAAAATGGCGCAGAATTTCCGACACTGCAAACCCAGGGTTCGCAATCGTGGACAAGCTGCGCAGCATCGAGGTCTTTCTCGCCGCCGTGGAGGCCGGCAGCTTCAGCGCCGCCGCGCGGCGGCTGGACATCAGCGCGGTGATGGTCGGCAAGCTGGTCCGGCAGCTCGAGACCCATCTGGGCGCGCGGCTGCTGGAACGCAGCACCCGTCGCCAGGGCCTGACCGACGCCGGTCGCCGTTTCTACGAAGAGGGCAAGCGCGTGCTCGAACAGCTGCGCTGGGCCGAAAGCTCGGTCGAGCGCCTGGCCGCCGCGCCAAGCGGGCTGCTGCGGATCAGCGCCGCCACCACGCTGGGCGAATGCGTGATCGCCGCGGCGGTGGCCGAGTATCAGGCGCAGTTCCCGCAGGTGCGCATCGAACTGGACCTGAGCAACAGCGTGGTCGACCTGATCGAGGACGGCATCGACCTGGCGATCCGGGTCGGCGCGCTGGATCCCGCCCTGAACCTGGTGGCGCGCCCGCTGGGCCACTACCGCATGGCGATCTGCGCCGCGCCGGCCTATCTGGCGCGCCACGGTGTGCCGGCCACGCCCGCCGACCTGGCCGCGCACCGCTGCCTCGGTCACGCGGCCTGGAACCCGCGTTCGGCCTGGCGGCTGGAGGCGTCGGGCGCGACCGCGGGCTGGCCGGCCGAGACCGCCCTGCGCTGCAACAGCAGCGCCGCCTTGCGCCAGGCCGCCCTGCACGGCGCCGGGCTGCTGTTGCAGCCGCAGGTGCTGGTGGCCGAGGATCTTGCCGCCGGACGCCTGGTCGGCCTGCTCGAGGCCTATCTGCCGGCCAGCCGCCCGGTCCACGCGCTGTACCGGCAGGACCGTCGACCGCTGCCCAAGCTCGCCAGTTTTCTGACCTTCCTGCAGCAGCATGCGGCGCCGCGACTGGCCTGATCGCGCACGAAACGCCGCCGCCTGAATGCCGCGCCGCTTGCAGCGCGCGCCGGTTCGGTCAGAATGCCGCGCCCCCCACCGCTGTTTGCCGCGCAAGGCCCGGCTGCCATGGCACATCCCTGCCTCACCTGCGGCGCCTGCTGCGCCTACTTCCGCGTCAGTTTCCACTGGAGCGAAGCCGATCCCGACCTGGGCGGCAGGGTCCCGTTCGCACTCACCGAACCGTTGCGCACCCACGAACGGGTGATGCGCGGCACCTCGCAGGCGCAGCCGCGCTGCGTGGCGCTGGACGCGCAGATCGGCCGCTACAGCCGCTGCACGATCCACGACCGGCGCCCGTCGGTATGCGCCGCGGTGCCCGCCTCGCTGGAGTTCGGCGAACGCAGCGCGCAGTGCGACAAGTCGCGGCTGGCGCACGGGCTGCCGTTGCTGACCGAGGACGATTGGGATGGCGTGACCGAGCGTAATCTTCCGGACGCCTGATTGCGCGATGCCGCTGCGCTCAGCGCAAGGTCGCCCATGCGCATCGCAACCCGTCCGACGACCGTCCTCTCATCGGTGCAGGATGCCGATGGCGCCGGCGACATCCGCCCGCCAGCGCCACGGCCGAGCATGAACGCGCTTCAGCGGTTCTTCCACTTGGTCGGCACCGGATTGGTCACGGTGTTCTTTTCCATGGTGTATGTGCCGTTCTGCTGGGCGATGGCTTCGCCGGTGTCGACGATCGCGTTCTGGATGAAGATGTTCTTGTCCTCGCCGCGGACGAAGGTCAACTGGTGGAAGGCGGTCTTGTTGCCCCAGTCCTCGGACGGCAGGGAAATGAAGCGGACGGTATAGCTCTCGTCGTCGAAACTGCCTTGCAGCACATAGACGCCGTAGTGGTTCTCGCCTTGCGAGATGAGCTTGTACATGCCGTTGCTGTAGTAATAGAGCTCGGCATCGGGAAACGGCTTCTTGTCGTACATTTTCCGGTAGTGCAGCACCTGTTTGTAGGTGGGCTGGCCGAAACCGACCGCCAGGTGCTTGCCGTCGGGGGAGGTGGTCAGGCCTTCCGCGTGCGCGCCGGTGGCGCTCATCGACATCAACAACATCGACATTGCGATCGCTCTCACTTCGTCTTTACTCCGGTCCGCTTGCGTGCATCGCCTGCACTGTACAGAGACCTGTTTATTACAGAGCGGCAATCGTTTGCAGTTTTCGCGAACAAGCCGGCGACGTCTCCCGCTGCGACGCGCGTCAGGGCCAACGACGCGCCTCAGCGCGATGCGCGCCCGCCGCCGGACCGATGCGCGCCGGCGACGGCGCGTCAGCCCAGCGGATGCCTGTCCAGGAACGTGCGGATCGCCGGCACCAGCACCTCGTGCTTGTCTTCGAGCACGTAGTGGTTGGCGTCCTCGAACGCCATGACCTCGGCCTGCGGCAGCGCCTGGCGGAAACCGGCCAGGAAGTGATGGTCGAAGCAGATGTCGCGAAGGCCCCAGGCGATGAACGCCGGGCGGTCGGCGAACGATGGCAACGCCTGCGCCGAGCGTTCCAGCAACGACCAGGCCTTGTCGGCCGGCGACAGCGGGATGTCCTGCATGAAGCGGATCGTGGAAATGCGGTTGGCCCAACTGTCGTACGGCGCCACGTAGGCGCGGCGCACGGCGGCGGGCATGCGCCGCGACACGCCCAGCCACGAGGCGCCGGAGGAGAACGCGTTGAAGGTGCGGATGAACCACTCGCCCGGGCGCCAATGCCGGCCCATCGCGATCTGCCACGGCATCGGCTTGGCCGCCGGCAACGGGAACGCGGCGGTGTTGGTGATCACCAGCCGCTTGACCTGCGCATGGTGCGACAGCGCCCAGCCGAAGCCGATCATGCCGCCCCAGTCGTGCACCGCCAGCGTCACCGGGCCGTCGATGCCCAGGTGCCGCAGCAGCGCGTCGAGATCGTCCACGCGCGATTGCAGGGTGTAGTCGTAGCCCGGCTGCGCGCCCGGCGCATCGTCCGGCTTGTCCGACAGACCCATGCCGATATGGTCGGGCACGATGCAGCGGTAGCGGTCCGACAGGCCGGTCACCAGATGCCGCCACAGATAGCTCCACGACGGATTGCCGTGCAGCATCAGCACCACCTCGCCGTCGCGCGGGCCTTCGTCGAGGTAGGACATCGCCAGTCCCGGACGGACCTGGAAACGCTGCGGGGTGAAGGGGTAGCCGGGGTAGTTCATGCAAATCGCATCCGATCCAGATCGAAGGAACCCGCGTTTTGTAGGCATTCGCCCAACTTCGGCAGGGAGAAGAATTCGCGCTCGCCGCGCTCACTTGCCACCATGAAGACTGCGCCACCGTCTCGATGGACCGCGCCGTGCTTGCCAATCACGCCATCGATTCCTCATCGCGCGCAGACGCATGGTAAGCAGGCAAACGATGGTCGTCATTGGAAAGCAGGCGCAGAAAAGCAGGGTGCAGAAACAGTTTTTCCTTGCCCAGGCGCTGCTCCTGCAACACGCCAATCTCCACCAACTCCTTCAACTGACGCGCAGCGGTCTGCCGGGTCACGCCCACCACCTCCACGGCGTTTTGGATGCGGCAATAGGGCTGGTTGAAAATCACCTCCACAAGCTCTCGGCTATACGCCTTGGGCGCATGGCTGCGAATGTAATCGCGCGCCTGTGCCTCCAGCCCGCGGATCGCCTGGATCTTGGCCGTGGTCCAGGCAGCCGTCTCGGCCACGGCGCTGAGCATGTACTGGATCCACTCGGCCCAGTGGCCATGCCGGGTCACGTCCAGCAGCAGGCGGTAATAGTCGCTGCGGTGGCGGATGATGTAGCGCGACAGATACAGCACCGGCAAGTCGAGCAATCCCTGTTCGATGAGCATCAGCAGGTTCAGCACGCGCCCGGTACGGCCGTTGCCGTCGGTGAAGGGGTGGATGGCTTCGAACTGGTAGTGCGCGACCGCCATGCGGATCAATGGATCGATGTCGGTGTGCTCATGGATGAAACGCTCCCAGTTGGCCAGCTTGTCGCGCAGCAGCGTCTCCCCCACCGGCGGGGTATAGATGACCTGCTGGGTCTGGTCGTTGGCTAAAGCCGTACCGGGGACGCGGCGGATCTGCATCTGCACCGCCTTGATGCGGCTGCAGACGACGACCGCGGTATCCGTGCACAAGGGGCGCTGCTGCAAGGACTGGAAGCCTTCGTAGAGCGCGCTGCGGTAACGCAATGTCTCCTTGGTCGCAGGCTTCTGCGCCTTGTCCTGATCTTCTGCGTAGCGGAACAGGTCGTCCGTCGTGGTGACGATGTTCTCGATCTCCGAGCTGGCCTGAGCCTCAAGGATCGGAATCGTGTTGATCAACACCGTGGGATTTGGCAGCAGCGCCGTGGCCTGCTTCAACTCGGCCAACGCGGTTCTAGCCCCGATGCAGGCCTTGAGCAGGCTGCGGGTCTCGATATCTCCCGTTGGGGGCAGCAACGGGAGATCGTTGTACGGGAACTCGGCTTTGAACGTCGACACATCTTCCATGGCTGCGTCAATCATGTTCGGAGAACGAACATGATGCAATAACATGTACTAAAAATCCATTTTTTTTAACACGTCTTATGCGCCCGCCAGGCCTCCGTACCGCTACCAGACCACCTCGGCCATCGAGCAGTTCAGGCCCGAGCCGATGCCCATCAGCGCGATCCGGTCGCCCTTCTTCAGGCGCCCCAGTTCGCGCAGCTTGCTCAGCACGATCGGCACGCTGGCCGGACCGATGTTGCCGTGCTCGCCGAAGATGGTCATCACCTTCTTCGGGTCGATGCCGAAGTTCTTGATGAAGGCCTGGGTGTGCGGCAGGCTGACCTGGTGGATCACGAACTGGTCCAGCTCGTCCACCGCCCAGCCCAGCGCCTGCCTGGCGGCGATGAAGGTCTTCTGCGCCAGCTTGAGGCCCTCGATCAGCAGCATGCGGGTATCGGTGACCATGCGGTCCAGGTTGCCCCGGCACAGGGTGTTCCACTCGGTGGCCGAGCGGGTCACGCCGCCGCGGTAGCGCGGGGCGTCGGGCACCAGCTCGGCGCGCGCCATCACCATCGCCGCGGCGCCGCAGCCCAGGGTCAGCGCGGCCAGCTCGTCGCGGAATTCCTGCGCGGTCACGTCCGGGGAGGTCATCCGCTCCAGGGTCTTCTCGTACACCAGGTTGGCGGTCTCGCCGTCCACCACCAGCGCATAGTCGATCTCGCCGCGCTCGATCATCCGCGCCGCGATGTCCATGCCGTTGATGAAGGCCAGGCAGGCATTGGCGACGTCGAAGGTCATGCATTCCTCGCCCACGCCCAGGTTGCCGGAGACGATGCTGGCGGTGGACGGTTCCAGGTAGTCGCGGCTGACCGAAGTATTGACCAGCAGCCCGACCTGGCCGGCGTCGATGCCCGCGTCGGTCATCGCCTTGCGCGCGGCCAGGGTGGCCGCATCGGACGCCTGCATGTCCGCATCCCACATGCGCCGCGCGTGGATGCCGGCGATGTCGCCGAGCACGTCGGTGCGGATGCCGAGACGGTCGTAGGTCGGTTGCAGGCGTTCGTTGATCTGCTTGGAAGTCAGCGTGTGCGGCGCATCGATATGCGCCAGTCCCGCGATGGAGACATTGTTGAAGAGCATCGAGATGTACGCCGGGATAAGGCGAAGGGGCGCCAATTCTAGCGGCTGCCCGGTTTTACCGCATCTTTAACAAATTGGAACAGAGCGTATGGCTTAACCGGTTCAGCGAACGCTGCACTGATAGGCGCCGTAGCGCTGGTCACCGTCGACCGGTTCGCCCATCGCCTGCACGGTATTCGCACCGACGCCGGGGGCCTCGTTGCGCGCCAGGGTCTCCAGTTCCTCGCGCACCCGCAGCGGGTTGCGCTGGTAGAAGCCCACGTTGCTCTTCACCGACACCACCACCTCACCCCGCTTCTCGCAGCCGGCCGGCGCCTGCCCTGGCGGCAGTACGCGCACGGTCTTGCCTTCCGGCGCCATCGGCACCCAGGTGCAGGCGGCGAGACTGGCGAGCAGGAGCAACGCGATCGGTAGGCGCATGGAGAGGGACCGCAGGCTGAGAGAACCCGGATTGTGCCGCAGATTGCTGAATTGGCAATGACGCCGCCGGATCCCGGGGGCCGCAATGCGCACCGGAGCCGGCCACGGCGGCTCCGGTGCGCGAAGCTTCGCCATGCGTCGTCCGGCCCTGAGCCACCGTCCCCCGCGAAAGGGGCTCATGTCCCCGCGAGGAGAAGGGAACGGCCTAAGCCCCTCTCCCACCGGGAGAGGGGTGGAGTGAGGGTCCGGCGCGAAGCGTCTCGCGGTGTTTGGGTGCACGAGGCTGCGCCCGTACCCTCATCCGGCCCTGCGGGCCACCTTCTCCCGAGGGGAGAAGGGAACAGCCGACTAGCCCCTCTCCCACCGGGAGAGGGGTTGGGGTGAGGGTCCGGCGCGAAGCGCCTCGCGGTGTTTGGGTGCACGAGGCTGCGCCCGTACCCTCATCCGCCCCTGCGGGGCACCTTCTCCCGATGGGAGAAGGAACAGCCGACTGGCCCCTCTCCCACCGGGAGAGGGGTTGGGCTGAGGGTCCGGCGCGAAGCGTCTCGCGGTGTTTGGGTGCACGGGGCTGCGCCCGTACCCTCATCCGGCCCTGCGGGCCACCTTCTCCCAAGGGGAGAAGGGAACAGCCGGCTAGCCCCTCTCCCACCGGGAGAGGGGTTGGGGTGAGGGTACGGCGCGAAGCGTCTCGCGGAGTTGGGCGCACGAGGCTGCGCCCGCATCCTCACCCGGCCCCGCAGGCCGCCACCCTCAGCGCTTGGGCGCGGCCGGCGCGGCCGCGCCCTGGGGCTTGCCGTCGGCGTCGATCACCGTCACTTCGCCCAGCTTCAGCGCGCGCACCGGGCGCTCGATCTGCTTCAGGTCGCCCACCACCACCCAGGTCAGTGCGTTCGGGTCCAGGGTCGCGGCGGCCTGCGCCACCTGCGCCGGGGTCATCGCCTCGATCTCGGCCTTGCGCTTGAACACGTAGTCGTCGGGCCGCCCGTAGCGGACGATGCCGCCGATCGCACCGAGCACCGAACTGGCGGTCTCGTAGGCGCCAGGCAGGCTCAGGGTCTGGATGTTGCGGATCCGCGCCACTTCCTCCGCCGTCGGCGGCAGCTTGCCGCTGGCGAAGGCGCTGATCTCCTTCTGCATCTCCTGCAGCGCCGGCGCGGTCTTGTCGATCTGCACCGGCGCGGCGGCCGACCACGGGCGCTGGCCCAGCGTATTGGAGGCAGAACTGCGCGCGCCGTACGACCAGTGCTTGTTCTCGCGCAGGTTCATGTTCAACCGCGAGGTGAAATCGCCGCCGAGCACGCCGTTGGCGGTGTCGAAGCGGATCGAGGACGCATCGGTGGTCGGCGGCACCAGTTCGGCGGCGAACAGGTTGGCCTGCACCGCGCCGGGCTGGTCGATCAGGTACACCCGCGGCTTGCTCGGACGCGCCACCGCCGCCGGCGCCTGCAGCGACGGCGCCGTGCCCTCGCCCTTCCAGTCGCCGAACTGCGCGTCCAGCAGCGGCACCACCTCGGCCAGGGTGGTGTCGCCGACCACGATCAGGGTGGCTTGTTCGGGGCGGATCCAGTCGCGCTGGAAGTCCACCAGATCGGTGCGCTCCAGGGCCGCGATCGCCGGCTCGGTGCCGCTGCCGCTGAACGGGATCGCATACGGGTGGCCGGCGCCGTACAGCAGCGGCGGCAGCACCCGCATCGCCACCGCGTTGGGCTGCGCCTTCTCCTGGCGGATGCCGGCGATCCAGCTCGCCTTGATCCGCTCGATCTCCTTCTGCTCAAAGCGCGGACGCCGCAGCATGTCGGCGTACAGCGCCAGCGACGGCGCCAGGTTCTCCTTCAAGGCCGACAGGTAGGCGTTGCTGCCGTCCAGCGAGGCGCCTGCGCTGAGCGTGGCGCCCAGCGTGTCGGCGGCATCGGCGAAGCCCAGCGAGTCGTAGCTGCCGGCGCCTTCGTCGAGCATGCCCATGGTGAAGTTGGCGGTGCCCGACTTGCGCCCCTGGTCGGCGCTGAAGCCGCCCGGGAATTCGTAGCTGAACTGCACCACCGGCACGTCGTGGCGCTCGGCCAGGATCAGCCGGGTGCCGTTCTTCAGCGTGGCGCGTTGCAGCGCCGGGAACTTCAGCTGCGGGAACTGGGTGGTCTTGGGCGGGCCGGCGCTGCGATCGACGACGCTGGGCAGCGCGCGGTACTTCGGATCGACCGGCGGCGGATTCAGTGACGCCGGCTGCACGGCCGGCTCCTCGGCCAGCGCCACGCGCTCGCCCGGTTCCACCACCAGGGTGTGGTCGCCCTTGCCCAGCCATTTGCGGCCCACCGCCTTCAGATCGCGCGCGCGGGTGGACTCGATCGTGGCCAGCGAGGTGCGGAAGCAGCCCGGATCGCCGGTGAACACCGTGCACTCGGCCAGCGCATCGGCCTTGCCGCCGAAACCGCCGATGCGCTCGATGCCGCGCACGAAGCCGGCGCGGAACGCGGTCTTGGCCCGCAGCAGTTCGTCCTTGTCCGGCCCCTTGTCGAGCAGCTTGCGCAGCTCCTCGTCGATCACCGCCTCGACCTTGGCCGGATCCACGCCCTGCTTCACCGTGGCGATGATGCCGAAGCTGGAACCCAACTGCGACGGCCAGGCGCCGGCGCTGATCTGGTCGACCAGCTTGTCCTCGTGCACCAGGCGCCGGTCCAGCCGCGACGACTTGGCGCCGCCCAGCACCTGCGCCAGCAGCTGCAGGCGGTCGATGTCCTCGGTGCCGGTCTGGGCCACGTTCCAGACCCGGTAGATGCGCGCCTGCGGCACCTTGTCGGTCATCGTCTCGCGGGTGGACTGGGTGCGCTGGGCCACGTCGACCTGCGGCTGCGCCATGCTCGGCCCGGCCGGGATGTCGCCGAAATAGCGGGCGACCTTCTCCTTCGCGGTGGCCACGTCGATGTCGCCGGCCAGCACCAGCACCGCGTTGTTCGGCCCGTACCAGGTGCGGAACCACTGCTTCACGTCGGCCAGCGAGGCGGCGTTGAGGTCGTTCATCGAGCCGATCACGCTGTGGTGGTACGGGTGGCCCTTCGGGTACAGCGCACGGCTCAGCTTGTCCCAGGCCTGGCCGTAGGGCTGGTTCTCGCCCTGGCGCTTCTCGTTCTGGACCACGCCGCGCTGTTCGTCGAGCGCGGCCTGGTCGATGGCGCCGACCAGGTGGCCCATGCGGTCGGACTCCATCCATAGCGCCATGTCCAGCGCGGTGGTCGGCACGTTCTCGAAATAGTTGGTGCGGTCGCTGTTGGTGGTGCCGTTCTGGTCGGTGGCGCCGACCTGCTTGAACGGTTCGAAGAATTCGCCGCTGTGGTTCTCGCTGCCCTGGAACATCAGGTGTTCGAACAGGTGCGCGAAACCGGTGCGCCCGGCCGGCTCGTCCTTGGCGCCGACGTGGTACCAGAGGTTGACCGCCACGATCGGCGCCTTGCGATCGGTATGCACCACCACGCGCAGGCCATTGGGCAGGGTGAACTGCTCGAACGCGATGTCCACTTTCGCCGCAGCCGGCGGCCTGGCCGCACTCGACGGCGGCGCGTAGCTCAGCGCGCCGAGCGCGGTGGACAGGGCGATGGCCAGCAGCGCCCCACGGGGGCGGATCGACACGGTCATGCAAGTTCCTTTTGAGAAATGAGTGGAAGGACAACAGGCCTCGATCGTAACGGGCCGCCGCCGCGCCCGCGTATGTCTTTTGGCCCGTTCCCGAGCGTGGCCGGCGCTTCCGATCCTGAACGCGATGCGCCAACGCCGCTGCCGCAACGGTGACCGGCAGGCCGAAGACGGACGTACGCAAGCGACCGGGTGTCCGCCCGCGGACACACGGCACGCCAAAAACACCTTGAATAACAATGGCTTGAAGTTGGCACAGGATCTGCTTTGCATCTGGCGCAACAACTGCAGCCGAAGCAAATAATGAATGAGAGCTTAATAAAAAGAAAAAACAGAAGAAAGTTCTTGCACACCCTGATTAGGTGTTCTACCTTACTACCACACCACTGCTCAACAACACCAACGAGGCCCGCCATGAAAACCGCTTCCTTCGCCCTGACCTTCGCCATCGCCGCCCTGCTCGCCGCGCCGGCCATCGCCGCACCGACCGTCACCACCCTGGACAGCGTGCAGGTCCGCCCCTCCGCCGAGCAGATCGCCCAGCGCACCTTCGAGCGCAACAGCGGCATCGCCACCCTGGCCGCGGTGCAGGTGCGCCCCTCCGCCGAGCAACTGGCGCAGCGCGATGCCGAACTGTCCAGCCGCATCGCCACGCTGGCGTCGGTGCAGGTGCGTCCGTCCGCCGAGCAGATCGCCCAGCGCGATGCCGAGCAGGCGACCAGCCAGCGCGTGGTGACCCTGGCCGCGGTGCAGGTGCGTCCGAGCACCGACACCCAGAGCGTCTTCGCGATCGGCAGCGTGGTCAGCGGCGCCCTGGACAGCGCGATGCTGCAGTTGCAGCCGAGCCTGCAGAACCTGAGCCAGGACCTGACCACCAGCCTGGCGCGCTGAGCCGGCGACGCTTCGCCGGCGCAGGCCGGAGCCGGCGCGTAAACTGCGCCGATGACCGCCACGCCCACGCTGCATGTCCTGCTGTTCCAACCCGAAATACCGCCCAACACGGGCAATGCCATCCGCCTTTGCGCGAATACCGGCGCGCAGCTGCACCTGATCGAGCCGCTCGGCTTCGACCTCGAGGACAAGCAGCTCAAACGCGCCGGCCTGGATTACCACGAGTACGCACGCCTGCAGGTCCACGCTTCGCTGGACGCCGCGTTGCAGAGCATCGCCCCGCGCCGCCTGTTCGCCCTGAGTACCCGCAGCGACACCCGCTACGATGCGCCCGCCTTCGCCGACGGCGATGCGTTCCTGTTCGGCCCGGAGACCCGCGGCCTGCCCGCCGAGGTGCTGGAACAGGTTCCGCCCGCGCAACGCCTGCGCCTACCGATGCGCCCGCACAACCGCAGCCTCAACCTGTCCAACGCGGTAGCGGTGGTGGTGTTCGAAGCATGGCGGCAGCTGGGCTTCCCCGGCGCGGATTGAACGCGCGGCAGGGCACGGGGCGCTGGCGCCACGTCCATCGGGCCGGGCTGTGCGGCAACGCAGACGACGACTGCCACGCGATCCGGCACACGGCGGCGGCGCCGCAGGCATGAGGCCTTCTCCACGACAACGAACGCAAGCTGCACGCCGACGTTCCGCCGGAAAGCCGCTGCGTCTCGTGCATTGCGGCGTCTTTGCTTGCGGTTGAAGTCGGCAACGCTTCGTTCTTACACTGAGTCGTCAGGGACATCGCCTGAGTCGATCCGGGCGCGCTACCCGCCGCGCGCTTGCAGGGTAGCGCTATGACCTCCAGCTCCCGAAAAACGACCACCGACGATTGGGTCAGGATTCGCCGCGACCAGGAAACCGGGATCGAGAGCGTGCACGCGCATTTCCGCGGACACGCCTACGATCCCCACGATCACGACGAAGTGCTGGTCGGCGTCACCTTGCAGGGAATCCAGCGGTTCCACTGCCATCGATCGCTCCATACCAGCACGCCGGGGCGCGCCATCCTGATCGAGCCTGGGGCGGTCCACGACGGGCATGCGCCCGAGGAGGACGGCTTCACCTACGCGATGCTCTACCTCCCGCAGTCCTGGGTGGCGCAGATGCTGCAACGGCTCGGGCAGTGGGACATCTCCGCGATTCAACCGGCGTTCCGGAGCACCTTGACCGGCGACGCGGTGTTGAGCGCGGCGATACGGCAGGCGTTCCTCGCCGTGCATCATGGCGAAGGCCGCCTGGCGCGGGACCAGTGCCTGGATCGCATGATGCGGCGGCTGTCCTCGCACCTGTCCGCGGATGCGCAGCCCGCGCGCGATTCGGCGGCAAGGATGGCGCGGGCCAGGGATTTCCTTCACGAGCAGATGGAACGCGACGTCGGCCTCGATGAACTTGCCGGCTACGCCGGCATGGACCGGTTCCGCCTCACCCGGCAATTCCAGCGCACGTTCGGCCTGTCGCCGCACGCGTACCTGGTCCGCTTGCGGTTGCGCGTCGCGCGCGCCCTGCTGGCCACTGGCCAGGAGCCGGCGGACGTGGCGCTCAAGGTCGGCTTTGCCGATCAAAGCCATCTGGGCCGCTGGTTCAAGCGCGCCTATCGGCTCACCCCGGCCGCCTACAGGCGGCAATGCACAGGCGTTCTAGATTGAATCCTGGGCGGCTCCGAACATGGCCACACAGTCCAGCAAGAACGGAGTTCCCCAATGTTCGACACCAAAGTGGCTCTCATCGTCCGCAACGACCTGGCGACCTGGCAACGGTTGAATGTCGTTGCGTTCCTGGCGACCGGCATCGCATCGGCCGCCCCGGACGCCATGGGCGAACCCTACGTCGATGCGAACGGCCATCGCTACGGCAACATGCTCGGGCAACCAATGCTGGTGTTCGAGGCCGACCTCGCCGGACTGCAGGCCGCGCATCGCGTGGGACTGGAGCGTGAGATCACCGTGCTGCCGTATGTGTTCGCCATGTTCGCGACCGGGCACGACGACGCCAATCGCCAGGCATTCGGCGCGGAAGACCCGGGCGATCTGAACCTTGTGGGGATCGGGTTGCGCGGGCCGAAGAAAGCCGTGGAAAAAGCCACGAAGCGCCTGTCCCTGCATCCGTGACGCGGCGCGCGGCGATGCGGCCGTGCCGAATCTTCCCGGGTTGTCCCGCACGCCGCACTGTCCCCTGCACGGTCGGTCGTTAGCGGATGGCTCCAGGCGATGGGTAGCGATGCCTGGCACCCGGGGCAGGCGCACGGTCCGCGCATCCGGATGGCGTGCGCCGCCGGCCAAGGTCATGCGTCGACGACAAACACGCCACTCGGGTAACGGCCGCATATGAACTCGACGAACGCCCGGACCTTGGGACTCTGCAGGCGCCGTGAGGTGTGCAACACCCACAGTTCGACCTCGTCGCCGGCCGCGCCCCACGCGACCAGTTCGCCCTCGTCGAGAAGGCGCCCAATGAGCGACTGCGGCAGCATGGCCGCGCCCGCGCCGGCGGTGACGGCATCGCGGATCGTCAGCAGCGAGGACAGCCGCAGGACGGGCTGTGGTTCGACCACGAGCTGGCCGCCCTGGACGGACCACAGCTCGCCGTCGCGATAGGACGGCATCACCACGGCCGGGACGCGCAGCGTCTCGCCCTTGCGCCCTTTGGGGATCTCGACGACAGGAGCCGCCGCAAGCACCAACCGGTCCTTGGCGAAACACCTGCCGACCAGCGCGCTGTCCTTGCGCGGGTTGATGCGGATGGCGACGTCGAAGTGCTCGTCGACGAGGTCGGCGACACGGTCCTCGGAGACGGCTTCGATCTGCACTTGCGGATGGAGCGCCTGGAACGCGGCGGCAAGCCGTCCCAGCGCCACTTGCGAGAACAGCAGCGGCGCTGCGACACGCAGCCGGCCTCGCGGGGTCGCCAGTCCATCCCGCGCCGCCGCGATCGCGTCGGCAACCTCGCGCATCGGCCCCTCGAGTCTTGCCAGCAGGATCCGGCCGGCTTCGGTCAGGCCCAGGCTGCGCTCGCCTCGCTCGATGAGCCGTATGCCCAGGGAGTCTTCGAGATCGGCAACCCGGCGCGACAGGGTCGCTTTGGACCGGCCACTGGCGCGGCTGGCTCTGCCGAAGCCGCCGTGCGCAGCCACCAGTTGGAAATCTTCCAGGGCGTTCAGGTCCATTCCGTCTCAAATCTGGTACGAGGCGTCCATATTTTAGAGTCTGTGTTTTGAATGTGGAACATCCTATCGTTTGGCCCACACCCAGACCGAACCCCAACCAAGGACATCACCATGACCATTCTCGTAACCGGTGCAACCGGCAATGTCGGCCGTCAGGTCGTCGAACACCTCGTCAAGCGCGGCGCCGATGTCCGCGCGCTGGCCCGCGACCCCTCCAAGGCCAACCTGCCGGCAGGCGTCGAGGTCGTCCAGGGCGATCTGCTCGATGTCGACGCGCTGCGTGGCGCCTTCTCCGGCGTCTCCACGCTGTTTCTGCTCAACGCGGTGGTGGCCGACGAGTACACCCAGGCCCTGATCGCGCTGAACGTCGCCCGCGAGGCCGGGATCGAGCGGTTCGTCTATCTGTCGGTGATCCACAGCGACCTGTACGTCAACGTGCCGCACTTCGCGGGCAAGTACGGCGTGGAACGCATGATCGAGCAGATGGGCCTGAACGCCACCATCCTGCGTCCGGCCTACTTCATCGACAACGACCTCACGATCAAGGACGTGGTGAGCGGCTACGGCGTCTATCCGATGCCGATCGGCAGCAAGGGCCTGGCGATGGTCGATACGCGCGACATCGGCGAGGTCGCGGCCATCGAACTGCTGCGCCGCGAGCAGTCGGCAGTGCCGCTGGCGCCGGACCGCATCAACCTGGTCGGCCCCGAGACGCTGACCGGCGCGGCCGTCGCCGCGATCTGGAGCGACGCGCTGGGCCGCCAGATCTCCTATCCGGGCGAAGACACTGCCGCATTCGAGCAGAACCTGCGCCAGTTCATGCCGAGCTGGATGGCCTTCGACATGCGCCTGATGAGCGAGCGTTTCATCAGCGACGGAATGGTCCCCGCCGCCGGCGACGTCGAACGCCTGACCACGCTGCTGGGTCGCCCGCTCCACTCCTATCGCGAGTTCGCCACCCGGGTCGCGACCTCCTCCTGACAAGCAGCGCTTGCGCACCTACACCACCAGGACTCCACCATGATCTATTCGACCGCCACCGTCGCCGTGAACCCTCCCGGCGAACTCCCGCTGACCCGCGCGCAGGCCTGGCAGGGCCTGCTGCTCAAGGCCCGAGACGCCCGCCTGTTCCTGCCCGAGGGCCTGTGCACCCGCTGCGACGTCGTGGAGGAAAGCGCGACGCACTTCGTGCGCGAAGCCACGATCGCCGGCACCGACCTGCGCGAGATCATCGTCCTCGAACCGGAAAGCAAGATCACCTTCTTCCAGGCCACCGGCCCGCGCGAAGGCGCGATCGTCAACGTGCTTTTCGAGGACGCGGCCGGAGCGCTGCAGCTGCGCTTCTATTGCTATCTCGGCCTGCGCGGCAAAGAGCCGGGCGGCCCCGAGGAGCAGGCCGAGCAGGCCCAGTTCGACAGCGACAAGGGCTACAAGGCGGCGCTGCAATCGACGCTGAAACGCACCCGCGAAATGCTCGCGGACGGCAGGCTCTGAACAACCGTCCGCCTCTCGCCGCAACGGCTCCGCCAGGAAACGCCTGGCCGAGACATGAGATCCCCCTGGGACGACCTCTATCAACAGGCGTCCCGTCCTCCGAGGAAGCCAACATGCAACAGCACGACAGCGGCAATATCGCGCCTGACCGACCGAAGATTCTGGTCCTGGGCGCGACCGGCGGTACCGGCCGGCTTATCGTAGGCCAGGCGGTGGCACGCGGGTACGACGTCGCGGCGCTGGTGCGTTCGCCCGACGCGGCGCGTCATCTCGGCGGGGCACGACTCACCGTAGGAGACGCCCGCGACGAGACGATCCTGCGCCAGGCGCTGCGCGACCGCGACGCCGTCATCAGCGCATTGGGCACGCCGGCCAGCCCGCGCCGCGAGGTCACCCTGCTCTCCACCGCGACGCGGGCGCTCGTGAGCGCGATGAAGGCAGAGCAGGTCACACGCCTGATCGGCATTACCGGAATGGGGGCCGGCGACAGCGCAGGACACGGCGGATTTCTGTTCGACAAGCTGATCTTTCCATTGCTTCTGCGCAACGTGTATGCAGACAAGAATCGGCAGGAAGCCCTGATCCGCGACAGCGGCCTCGACTGGGTGCTGGTCCGCCCATCCGTGCTCAACGACAAGCCCGCCCGCGGCGAAGTCCGCGCGATCACCGATCTCACCGGTTTCCGCGGCGGCAGCATCGCGCGGGCGGATGTCGCGACGTTCGTCTTGGACCAGGTGGCCTCCGATGCCTGGTTGCATCGCGCGCCGCTGGTCACCTGGTAAGCGCAACGCGCGCGCCATTGCCCCGACCGCGCCGGACGAGTAGACGGACGCGACCCGCCGCGATAGCCGCGACCAGAAGCCAGCGACCAACGCTGTCGGCAACGAGTCGATGGCGGTTTGGCGTCCCGGGACTATGGCGACTTGTGATCCGGTAGCAGCGCGAACCGTGCGGGCCATGCGCCTTCGAAACCGCGCCTCCGAAAGTTCCTGAACACGGTGTCTGATTTATATACCGGTCAGTTTGAAATTCAGGGCAAGTTCGGGTGGCTAACGGATAATTTACATATCGGCAGCGAACGGCCCACGCCTCAGCGCCGACTAAACCAATAACAAGGGTATCCCGATCATGAAGACTTCTCTGCTCGCTCTCGGCCTCCTGGCCACTCTGCCGTTCGCTGCCTCTGCGGCCGAAGGCCTGTCCTACAATTACGTCGAAGGCGGTTACATCAAGACCGACGCCGACGGCGGCGACGCGGACGGTTGGGCCGTCAAGGGCTCCTACGCGATCAACCCGAACTTCAGCGTGTTCGGCGACTTCAACCGCCAGAAGACCGATTTCGGCGACGTCGACGTCGACCAGTGGCGCATCGGCGCCGGCTACAACCACGAGATCTCGACCAGCACCGACCTGGTGACCCGCGTGGCCTACAACCGCTTCGACCCGGAATACGGCACCAAGTTCAACGGCTACAGCGCCGAAGTGGGCATCCGTACCGCGTTCAACCCGTACCTCGAGGTGTATGCGCTCGGCGGTTACGAGGACTACACCAAGAAGGACGGCATCAACCCGGACGGCGAGTTCTACGGCCGCCTCGGCGCCCAGGCCAAGCTCAACCAGAACTGGGGCCTGAGCGCGGACCTGAAGATGAACCGCGATGGCGACAAGGAATGGTTCGTCGGCCCGCGTTTCAGCTGGTAAGCGACACCGCGTAGCGCTGCGCGCCGCGTCTCTCTCCGCTGCGCGCGGTTCGAAGCCCGGTCCCAGGACCGGGCTTCTTTTTTGCGCGCCGTTCGGGCCAAGTGGCCGCAGACACGAAAAAGCCCGGCTTCCGCCGGGCTTTTTCGTGTCTGGAACAACGCGCGATCAGCTGAACAGCGTGGTCGGGTACTCGGGTTTCTGCTCGCGGGCCAGCAACTGCTGCAGGCCCACCGCCGGGGTCAGTTCGCCGTGCAGCACCGCGCGCACCGCGTTGGAGATCGGCAGGTCGATGCCATGGCGTTCGGCCTGGCGCATCACCTCGTCGGCGGTCTGCACCGACTCGACCACCTGGCCGATCGCGCGAACCGCGTCGGGCAGGGTCTGCCCGCGGCCAAGGGCCAGGCCCAGGCGCCGGTTGCGCGACAGGTCGCCGGTGCAGGTCAGCACCAGATCGCCGAGTCCGGCCAGGCCCATCAGCGTTTCCGGCTTGCCGCCGATCGCCGCGGCCAGCCGCAGCATCTCGTTGAGCCCGCGGGTGATCAGGCCGGCGCGGGCGTTCAAGCCCAGCTCCATGCCGTCGGCGACGCCGGTGGCCACCGCCAGCACGTTCTTCATCGCCCCGCCCAGCTCGGCACCGACCATGTCGTCGCCGGTGTAGGCGCGGAAGGTGGGGCCGTGCATCGCGTCGGCGACCTGCTGCGCGAACGCGGCATCGCCGTGCACGGTCACCGCGGTGGGCAGGTCCAGCGCCACTTCCTTGGCGAACGACGGCCCGGTCACCACCGCCAGCGGCACGTCCTCGCCCAGGATCTGCTGCGCCACTTCGTGCAGGAAGCGCCCGGATCCGGGCTCGAAGCCCTTGGTCGCCCAGGCCACGCCGGCCTGCGGCGGGCGCAGCGGCGCCAGCTGGTGCAGGGTTTCGGTGAACGCGTGCGACGGCACCACCACCAGGATCCAGTCGGCGCCGTGCACGGCCGCCGCCAGGTCGGTGGTGGCCTGCAGGCTCGCCGGCAGCGGGATCTGCGGCAGGTAGCGCGGGTTCTCGTGGCGCTGTTGAATCGCCTCGGCGACGACGGCGTCGCGCCCCCACAGCACGGTCGGGAAACCGTGCCGGGCGACGAGCGCGGCCAGGGCGGTGCCCCAGGAACCGGCGCCGAGGACGGCGATCTTCTTCGCAGGGTTATCGCGCATGCGCAACGGCGGACGCGCTCAGGCGTTGCCGGCCGGCTCCGAGTCGGCCAGCGACTGGGTCTCGCCCTGCTGCGCGCGCTGGCGCAGGGTTTCGGCGTACAGCGCTTCGAAGTTGATCGGCTGCAGGAAGAACGGCGGGAAGCCGCCGGCCTGGATCAGGTCGCTGACCAGCGAACGCACGTACGGGAACAGGATGTTCGGGCACTGCGTGCCGAGCAGCACGTCCACCGCCTGCGGGTCCAGGCCGACCAGGCCGAACACGCCGGCCTGCTGCACTTCGGCCACGTAGGCGGTCTTGCCGGCGGCGGTGCAGGTCAGGGTCACCGCGAGCACCACTTCGAAGGCCTGCTCGTTCAGGCGCTGCACGCGCTGGTTGAGGTTGAGCTGCAACTCCGGCTGCACGTTGTCGTTGAACACCGCCGGCGCGTTCGGCGACTCGAAGGACACGTCCTTGACGTAGATCTTCTCGATGGTGAAAGCGGGGCCGGCTGCGGCTTCGGCCGGCGCCGTGGCGCCGTTGTTGGTGACGTCGGACATTTCTTGACTCCGGTGGATTCAGGTAACAGAAAGATTCGGGATTATCACATGCCGGCCGCGGCGCTCGGCGCCCGGCCGGGACGCGCGATCAGCGGCCCTTGACCAGCGGCAGATCGGCCTGCTGCCAGGCGGCGATGCCGCCGTCGAGCACGTAGACCTGCTCGAAGCCGGCCTTCTTCAGCTGCTTGGCGGCGGCGTCGGCGGTGTTGCCGGTGCGGCACACCAGCACCACCGGCGAGGACTTGGCGTTGGCCACCAGCTTGTGCTCGGGGCCGAACTGGCTCGGCGTGGCGTTGCGGCTGCCGGCGATATGGCCCTTCTCGAAGTCGGCCGCGGCCGACAGGTCGACCAGGACCGCGTTGCCGGCATTGATCAGCAAGGTCAGTTCGGCCGGGCGCAGGGTCTTGAAGCCGCGGAACAGGCGCGCGATTTCGGTGACGATCAGGGCGATGGTCAGGCCGACCAGGGCCAGGGCCAGCATCGGGTTGCGGCCGGCGAAGGCCAGCAGTTCTTCGAAGTTCACAGGAATAGGGGGCTGGAAGCGGGCGCCGATTGTCGCACAGCTGGCCGGCGGCGCTACTGGCCGTTCCACAAGTCCGGCAGGCCGTCCAGCAGCCACCAGGTCTTGGCCTGCGCGTCCCAGCGCCAGCGCTCGCGGTAGCGCACGATGCGCTCGGCCTGGGTATTGCGGTTGATCACGCCCAGTTCGATGTCGCGTACCGCGTCGCCATCCAGCGCGCCGACCCGCCCGACCTTGTAGGAGGACACCTGCACCTGGCGGTAGCGCTCCAGTTGCAGATCGGTCAGCGGGTGCGCCTGCCGGTAGGCCGGATCCACCGCTTCCCAGGCCGACTCGAACTCGCTCCAGCGGATCGCGGTGCCGTAGGCGGTCTGCAGATCGTCGAGCTTGTTCTGCTGGCTGCGGCTGGCGGCCAGCGCGGTGCCGGCGAAACCCAGCACCAGCAGCAGCGCCAGGGCGCGGAACGTCGAGTGCATGGCGGGTTTCCGGATGGGCGCGAGCGATGCGCGCATCCTACCCTTTCGCGATGGCGACGAAACGCCCGCTCAGCGTCGCCGCGGCGGCGGCATCGGCCGGGCCGACCTGGGCCTGGATGCCGATCCGGGCACGGCCGCGCTGGCGGAAGGTCTGCACGAAGGTGTCCCAGTCGGCCTGCGCATCGGCGCCGGCCTGCGCGTGCAGGTCGGCATACAGCGGCGCCAGGTAGCGCACCTGGGTATCGGCGACGTAGACGTCGGCCTGCAGGCCGGCGCGGTGCAGCTCGCAATTGACCAGTGCCCAGCCGGCCAGGGTCATCACCGAGCCCAGGCTGCCGCCGAAGGCGTTGCCCTTGTCGTTGAGGTTGGCCGCCAGCGGCGCGACCACGTGCAAACGCTGATCGGCATAGCCCTGCAGCGCGACCTGCAGCGCCGCCACCGGCGGCATCGCATCGAACTGCCGCTGCAACTGCTGCAGGAACGCATCGAAAGGAAGATCCGCTGCCATGGTGCGATTGTGCTGCCGGTGGGGGCTCGCATAATGCCTGGCATGAGCGCACATGCAACCGTTGCCGCCGCGGCCTGGACCCTGATCTCGCTGCGCCCGCAGGGCGAGCACGCGCCGCTGCGCCGCGCCGCGGCGCGGGTCGGCGCGCGGCTGCTGGCGGTGTCGCCATGGCGCCTGCAGGCCTGCGACGACGCCGCCACGCGCACCGCACTGGCCCTGGCGCTGGCCGCGCCGCGGGTGCTCTTCAGCAGTCCGGCGGCGGTGCGCGCGGCCGCGGCGCTGCAGCCGCTGGCGGCGGCGCCCGGGCAATGCTGGCTGGCGGTGGGCGCCGGCACCGCACGCGCGCTGCAGCGCCATGGCATCGCCGAGGTCGCGGTGCCGGAACGGATGGACAGCGAAGGCCTGCTGGCCTTGCCGCAGCTGGCCGCCCGCGATGGCGCCGTCGGCCTGATCACTGCGCCCGGCGGGCGTGGCCTGATCGCCGCGCAGCTGCAGGCGCGCGGCACGCCGCTGCAGCGCGCCGATGTCTACCGCCGGGTGCCGGTGCCCCTGTCCGCGGCGCGCATCGCCCGGCTGCGCGCCGCGGCGCCGGGCGTGCTGGCACTGAGCAGCGGCGAGGCGCTGCGGCTGGTGCTGGACCGCCTGCCCGATGACCTGGCCGCCGCCTGGCGCGCGCGGCCGCTGGTCGCGGCCAGCGCGCGGCTGGCCGCGCAGGCCGCCGAACTTGGCTTCACCGACATCGCGCGCGCCGCCGGTCCGCTGCCGCAGCAACTGGCCACCGCCGCCGCCGCGGTCGTAACGCGCTCGCCACCTCGCTGAACGCGCGCCGCCCCCCGGCTTGCGGGCGCGGTGCCGCTCACGCCATGCTCCCGCGTGCCGTGGGTCCGGCCGTCGCCATCGTCGCGACGGGACGCAGGCTATAAGGATGCCCCCGCCGATGACCGAAATCTCGTCCACGCCCCGCCGCTCCACGCGCTGGATCTGGCTGCTTCTGGTACTGGCCATGCTGGCTGCGCTCGCGCTGGCCGGTTGGCGCGGCTGGGAGTGGTGGCAGGCGCGCAACGCGCGCGCGCTGGCCGAGCAATCGGAGACCCAACTGCAGTTGCAGGCCCTGCAACAGAACCTGGAAACCCTGCGCCGCGACCAGCGCGCCACCGTGCAGCGGGTCCAGGATGCGGCCAGCACCAACCGCGTGCTGCGCGACGAGATGCTCGGCCTCAGCCAGCGCAGCGCGTTGCTCGAAGACAACGTCGCCAAGCTCGCTGACTCCAATCGCCACGGCGCGCAGGCGCTGCGCCTGGACGAGGTGGAACTGCTGCTGAGCCAGGGCCAGCAGCGCCTGGACGTGGCCGGCGATACCCAGGGCGCCCGCCGCGCCTATGCGCTGGCCAGCGGCGTGCTGGAAGGCGTGGACGATCCGCGCTATCTCAATCTGCGCCAGGTGCTGCTGCAGGAACGCACCGCGCTGGACGCGCTCGGCGAAGGGCCGCAGGCGCGGCTGTCGGCGCAGTTGGACGCCTTCGCCGCCAGCCTGGAGGCATTGCCCACGCAACTGCCCGAGCGCACGCAAGCCCCGCTGTGGCAACGGCTGCTGTCGCCGCTGGTCAAGATCCGCCCCGCCCAGGGCGGCGTGCTGGTCGCGCGTTCGGAGCGGATCGCCGCGCGCGATGCGCTGCAGCTGGACCTGAGCCTGGCGCGCGCCGCACTGGAGCGTGGCGACGCGCGCGGCTACCGCGGCGCGCTGACCCGCGCCGGCACCTGGCTGCAACGCCTGTGGCCCGATTCGGCGCCGCTGCGCGAACGCCGCGCCACATTGCAGACCCTGCGCAACGCCGCCCTGCGCCCGGCCGTCCCCGAGCTGGGCACCACCCTGCAGCAGTTGCGCACCATGCGCGACGCAAGGAGCCAACCATGAAATCCCTCCGTTCCCTGATCGTGTTGCTGGTGGTGATCGCCCTGGGCGTGATCGGCGCGCAGTGGCTGGCGCAGGACAAGCTGGGCGACCTCGGCGAAGTGATCGTGCGCGCCGGCGGCAATGACTACATCTCGCCGCTGCCGCAGGCGGCGCTGCTGCTGGTGATCGCCTTCCTGGTGCTGTTGCTGCTGTGGAATCTGCTCAGCTTCCCGTTCCGCGCCTGGGGCCGGCATCGCCGCAAGCAATCGCGTGCGCGCCTGATCGAAGGCCTGACCGCGCTGCACAATGGCCAGTGGGCGCGCGCCGAGAAACAGCTCAATGCCGCTGCGGAAGATCCCGAAGTCAGCGCCATCGCCCTGGTCGCAGCGGTCCGCGTGGCCGATGCGCGCGCCGACGCGGAGGCGGCCAACCGCTATCTGCAGCGCCTGAGCGAGCGCGATGCCGGCGCGCACGCGCTGTTGCAGGGCGAACGCCTTCTGGCTCAGCAACGTCCGGTCGATGCGATCAATGCGCTGGACGTGGCCGCGGCGCAGCCGTTGCCGCCGCGCGGGTTGCTGCTGCGCACCGAGGCGCTGACCAGCATCGGCCGCGCCGGCGAGGCCTATGGCCAGCTTGGTGCGATTCGCCAGCAGCAGGCCTTGCCGCTGGACGCGATCGGCCCGTTGGAATCGCGCCTGGCGTCCGCCTCGCTGCAGCAGGCGGACGATGCCAACGCGCTGGCCGAACGCTGGGAAAGCCTGCCCAAGTCGCAGCGCAGCGAACCGGCCGTGGTCGAGGCCTATGCCACCCGCGCCGCCGCGCTGCACTGGGACGACGCGGCGTTGCGCGCCGTGGAACAGGCCCTGGAGACGCGCTGGGACGAAGGCCTGGCGGCGCTGTACGGGCGCCTGCCGGTGGAGAAATACGATTCGCGCCGCGCCAGCGCGCAGCGCTGGCTGCAGAGCCATCCGGACAGCCCGGGCCTGCTGCTGACCCTGGCGCGGCTGGCGCATCAGCAACAGCAATGGCCGCAGTCGGAAGAATTCCTGCATCGCGCGCTGGCGCTGGGCGCCGGCGCAGAGGCCTGGGAGGCGTTCGGCGATGGCCATGCCGAGGCCGGCGACTCCTTCATGGCGCAGCGCTGCTACGCCAACGCGCTGCGCGTGCAACGCGGCGAACTGGCCCAGCCGCTGCCTGCGGCCAGCGCGCCGGTGGTGCCGATCGACCCGGATCCGGGCAGCGACGAACGCCGCGACGAACACGGGTTCCCGCGCCTGCAGGAATGAGTGCGGCAGCAGGGATGACGTACCGTTGACCGAGGCCGGCGTCGGCTGCAGCCGGCGCCGGCTTTCTCATTCAACGATGGCGAGGCCAGCGCCAGGCCGGCCGAACCAAGCGGCTCAGCGCCGCAACGCGGCCGGCAGCGCCGGCAGGCGCGCCAGGAATGCGGGCGCCACACCCTTGTAGCGCGCATAGCGCTCGTCCATGCGCCGCGGCACCAGGATGCGCGCGCCGAGCAGGCCGGCGACCAGCATGGCCAGGAACAGCCCCAGGCCCAGCCAGAGCCCGGCTTCGTCGCCGACGGCAAACCCCAGCAGCGGCGCGACCACGAACGCAGCCGCCGTGAGCAGCACGAAGCGGTTGCGCCGGCGCCGATGCTCCGCGCACATGCCGAGCACATGGCTGCTGCGCTTGCGCGCGATCAACGCCGCGATCGCGTAGATCACCACGCTCACCAGGATCAGCACGTACCAGCCCGGCGCGTGCCAGTAGAACGTGCGCTTCTTCAGTTCGTCGTTGCGCAGCGCCACCCCGCACTTGACGCAATGCGCCGGGAACGGCGTATCGCGCAGGCACAGCAGGTCGTCGCCGTCGCGCCACAGCGTCTCGCCCGGCAGCGGCGGCAGGTGGTGGCCTGGATGGCGGCGTCGGGCGCCTGATACGGATTGAAGCTGTCGAGCTGGTTCATGGCATGCGCCCCCTGCGCGCCGTTCGGCCTGCATCGTGCAGGCGGATCGGCGCGCATGGTAGCGCAGCGGCAAGCGCTGCTGGCGGGCGATGGCGGGGGGGGGGAACCTATTCGACGATGCGGCGGTCGTGACCGCGTCGAGCAGCGCCTTCGCTTCGGGCCCGGCGCTATCGCCCTGCGCGCTTAGCGGCGCGCCCAGGCCGCGCTGGCCGCATGCCGCGGCTCAGCGCTCGACGATCGCCACCACGCCCATGCCGCCGGCGGTGCAGATCGAGATCAGCGCCCGCCCGCCGCCGCGTTCGACCAGCTGCTTGGCCACCGTGGCGACGATGCGCGCGCCGGTCGCCGCGAACGGATGGCCGGTGGCCAGCGAGGACCCCAGCGGATTGATCTTGGCCGGATCGATCTGCCCCAGCGGCGCGTCCAGGCCGAGCCGGGTGCGGCAGTAGTCCTCGCTCTCCCAGGCGCGCAGCGTGCACAGCACCTGCGCGGCGAAGGCCTCGTGGATTTCGTAGATATCGAAGTCCTGCAGGCTCAGGTTGTGCCGCTTGAGCATGTCCGGCACGGCGATGGTCGGCGCCATCAGCAGGCCTTCGCCGTGCACGAAGTCCACCGCCGCGACCTGCGCATCGCGCAGGTACGCCATCGGCACATGGCCGTGCGCCTGCGCCCATTCCTCCGAGGCCAGCAGCACCGCGGCGGCGCCGTCGGTCAGCGGCGTGGAGTTGGCCGCGGTCAGGGTGCCGCGGCCGCTGGTCTTGTCGAACGCCGGCTTCAGCGTGGCGAGCTTTTCCAGCGAGGTGTCGGCGCGCAGGATGTTGTCGCGCTCCACGCCGCGGAACGGGGCGATCAGGTCGGCGAAGAAGCCGCGCTCGTAGGCGGCGGCCAGCTTGTGGTGCGAGGACACCGCCCAGGCGTCCTGCGAATCGCGCGCGATGTTCCACTGCTTGGCCATGTCCTCGCAGTGGTCGCCCATGCTCTTGCCGGTGCGCGGCTCGGCCACGCCGGGGAACTCGGGCTTGAGTTCGGCGAACTTGAAACTGCGGGTCAGCGCGCGGATCTTGTCGCCGGTGGTCTTGGCGCGGTTGGCGGCCAGCAGCCGCGCACGCAGCTTCTTGCCGTACACGATCGGCACTTCCGACGTGGTGTCCGAACCGCCGCCGATGCCCGACTCGATCTGCCCCAGCGCGATCTTGTTGGCCACGGTGATGATGCTGTCCAGGCTGGTGCCGCAGGCGCGCTGCAGGGTGATGCCCGGCGTCAGCGGCGACAGCCCCGACGACAGCGCGGCCTCGCGGCCCAGGTTCCAGTCGCTGGAGTGCTTGATCACCGCCCCCATCGCCACCTCGCCCAGCTGCTGGCCGTGCAGGCCGTAGCGCTCGACCAGCGCGCCCAGCGTGCGCACCGACATGCCGAGGTTCCCGACATCCGCATACGCCGTGTTCTGCCGGCAAAACGGAATACGGACGCCGCCGAGAATGGCGACGGGACGGGCTACTGGCATGGGATTACCTCGCGCGAGGGGTCGGGGACATGGCCTGCACGTTAGCGCAGGCATAATGAAGCGAGTGTAGCTTTGCGCCCGCGACGGGCCAACCGCCAAGCCATGAGCCAAGCCATTGCCAGCATGAATGCCCGCGGCGTGATCGCCCTGGAACTGTCCGCCGGACTCGCCCCGGCCCACGCGGCGCTGCCGCACGCCTTGGCCGCGGAACTGGCCGAGAAGGTCGGCCGCGATCTGGCGCAACTGGTGCCTGCGGTGCGTGAGCTGGAATTGAGCCTGGCCGGCGCGCATTTCGACCCCGCCGAGGTGCTGCGCCCGGGCTGGCCAATGCACCGGCGCTTGGATGAACTGCGCGCACGCGCGCCCGGCCGCGACGCCGGCCCGCGCCTGCTGGCATTCGGCGCCGATGCCGACGGCACCGTGCCGCTGCCGTTCCAGGCCGACACCGCCCTGCTCGGCGGCGCGCTGCGGGTGGTGCCGTTCCTGCTCAGCGGCCCGGCCGAGACGCTGCAACCGGTCGCCGAGGCGCTGGAAGACCTGTTGCTGGCGCAGGGCATGGCGCAGCCGGACACCGCGCTGCTGGCGCAGCAGGCGTTCGGCGCGCAGATCGAGCACGCACGCTATCTGACGGTCAACGACCTGGCCGCGATGATGTCGATGCAGTACGACAACCAGGGCCTGGCGCCGCTGTGGCCGCTGATCGAGACCGCGTTGCTCGCGCCGGACCAGGAGGAATGGCTGGCCAGCCCGCCCGAGCCGCTGCTGCGCTACCGCGGCGGCGAAGTACGCATGGCCTTGTTCGACCCGGCCAGCTGGTGCGCGCACTACGCCCACGACCGCCAGGACTGCGAGCGCCTGCAGCGGGTCTACGAACACTACCTGGCCCGGCAGCGGCAGCTGGCCGCGGTGCTGGAAGCGCACGGCATGCCGGTGCTGTACGTGCATTGCGAAGCCGGGCAGGACGCGAGCCAGGCATTGGCCGCGGCTTAGGTTTCGCGGTTGCCGGCCGCTATCGGCTCGGCGGACGTAGCACTCCCCCACTCTCCAGGGTGGCGGAGGGGAACGCCGCATCGTCTCCCTCTCCGGTCGTCCCGAATGCGCCAATCCATCGTCAGCATCCTGATCGCGCTCGGCGCCTGTGTGAGCATCCCCGCCTGGGCCGACACGCCGGCGGCGGTCTGCCAGGTGGATGCGGCGTCGCAACGCGTCTGGCCTGCGCCGTTCCCACAGCATGCAACGTCCGCGGGCGTGGTCACCCTCGACGTCACGGTAGGCAAGGATGGGCGCGCCTCCTACACGCGGATCCGCACCTCCTCCGGCCAGGCATTGTTGGACGCCTCCGCCCGTCGCGCCGTGCAACACTGGACGTTCCGGTGCCCGGATCAGGCGCGCCCGATCGCGCCGGTGGCCATTCGTTACGCAGCGCCCGCCTGCTCGCTAGACATCGCCTCGAAGAACAGGAATCCACCGACCTATCCCGCAGCGGCCAAGGCCGCCAGGCAGCAAGGCGATGCCTACGTGTCGCTGCGCCCGCAGTCGACGGGAGCCGACAGCGAAGTCCGCCTCGTCGCCAGCAGCGGCAGCGCCAGCCTGGATCAGGCCGCGCTGGCGGCCGCGCGGAAATGGCGCTTCGCCTGCGCGACACCGGCTTCCGCAAACGGCTGGATCGAAGTGCCGGTCCGATTCGAACTGGATACGCCTGCCGCTAGGGCCCCTTTGGCACGCGCACAGGCGCCGGGACGCGATACGCAGGAAGCGGACGCCGTGCCGCTGCCCTACCGCAGCGTGGCCGAAGCGGCGAACGCGCTACCGAAGGATCGTTCGCTGAAGACCACGACGCTCGCCGCGACACCCGCCGGCATGCACCTGTATCAATCCACCAAGCAAGCGGTTGAAGCATCGGAGGATTATGCGGTCGTGAACTGGATCGTGTTCCTGCCTCCGCATCCGCTGGCGCCGTCCGTGGTCCGTTACACCACGTCCACCGATTTCAGCGGCGCTGGGTCCGCAACTGCGCCGGCACGAAGAGTCCGGGCGGGCAGGCTGTGCGAGGCCTCTGCGGCGACCTGCCAACGTCTGGACGCACAGATCAAAAAACTGCTCGGTGGCGACCGCTGATCGCGCTGAACGATCCAGCGTCGGAGGGATCGGGCCTGCCACCGCGCAGCGCGGTGGCAGGCATTTGCATCGGCGCAGCGGGCGCTGCGCCATCCGCCTGGCGCGTTACTGGGCCGCGGGCGCTAACGCGTTGCCCTTGATCACGCCGCAGGCCAGGCGGCCGCCGGCGTTGCCGGTGGGCTGGGTCTTGTAGTCGTCCGGGTCGGCATGGACGATCACCGCGTGGTTGAGGATGTCGAAGCCGTCGCCCTTGCCGATGTTGACGTTGTTGGACACCGGCGCGTCGATCGTGGCCTTGCCGTCGGCGTCGGCCTTCAGGTTCGGCATGTCGCCGCCGTGGTGCGGATCGGCGCTGACCTGGCCGTGTTCGGACTTGGCCGGGTTGAAGTGGCCGCCGGCACTGCTGCCGTCGGGCGCGCTGCAATCGCCGAACTCATGGATATGGAAGCCGTGCTCGCTGTTGGGCTTGAGCCCGGTGATGGTGCCGGTGACGTGCACGACGCCATCGACCGTATCGAACTTGACCTCGCCGGCGACCTGGTTGCCCTGGGTCGGGCTCAGCGCGGCGCTGGCGGCGGCCTGGGCGGGCGTGGCGGCGGCCTGGGCGGGCGTGGCGGCGGGCGCGGGTTCTGCGGCCGGTGCCGGGGTGGCGGCCGGCGTCGCCGCCGCGGCGGGGGCGTCGGCTGCGGCTGGCTCTTCGCGCTTGCAGGCGCCGAGCGCGAGGGTCGTGGCCAGGAACAGGACGGTGGGAAGCGTACGCATGGTGGTTCTCCTTGAGGGGCCGCGGAATGCGGACGTTCGCCGCGGAGCACGCTCCGGGCGGATGATCGGTTAGCGCAACACGCGGATCACGCCGCAGGCCACGCGCGCGCCGGCGTTGCCGGCCGGCTGGCTGCGGTAGTCGTCGGCATCGGCATGCGCGACCAGCGCGCGCCCGGCGATGTCGTTGGCCGCGCCGCCACCGAGCACCACGCCGTGCAGCAGCACATCGACCTGGGCGACGCCGTCGGCGTTGGCGCTGAGGTTGTCCATGTCGCCGGCATGGTGCGGACCGCTGCCGGCGCGGCCATGCGGACCGCCGAGCGGATTGAAGTGGCCGCCGGCGCTGCTGGCGTCGGCCGCACTGCAATCGCCGCGCTCGTGCACGTGGAACGCGAACGCGCGGTTGGGCTGCAGGCCGCCGAGGGTGCCGGTGATGCGCACGCCACCGGGCGCGGCGACCAGCGACAGCTTGCCGCTGACCAGGCTGCCGGAGGCCGGGGCGAGCACCGCCTGCGCCTGCTGCGCGGTGCCGCTGGTGGGCATCGGCGGCGCTTTCGGCGGCGGCGGTGGTGGCGCTACCGGCGGCGCACTGCTGCAGCCAGCCAGTATCAGCAACGCGCTTCCCACGATGGCATGCAAGCTGTAACGCATCGGCATTGGCTCCTTGTGCAGCGAAAACTAGAGGGGTGGCCGTTCACAGCTCATGAAGGCTGCGCCCGGCGGGCAAGTCTAAACCGGCGCTGCGTGCCGGTTCGGGATTCGGGATTCGGGATTCGGGATTCGGGATTCGGGATTCGGGATTTGGGATTCGGGAATCGGGAATCGGGAATCGGGAATCGGGAATCGGGAATCGGCAGAGCGTCGCAGCGGTTGCTTACGAAGTCTGCGGAGAAATCAGACAAGGCCCGTTGCTTTCCGGGTCCCCGGTCCCGAGTCCCGGGTCCCGGCCGCACTCAGCGGCGGCGCCGGCCCGGGCCGAGCTTGCGGGTGACCGTGTTGCGGCCCACGCCCAGGCGCGCGGCGGCTTCGGCACGGCGGCCCTGGGTGAAGCGCAGCGCCACTTCCAGCAGCGCCTTGTCGAAACGGTCGCGCGCTTCCGCGTGCAGGCCCTCCGCGCCGTCGGTCAGGCGCTGCTGCGCCCAGGCCGACAACTGCGCATCCCATTCGCCGCCCTCGCCGCTGCGCTCGCGGCGGCTGCCGCGCAGCAGCGCGCCGTCCACGTCGTGCGCGTCGATGACCTCGGCCGGTGCCAGCGCGGCCAGCCGCCAGCACACGTTCTCAAGTTCGCGCACGTTGCCCGGCCAGGCATAGCCGCGCAACGCGTCGAGTGCCGCCGGCGACAGCCGTTTGGGCGGGGTGTCGAGCTTGCGCGCGGCCATCGCCAGGAAGTTCTCGGCCAGCTGCGGCACGTCGGCACGGCGCTCGCGCAGCGGCGGCAGCTGCAGCCGCACCACGTCCAGCCGATGCAGCAGGTCGGCGCGGAAGCGGCCCTGTTCGACCAGCGCCTCCAGGTCCTGGTGGGTCGCGGCGATCACCCGCACGTCGACCCGGATCAGTTCGCGGCCGCCGACGCGGAAGAATTCGTTCTCGGCCAGCACGCGCAGCAGCCGGGTCTGCAGCGGCAGCGGCATGTCGCCGATCTCGTCCAGGAACAGGGTGCCGCCGTCGGCCTGTTCGAAGCGGCCGATGTGGCGCCGCTGCGCGCCGGTGAAGGCGCCGGCCTCGTGGCCGAACAGTTCGCTTTCCAGCAGCTCGGCCGGGATCGCCGCGGTGTTGAGCGCGACGAACGGCTTGCGCGCGCGCGGCGACTCGGTGTGCAGCGCGTGCGCGACCAGTTCCTTGCCGGTGCCGGTTTCGCCGTTGATCAGCACCGACAGCGGCGCCTGCGCCAGGCGGCCGATGGCGCGGAACAGCGCGCGCATCGCCGGGGTATCGCCGATCAGTTCGGCGCTGCCCTGGCTGGACACCGGCAGCGCGACCTCGGCGACGCCGCCGGCCTCCGGCAGCGCGCGCGCGGCCAGCGCCACCGCGTCGTCCAGGTCGAACGGCTTGGACAGGAATTCGTGCGCGCCGCCGCGGAACGCGCCGGCGGTGCTGGCCACGTCGGTGTAGGCGGACATCACGATCACCGGCAGTTGCGGATGCGCGGCCTTGAGCTTGTCCAGCAGCACCAGGCCGTCGTCGCCGGGCATGCGCACGTCGGTGAACAGCAGGTCCGGCAGCGGACGCTGCGCCAGCGCCTGCAACGCCGAGGCGGCGCTGTCGAAGCCGTCCACGCTGTAGCCGGCGTCGCGCAAGGCGGTGGACAGCACGAAGCGGACCGAGCGGTCGTCGTCGACCACCCAGATGCGTTGCGATCCTTCCAGGGATTCGGTCATCGGAATGCTCCTATTCGGGGTCCGCTGCGGCCTGCGGCAGCAGCAGGGTGAAAACGGTATGCCCGGGGCGGGAGCGGAAGGTCAGCGAACCGGCGTGCTCGCGCGCCACCTGCTGCGCCAGCGCTAGGCCCAGGCCGCTGCCTTCGGCGCGGCCGCTGACCAGCGGCAGGAACAGGTGCTCGGCCAGTTCCTCCGGCACGCCACGGCCGTCGTCGACGATCTCCAGGCGCACGCCGCGCGCATGCACGCGGTCGCGGATGCGCTGGGCGTGCTCGACGCGGGTGCGCAGGGTCACCTGCGCGGCGCCGGCCTGGATCGCGTTGCGGACCAGGTTCCACACCGCCTGGGTCAGGCGGTCGGCATCGCCAAGGAATTCGGGAATGCTGGGGTCGTAGTCGCGCTGCAGGCGCACCGACCAGCCGCCCTCGTTCTCGGCCAGGCGCAGCACCCGTTCCAGCACCGCGTGGATGTTGAGCATGGCGTGCGGCCGCGCCGGCGCCGGCGACAGCAACTGGTCGAGCAGGCTGTTGAGGCGCTCGATCTCCGCGCCGATCAGGTCGATCAGCTCGCGCTCGTCCTCGTCGCGATGCTGCGCGCGCCGCGCCAGCAGCTGCGCGGCGCCCTTGAGCCCGGCCAGCGGATTGCGCAGTTCGTGGGCCAGCCCCTTCAGCGCCGCGCCGAGCGCGTTGGGCAACGCCTGGGCCGGATCCGGGGTGGGGAATTCGTCGACCGGGTGCGCTTCCAGCAGCCAGCCGCCATTGTCCATCCGCGACAGCCAGCCCTCGGCAAAGCGCGGAGTCTCGCCGGGAATGGCCAGGGCCATGCGGTGCAGGCGCAGCACGTCGCGCTCGTCGTTGAGCAGGAACCGCGCCAGCGCGTCGCCCTGCACTTCCAGCGAGGCCAGCGGCTGGTCGAGCAGGCGCCGCACGCTCACGCCCAGCCAGCGCGCGAAGGCCGGATTGGCGCCGAGCAGGCGGCCGTCGGCATCGGCCCAGACCACCGGGGTGCCGAGCGCGTCGAGCGGGGGCGGAGGCGAGGTCATCTGCATTGCACCAATGTAGTGCAAAGGCTGCCGGAAGGCGCTGAACGCCTGGCCGGGCGGGCCATTTGCCGGAACCTGCCGGCAACGTCGGCCGGCACCGAGGCGCGGCCTGTCGCAGCCACCGCGGCCGGCGGGCACGAGGCGCCGCGGGCAACGGGGGAACCAATGAGTGGGGGTCGGGCGAGGCTAGCGGCCACGCGGGAATACCTCAGATCGCTAAGAAAACTGCCGTCGTTCCGCCCCATGGAGCGCCGGCGATGGCCACTGACCGCCAGGACCGGCGCATAACGGGCCGCAGGCGGGATTGCCGCAGCGGCCCCCCCCCCCCCCGCGACGCGAGGTCGCGGGCCGGTCTTGCTCAGGACTCGTACGCGGCTTCGCCGTGCGAGGTGATGTCCAGACCCTCGCGCTCGGCTTCTTCCGACACCCGCAGGCCGAACACCAGCTTGGCGACCAGGAAGCCGACCACCGAGACCACGCCGATCCAGACCACGGTCACGCCGACGCCGGTGGCCTGCACCAGCACCTGATGGCCCATGGTCACGCCTTCGGCATAGCCGGCGCCGCCCAGGGCCTTGTCGGTGAACACGCCGGTCAGGATCGCACCGACGATGCCGCCGACGCCGTGCACGCCGAACACGTCCAGCGTGTCGTCGGCGTTGAGCAGCTTCTTCAGCCCGGTCACGCCCCACACGCAGATCGCGCCGGCGGCCACGCCGATGGCGATCGCGCCGAACGGGCCGACGGTACCGGCAGCCGGGGTGATGCCGACCAGGCCGGCGACCATGCCCGAGGCCACGCCCAGCGCCGAGGACTTGCCCTTGACCAGCTTCTCGACCAGCGACCAGGCCAGCACCGCGGCGGCGGTGGCCAGCAGCGTGTTGAGGAAGGCCAGTGCCGCAGTGGCGTTGGCTTCCAGCGCCGAACCGGCGTTGAAGCCGAACCAGCCCACCCACAGCAGCGAGGCGCCGACGAAGGTCAGGGTCACGTTGTGCGGCTTGAGCGCGGTCTGGCCGAAGCCCAGGCGCTTGCCGACGAAGTAGGAACCGACCAGACCGGCGATACCGGCATTGATGTGCACCACGGTGCCGCCGGCGAAGTCCAGCGCGCCCTTGGTGAACAGGAAGCCCGGCGCCGCCCACACCATGTGCGCCAGCGGCAGGTAGCCGAAGGTGAACCAGATGACGACGAACAACAGCACCGCGGCGAACTTCACGCGTTCGGCGAAGGCGCCGACGATCAGCGCGCCGGTGATGCCGGCGAAGGTCAGCTGGAAGGCGACGAACACGTATTCCGGCAGTTTGAAGCCCTTGGAGAAGGTATCGGCCAGCGTGGTGGTATCCACGCCGTGCAGCAGCGCCTTGTTGAGCGTGCCGACGAACGGGCCGCCATCGGCGAAGGCCAGGCTGTAGCCGTACAGCACCCACAGGACCGCGATCAGCGAGAACACCACGCCGACCTGGATCAGCACCGACAGCACGTTCTTGGAGCGCACCATGCCGCCGTAGAACAGCGCCAGGCCCGGCACCACCATCAGCAGCACCAGCAGCGTGGAGGTCAGCATCCAGGCGACGTCGCCCTTGTCCACCACCGGCGCGGCGGCTTCGGGCGCGGCGGCGGCGGCCGGCGGCGCCGGCGGCGTCAGTTGTTCGGTGACCACGTCCGGCGTCGGCGCCGGGGTCACTTCGGCCTGGGCGAAGGCCGTGCCCGGCACGCCCATCGCCATCGCGCTGACCAGCATCAGCATGCATACCGCGTAGAACCGGGCCTTCCACCCGGAGAAAAGACCTGTCTTCATGAGGGGCTCCAGGGTGGGGTTAGAGCGCATCTGCGCCGATCTCGCCGGTGCGGATCCGGATGACCTGTTCGATCGCGGTGACGAAGATCTTGCCGTCGCCGATCTTGCCGGTCCCTGCCGCGGTCTGGATCGCCTCGACCACGGCCTCCAGACGCTCGTCGGTCACCACGGTCTCGATCTTGATCTTGGGCAGGAAGTCGACGACGTACTCGGCACCACGGTACAGCTCGGTGTGGCCTTTCTGCCGGCCGAAGCCCTTGACCTCGGTGACGGTGATGCCGGACACGCCTGCCTGCGACAAGGCCTCGCGGACCTCGTCGAGCTTGAATGGCCGGATGATGGCGGTGATCAGTTTCATGCGCATACCCCGTTGGTGGAAGGAGCCGGCCGCCGAACGCCGGCCGGCGGTTTGCATGTCATCGGCGCCGCGAACGGCGCCGTCCTGCTGCGCGGTGCGTCCCGCGGATCACGCCGTGGCGCGGCGCACGGCAGTGCGACGGCAACGGCGACGTGGGAGGGAGCGTGGCCCACGGCACGCAAGCGCTGTCTTTCGTGGTGCATCCCCTGGAAAACCGGCTGTTGCGACTGATTCGGGCGCGGACCACCGGCACGGCTCCCCAGCCGAGTAGGTGGCGGCGATGACGAAGGAGGGAGGGGTAACCTTCGCCATCGCCGCGCGTGGAACTCAGTTGGCGTAGTACAGCTGGTATTCCAGCGGGTGCGTTGCGGCGCGGAACTTGGTCACTTCCTGCATCTTCAGCGCGATGTAGCCGTCGATGAAGTCGTCGCTGAACACGCCGCCGGCCTTGAGGAACTCGCGGTCGGCGTCGAGCGCTTCCAGCGCCTGGTCGAGGCTGGAGCACACCTGCGGGATCTTCTTCTCTTCTTCCGGCGGCAGGTCGTACAGATCCTTGTCGCTGGGCGCGCCCGGGTCGATCTGGTTCTTGATGCCGTCCAGACCGGCCATCATCAGCGCGGCGAAGGTCAGGTAGCCGGACTGCAGCGGATCCGGGAAACGGATCTCGATGCGGCGCGCCTTCGGGTTGGACACCCACGGAATGCGGCACGAGGCCGAGCGGTTGCGCGCCGAGTAGGCCAGCATCACCGGCGCCTCGAAGCCCGGGACCAGGCGCTTGTAGCTGTTGGTGCCGGAGTTGGTGAAGGCGTTGATCGCCTTGGCGTGCTTGAAGATGCCGCCGATGTACCACAGCGCCATCTGCGACAGGCCGCCGTAGCCGTCGCCGGAGAACAGGTTGGTGCCGCCCTTGGCCAGCGACTGGTGCACGTGCATGCCCGAGCCGTTGTCGCCGACGATCGGCTTGGGCATGAAGGTCGCGGTCTTGCCGTTGCGGTAGGCGACGTTCTTGATGATGTACTTCATCATCATCAGCTCGTCGGCCTTCTTCACCAGCGAGTTGAACTTGGTGCCGATCTCGCACTGGCCGGCGGTGGCCACTTCGTGGTGGTGCACCTCGACCTCGATGCCGACCTGCTCCAGGGTCTTGCACATTTCGGCGCGCAGGTCCTGCAGCGAGTCGGTCGGCGGCACCGGGAAGTAGCCGCCCTTGACCGCCGGACGGTAGCCGCTGTTGCCGCCTTCGATCTTGCTGCCGCTGCTCCACGCCGCTTCTTCCGAATCGATCTTGAAGAAGGTGTGGCCCATCTCGTTGCCGAAGCGCACGCCGTCGAAGATGAAGAATTCCGGCTCCGGGCCGAAGAACGCCTGGTCGGCGATGCCGCTGGACTTCAGGTAGGCCTCGGCGCGCTTGGCCACGCCGCGCGGGTCGCGGTCGTAGCTCTGCATGGTGGCCGGATCGAGGATGTCGCAGGTCAGGACCAGGGTCGGGTCGGCCATGAACGGATCGATGAACGCGGTGTCGGCGTCGGGCAGCAGGACCATGTCCGACTCGTTGATGCCCTTCCAACCCGAGATCGAGCTGCCGTCGAACATCTTGCCCTCTTCGAACAGCGCCGGCTCGATGATGCTCACGGGGAAGGTCACGTGCTGCTGCACGCCGCGCATATCGACGAACCGCAGGTCGACGAACTCGACCTTGTTGTCCTTGACCAGCTTCTCAATATTTTCCGCAGACATCGATGAAACCTCGGGTTGGTGAATGACTTGCCCAGTAAGAGCAATCGCCGTGCCAACTGTGACCGGTTCACAAGTCCTTGATTTTGGTGAAGGGAGCACGCCAACGGGGCGAAATCCAAGCACCAAAATGGTTCGATGGCGATTGAGAGCACCAAAATGGTGCTCGAGGCAATGTTTTATCCTTGCCCGGCTTTCCTCCCCCACAAGCCGAACCCTCCCCCATGAGCGACATGTTCTCCGCCCTGCTGCTGGGCATCCTCGAAGGCCTGACCGAATTCCTGCCGGTCTCCAGCACCGGCCACCTGCTGATCGCCGAGCAATGGCTCGGCCGCCGCTCGGACTTCTTCAACATCGTGATCCAGGCCGGCGCGATCCTGGCCACCACCCTGGTGTTCCGGCAGAAGCTATGGACGCTGGCCACCGGGCTGGGCGACCGCGCCAACCGCGACTACGTGCTCAAGCTGGGCACCGCGTTCCTGGTCACCGCGGTGGTCGGCCTGGCGGTGCGCAAGGCCGGCTGGCAGCTGCCGGAAACGGTGCAGCCTGTGGCCTGGGCCTTGGTGATCGGCGGCGTGTGGATGCTGGTGGCCGAGCATTTCGCCGCGCGCATGCCCGAGCGCGAGCTGGTGACCTGGAAGGTGGCCATCGCGGTGGGCCTGGCGCAGGTGGTGGCCGGCGTGTTTCCCGGCACCTCGCGCTCGGCCGCGACGATCTTCCTGGCGATGCTGCTGGGCCTGAGCAAGCGCTCGGCCGCGGCCGATTTCGCGTTCCTGGTCGGCATCCCGACCATGTTCGCGGCCAGCGGCTATTCGTTCCTGGAGCTGTACAAGAACGGCGCGGTGGGCAGCGAGGATTGGGGCGACGTGGCCGTCGCCTTCGCCGCCGCGGTAGTGACCGGTTTCATCGTGGTGAAGTGGCTGCTGGGCTACATCAAGTCGCACCGCTTCACTGCGTTCGCGGTGTACCGCATCGTGCTCGGTGCGGCGCTGTTGCTGTGGCTGCCGGCGGCCTGAGGGCTGGTTGGCTGGCTGCCGGACCCTCACCCCAACCCCTCTCCCGAGGGGAGAGGGGCTAGCGGCTGTTCCCTTCTCCCGTCGGGAGAAGGTGGCCCACAGGGCCGGATGAGGGTACGGGCGCAGCCTCGCGCACCCCAACTCCGCGAGACGCTTCGCGCCGGACCCTCTCCCCAACCCCTCTCCCGAGGGGAGAGGGGCTAGCGGCTGCTCCCTTCTCCCATCGGGAGAAGGTGGCCCGCAGGGCCGGATGAGGGTGCGGGCGAAGCCTCGCGCACCCCAACTCCGCGAGACGCTTCACGCCGAACCCTCACCCCAACCCCTCTCCCGAGGGGGAGAGGGGCTTCAGGCAAGCTTGGGATTCAGGCTGTACGTGCCATGGAGGCTGGCCTCGGCCAGCACATGGCCTTGCATCGCGCGCAGCGCGTCGGCGGCGGTGAAGCGCGCCGGCAGATCCAGCGTGGCCACGTCCAGCGCGAACAGGCGGAAGAAGTAGCGGTGCAGGCGCAGGTCGTTGGCCGGCGGGTACGGGCCGTCGTAGCCGTAGTAGTCGCCGCCCATCTGCGCATCGCCGGCGAACCAGTCGGTATAGCTGTTCAAGCCCTGCCGCGCGCCAGGCAGGCCGGGCGGTTGCCGCTTGCCTTTGGCCACGACGCCGTCGCTGGCGCTGCCTTCGGCGATCTCGCGCAGGTCGGCCGGAAGATCAACGGCAGCCCAATGCACGAAATTGGTGCGTGGCTGCTCGACCGGGATCTGCACGTCCTCGCGGCCGACCATCTCGGCCACGGTCGGTACGTCCGGATCGATGCACAGCAGCGCGAACGCCGCGGTGCCGGCCGGGACGTCGTCCCAGGCCAGGTGCGGATTGCGGTTGGCGGCGAAGCCGTCGGCCTGGCCCATCGCGTAGGTCGCGGCGATCGGCTGGCCGGGCTGGATGCTGTCACTGCGAAGACGCATGCGAAAACTCCTGTGGGGGGAATCAGGTTTCGGCGTAGCCGAGGCGCACGGCCACCGGCGTGAGCAGCGCGAACGCGGCCGCCAGCGGCGCGGCGTAGGCGCGCCAGTGGCCGGACGGCAGGCGCGGCGGACCGATCGTGGGCACGCTCGGGAACGGAATGCCGAAGGCCTGTTGCAGCGCCGCGGCCACCCCGGCCGGATCGGCCTCGATGCCGTCCAGGCGCAGCAGGCGATGCGGATACAGGTCCTGCTCGTGCAAGTCGGCGACCTGGGTCAGCACCGCCGCCAGCCAGCGCGCGCCGGTCTCCGGGGTGGCCAGGCCGAGCGGCGCCGGGGCGCCGTTGGCCAGCCAGTCCAGCAGCATGTCGCGCGGGTCGCGCAGCGCGATCAGCAGCCGCCCTTCCGGCAGCTGCGGGCGCAGCGCGCGCAGCAGCGCGTTGTCCCACCACAGCAGCCAATCGACGATGTTGCCGTCGTCGATGCCGCGTGCCGGCAGCTGCGCGCGCCACTCGGCGATCAGCGCCGCGCCGTCGAGTTCGCCGCTGTCGAGCTCGGGGACGGTGCGGTAGCGCTGGAAGCCGTCGGTGGGCGGCTGCACGCCGAAGCGGTCGCTGCGCAGCACCTGGCTGGTCGCGTCCATCACCGCGATCACCCGCTCCACGCCGCTGCCCGGCGCGCCCCATACGAACAACGGCCGCGCAGGCTGTTGCGGATCGATCTCGGCCAACGCCGGCCACGCCGTCGTGGCCTGGCCCAGCGGCGGCAGCGGCAGGCGATGCGGCAGCTGTTCCTGCTGGAACGCCAGCCAGGTCGCCAGCGCCTCGGCCGAGTGCCCGGCGCGGTCCTGCACCGCCGCCAGCCACGGCCGCAGCGTGGTCTGCTCGTTCTCGGGCATGCGCTGCATCAGGCCACGCACGTGGGCGATGGCGGCGTCGTGCTCGCCACGCTCCAGCAGCGCTTCGACCAGGCGCTCCTCGCCGCTGATGCGGCCCGGCTCCAGGGCCACGATGCGCTGCGCCACGGCCTCGCCCTGATCGCGTTCGCCGGCCATGTCGTGCACCCGCAGCTGGGCTTCCAGCGCCGGCACGTGGCCCGGCATCGCCGCCTGCCAGCGCGCGATCAGCGCGCGCGCCTCGGCGCCGCCGACCGGCTCCAGGGCCAGCCGCGCCAGCCACAGGTCGTGCGCATCGGTGGTGGTGGCCAGCGCCGCTTCCAGGGTGGCGCGGGCATCCTCGACCGCCCCCAGCCGCTGCCAGGCGATCAACGCTGCATGCAGGGTGCGGCGGTCGGCCGGGGCGGCGCCCAGTGCGCGCCGCAGGTGCTCCAGCGCATCGGCCGGGCGCCCGGCCTGCAAGGCGTATTCGCCGGCCAGCCGGCGCATGCCGGCGGTGTCGCTGACCGGATCGGCCAGCACCGCGTCCAGTGCGGCGATGGCGTCGTCGAGGCGGCCCTGGCGGTACGCCAGCTGCGCGACCAGCGCCATCAGCGCGCTGGTGCCGCGGGTCAGCGTGGCGACGCGGCGGAACGCGGTCTCGGCGAATGCCAGGTGCTGCTTGTCCAGGTAGGCGAAACCGAGCGCGTACAGCAAGCGCGGATCGTCGGGCAGCGCCTTGCTCGCGCGCGACAGCAGCGCCAGCGCGCGGTCGGCATCGCCGCGGCGCAGCGCCAGCATGCCGTCCAGGCCCAACAGTTGCGGATGTTCCGGATCCAGCCGCGCGGCGGTGCGGCTGAGCCGCTCCACTTCGTCCAGATCGCCGCGGCCCAGCGCCAGATGGGCGCGCATCACGTAGGCCAGGAACTGGTTGGGATCCAGCGCGGCGGTGCGTGCCAGCGCGTCCTCGGCCTGGGCCAGGTCGTTGGCGCTGAGCAGCATGCCGGCGCGCAGCAGGTGCAGGCCGGCGTCTTCCGGCGCCAGCGCGATGGCCTGGTCGATGCTGACCAGCGCGGCGGCGGTGTCGCCGTTCTGCTGCTGCGCCAGCGCCAGCCAGCGGTGCGCCTGCGCGTCGGCGGCGGCGTCGGCCACCCAGGCCTGGGCGATGCGCAGCGCGTCGGCGTTGGCCTGGCGGCGCAGGGCGTCGAGAATTTGCTCTTGCATGAGGGTCCGGCTCTGGGCAAACCGGCATTGTAACGGGAGCGCCCGGCCGGCCTGCGCCTGGGCGCGTCACCAATTCGCGCGCAGGCCGCGTTGGGTCTGGCAGGCCGTCGGTCGGTGCTGCGTGGCGCAACGCCGGTCGGGTCAAGCGACGCGGTGCCGGCTGGCGGTCTGCCAGGTCCCACCGGCAGGGCCACGCACGGCGCGGCCCGCGCTGCAACCGGCGACAGACCCTAGCTCAGGCAGGCAGGCCGTCGGTCAGGCGTTCGGCCACCCAGCGCTCGGCGAACCCGTCGCCGCGCGCATTCTCGATGAAGCCGCAGTGCCCGCCCCAGCGCGCGATTTCCAGCCGCGCCAGGTCCGGCAGGCGCAGGTTGCGGAAATCGTCCAGCGGGATCACCGGGTCGTCCTCGGCCATCAGGATGTCGGCCGGCACGCTCAGGTTGCGCAAGCGCTCGCCGGCGATCGAATAGCTTTCGAAATACGCATCCAGGCTGGCGAAGCCGGCATGGCGCTGCGCCAGCCAGCCCATCAACTCGCGCATGTCCAGCGCCAGGGTGGCATCGTCGTAGCCGTGCCGGTCGGGGAACAGCTCGCGCTTGCGCAGCAGCGATTCGCGCCACTTGCGGCGGAAATACCAGTCGTAGAACTGCGGGCCATGCTCGATCCGATGCATGGTGGTGGCCGGATCCAGCAGCGGGCACACCGCCGCCACGTGCTGCAGCGGCAGGCCGGCGTCGGGGGCGCGCAGCGCCAGGCGCAATGCGAAATTGCCGCCCAGCGAATAGCCGGCGGCCAGCAGGGTCGGCGCCGGAAAACGCCGCCACAGGTCGCCGGCGGCGTTGACCACTTCGTCCAGGCGCTCGGAGTGGAACAGGTCCACGTTGAGGTGGTGGGTCCCGCCGTGGTCGCGGAAGTTGAGCCGGAACACCTGGTAGCCGCGCGCCAGCAGTTGCGCCGCGGTCAGGCGCATGTAGCTGGAGTCGGCGCTGCCTTCCCAACCGTGCAGCAGCAACACGGTGCCGCGCGGCGCGGCAACGCCGGCCGGCACGCTCAGCCAGCCCTGCAGGCGTACGCCGTCACCGCCGTCGAGGATGTGCGAGGTGGTGGTCGCGCCGCTGGCGGCGAGCAGCTGTTCGCCGCGGCGCACGCGCAGCGCGCTGGAGCCCAGCACCGATTGCAGGTGCGGGTTGCGCAGCCAACGCGGGGGGAGGTAGTCGGCGGCATTCATCATCGGCAGCGAGCTTGCGCCGGGCGATTGGAGCAATAGGTCAAATCGCCCGGACCGCAGTGTTCCATGGTTCAGCGTTGCGCCATCGCCGCGACGATGCGCGCGCGCGAGATCTCGGCGATGCGCCGGCGCCCTTCCACGTCCTGCAGCCGGATCGGTTCCAGGAAGTGCACCTCGGCCACCCGGCCCGGCTCGCCCAGCAGGCGCAGGAAATTGGCAAAGAAGCTCTCGTGCGGGCCGAACGCGATGACCGTCTGCGCCGAACCGCCGGCGCCGTAGCGCACCGCTACCGGCTGCACCGCCACCTCGGCCTCCACCGCGGCCTGGAAGATGCGCGCGTGGAACGGGCCGACATCGTGGCCGCCGCGGGTGCGCCCTTCCGGGAACACGCCGACCGAGCGCCCCGAGCGCAGCCGTTCCAGCATCGCCTGCAGCACCCCGCCCAGCGATTCGGTGTTGCCGCGCTGGTGGAAGATGGTCTGCCCGCGCGTGGCCAGCCAGCCGACCAGCGGCCAGCCGGCGATCTCGCGCTTGGCGACGAAGCCCATCATGCGCTGGCTGTGCAGCATCACGATGTCGATCCAGCTGACGTGGTTGGCCACGAACAGCACCGGATTGGGCAACGGCGTGCCGACCCGGCGCACGCGCAGGCCGAAGATGCGCAGCAACCAGGTCGACCACCAGCACACCACGCGGTCGCCGAACGATTCGACGCCGGCGCGGCCGGGCGACAGCGCCATGCACGCCAGCAGGAACGGCAACGACACCAACACGTGCAACGCCAGCAGCGGAACGCGGTAGCCGTAACGGACCCAGCGCAGCGCCCCACCGTGGTGGTGCGTGGCGGTTGAGGAGAACTCGCTCATTCTGGTCAGGGTACCGGAAGCCGGGAGGGAAGCACCCTATTGTGTCAGCATGAAGACGGTTACGGCTGAGTGCACGCTAATTGCGTGCGATCACCGCCAGGGTCAGCCGCGACACGCAGACCGGCTTGCCGGCCGCGTCCTCGATGCGGATCTCCCAGACCTGGGTGGCGCGGCCCACGTGCAGCGGCCGCGCGGTGCCGGTGACCGTGCCGGCGCGGGCCGCGCGCAAGTGGTTGGCGTTGATCTCCAGGCCCACGCAGATCCGGTCCGGCGCCACGCACAGGTTGCCGGCGCTGCTGCCCAGGGTTTCGGCCAGCACCACCGAGGCGCCGCCGTGCAGCAGTCCGTACGGCTGCAGCGTGCGCGCATCGACCGGCATCGTCGCGCGCAGCCAGTCCGGCCCGGCCTCGGTGAAGACGATGCCCAGGTGCGCGATCAGGGTGTCGCGGGCGGCGGCGTTGAGGGCATCGAGATCGACAGGGTCGCGGAAGGTCATCTTGGGTCCGGGATTAGGGATTCGGGATTGGGGATTCGCCAGCGGCGTCTCCCTCAAACAGTACTACCGCTTTTGCCAATCCCGAATCCCCAATCCCCAATCCCGGCACTCAAAGAATCGGCACCAGCCCCGAGCCGAATGCCGTCAGCATCCGCACCAGCAGCCACTTCGGGCCGACGTTGACCTCGGGGAAGTCGCCGACCGCGCTGTAGCAGCGGTGGAAGCCGGGATCGCGCCGGGTCAGCGGTGCCGGGCAGTCGGGGCCGGGCTGGAATTCGTAGTTGGTGGCGTAGCGCCATGGCCAGAAATCCAGCACCGGCAGCGCCTCGGAGGCCTTGCCCATGCTGTAGTTCAGGCCCGACAGCACGGGCGGCTTGACCCGCGCCGCCACCGTCCACGAATTCTCCGGCTCGATGTCGCGGCCGATGCTGGCGGCCAGCGCCTGGGCGAAGGCCGGGTCGTCGATGATCACCGCGCCCTCGGTGTTGTAGGTCTCGCTGCGCGGATCGAAGTTGTGGGTGCCGATCACGCCGACGCGCCGGTCCACCACCAGCGACTTGGCGTGCAGACCCATGCGCGCGCCGTCGCGGGTCACCGGCAGCGGCCGGTTGGCGACGCGGCGGCTGAGGAACGACGGGCGGGTCTCGGTGCGCAGCACGCGCCGATCGACCTGGCTGCCGTCGGCGCGACGGCCGCTGCCGGAGGGTCCGCCGCTGCCGCTGCCGAGCACCGTGCTGCGCCCGGCGGCGCTGCCGCCGATCAGCGGATTGCGACCGCGGGCCTCCCCGGCGTCCGGCAACTGCAGCGGCGACGGCAGCAGGTTGGCGTAGTCCACCGGCGCGTCCAGCGGGAACGGCTTGTACTCGTAGATGTCGAAACCCATCTCGCGCAGGTTGCGGCGCTTGTACTTGTACGACAGCGCATACACCACCGGGTTGTCGGTGCTGGCCAGGCTGTTGGTGGCCACGATCACCTTCGGCGGCTGCGCGCGCTTGCGCAGGTCGCGGAAGATCTCCTGCGCCGGATCCGACAGCACCAGGTACGGCGTCTGCAGGATGATCTCCTGCTTGGCATCGGCGATCAGCCTGTCCAGCCTGGGCGCAGTGGAGATCGCCTTGGGGCCGTGCTCGCGGCGATGCTTCTGCGGCAGGTCGGCGACGTAGTCCACGTGCCTGACCGGCAGCGCCGGCAGCACGAAGGCGTCCTCGACGAAGGCCGGATCGGCCGCCTCCTCGCTCACCCGCTGCACCCGCTCCGGGCGCAGGAACTGCGCCGGCGGCATCTGCGGCACGCCGTCGCGCAGCAGCAGCTTGCCGACATCGTTGAGCCGCGCAACCGGCACGCTGCGCCGCGCCGCCCAGTACGCGTCGAAGTTGGCGGCCATGCTGCGCGCCACCGGCCCGGCCACCAGCACGTCGCGGTCGCGGAAGTTGTACTCGCTGTCCCAGTCGTAATAGTCGTCCTGGTAGTTGCGCCCGCCGACCACGCCGATCGCGTCGTCCACCACCAGCAGCTTGTTGTGCATGCGCTGGTTGAAGCGGCGGAAACAGCACAGCACGCTGGCGGCGTAGTGCATGTAGTTGGGCTTGGCCAGGCCGAAGGTGGGGTTGTAGATGCGCAGCGAGAAATTCTGGTGCGCGCCGGCCAGCGCGCCGAGGATCTGCAGGTCGGAGATCGCCGACAGCTGGTCGATCAGCACCCGCACCTGCACGCCGCGCCGCGCCGCGGCCAGCAGCTCGTCCATCACCAGCCGCGCGCTGTCGTCCTTGTCGAAGATGTAGGTCTGCAGGTCGATGCTGCGGCTGGCGCTGCGGATCAGGTTAACCCGCGCCACCAGCGCTTCCTCGCCGTGGTCCAGGATGGTGGCGTAGTGGCGCGGGGCGGCGTCGCCGGATGCGGCGAAGGCCTTGCCGGCCAGCGCGCGCAGCGGCGAGGCCAGCGCGCAGTGGTCGCTTTGCGTGCAGTCGACGCGGCCATCGCGCGCCGCTTCGGCGATCGCCACCGCGCGGCCGTGCTGGGCCTGCGACAGGCTCGCGCAACCGCTGCCGAGCAGCATCGCCGCCAGCACCAGGACCCTCAACCACGCTGTCACCGGGCGTCCGCTCCGGTCAGCCGTGCGCGCAGCACGAAAGTGACCCGATCGCTCAAGGCCAGATCCCACTTGTCCATTCCATAACGTCCACGCAGAACCGTACCGCGGCTGATCACATCGCAATCATAGCCTGGGCGGCTGCATGCCGACGGCATCATGGTCAGCGTCTCGGTATGGCCGACCCCGCGGATGCTCAGCGTGCCCACCAACGCGCCGCCGCTGGTCAGCAGCTGCGGAGAGAACGGTTGCGAATCGAAGGACACGGTCGGAAAGCGTTCCGCGTCGAAGAAATCCTCGCCGCGCATCCAGCCGGTGTAGCGCGGTTTGCCGGGGATCTGCACGTAGCCGGTGAACAGGCGCAGGCGCACCTGGTGGCGGCCGTCGGGCAGCATCTCCACGGTGCCTTCGAAGCGCGGGAAGAAGCCTTCGATGCGCTGCCCGAAGCGGGTGCGGATCTCGAAACCGAAGCGCGACTGGGCCGGGTCGAAGGCATGCTCCCCCGGCGACAGCGGCGGCGCCTGCGCGCTGCCCCAGCCCGGCAACAGGCACAGCGACAGCAGCGCGGTGCACAGCGCCGGGCGCAGGCGCCGGCGCGGTGCGTTCAGGGCCACCAGAACGCAGTCAGTCGGGCGACACCCGGCTCGATCGCCGCGTCCTGCGGCACCGTCAGCACCACCACGCTGGCGGTGGGCATGCCGCGGTAGTCGCCGGACTGGCCGCTGTGCATCAGCGCGGCCAGCTGCTCCAGGCCCGGGTTGTGGCCGACCAGCAGCAGGCGCTCGACGTCGCGATGCTCGTCCATCAGCGCCGCCAGGGTGCCGGAGGTGGCCTCGTAGATCCGCGGCTCCAGGCGCTGCTCGGCATAGCCGGTCAGTTCCAGCACCGCTTCCAGGGTCTCGCGCGCGCGGCGCGCCGGCGAGCACAGCACGCGATCGGGCACCAGCCGCTGCTCCAGCAGCCAGCGCCCGGCGGCCTCGGCCTCGGCCAGCCCGTGCGGCGACAGCGGCCGGTCGAAATCGGCCTGGCCGGTGTCGGCCGGTTCGGCATGGGCATGACGCAGCAGGATCACTTCACGCAGGACGATGGTCATCGGTCAGGCCTTCTTGAGCCACTTGAGCAAGGGTTCCCAGTCCTGCTGGTGATCGCGCACCTGAGCGGAACGGTAGTCGAACAGGCTGCGGCCGAGGCCGACCAGCACCACGTAGGCCTGGCTGTCGCGCAGCTGCGCCAGCACCGGATACGGCCAGCCGCCGAGCATCTCCAGCGCCTGTTGCGCGGCGTGGGTCCACGGCTTGCTGCGGTTGATCACCAGCCCCACCGGCAGCTTGCGCTGGTGCACCCGCGGCACCTTGGCCAGGGTGTTGAGGAAGCCGACGGTGGCCTCGATGTCCAGCGCCGAGGGCATCACCGGCACCACCACCGCGTCGGCCTCGTCGAGGAACTGGGCCAGGTCCTCGGCCATGGCGCCGGCGGCACCGTCGATGATCACCCGCTGGGTGTCGTCCGGCAGCGCCGCGCGCCAGTTGCGTTTGCGGCTGGCGTCGATCGGCAGCACCGCGCTGTCCAGGCCGGCGCGGCGCTCGGCCCAGCGGGTCGAGGAGCCCTGCGGATCGGCATCGGCCAGCACCGTACGCTTGCCGGCCAGCGCGTAGTACGCGGCCAGGTGCGTGGCAATCGTGGTCTTGCCCACGCCGCCCTTGGAGCCGGCCACCAGGATCGTCTTCATGCGCGCCTCGCTTCCGGAAGAAGAGGCCGCAGCGTACACCGGCCCCATGTTGGCCGGTAGTCAACGCGTAGCGGGCGGGGCGGCGCGTTGCTATCGTGGCGGCCCCACGGCAACGGATCGCCCATGAGCGAGCTGCAGGACCTGACCGCGCTGATCCGCGCCAACACCCCCCTGATCGTCATCGAGACCCAGGAGGAGGCGCGCATCGTGGCGCTGTTCCGGCAGGCGCTGATGCAGGTCTGGCGCGCACTGCACCGCTGGTCGATCACCGAGGGCCTGCGCCGCATCGACCTGGACCGCGAGGACGAGCCGAGCGGCCCGCCCGACGCCAGCGCGGTGCTGCAGGCAATCAAGCAGGCCGACCAGCGCGGCATCTACCTGTTGCTGGACGTGGTGCCGTACCTGGGCTACGCCAGCCACCAGCGCCTGCTGCGCGACATCGTCGAGCGCCGCCATTGCCAGCCGCACGTGCTGGTGCTGATCGGCGCCAAGATCGAGCTGCCGGCCGAGCTGGAAGCGCTGGCCACGCGCTTCAACCCGCGCCTGCCGGACGCCAACGCGCTGCTGAAGATGGTGCAGGAAGAGGCCGCCGGCTACGCGCGCGAGTTCGGCGGGCGCCGGGTCGAGGTGGACGGCGAGGCGGTCAAGCAGGTCGTGCGCAACCTGCAGGGGCTGAGCCTGATCGACGCGCGCCGCATCGCCCGCCAGCTGATCTACGCCGACGGCGCGCTCAACGCCGCCGACCTGCCGCAGCTGGCCAGGCTCAAGTTCGAGCTGCTCAACCGCAGCGGCCACCTGCACTACGAATACGACGCCACCCGCTTCGCCGACGTGGCCGGCGCGCGCCGGCTCAAGCGCTGGATCGAGCAGCGCCGCGCGGTATTCGCCGGCACCTCCCCGCCCGGGCTGGACCCGCCCAAGGGCGTGCTGCTGCTGGGTGTGCAGGGCTGCGGCAAGTCGATGCTGGCCAAGGCCACCGCCGCCGGCTTCGGCGTGCCGCTGCTGCGCCTGGACTTCGGCTCGCTGTACGACAAGTACCACGGCGAGACCGAGAAGAACCTGCGCGGGGCGCTGGCCGCGGCCGAACAGCTGGCGCCGTGCGTGCTGTGGATCGACGAGATCGAGAAGGGCCTGGCCAGCGGCGGCGAGGACGGCGGCGTGTCGCGGCGCGTGCTCGGCTACCTGCTGACCTGGATGGCCGAGCGCGGCGGCACAGCCGGTGCCGGCGGCGTGTTCATCGTCGCCACCGCCAACCAGGTGCACGAACTGCCGGCGGAGCTGCTGCGCAAGGGCCGCTTCGACGAGATCTTCTTCGTCGACCTGCCCGATGCCGACACGCGGGTGGAATTGCTGCGCCTGCACCTGGCGCGGCGCAAACTGCGCGAGGACGACTTTGCGCTGCCGGCGCTGGCCGCCGCGGCGAACGGCTTTTCCGGCGCCGAGATCGAGCAGGCCATCGTCTCCGGCCTGTATGCGGCGCATGCCGAGAGCCGGCCGCTGGACACCGAGCTGCTGATGCAGGAACTCCGCGGCACGCGGCCGCTGTCGGTGGTGATGGCCGAGCAGGTGCAGGCGCTGCGCGAGTGGGCGCGCGAGCGCACGGTGCCGGCGGATTGAGTGTCCGGCTGGGTTCCGTTTCGCTGCGGGAGGTGCTTCACCCTCGATCGGGGGTTTTGCCGGTAGTGCCGTCTTAGCGCCGCCTACGGGGCCCCACGCGCGATCGCGCGAAACGGAAGCGTCAGCCCAGCGCCCCGAGCAGCCACGCCCACGCCGGCAGCGTAGCCAGCGACAACAGGATGCCGTAACCGACCAACGCCGCCGCCAGCCGCGGCGCCAGCCGGTGCGAGATCGCCAGCGCCGCCGCGGTGATCATCGTCGGCATCGCCGATTCGAGCACGTTGGCCTGCAGCGCCTGTCCGCGCAGGCCCAGCGCCCACGACAGCGGCCAGGCCAGCGCCGGCAACAGCAGCAGCTTCAGCAGCAGGCCGGCGGCGAGCGGCTTGAGTTCCTCGCGCGGCAACCGCAACTGGATCGAGAAGCCCACCGCCAGCATCACCAGCGGCAGCATCGCATCGGCCAGGTGTTGCAGGCCCGAGGCGATCCACGCCGGCGGCTGCGCCGGCATCAGGGTCAACGCGAACGCCAGCGCCCACAGCGGCGGGAAGCGGGCCATGCGCAGCAGCGTCTGCCGCAGCGACGGCGGGGTCTCGCCGCCGTAGCGGGCCAGCACGTACAGGCCGAAGCTCGACAGCAGCACGAAGGTGCCGAACTGGTCGTAGACCACCGCATACGGCAGCGCCGTCTCGCCGAGCAGCGCGCGCACCATCGGATAGCCGATGAAGCTGGAATTGCTCAGGCCCACGCACAACAGCAGCGCCGCGTGCTCCTCGCGGCGCAGGCGCAGCGGCCGGCGCAGCGCCAGCACCGCCAGCACGGTGACGCCGGCCAACAGCCACGGGGTGACCATCAGCCCGAGCAGGGACAGGTTCAACTGCAGGCGCGGCACGTAGATCAGCACCGAGGCCGGCAGGCACAGGTACAGCACCACGCCGTTGAGCACTTCGGTGGTGTTGGCCGGCAACACGCGCAGGCGCGCGAACAGCTTGCCGAGCGCCAACATGGCCAGGATCAGGGCGAACGCGTCGAAAGCCATCGGTACAACGGGAATCTGGCGGGTACGCCGGCATCATCGCATGCGCGTGCGGGCAGGCCGGTCGATCACATGCGCCGCAGCGCGCGACGCGGCGGCGCTGGCGCTTGCAACGTTCCTGCGTCGGGGCTGAAGCCCCTCCCACAGTGCACCCAGCCGGCTTCGCGCAAGCCACTGTAGGAGCGGCTTCAGCCGCGACGAACGGAGCGATGCACCTTCGGTTTCGGATATGCCCGTGCGGTGGAACGTGGCGCGGCGGCGCTGGCGCATGCAGCGGTCCCGCGTCGGGGCTGAAGCCCCTCCCACAGTGCATCCGGCCGGCTTCGCGCAAGCCCCTGTAGGAGCGGCTTCAGCCGCGACGAACGGAGCGATGCACCCGACGACCGCGCACAGCGTCGGGGCCGAAGACCCCGCTGCAGTGGTCCAACCGCGCCATCGCTAGTTGCGGTGGCCGCGACTCAGGCCGCGGCGCGGGCGCAAGTGCGTCAGGGCCAGGCAGGCGGCTTGGCCTGCCAGGCGGCCTGCACGTCGGCCAGGGTGGCGCGTTCGTCGTCGCGCCAGGCCGGCAGCAGCTTGGCGAAGTCGGCGCCAGCGCCCCACTGGTCCGGCCAGGTGCGCACGGCGGCGGCGTACCACTTCACCGCCTCGTCCTTGCGGTCCAGCCGCCACAGCACCAGCGCCAGCGTCGGCGGCACCCAGTCCGGCGCCGCCGGACGGCCGTTGACCAGGCCGCTCCACTGCGCCAGCGCGCGCGCCGGATCGCCGCCACGCAACAGGTCCCAGCCGTAGTTCCACTCGATCTGGCGGCGCTGCGCGCCGGCGCTCAGCGCGCGCAGCGCCGTCTGGTACAGCTCTTCGCCCAGTTCGCGGCGCCCGCCGGCCATCGCGATCGCCGCCAGCTGCGCGCGCGCCTCGACCGCGTTCGGATCGCGTTGCACGGTGCTGGCGAGGCGATCGACCAGCGCCTCGCCGCTGCCGGCGATCGCCGTCACCGGCCGCGTGGTGCTGCGGTCCTGGTCGAAATAGAACTCCTTCGGCGCCGGCAAGGCCTGCGCGTGCGCATCGACCGCGGCCATGCCCACCCAGGCCAGCATCGCGGCCAGTGCGTATTTATGTGCATTCACTGCTGACAACCCCTTGGAGGTGGTCCCCTCCCCCATCCGCATCCTAACCGGGTCCGCCGCCGGGGGCGAGGGGCGGGCGCACAAAATGCCGCTGATACAATCGGGGGATCGTGCCTGGCCTGCGCCGGGCGCGCGCCAGCCTTCCATCTCCAGGCAAGCCATGAACCGCATCGCCGATCCGCGTCCGCCGTCCTCCCTCGCCACACCGGCCGCCGACAGCGTGGATAGCGGCTACACCCTGGAGCACAAGTACACCCGCACCGACGGCCGCATCTATCTGTCCGGCGTGCAGGCGCTGGTGCGCCTGCCGCTGATGCAGCAGTTGCGCGACCGCGCCGCCGGACTCGACACCGGCGGCTTCGTCAGCGGCTACCGCGGCAGCCCGCTGGGCGGCTTCGACCTGGAACTGTGGCGCGCACGCAAGCACCTGGACGCAGCCAACGTGAAGTTCCAGCCCGGCCTCAACGAGGACCTGGGCGCGACCATGGTGTGGGGCACGCAGCAGACCAACCTGTTCCCCGGCGCGCGCGTGGATGGCGTGTACGCGATGTGGTACGGCAAGGGCCCGGGCGTGGACCGCTGCGGCGACGTGTTCAAGCACGGCAACGCCGCCGGCACCTCGCGCCACGGCGGCGTGCTGGCGCTGGCCGCCGACGACCACGCCTGCCGCAGTTCGACCCTGCCGCACGGCTCGGAAGAGGAATTCGTCAGCGCGATGATGCCGGTGCTCAACCCGGCCGGGGTGCAGGACATCCTCGACCTGGGCCTGCTCGGCTGGGCGATGAGCCGCTACACCGGGCGCTGGATCGGCTTCAAGACCATCGCCGAGACGGTGGAATCCTCGGCCTCGGTGGAGGTGGATCCGTTCGCGCGGCAGATCGTGCTGCCGGAGGATTTCGCATTGCCGCCGGGCGGGCTCAACATCCGCTGGCCGGATCCGCCGCTGGACCAGGAGATGCGCCTGCACCGTTACGCAGTGCGCGCCGCGCAGGCCTTCGCCCGCGCCAACGGCGTGGACCGCACGGTGATGGATTCGCCGCATGCGCGGCTGGGCATCGTCACCACCGGCAAGAGCTACCTGGACGTGCTGCAGGCGCTGGAATACCTGGGCCTGGACGAACGCGCCTGCCGCGACATCGGCATCCGCGTGTACAAGGTCGGCATGACCTGGCCGCTGGAGCCGATCGGCATCGCCGCGTTCGCGCAGGGCCTGGACGACATCGTGGTGGTGGAGGAGAAGAAGGCCTTCATCGAGCGGCAGATGAAGGAACAGTTCTACAACTGGCCGGCCAGCGCCGGTCCGCGCCCGAGCATCGTCGGCAAGTACGACGAGGCCGGCGAGTGGATCCTGCCGTCCACCGGCGAACTGACCCCGGCGACCATCGCCGCGGTGATCGGCAAGCGCATCCAGCGGTTCTTCAATACCGAGTCGATCGAGCAGCGGCTGCGCTGGATGGAGGCCAAGGAAGCGGAAATGGCCCTGCCGCGCGCCAATTTCCCGCGCGTGCCGCACTACTGCTCCGGCTGCCCGCACAACACCTCCACCGTGGTGCCGGAGGGCTCGCGCGCGCTCGGCGGGATCGGCTGCCACTACATGGTGACGTGGATGGACCGCTCCACCGACACCTTCACCCACATGGGCGGCGAAGGCGTGACCTGGGCCGGGCAGGCGCCGTTCACCGACACCCCGCACGTGTTCCAGAACCTGGGCGACGGCACCTATTTCCACAGCGGCTCGCTGGCGATCCGGCAATCGATCGCCGCCGGCGTCAACATCACCTACAAGATCCTCTACAACGACGCGGTGGCGATGACCGGCGGGCAGCCGGTGGACGGCACGTTGAGCGTGCCCGACATCGCCCGGCAGATGCGTGCCGAAGGTGTGCACAGCATCGCCCTGGTCAGCGACGACATCGGCAAGTGGACGCGGCGCCGCGAGCAGTTCCCCAGCGACGTCGAGTTCCACGACCGCAGCGAGCTGGACGCGGTGCAAAAGCGCCTGCGCGAGGTCAAGGGCACCAGCATCCTGATCTACGACCAGACCTGCGCCACCGAGAAGCGGCGCCGGCGCAAGCGCGGCAAGCTGCCCGATCCGGCCAAGCGCGTGCTGGTCAACTCGCTGGTCTGCGAAGGCTGCGGCGACTGCGGCGAGAAGAGCTTCTGCGTATCGGTGCTGCCGAAGGAGACCGAGTTCGGGCGCAAGCGGCAGATCGACCAGTCCGGCTGCAACAAGGATTACTCCTGCGTCTCCGGCTTCTGCCCCAGCTTCGTCACCGTGCATGGCGGCGCGCTGCGCAAGGGCCGCAAGGCCGACGCGGCCACGCTGCTGCAGGACCTGCCGCCGCCGGTGTTCCGCAGCGACCTGGCGCAGCCCTGGAACATCCTGATCACCGGCGTCGGCGGCACCGGCGTGGTCACCATCGGCGCGCTGCTGGGCATGGCCGGCCACCTGGAAGGCAAGGGCGCCAGCGTGCTCGACCAGACCGGACTGGCGCAGAAGGGCGGCGCGGTCACCACCCATATCCGCCTGGCGCGCCAGCCCGAGGACCTGCACGCGGTGCGCATCGCCGCCGGCGAGGCCGATCTGGTGCTGGGCTGCGACATGGTGGTGGTCAACGACTACTGGGCGCTGTCCAAGGTGCGCGGCGACCGCTCGCAGGTGGTGCTCAACACCTACGAGGCGATGCCCGGCACCTTCACCACGCACCCGGACATGCAGTTCCCCGCCGCCGACATCGTCGCCGGCGTGCGCCTGGCCCTGGGCGGGCGCGAGCCCTTGCTGCTCGACGCCACGCAACTGGCCACCGCGCTGCTCGGCGACGCCATCGCCAGCAACCTGTTCATGCTCGGCTACGCCTGGCAGCAGGGACTGGTGCCGCTGTCGCACGACGCACTGATGCGCGCGATCGAACTCAACGGCGCCGCGGTGGCGATGAACCAGCAGGCCTTCGCCTGGGGCCGCCTGGCGGCGCTGGACCTGGCCGCGGTGCAGCAGGCCGCGGGCATGCCCGGCAGCGTCGCGGCCGGCGCCGAACCCGCCGCGCAGCGGCTGCAGCAGCTGCCGCCGGGCGAGTGGGAAGGCCACGAGGGCGGTGCCAGCGCCGCGCCGCGCAATCCGCACAACGCGCGCCAGGCACGCGACCTGCCCGCCGCCGGCGATGCCGCCGACAGCGGCCATGCGCCGCTGGACGACAGCCGCCTGTCGCGCTCGCTGCACGAACTGGTCGCGCGCCGCCGCGCGTTCCTGGTCGATTACCAGGACGCCGCCTACGCCGCGCGCTACACCGCGCTGGTGGAACGCGTGCGCGAGGCCGAGCAGCGCGTCGCCGCCGGTTCCACCGCCTTGACCGAGGCGGTGGCGCGCTACGCGTTCAAGCTGATGGCCTACAAGGACGAATACGAAGTGGCCCGGCTGTACACCAGCGGCGATTTCCAGCGCCAGCTGCAGCAGCAGTTCGACGGCGCCTATTCGCTGCGTTTCCACCTGGCGCCGCCGCTGCTGGCCAAGAAGGACGCGCAAGGCCGCACGCTGAAGCGCGAGTACGGGCCGTGGATGTTCACCGCGTTCAAGTGGCTGGCCAAGCTGCGCGTGCTGCGCGGCGGCGCGTTCGACCTCTTCGGCTACAGCGCCGAACGCCGCGGCGAACGGCAGCTGATCTCCGACTACGAACGCACCGTGGGCGAGCTGCTGGAACGGCTCGCGGCGGACAACCTGGCGCTGGCGGTGGAGATCGCCAGCGTGCCGGAACACATCCGCGGCTACGGCCACGTCAAGGAAGCGCACCTGCACGAGGCCAAGCAGCGCGAGGCGCGGCTGCTGGCGACCTGGCGCAATCCGAAGGCGCTGCATATCGTGCAGGCGGCTTGAGCGATAGCGGTCGCGGATCGCGCGGTTGCGATCTGCCGCGCCGTATCCGCTGGGGATCAGCGCTTGCTTGGCGGAGAGGCGTCCAGCGACCGACTGCTTCCTGCACTGCGCGCACGATTGCTGGCATGCAGGGCGACACATAACGAATGTGGGAGCGACTTCAGTCGCGACGGGACGTATCGGCGAAGGCCCCGTCGCGACTGAAGTCGCGCCCACACGTACTCAAGTGGCATGGCTGGTCCGAGTCCAGGAGCAACCAGCAGCGCCTCGTGTGCAAGGCGCCGATTTCTGTAGGAGCGGCTTCAGCCGCGACATGGGCAGCTGATGGCGCATGTCGCGGCTGAAGCCGCTCCTACAGGTTGGACATCAGGCTTCCGCTTTCATGTTCTGAAAGCACGCATCGCCAGGCACTAGGCATGGGCCCCGTGGCCTGGAGATGCGCCGGGTCAGACGCGCGGATCCGGCGGCGTGCCGCGACCCGTGCCGTGGTAGAGATCCGAATGGAAGGCCTCGCGCACCGCCGCCTTGGCCTGCGCCCAGGTCAGCCGCGAGCGATCCTTGGCACGTTCCCAGCCGCTTTCCAGGTCCGTCTCCAGGCGGTCGTCCCAGTCGCGGTCCTGATAGCGGCTGCGCGCCTGGATGCCGTAGCGGTAGGCCGGGCGGTAGTCGTCGTAGCCGGCATCGGCGTCGCGGTAATCCACGCTGTCGAAGCGCTCGGCGTAGTAGCGGTCGCTGTCTTCGTAGGTGCGATACGTGGTGTCGGCACGCTGCCAGGAGTCGCGTGCCGCCAGGCGGGCATCCTCCCACTCCAGGCGCGACTCGCCGCGGCGCGTGCCCCAGTCGCGCGACAGCTCGGTTTCGGTCTCTTCCCAGCTACGGGTCGGATACTGCTCGCGCGCCTGCAGGCCGAGGCCGTAGGCCGCCGCATAGTCGCGCTCGTAGTCGTAATCGGACTTCACGTAGTCGCGGTTGCGGTATTCCTCGCGCCAGTACTCGGTTTCGCCGGTCGGGTCGATGCGTTCGGCCACGCCCTTGCCCGCGGCGGCACCGACGACGACGCCGACCGCAGCACCGATCAGCGTGCCGAGCGGTCCGAACACGGTACCGGCCAGCGCCCCGGCGGCGACGCCACCCGCGGTGCCGCCGACGCCGACGCCGACCGGATGCGAGCCCGGCGTGCCGGAGATGGGATCGCGATTGAGATCGCGTGCTTCGTTGTTGCTCATTGGGAACGCTCCGCAGTGATTGGGATCACCGGCCATCTGCATCGGCCCGTGGTGATCGCACAGTGGCGAACGTCCGGTTAATCCCCCGTGCCACCGGGGTGAGCGCGCGATGAGGCTGCATGCGCTTGTCCTCACGTGCCCGCAACGCGCCTCGGCAGACGCCGGCGCGGCAACGCCATGCTGCGGTGCATCGATTTGCCGGCCGGCGCCCTGCAAGCGTGGCCGTCGATCTCCCGATACGCCGAGAAATCAATCCCAAATGCGCCACGTCGCGGCGTAGCGACCTGCTGCGCTTCGTGGACGGTGATGGACATCGCGTCTTCGCCCGGACGATCTGGCAGCATCGCCGACGCAGGGGATCTTCAGCCAGGACATGTCCATGAACAAGGCCGTTTCGACACTCGCCGCTTTGCTGTTCGTCGCTGCCGCCTCGCTGGGCATCGCGCCATCGGCACGCGCCCAAAGCGTCACCCTCGACTGTACCGGAAGCAACCTCTGCTATGCCGACGTGACGCCGGCCGGCGCCTACACCTACGCCTGGTCGTTCAACTCCAACGGGCTGAACGTGATCTATCCGGCGAGCTGCGCCAATCAGGTCTATTGCAGCTTCTACTGCCCCAGGGCCAGCGGCTACATCACCGCCAACGTGCTGGTCACCGATGCCAACCGGCAGACCGTGGGCTCGGCCAGCATGCGTGCGTTGTGCACGGCAGAACCGCTGTAGGCGGCGCTCGCAGCGGGCGTATCGGCACGCTGCGGCACATGCACCGCAGCGCACCGATCAGGCCGCCGGGCCGCGGCTGACCTCGCGCAGCACCGCGCCGTAGCCGCGGTACAGGTTGGCGGCAGGCAATTGCCCGTGCGCGCGCATCCAGCGATGCACCGCCGACAGCCGATAGAACGGCACGCGCACGTACTGGTGGTGTTCGATGTGATAGTGGATGGCGTGCGGCCCGCAGAAGAACGTCTGCCAGCTGCGGCGGACGATGCTGCGGGCGTTGCGGCGCTGGTCTTCGCACGCCGGATAGCCGGCATGTTCGGCGATGGCGCGAATGCGCGCGAACAATTGCAGGAAGGTCAGCGCCGGCAGCAGCCACAGGCCCAGGTACAGCCCTGCGTGGCCGAGCACGGCGAGCGTCCCCAGCAGCACGCCATTGCTGACCGCGATCGAGCCCAGCACCAACGGCAGATGGCCGGCCGGCGCCGGCGCGCCGGACTCCGGGGCATGCGCGCGGCGCCGCCGCAGCGCATCGCGCACCGCGAGCACGTAGCCGATGCCGGTGACATCGCGCAGCAAGCGCGCCGCCAGCCGACGCCGCGAGACCGGGTAATCGGCGATGCCGAACACGATCGCCACCGGATCGTCGTCGGCCATCGGCGCGCGGTGGTGTTGCAGATGGCCCTGGCGATAGGCGAACAAGGACAGGAACAACGGCCCGGCCGCGCACAGTTGCGCCAACAGGTCGTTGTGCGTCTGCCGCCGCGCCAGCAGGCCGTGCGCGCCCTCGTGCATCATCACCGCCAGCGCCAACTGGGTGCGCGCCACGAGCAGCGCCGCCAGCAGATACACCAGCGGATGCGGATAGCGGATCGCCGCGGCGAAGCACAGCGCGATCATTGCCCAGTCCGATGCCAAGGCCAGCGCGCTGCGCCACGGACTCAGCCGCCGCAATGCCGGCGGCAAGGCGGCGGTCATGTGCCCTGCTCCTGCCGCACCGACATAGGAGCGGGTGCGGCAACGACCGCATCGGCGCTCGGCACGCATTGCCCACGCGCCAGCGCCAGGATCAGGTGCACCCATAGCTGCAGCCGCGCGGGCGCATCGAGCGGGGCCGGCTCCGGCGCGGGCGGCGGCGGTTCGGCCTGCAGCGCACGGCACGCCGCTGCCACCGAATGCGCGAACGCCTCGCCATCGCCGCGCCACACCACCGTCCGGTGCGGCAGCCCGCGGGCGGCGGCGCGGCGCGCATTGCGCTGCTGTTCGGGCTGTTCGGTGAGCAGCAGCAGGATCGGCCGTCGATACACCTGCGCCACCGACAGCGCGGCCATGCCCGGCGCCGAGACCAGCAGCGTGCTGGTGGCGGCGCAGGCGATCCACTGCGGATCCTCAGCTACCCAGCCGGCGCGATCGGCATAGCCTTCGCCGACCCGGTGGCTGTGCAGGCCTGCGCGCTGCAGGCCCTGCTCCAGCGCCTGGGCCAAGGCCGGATCGCGGAAGTGCGGATTCAGGTACACCGCCGCGGTCGGCACCTGCGGCGGCGCGCCTGGCGCGGCGGGCGCGGCCAGCGCGACCGGCGTAGGCAGGCGGAAACGGCGGCCGCACGCCTGCAGCCGCGGCTGCGCGAAATCGTGCTCCAGTTGCGCCGCCGCCGCGTCGATCTGCCAGCCGATCAGCCGCGCGAACAAGGCCGCCACCGGCCGCGGCAGACGGCCGTCGAAATTCCCCTGCAACGCCGCGCGCAGGCTGGCGCCATAGACATGCATGATCTTGCGCCGCCAGCCCGGCAGCATCCCCATCACCAGCAGGGCCGGATGGAACGAATCGTTGAGAATCAGGTCGACGCCGCGCAGGCGACGCCGCAGCCGCAGGATGTCGCGCAGCATCCGCGCCGGATGCAGCAGGTAGGCGGCGACATTGGCGTCGGTCGCGGCCGCGCGCATGTTCTGCCGCGCATCGAACTGCACGGCGTAGCGCGGCGACAGCAACGCGGCGTCGATGCCGAAGCGGCGCAGGAACTGCATGCCCGCCGCGGAGGTGGTCAGCACATCGACGTGCGCCCCCTGCGCGCGCAGCGCATGGGTCAGCAATTGCGCACGCATCAGATGCCCGCGCGCATCGGCGGTGGCCAGGTACAGCAGGCGCGGCGGGTTCAGCGCCACACTGCGCCGCGCACGCGCAAGACCACGCCGGCCAGGTACATGCCCAGGGCGCCGCTGACGCCGAAGGCGCGATCGATCCGCCGCACCTCGGCCAGCAATACGCTCAACGCCGGCTGTTCCTGCGCGTTCACCAACCGCTGCAGGATCTGCCGGCACTGCCGCACGTGCCGTTGTTCGTCGCCCAGCACCCGCCCCAGCAACGGCTGCAGCGCATGGTCGGCGGGCAAGGTCGCGCAATGCCGCTGCAGCACCCGCGACGCCATCTGCTCGGCGCACAGCCCGATCGCGAACGCAGGCACCAGCAGCCCCTGCGCGAAGGCGCCGGCATGGCGCTCGGCCAGGCGATGCCATTGCGCGATCTTACGCCGGCTCAGGCGGTCGGGCCGACGCGTGGGCTGCAGGTCGCCACGCGCGGCCAGCGCGGCGGCAAACGCCTGCGCATGCCACTGCTCCTCCTGCAGGTGCCGGTCCATCAGCGGCACCAGCCAGGCCGGCCGCTGCACCGGCACTTCGCGCTGCAACGCCAACTCGGTGGCTTCCTCGCCGATCAGGTACATGCGCAGCAGCAGGCGTTCGCCGGCGACGCTGGCATGCAACTGGCGCAGCGCCGCGCGCTTGATCCGATCGACCAGCCACGCCTGCCAGCGCAGCCAGCCGCGCAGCGGCGGCGGCTCCAGGTCGCGCAGCGTGGCGAACGTGGCGCCCGCGGGTAGCGCCGTCACCGGTTGCCGCTCACGCGCGGTGATAGGACAGCGCCTGCGCATCGGCCTGGCCGCCACGGCGCCAGCCCAGTCCGCGCGCCAGTGCGCCGGCCATGTCCACCGCGGAGAAGCCGGCGATCAGCAGCAGCGCCGCGCACCAGCGCAGGCCGCGCAGTGGTGGCAGGTCTTGCCGGTTCAACGCGCGCGCGCTGAACCACAGGCGCGAGGCGAGCACGCACAACGGCCCGAGCGGCCCGCTGCGGCCGAGCCACTGCAGCGCATCGGGTAGGTAGGCGCGCACCAGATGCGGCGTCAGCCCCAGCGTGTCCTGGCCGCGCCACCAGCGCAGCTGCAGCGCCTCGCGGCGGGTATCCGGCAGCCGGTGCACGGTATGCGCCTGTGCCGCGTAATGCACCGCCACCCCGGCCGCCTGCAGGCGCAGCCCCAGCACCTGGCAATGCGCGCGGTAGACGCCGTCCAGCGGCTGGTAGCCGTGCTGGGCGAACACCGCGCGCCGGAACGCGACGTTGTTGGCATAGAAATTCCGCGTCGCCTGCGCCTGCAGCGGACTGGGGAAGTACATGAAGTCCAGCGTGGTCAGCGCGGAGCCGAGCACATCGGCACGGTAGCTGGTGCGGCCGGCCACCGCCGCCGGCGCGGGCTGCTGCGCGAACGGCTGCAGCAGTGCGGCCAACCATTCGCGATCCGGCAGACAGTCGGCGTCGGCGAACACCACATAGTCGCAGCGGTGCGGATCGGTGGCGGCGAAGCCGGCGTTCTTGGCATCGTAATAGCCGGTCGCCGCGTCGATGCGCACGAACCCGATCGGGCGCCCGGCGATCGCGACCAGCGCCGCACAGGCCGCTTCGCTCAAGCCATCGTGGGTCACGATCAGCTGCGCCAGCGCGTCCAGCGGCACGCTCTGCGCGGCCAGCGCGCGCATGACCCGCTGCAGGCTCGCCTCGGCGCGCACCGCCGCCGCGTCCCCGCCACGCAGGTTGTTGGTCTCCAGGACCAGGGCGCTGCGCGCGGCAATGAGCATCGACATCGAACAAGTCCCGGTAGGCGTCCATGGCCCGCGCCGCGCACGACGACATGGCCTGCGCACGCGAACGGGGAGGGACGGCAGCGTCCCTGAAATCGCAGCGCGACTATACCGGGGAACCACCGTGCCCGCTGCGCAGTCGCCGCGCCGCGGCAGGACTCAGCCGCGCCGCCACACCAGGCAGCGATTGTTCGCGGGCATCGCCGCGTCCTCCTGCAGCACCAGGCCCTGCGCCTGCGCCAGCGCGGCGACCGCCTCGAAGTCGCGGATCCCGCTCGCGGCATCGCGCGCCTTCAGCCAGGCGTCGAACTCGCGGTTGCTGTCGCTGCTGAAGGTGCCGCCGTAGTTGAACGGCCCGTAGACCGCCAGCGTGCCGTCAGCGCAGTCGGCCAACAGCGCGCCGGCACCGGCGAAGAACGCCTGCACCGCGGGCCAGCCCATGATGTGCAACGTATTGGCGGTGAACACCGCATCGTAGCCGGCGGCCGGCCATGGCCCTTGCTGCACGTCCAGGGCCAAGGCCGGCGGCGTGTTCGGCAATGCCGCCGCGTCCAGCCATTGCGCGATGCCGGGCAGGTGCTCGGCACGCTCGCTGCATTGCCAGGTCAATTGCGGCAAGGCGGCGGCGAAATGCACCGCATGCTGGCCGGTGCCGCTGCCGATCTCCAGCACATGGCGGCGCTCGGCGAAATGCCGCTGCAGCACCTGCAGGATCGGCGCGCGATTGCGGTCGCAGGACGGTGCGTAGGGTCTATCGTTCATCGCTCATCGCTTGGTGGCGACCGCAGCATGCGCCACGGCTTGGCGGAGGCGTATCGCGGTCAACTGCGCGAACGCACGAAGATGCGCTTGCTGCCGCCTTCGTTGCCGCGCTCCTCAAGCTCGAACTGCGCCGACAGCCGGCGCAGCAGGTCGCTGAGCTTCTTGTGCCCGTACAGGCGTGGATCGAAATCCGGGCGCACCTTGTTGAGGTAGCTGCCGACGCTGCCGAGTCCGGCCCAGCCCTGGTCGTCGGAGGCTTCCTCGATCGCCTGGCGCAGCAGTTTCAGCGGTGCGGACAGCTTCGCATCGGCGGGCGCAGCGGGCGCCGCCGCGGTCGCGGCCACGGCAGCCGCTGTCTCGGGCTTGGCGGTCTGCGCCGCCTGCGCAACCTGTGGCGTCTTGCGTCCCTTGGTCGCCGGTTTGGCAGCGGCGGCAGCCGGCTTGGACGGTTCGGCGCTGGCTGCCTCGCTGCGCAGCACTTCGGTGTAGATGAACTTGTCGCAGGCCTGCACGAACGCGTCCGGCGTCTTGCGCTCGCCGAAGCCGTACACGGTCGGCCCCTCCTCGCGCAGGCGCTGCGCCAGGCGGGTGAAATCGCTGTCGCTGGAGACCAGGCAGAAGCCATCGAAGCGGCCGGTGTACAGCAGGTCCATCGCGTCGATGATCAGCGAGCTGTCGGTGGCGTTCTTGCCGCTGGTGTAGGCGAACTGCTGCACCGGGCTGATCGAATGCTTCAGCAGCGCCTGCTTCCACTGGGTCATGCGCGTGCTGGTGAAGTCGCCGTAGATGCGCTTGACGCTGGCCACGCCGTACTTGGCCACTTCGGCCAGCAGGCCTTCGATCACCGACGGCTGCGCGTTGTCGGCATCGATCAGCACCGCCAGGCGCGGCTGGTCGTCGTCGGTCTCGGATCTGGAACGGGTTTTCATGGCGGGGACCTGCGTGGAAACGGAAGCGTCGGCGGGAGCGCAGCGCGGTGACGCTGGCGCGCTCGGCGCCGTGTGCCACTGTGCCACTCCGGCGCAGCGGCGGCCAGTCTTGCCGAATGACGGCGGTCGCTTCGCCGGCGAGCGCACGTCATCCAGGTCATCGCGTCACGCGCCGCACCGGACCACGCTGCAGCCGCATTCGCTCGGCGCTGCCGCGCCCGCTGCCGCACGCGCTCCGCCTCAGGGCATAGCGGCAGGCGCTTCCGGCAACTCCAGATGCTTGCGGAAGAAGCGCGCGATCACCCGCAGGGCCTGCTGGCTTTCGGGCAGCGCGTCGTTCAGATGGAACGCATGGCCCATGCCGTCCCACACGTGCAGATCCGCGTCGCGGCCCAGATCGACCAGCCGCGAATGGGTGTAGGCGACATTGCTCAGTTCGGCCGCACGCGTGCCGGTGATGAACAGCAACGGCGGAAACTGCGCCAGCACCGCATCGGAAAACACCGGCGACACCAGCGGATCGTGGAAATCCACCGCGGCGCCGTAGTACAGGTCTTCCATGATCGGCAGCACGCCCTGCGCATCGGGCAGCGGCGCGTCGTTCACCGCCGCCACCACGTAGCGCGAATCGCCGCGGTAACGCGCATCGCCGCCGGCGCAGAACATGCCCGCTGCCGCCGGCATCGGCAGCTTTTCCTTGGCGAACCAGGCCAGCGACTCGCCGGTCAACACGCCGCCGGCCGAGCACCCGAACAGGCCGATATGCTGCGGCGCATAGTGCTTGAGCGCTTCGCGGTACACCGTGGCCACATCCTCGCTGGCGGCGGGAAACCTGTGTTCCGGCCCCATCCGGTAGTCGACGCTGACCACGGTGACGCCGGTCATCGCCGCCACCGGAATCGCCTCCATCATGCCGAACGAGGCGGCGCTGCCCATCACGAACGAACCGCCGTGCAGTTCGATCAACAGCCGCTGGCGCTGCGCCGGCGAAGCATCGCGGGGCTGCACCAGCGTCACCGGCACGCCGTTCCAGGTCGCGGTGCTGATCTTCACCCCGTAGCGCTCGCGCAGCGGTTCCACCACGCCTTTGGCCCAAGCCTCGGTTTCGGCGCGGATGCGCGGCAGCTCGCGTGCCAGCGTGGCGTTGTCCATCTTCGCCAACGGATCGCCATGGGCCATGCCGTCGCGCGCCGCGGCCTGCGCCTGCGCGCTCAGGAACGGCGACAGCGGCAGGTCGAACGCCGGCATGTGGCGGACGCCGTCGTGCGCCGGCGCATCGGCGGCGATCGCGACCGGAGCCGCCAGGCTCGCCAGCAGCGCGAGCGCTGCCGGCGTCATCATTCGCAGGTATCCCGTCACGTGCATGCCCTCCCAGGCGGCGATCGAACGCGAAGGATACCGGCGCCGCACGCGCGCGGCTTTGCACGATCCCGCCGCACGCGCTGCCGCCAGCCTGTCCGGCATCGCGACGCCGGCGCCAGGTCAGCGCAAGCCGCGCGTCATGCCGCATCCCTCTCGGTGGACAGCGCGATCGCCCGCTGCGCGTCCAGTTCGACCAGCCGCTGCTGCAGCGCCGCGCGCACCTGCACATACGCCTGCGCACCGAGCAGCAAACGCCGCGGTGGCGGGGACACGTCCAGCGAGACGAGCATTTCGCGCACCATCTTGCGCGCGTCGCCGAGCACGAAGCCGCCATCCTCCAGCGCGCGGCGCAGCGCCTGCACCGGCGTGTCCGCATAGATCGGGCTGGGCTCGGTGCGGTCCAGGCCGCGGCCGAAATCGGTCGCCGCCGGGCCGGGCTCGACCAGGGTGAAGGCGATGCCGAACGGCGCCACTTCCTGCGCCACCGCCTCGACGAAGCCTTCGATGCCCCACTTGCTGGCGTGGTACAGGCTGAAACCCGGATAGGCGATCTGCCCGCCTTCCGAGGACACCTGCACGATGCGTCCGCCGCCCTGCGCGCGCAGATGCGGCAGCACCGCGCGGATCAGCTGGATCGAGCCGATCAGGTTGGTGTCCAGTTGCCGGCGCAGCTGCGCGTCGCTGGCTTCCTCGGCGGCGCCGAACACCGCGTAGCCGGCATTGCTGACCACCACGTCGATGCGTCCGATGTCGGCAAAGGCGCGGCCGACCACGGCGCGCACCGCTGCGGCGTCGGTCACGTCCAGCGCCGCCACCCACAGGCGCTCGCCGTACTCGGCCTTCAGATCGTCCAGCGCCTCGGGACGGCGCAATGTGGCGGCGACGCGATCGCCGCGCGCCAGCAGGTGTTCGGTCAGCAGGCGGCCGAAACCGGACGAGGTCCCGGTAATGAAATGCGTGCGGTTCATGGGCTTGCCCTCTCGCAAAGGCCACAGAAGCGTGGCGGTCGGGATCAGACTAGGCCTCGCGCATCACTGTTACTATCCGTCCAATCCCGCATGCGCCAGTGAAAATCACCCATGAGTCAGCGGCCCGCCCTGACCGATCTCAGCGCCTTCGCCGCGATCGTCGCGCATCGCAGCTTCCGCAAGGCCGCCGACGAACTCGGGCTGTCGCCGTCCACGCTCAGCCACATGATGCGCACCCTGGAGACGCGGCTGGGTGTGCGCCTGCTGCACCGGACCACGCGCAGCGTCGCGCCGACCGAAGCCGGTGCGCGGCTGGTCGCACGGCTGCAGCCGCTGCTGCGCGAACTGGACCAGACCCTGGACGACGTCGGCAGCCTGGGGCGAGGCCCCAGCGGCACGCTGCGCATCAACGCCAACGAGACCGCAGTGCGCCTGCTGCTGCAGCGGGTGGTGCCGAGCTTCCTGCAGCGCTACCCGGCGATGGCGCTGGACCTGGTCAGCGAAGGCCGGCTGGTCGACATCGTCGCTGCCGGCTTCGACGCCGGCATGCGCCTGGGCGAAGCGCTGCCGCAGGACATGATCGCGGTGCCGTTCGGCGGCCCGCAGCGCTTCATCGCCGCCGCCTCGCCCGCGTACCTGGCGCGCCACCCGCCGCCGCGCACGCCCGACGAACTCGCGCAGCACACCTGCATCGGCTTCCGCCTACCCAGCGGCAAGCCGTATCGCTGGGAATTCGCGCGCCACGGCCAGGAAATGGCGATGGAGGTCGGCGGCCCGCTTACGCTCGATCATCTTGGGTTGATGGCCGATGCCGCAATCGCCGGCATGGGCATCGCCTACCTGTCGGAAGTGGCGGTGCAGGCGCAGCTGGACAGCGGCGCGCTGGTGCGCGTGCTCGACGATTGGTGCCCGCCGCTGCCGGGGCTGTTCCTGTACTACCCGGGCCACCGCCATGTGCCGGCGGGGCTGCAGGCGTTCATCGAAGTGATGCGGGAAGTGGGCTAGAACACGGCGTCCGCGTCCGCTCCCGGCGGCGCGCGCATCGCCACCGGAACGGCGCATGTGCCGACGCGCATGCGACGCCGCAAGGCCATCACGTCGCCGCCGGCAACGCCTCGTAGGCCTGCCGCACCGCGGCCTCGCCGTAGCGCCGCTCCAGCCGGCGCACGATGAAGTGGCCGCGCGCCATCGCCTGGAAATGCGCCATGAACACCGTGTTGAGCAGCGCACCGCTGGCCGCGCCGACCAGCGGCACCGCCTGCGCCGCCAGCTTCTCGCTGACCGTGATCGAGAACTTCGCTGCGATCCGCGACATCAGCGACACCAGCGCCGGCGCGCCCTTGCTGCCGATGCCGTGCGCGGCGATGTACTGCGCGGCGGCGCTGAGCTGCTGCGCCATCGCGGTACGCACCGCGAAATAACCCGACTCGCTGCCGTCGTCGCGCGCGCTGCGCCCGCCGTGCGCCAGCACTTCGAGACAGGCCAGGGTGGTGGCCGGATCGTCCAGCCGCTCGCCCTCGGCGCGGGCGATGTCGGCGATCGAACGCAGCATCAGCGTGGTGGTCAGCGGCAGTTCGACCAGCAACCCCGGCAGGCCGAAGAAACCGCCGGCGGCGCCGGTCGCGGCCACCGCCACCCCATGCAGGCGCGGCCGCGCCGCGCCCGGCGCCTGGGCACGCAGGGTCAGCAGCGCCGAGCGCAAGGCGATGCGCAGCGCGCGATGGCTGATGGCGTCGATCCGCGAGGACAGCGCCTTCGGCAGACGCTTGCTGAGCAGATCCTCGATCGGCGCGCCGACCGTATTGGCGATCTTCGCCGCCAGGCCGGGATGTTCGAGCAGCGCGTGCGCCTGGGCCAGATCGCGGTGATCGGCGGCATCCATGGCGGGAACGGGGAGATTGGAGGTCATGGCCAGGAGTCGTGGCGTGGGAGCGCACAGCATGCACCGGCTACCGCCGCGATGCTGTCGAGGGCAGATGACGAAACCGGGAACGCGGCGCCCTAGCCCGCGATCTGCTCCAGCGTGCGGTTGCGGGTGCGCGGGCCGAAGATGCCGATGATCCCGGCCACCGCCAGCAGGCTGGCGACGATGAAAGCCAGCACGCCACGATTGCCGGCGCGCTCCAGCAACAGCCCGATCAGCAGGCTGCTGCCGGCGGTGGACAGGCGGCTGAAGGAATAGCAGAAGCCCACCGCACGTGCACGCAATGCGGTCGGGAACAGCTCGGCCTGGTAGCCGTGGTAGGCGAAGCTCATCCAGGCATTGCAGAACGTGATCGCCGCGCCGCAGGCGATGATCGCCAGTGGCTGGGTCTGCCAGGCGAACAGCGTGCCGAACAGCACCGCGCCGAGCGCCGACCACACCACCTGCCACTTGTTCTCCCAGCGCTGGGCGACGCGCAGCAACAGCAACGGCGCCAGCGGATAGGCCAGCGAGATCGCGAACGCATAGCCCAGCCCATGCACGCTGTCCGCGCCTTGCGCCGACAACAGCGCCGGCAACCAGTTGCCGAAGCCGAAGAAGCCGATCGCCTGGAACACATGGAACGCCACCAGCATCGCCACGCGGCGCCGGTAGGGCGCTTTCCACAGCGCGGCGAAACGCCCCTGCGTCGCGGTGGAGACGCCCTGCGGTTCGGGCTGCGGCGGGTCCAGCGCGCGCCCCAGGTCGGCACTACAGCGCGCTTCCAGATCGCGCAGCACCGCGTCGGCCTCGGCGTGCCGGCCCTGCGCCGCCAGCCAGCGCGCCGATTCCGGCAGGCGCCGGCGCAGCCACCAGATCGCCACCGCGAACGTGCCGCTGAGCAGTACCACCCAGCGCCAGCCGCTGATCCCGAGCGGCGCATGCGGCACCAGCGCCCACGCGCTCACCGCCACCGCCGGCACCGCCAGGAACTGCACGAAGAATGCGAACGCGAAGGCCGCTCCGCGCATGTGCCTGGGCATCAGCTCGGACAGATAGGTATCGATGGTGACCAGCTCGATGCCCAGGCCGATGCCGACCACGAAACGCCACCCGATCACGCCCAGCGCCGTGCTCTGCAGGCCCATCGCCACGGTCGCGGCGGTGTACCAGAGCAGCGCGAAGGCGAACACCGGACGGCGCCCGAAGCGATCGGCGAACGGACTGAGCAGGCTGGCGCCGAGGAACAGGCCCAGGAACGTGGCCGAAGCGAACGCGGCCTGGTCGGCGATGCCGAACGCGCCCGCCGCACCGGTGGCGAAGATGCCGTCGCGCAGCAGGCCCGGGCTGATGTAGGCGGTCTGGAACAGGTCGTACAGTTCGAAGAAGCCGCCCAGCGCCAGCAACGCGACCAGACGCCACAGCGTGGCCGTCGCCGGCAGGCGATCGATGCGCGCCGCCACCAGCGCGACGGAATCGGAACGAGCGGCGGCAGGATCGAGCATGGGCATGCACCGGCGAAAAGGGTCGCCGACAGCCTCGACCGTCGGCGCTGGCGCATGCTGCCCGATTGCCCTGCGTCTCCGCTACCGCAAGCGGCCATGATGGCCGGCGCAGTCCGGCTCGCGTTCAGCGGGACGTCGGCTTCAGCCCGCGCGTAGCGCCAGTCGACTACCGCAGGAATAGCACGTTCAGATCCTGCTTCGGCACGAAATCCTTCTGCACGAATTCGAAGGTCAGCGGATCGGTCCGCTTCAGCTCACCATCGAAGCACAGGCTGACCAGGTCGGTCGGCGCGCGCTTCTTCAAGGTCAGGTGGAAGTCCTGGATCGGCCCCTTCCAGTTGTTGCCGGTCAGCAGGATGTAGCGCAGGTTGCTCCACTGCAGGCCGTGCTCGCCCTCGCGGCGGCGTGCGCTCTGCTGCGCGCCGGCGTCCATGCAGGTGTCCTTGGCGTAGTCGCGGATCAGCTCGCCGGCCGGCTGCGGCACGCCGGTCGCCAGGCTCGGCGCATAGCTGTGGCGGATCGACACCGCCTTGCCCGCGGCAAAAGGCTGCTGCCAGGTGAAATACTCGCTGAGCGTGAAAAGCGGCTGCCCATCCGGGTCGAACCAGCCCTTGGGCAGCGGCTTGCGGCCCTTCGGCGTCTCGCCGGATTCGACGTAGCTGGCCAGGTCGTCGCTGCTCCAGCCGCTGGCGGCCCACTGCCGCGAGACGTCGGCACCATTCTCCAGCTGCGCCACCAGCTTGCGCTCGGTGCGGACCGGCTTGCCGTCCACCCACAGCTTGAACTCGGTCAGTTCGCTGTGGTCGGCCATGCCGAAGTACATCGGCGGCATCGGGAACGCGATCGGCACCACCAGATCGCGCGTACTGGTGTTGGTGAACACGTAGTCCACACGCACCAGGTCCTCGCTGATGAACAAGGCCTCCTTGCTCATGCGGATGTCCGGCTGCTGGATCAGCTGGATGGTGCCATTGGCATCGCCGAAGCTGGTGTCGTTGGCATGAGCGGTGCCCGCGAACAGCGGCGCCAGGGCGAACAGGGTGCGGACCAGCAGGCGTCTTGAGGTCATGGGCGAGGCAAGTGGGAAGAGGGGCGGGCGTATCGGCTTGAACGTTGCCGAGCGCGCCATCTTAGGCGTTCGCGCGGCCCGCGCCGAATGCGCCAGCGCCGACCGGCTCGGGCAGTACCTTCGCCTGATCGACTGGACCAGGGCGGGCCCCGTGCGGCGGGCTGGCGGGCGACCCGCGCATCCCTGCGCCGGCGCCGCCGGCACCGATCACATCGGCATGCCGCGCGCCTGATTCTGTGCCGGCTCCTGCGCCTGCAAACGCTGCACGTCGGCGTTCAACGTTTCCAGTTGACGCGAACTCTGCTCGACCGACTGGTTCACGGCCTGCGCCTGATCGACATAGACACGGCGATGCGCAGGATCCTGCAATCCGCCCTCCACGGCGATGAAACCGCCGTTGTTGCTCGGCACCACGTGGTCCACCTTCTGCAGGCCGCTGACCTTGGCCTCGACCACGATCTGGCCGGCCGCGCGCTCCAGCGCCTCGCGCCCCTGGAATGCGCCGCGATCCCCAAGCGCCTCCAGCTTGCCGACCACGGCGGTGTACATCGCGTGCTCCGGATGCCCGGGATCGGCCATGCTGACCGCTGCGGCTGCTGTCGTGGGAGCAGTGGACGGCGGCGGCGCAGCCGCGGCGGGTTGCGGGGTTGCGGAAGACGGCGACGGCGATTGGGGAATCTGCTGCAACAACGCGCCGAGTTCCAGCGATTGCAACGTCTCCCTGTCGGCGACCCCGGTAGATGGCAAACCCGCGCCTTCCTGGTAGTGCTTAAGCGCGCGTTGCGTGCCGGATCCGAAATCGCCATCGACTCCGACCTGCTCGCCGTTGTCGCGCAGCGCCTGCTGCAAGGCGCGCACCGCATCGCCTTTCTCGCCGTGCTCCAGGCGGCCGTCGCGCAATGCGCCATCGGGCATCTGCCGGATATGCTGGCCCACACCGAGCGTCGCCAGCATCGCGGCGTCGGCCGTCGCGGTAACCGGCATGCCGTGGGCCTGCTGATACTCGCGCACGCAGCGTTCGGTGTTCGGCCCGAACTTGCCGTCCGGCGTCCCGACGGTATAGCCCTGTGCCGCCAGCGCTTCCTGCAGCTGGCGCACGCCCTCGCCCTTCTCGCCCGGCGCGAGTTGCCCATCCTGCAATGCACCGCGGATCAGCACGCTGCGCTCGCGCGCCGGATCCAGTCCCATGCCGGCATCCAGCCGATCCTGGTTGATGGCGATGTCGTTGTAGTAGTCGGCGTTGCTGGTGCCGTTGGAGTCTGCGACCGAACTGCCCTGCACCACTTGCGCCGCGCCGCCGGCACCGGAGATATGTCGCGCCTTCAAGATGCCGGCGATATGTTCGGGCGTATCGCCCTCGTGCAGCACGCCGGTACGCATGGCCTGCTGGTAGGCCGCATCGCTGATGGTCTTGAAGGCGCCGTCCTGCACATCGGCCGAGGCCTTGTACTGCTCGAGGCTCAGGCCGTTGTTCCAGTTTTCCGGGTTGTTCAGAAACCGGGTCATGCCACCGGACACGGCCCAGTCCCACTCGCGCGTATAGCCGGAATCCTTCAGCGCCTGCCGATAGCGGTTCTGATCGACCAGGCCGGCATCGGCCAGCCACCCGGCGCCGGCCTGATAGCGGCCCACATAGCCCTGGTCATTGGTGATCGCCAGATCGCCGCCGTTGCTCTCGGTATAGACCGTCGATGCCACCAACCGCCGGGTCATGCTGTCGTCGAGGCCGGCGATGTTGCCTTGCGTCCACGCACGTGCGGTCGCGACCGAATTTTCGCTGCGCTTGTCGTCCATTTCGCTGCTCCTTGCAATGATCGGCCCAAAGGCCGATGTCGGGTAATGTCGCCCCCGGGATCAGTCCTCGCGCTCCGGTCGCCTCAGCGACCGCACTGCGCCAGCGTGACATGGGCGCCGCCGCGCCTGAATTCGAAATCGGTATAGCCCGGTCCGTTGTTGCCGCCATCCACCGTCGAGGCGGTGACCGCCAGCGGCCGCTCGGCGCCCTCCAGCGCCACCCAATACTCCATGGCGGCCGGCGCAGGCGAAGGGATGCTGTCGTCGCAGACGCCATCGCGGCGCACCACCCGGTCGCCGGCACGCAATTGCGCACGCAAGACCTTGGCGTAGTCGGTGCCCGGATAGAACTTGCGCACCACCAGCAGCAACGCCGTCGCCGCATCGCCGGCGAAGGTCACGCTGGCCTCGCCTTCGTTGCCCGTGCGCGTTCCGGCATCCGCTCCCACCTTGCCGTCCGGCAGCGGCGCTTCGCCGAATCCGGCCAGGGTGGTCTTGCCGCGGACCGCCACCGGGTAGATCCGTACCCCGTCTGCCGGCGCCAGTTCGCCCAGACCGGGAATCGCCTTCACCTGCGCCCAGGAAGGCGGCTGCGCGGCGGCAAGGACCGTCAGCGCCGCGCGCAGCGAGGATGCCGGGGCAGGCGTGGCGTCGCCCGACGCAGGCGCCACCGCTGCGCTTGCCGGCGCTGCGGGCTTCGGGTCGGCGATGGCGGCAGGCGCGGCCGCGGCAGATGCCGCCGCGGAGCCGTGTTCGGGCTGGCAAGCGGCCAACAGCGCGGTGGCCAGCACGAATGGCAAGAGCTTGGAAGTCATGGCACTCCAGGGACGCGTCCAGTGAGAGCGCGCGAACCGATCCATGGTTCTGGGCAGATCGATGTCGCGAGATGAGGAAGCGGTCGGAGTATAGCCCCGACATGCCGTGCGATCCGTGCTGCCCATCTCTGCGGCCTTGCCATTTCAGGTTTTTCCGGGCATCGCATTGCGGGTCGACACTGCCAGGATCGCTGCGTGCCGCGTATTCTTAGCAAAACATTAACTGCAGGCTTGTAAAGCTGTCTTCGCAAATGGAACGATGCAAGGGGAAGGACGCATGGGAACCAGGGAAAACAAGCGCCGCTGGCTGTTGTGGGTCGTGTTGCTGGGCGCTGCGGCCGCCAGTGCCCAGGCCGGTGCGCAGCAGCAGGGACAACAACAGCTGCTGCAGCAACAGCAGATGCAACAGCAGCAGCAGCTGATGCAGCAGCAACTGCAACAACTTCAGCAGTTGCAACAGCAGCAACCTCCGCCGCAGGAAAACTCGGGCGCACCCAGGGGCTTGTCGGCCACCTACCTGAGCTGCCGCAAGCAGGCGCGCGGCGGGGTCGATCAGGAGCGCTGCATCGAGCGCGAGCAGACCTTGCAGGAGGATCGCCTGGAGCGAGTCTACGACCGGCTGCGCTACGAGCTCGACGGCAATGCGCGCTCGCGTTTGATGGACGCGCAGTACGCCTGGGAGCAATCCAATGCTCAGGCCAAAGATCTGGACAATTCGCTCTACGGCGGCACCCAGGCGGAAAGCCTGCAGCGCGCCGAAGCGGCGCTGTGGCGGCTCTGCGCGCGCGCCGACGAGTTGGAGAAATATCTGGGCGCGGCACGCTGAACTGGCCCACGCGTGACAGCAGGTCGAACGTCGTGGCGACGTCGCGCCTGCAAGGTGGCGCGACGTGCCGCCGGATCCTGTAGCAGCGGCTTCAGCCGCGACAGGACCCGACGGCATGTGCTTCACCGTGTTTCCTGTCGCGGCTGAAGCCGCTCCTACAGGCGTCCTTCCACCGTCCAGGCGGCAGCGGCGCATCTCATCGATCCGTAAACCGGGAACGACCGCATGCAGGCATACGACATCGCCTTGGACGATTGGCGCAGCGGCCCACCGGCGCGCGACAGCGATGGCTGGTGCTTCGGCCTGCCGCCCGGGATTCGCCCGGCGCAGTGGCCGCTGGATCCGCACAGCGGCTATCCGATGCTGCACGGCTTCACCTTGCGGCTGCCGGCGGACTATCGCGTGCATGGTGCCGACGTGGTGGCGCTGTCGTTCTTCGCCACTTCGCTGGATCACAACGACGGCGGGCCGATCGGCGGGCCGGATGGCATGGAAGACGTGGTCGATGCGCCAAGCCCGCTGCCGCCGGACGACGCGGCGCTGCTGCCCTTCTGGGAACGCGCGCGGCAGGCGCATCCGCGGCTGTCGCGGATGCGCGACATCCTGGGCTGCGCCTACGCGGTGATCCTGCTGAGCCAGGACGAAGTCGATGGCCCGCCTTGCCCACCGCCACCGTTGGTGGACAGTCCGCTGCAGCACGTGTTGGCCGTGCCGCAGTGGTTCGGCGCCGGGGCGGCGGCCGGCTTCGCTGCGTGGGAGCGGCGGGAGATACCGCTGCTGGAAGCGCACGACCCGCACACCGTCCATCGCCCGTTCAAGCTGAGCGCGCGCGCCAACGATCCCAACGCCGGCAAGCCGCCGCGGGAATACTTCGGCGATACGCCCGGCGATGGCGACTACCAGCCGTTCCACTACTGGCTGGACGGCGAGATCGCGACAGAGAACTACCGCGAACACGACTGGGCCGCCGGCCACGCCGCCAACCACCTCGGCGGCACCATGCGCCCGGTGCAGAACGTGCCGGAATTAAGCCCGTACTACATCGGGTTCGAAGAAGAATTCGGCGGCTACAACTTCGGCGGCGGCAATGCGCAACTGGACTTCAAGGACATGCAATTCGACTGGGCCTGCGGCTGAGGTCGGCAACGCGGGTAAACGTCACCCGCGGGCGGCTCAACCGGCGAAATAGCCGGCGCCGTCCAAGTCTTGCAGCAGGCCCGGGCCGGTCGGCTGCCAGCCCAGCCGTTCGCGCGTCCATGCGCTGGAGGCGGGGACGTCCTGGCTGGCGAACCGTGCCATCCAGCCGAACTGCGCCGGCGCTGCCTCGGCCGGTACCGCGCGCACCGGCAACTGCAGGTGCCGGCCGATGGCCGCAGCGATCTCGCCGAACGCCACGCCCTCCTCGGCATTGCCGTGATAGCACGCACCGGCCTGCCCGCGCTCCAGCGCCAGCCGGTACAGCCGCGCCGCATCCGTGCGCTGCACCGCCGGCCAGCGATTGGTGCCGTCGCCCACGTAGGCGGACACGCCCGTGTCGCGGGCGATGCCGATCAGCATGGGCACGAAACCGTGGTCGCCTTCGCCATGCACCGACGGCGGCAGCCGCAACACCATCGCCCGCACCCGCTGCGGCAGCAACGCCAGCGCCGCGGTCTCGGAAATTGCGCGCGGCGGCGCATTCGCCGGATCGGCGCGCACGGCCTCGATGCCGAGGCGGCCTTGCGGCAACACCGCCGTGCCCGAGGTCACCAGCAGCGGGCGGTCGCTGCCGGCCAGCCCCGCACCCAACGCGGCGATCGCGCGCCCATCGGCCTGGCAGTTGTCCAGGTAATGGGCGAAGTCGTGGATGAAGGCGGTATGGATCACGCCATCGGCCGCTGCCGCGCCGCGACGCAGGCTGTCGGCGTCATCCAGCGCGCCGCGGTGCACCTGCGCACCGGCCGCCTGCAGCGCCGCAGCCGACGCGTCGGAACGGGCCAGGCCGGTGACCCGATGCCCGGCATCCAACAGCTCGCGCACCACGGCCGAGCCGACGAAGCCGGTGGCGCCAGTCACGAACACATGCATGGCAATCTCCTTGAGGATGGAATGCGGTGCATCCTGTCGCAGACCGCCGCGGCACTGCAGCCGAGGCGCGATACCGGTATGGCCACTAACAGGCAGGACAGCGGCGTGAGCGAGCACAATCCACTCGGCAACTACCTGCGCGAAAGGCGCGCGCGCCTTGACCCGGCCGCGTTCGGCCTGCCCGCCGCGCGCCGGCGCACGCCCGGCCTGCGCCGCGAGGAAGTGGCGCAGCGCGCCCACGTCAGCGCCACCTGGTACACCTGGCTGGAACAGGGCCGCGGCGGCGCGCCTTCGGCCGATGCGCTGCAACGCATCGCGGCCGCGCTGGATCTCAACGAAGACGAGCGCGAGCACCTGTTCCTGCTGGCGCAGCAGCGCCCGCCGCGCACGCACGGGCCGGTGCCGGCGCAGGTCACCCCGCGATTGCGGCGCGTGCTCGACGCGTTGCCGCTGAGTCCGGCCTACGTCAAGACCGCCGCCTGGGACGTGCTGGCCTGGAACCGCGCCGCCAGCGCGGTGCTCACCGACTACGGCCAGCTGCCGCCGGCCGAGCGCAACATCCTGCGCCTGGTGTTCTGCCGGCCCGTTGCGGCGCAGACCATGCCCGACTGGGAACGGGTCGCGCGCTTCGCCGTGGCCACCTTCCGCGCCGAGACCGCGCGCGCCGGTGCCGCCGTCGCCCAACGCGCCGAACAGCTGGTGGCCGAACTCGGCCAGGCCAGCCCGCGCTTCCGCGAACTCTGGAACGAGCGCGACGTGCGCAGCCATGGCGAAGGCAGCAAGACCATCCACAAGCCCGGCCGCGAACCGATCTGCCTGGAATACTCCGCCTTCGCCGTCGATGGCCAGCCCGACCTCGGCCTGGTGGTGTACACCGCGTCCACCACGCAGGACGCCGCGCGCATCGCCGCGTTGCTGGAAGGCATGCAAGACGCGGACGGTTAGATCGGCCTGGCGGCGGATGCGCTGCATGTGTCGGCTGTAGCGGCTGGTGCAGCGCAGACGATCGCGCAACGCCGGCGACGCATCGATTTCGGCGTAGCGGGAAGACACGGGCAAGGCGGCGCATCGAATGGTCACCGCGAGCTGAACTGCTTCCTGGCTTTCGTGTTGACAACAACAGACAGTCACCCAATAATAGAACCGTACAGTTTGGTTTTTATACAAGCTGTTCGAGATCGCGTTCCGAGCAGGCAACGACGACAGGGCTGACCCGTCGCCGTCGCGTAGCAACAATGCTGCATCGTGCCGTTCGTTCCCCCCAATGTTTTTGCCACCCCGCCAGGCCTCTCCCCATGAAGCCGCACCATCCCACGCCTTCCGCTTCCTCGCCCCCCTTGCGTCCGGGTGAGCAGGCGCTGTTCGACCTCCCGGAGATCCCGTCGGCGCGTGCGCGCCCGGCAGCCGGCTGGATGAGCCGGCGCCTGCACACGATCGCTGCGATGCTGTCGCGCAGTCGCTCGGTCCGCTGCGGCCAGCGCGATTGAACGCCCAGGCGTCGGTAGCGCGTCGCAGGCGTCCGCGCCCGCGACGCCGCCACAGCATCGGCAGCGCGGACCAGCGCCGGCAGTGCGGCGCGCATCGGAGCGCTGCAGCGCGCAGCGCTATTCGACGCGATGATGCGATCGCTGCGGCAATCTGCTGCGGCGATGTCGGAACGTCCGGCGCCGAACGCCGGGAAGACGCTGCACCCACCCTGGAGCGATATCCACGAACAAGATCACCTTGGCCGGCGCGTTGCTGGCGAGCCTTTCCCTGCCGATGCTAGCCCAGGCCTCGAGCTTCGCCGGCACCTCCGCCGGCGCGTCCTCGGCCGGCAGCAGCAGCTCCGGCGACGACAAAGTGGTGCTGCAGGCGCGCGACGATGCCGCGAGCTTCGTCGCCAGCGACGGCCGCATCCGCGGCGCGCAACTGGAATCGGCGCTGCGCTCGCTGCGCGAACGCGACCCGGGCGCGCGCCAGGCCAGCGACCTGCAGCTGGCCCAGGCCATCCTCGCGCGCTGACAGCTGGCCGGCGACCGCCGTCACCCGGCGGCGGCCCCATCCGGCATCCCGGCCGCCATTCGGCGATGGCTCCCCGCCAGCCACGCTGCATTCGCTGATCGTCCACGGTCTCCAGGCGGCCGGCCGCCTGCACGGACGGACGGCATCACGGCGTCACCGTACCGGTGCGCGTAGCGTCAGCGCCGGATCGCACGCAGTGCGTTACCCGCCCATGGAGAATCGAATGAACAAGATGCTTGGAGTTGTGATCGCTTGCGCCCTGGCCGCCGGCCTTCCCGCCGTTGCAGGCGCGGACCAGGTCCCGCCCCAGGACCGTCACGACGACGACCGGCGTCACGACGACCCGCCGCGGCCTGGCCAACTCGCTCCCGCCCGCCACGACGAAGCCCGGCACGACAACCGCCGCGACGATCGGCCCGGCGACCACCGCGACGACCACCGCAGGGACGACCACCCGGACGACAGGCGCTACGGCCGCTGGGATCCCAAGTGGGGCCCGCGTCCGGGCAACCCGCCCGCGCACCGCGCGCGGCACGACGATTGGTATCGCCACGTGCGCGCCTGCCAGCAGCGCTACCGCAGCTACGACGCGCGCACCGACACCTTCGTCCACCGCGGCCGCCGCCTGCGCTGCTCGCTGTAGCCGGCAAGCGCCTGCCCGCGTTCTGCGCAAGCCGCGCAGAAGGCGGAGCAGGCTTCTCGATGCCGGGTGAGCGCGAAGCACGCGAGCCTGGACGACTACCGAAGTGCAGCAGCGCAGTCTTCTACGGGATCAGCGGCCTCGCCCGGCGAGCGGCTCGGACCAGTGGCTGCATCAGCCCGGACACGCTCACTGCTGCCCAGCGCAGTCCGCGTTCTGCGCGTCGCACAGTTCCGCGGCGCGGCGGATCTGCGCATCGCTCAACGGCGGTGGGCGGGCGACCGCCGCCTGGATCTGGTCCGGTGCGCCGGTGAGGGTGTGCAGGCCCTTGGCGACCTTGCCGGCAACGTAATAGACGCCGAGCGCGATGTAGCCGCCGCCCTGGCTGACCTGTTCCACCGAGGGTGGTGGCCGCCAATCCTTGTCGAAGCGGTTGGGTTGGGCGCTGACCGGGTTCTTGAAGCGGTACAGGTCCAGCGGCTGCTCCACGTCCGGCGGCAACGCGCGCACTTCGTCGAGGGTCTGGATGTCCTGTTGCGGCGGGCTGGGCGCGGCGGGCGCGGGCTCGGCCTGCTGGGCATGCGCCTGCGCGGCCGCGCCAAGCAGCGCGGCGGCAACGACGAAACGCGCGGCATTGCACATCGGGATCGGTCCTTTTCCATGCATCGCCATGGCAGGTGCCGAGCTTACGGTCGGCGGCTGAACGTCACCACCGCGGCGGCATGACCAGCGCACGCCGCTCTGGCAACGCTCGCTTCTGCCAGGCCCTCAGGCCGTCTGCAACGGCTGCAGGCACAACCAGATGGCGCACCAGTGCGACAGCGCGCCGCCCAGCACGTGCGCGTGCCAGATGGCGCGGTTGTAGACCATCGACTTGCGCACGTAGAAGCCCACGCCCACGGTATAGAACATGCCGCCGGCGGCGATGAACCACAGCACCGCGCTGTCCAGGCTGGCCATGAGCGGCTTGATCGCGACGATGCCGGCCCAGCCCAGCAGCAGGTAGATCGCCACCCAGAAGCCCTTGCTGATGCCGGGCAGGAACAGTTTGGCGAACACGCCGAACAGCGCCACGCCCCACACCGCCAGCGTCATCGACCACACCCAGGCGCCGGACAGCGCCAGTACGAACAGCGGCGTGTAGGAGCCGGCGATCATCACGAAGATGCCGGCGTGGTCGAGCTTGCGCAGGATCGGCTGGCGCTGCGGCGGAGCGAAGTTGTAGGCCGCCGAGCAGGCGAACATCACCAGCATTCCCAGCGCGTAAACGCAGGTGGCCAGGAGCAGCGCGTGGTTGGCGTGGGGGCGCCAGATCAGCATGGCGCCGCCGACGATGGACAGCAGCAGGCCGGCGGCGTGCACGATCAGGTCGGCGCGGCGGGCACCGGCGGTTTTGTAATGTGCGGCGGGAGCGAGAGCGGGCACGGACAAGGCGAGTCTTCGACGCGTCGGGGGACGGCGCCGCTGCGCGAGGGGGGAGCACAGGATACGCGCTGGCCGCGACGATCAGGTCAGCGTTGTCGGCCCGCGCGCGCCGTCGCCGGCCGGCATCGCGACGGCGGCGACGCACCTGCGCGGTCTACGCCGCGATGCGCTCGATCTTCCGGGCCTGCGCGCCCAGCGCGCGCCGCGCCTGTTCCAGGTCGTAGTCGGCCTGCAGGCCGAGCCAGAAGCGCTCGCTGGTGCCGAGCGCGGCGGCCAGCCGGATCGCGCTGTCGGCGCTGACGCTGCGCTTGCCGAGCACGATTTCGTTGATGCGGCGCGGCGGCACGCCGGCGGCACGCGCCAGTGCGTTCTGGCTGATGCCCAGCGGGATCAGGAATTCCTCCAGCAGGACTTCGCCGGGGTGGATGTTGGGCAGGGTCTTCATGACGGCTCGATGGGTCAGTGGTAGTCGACGATTTCCACGTCCAGCGCATCGCCGTCCTTCCATTGGAAGCACACGCGCCATTGATCGTTGATCCGGATGCTGTATTGGCCCTTGCGGTTCCCCTTCAACGCTTCCAGGCGATTAGCCGGCGGAACACGCAAGTCGTCCAGCGTGGCCGCGCTGTTGAGCATACGCAGCTTGCGCCGAGCCACGGCCTGGATATCGGCCGGCAATCGCCGGGAAGGCGTGCCCTGCCAGATCTTATCGGCTTCCTTGTCGACGAAGTTCCGGATCACGCAGCAACCATAACGCCATCCGCTATATAACGCAATCCGTTATAGGGGTCACGGGCATGTTCCACCGCGCTGACTGAATCCGCTCAGCCAGCTGCCCTCGCCCGGTCGGCCGCTGTCTCATACCCTGAGACGCGTTTCCGCTTCCCTGTCCCGCTTTGAGAGCCGTCCCCATGCCCGCCCACGCCCTAGCCCGCCGCACCGAGGACGCCGAGCGCGCCCTGTCCACCACCGGCGGCGAGCCTTCGCGCGATGGCGCGCTGCTGACCGAGCGGCTGGAGCGGCGCTACCACGACCGCATCACCGGCAGCTTCATGATCCCCGGCCGCGCGGGCCGCTATGCGCCGATCCCGGACGACGTGCCGGCGGCGCTGGTCGCGGCGCTGAAGGCGCGCGGCATCGAGCAGTTGTACAGCCATCAGGCCGAGGCCTGGGACGCGGCGCAGCGCGGCGAGCACGTGGCCATCGTCACGCCCACCGCCTCGGGCAAGTCGCTGTGCTACACGCTGCCGGTGGTGGCCGCGGCGATGACCGCGCAGGCCAAGGCGCTGTACCTGTTCCCGACCAAGGCGCTGGCGCAGGACCAGGTGGCCGAGCTGCTGGAACTCAACCGCGCCGGCGAGCTGGGAGTGAAGGCCTTCACCTTCGACGGCGACACCCCGGGCGATGCGCGCCAGGCGATCCGCCTGCACGGCGACATCGTGGTCAGCAACCCGGACATGCTGCACCAGGCGATCCTGCCGCATCACACCAAGTGGGCGCAGTTCTTCGAGAACCTGCGCTACGTGGTGATCGACGAGATCCATACCTACCGTGGCGTGTTCGGCAGCCATGTCACCAACGTGCTGCGCCGGCTCAAGCGCATCTGCGCGTTCTATGGGGTGAATCCGCAGTTCATCCTGTGCTCGGCCACCATCGGCAATCCGCGCGCGCACGCCGAGGCGCTGATCGAGCAGCGCGTGCATGCGATCACCGAGTCCGGCGCGCCGTCCGGCGACAAGCACGTGCTGCTGTGGAACCCGCCGGTGGTCAACGCCGACCTGGGCCTGCGCGCGTCGGCGCGCTCGCAGAGCAACCGCATCGCGCGCATCGCGATCAAGTCCGGGCTCAAAACGCTGGTGTTCGCGCAGACCCGGCTGATGGTGGAAGTGCTGACCAAGTACCTGAAGGACATCTTCGACCACGACCCGCGCAAGCCGCCGCGCATCCGCGCCTACCGCGGCGGCTACCTGCCGACCGAGCGCCGCGAGGCCGAACGCGCGATGCGCGCCGGCAGCATCGACGGCATCGTCTCCACCTCGGCGCTGGAACTGGGCGTGGACATCGGCTCGCTGGACGTGGTGGTGCTCAACGGCTACCCCGGCAGCGTGGCCGCGACCTGGCAGCGCTTCGGCCGCGCCGGGCGCCGCCAGCAACCGTCGCTGGGCGTGCTGGTGGCCAGCTCGCAGCCGCTGGACCAGTACGTGGTGCGGCATCCGGACTTCTTCGCCGATGCCTCGCCCGAACACGCGCGCATCGCCCCGGACCAGCCGCTGATCCTGTTCGACCACATCCGCTGCGCCGCGTTCGAGCTGACCTTCGTCGCCGGCGAGGCGTTCGGCCCGGTCGATCCGGCGGTGTTCCTGGAAGCGCTGGCCGAGAGCGAGGTGGTGCACCAGGAAGGCGACCGCTGGGAGTGGATCGCCGACAGCTACCCGGCCAACGCGGTGAGCCTGCGCTCGGTGGCCGACGGCAATTTCGTGGTGGTGGACAAGACCGACGGCAAGCAGCAGATCATCGCCGAGGTGGATTATTCCGCCGCCGCGCTCACCCTGTACGAAGGCGCGATCCACATGGTGCAGAGCACGCCGTACCAGGTGGAGAAGCTGGACTGGGAGGGGCGCAAGGCCTACGTCACCCGTACCCACGTGGACTACTACACCGACAGCATCGACTTCACCAAGCTCAAGGTGCTGGACCGCTTCGACGGCGGCGCGGCCGGGCGCGGCGACAGCCACCACGGCGAGGTGCACGTGGTGCGGCGCGTGGCCGGCTACAAGAAGATCCGCTACTACACCCACGAGAACATCGGCTACGGCCCGGTCACCCTGCCCGACCAGGAGCTGCATACCACCGCGGTGTGGTGGCAGCTGCCGCAGGCCACGCTGCTGAAGGCGTTCGCGGCCAAGCAGGACGCGCTGGACGGCTTCCTCGGCGCGGCCTACGCGCTGCACGTGGTGGCGACGGTGGCGGTGATGGCCGATGCGCGCGACCTGCAGAAAGCGGTGGGCGACGGCGACGGCGCCTGGTTCGCGATGGCCGACGCCAAGGGCCGCTGCCAGCTGCGCGGCGGCGACAACGGCGAACCGGTCGGCGTGGAGCTGCAGCAGTTCGTCCCCACCGTGTACCTGTACGACAACTTCCCCGGCGGCGTGGGCCTGAGCGAACCGCTGTGGCAGCGCCAGGCCGAGCTGGTGCAGCGCGCGCGCGAACTGGTGCAGCGCTGCGACTGCGTGGCCGGCTGCCCGGCCTGCGTCGGCCCGGTGCTGGCCGCGCAGGAGGACAGCGCGACCACGCCGAAGGCGCTGGCGCAGCAGGTGCTGCGCCTGTTGCTGGAAGGTGGCGCAGCACTGGACGAGGAAACCACCACGATCGACAGCAAGCTGGATGCGCTGCCGGAGTGGAGCGCATGAGGATCGGTCACGCGTGCCTGCGCATGACGTGCGCGTTTCTGCAGCATGCGATGCTGGACGTCGCATCGACCACGATCGACACAGATTCCGACGCGTTGCCGGAGTGGAGTGCATGAGTAACACCCTCAAGCACCTGTACGCGCTGCGCTTGCTGGGCAACAGATCGACCGCGATCCACATCGATCCCGACGCGTTGCCGGAACGGAGCGCATGAGCATCAAGCCAGAACGCCTGCGCGTATTGCGCTTGCCGCCGGGAAGCGCGTTGCTGGGCAACGAATCGACCGCGGTCCGCACCGATCCCGGCGCGTTGCCGGAGCAGCGCGCATGAGCATCAGCCTCGAGCGCCTGCGCGCGCTGCGCAAACAGGCCGGCGATCCAAACGTGGATACGCCGCGTGCACCGGCATCGGGCGCGCGACAGGCAGGCAATGCGGTCGCTGCAGGCGCTCCCGCGTCGGCGACCGCGCCTGCACGGGCGGCATCGCCCGCAGGCCGGGCCGCGTTGCTGCGCAAGCCACCGCGCGACACCGATGCGGCGGCCCCTCCGCCTGCGCCGCGCATGCCGATGCCCGCGCGCGGTGGGGATACCGCCGTCGCCGTGGCGCCGCCGATCGCGATCGAACCGTTCGACCGGCGCGGCGCCGACGTCGCCTCGCTGCGGCGCCTGCTCGGCATGCGCGAGCGCGCGGTGGCGCCGGCCGCGGCGCCGCGCAAGCCGCAAGCGGCCGACCGCCACCTGCCCGGCGTGGAGATCGCACCCGGCCTGCACCTGATCGAAGCGTTCCTGCCGCAACCGATCCCCGCCGCCGCGCTGTCGCTGGCCTTCGCCCGCCGCGAGGACGCGGTGCAGCCGTCGGACCTGCTGTTCTTCGACACCGAGACCACCGGCCTGGCCGGCGGCACCGGCACCCGCGCCTTCATGATCGGCGCGGCCGACTGGTACCTGCATCCCGTCGAAGGTCCCGGCCTGCGCATCCGCCAGCTGATGATGGCCACGATGGGCGCGGAAAAGGCCATGCTCGAAGCGTTCCGCGCCTGGCTGGCGCCGACCACGGTGCTGTCCAGCTACAACGGCCGCTGCTACGACGCGCCACTGCTGAAGACCCGCTACCGGCTGGCGCGCTGCGCCGACCCGCTGTCGGCGCTGGACCACGTGGACCTGCTGCATCCCACCCGCCGCCGTTACCGCGGCACCTGGGAGAACTGCAAGCTGGCCACGATCGAACGCCAGTTGCTGCGCATCGTGCGCGAGGACGACCTACCCGGTTCCGAAGCGCCGGCGGCATGGCTGAGCTACCTGCGCGGCGGCAGCGCGCGCAACCTGCGCCGCGTCGCCGCGCACAACCACCAGGACGTGGTGACGCTGGCGCTGCTGCTGCAGCGTCTGGTCGACGCCGAAGCCGAAGAGCGCGAGGTCGTGCCGTTCGTGGAAGCGCCGTAGCACCGCGCTTGAGCCCCTCTCTCCCCAGGAGAGGGGGTGGGGTGAGGGTACGGCGCCAGGCGCGGCGCTCGATTGGATGCACGGGGCTGCGCCCGTACCCTCATCCGCCCCTGCGGGGCACCTTCTCCCGATGGGAGAAGGAACAGCTGCAGCGCTTTAGCCCCTCTCCCCCCGGGAGAGGGGGTGGGGCGAGGGTGCGGCGCCAGGCGCGGCGCTCGATTGGATGCACGAGGCTGCGCCCGTACCCTCATCCGCCCCTGCGGGGCACCTTCGCCCGGTGGGAGAAGGAACAGCCGTGATGCGTAGTAACCCGGCCGCCTCAATGCCGATGGCTCTCGGCAACCGCCCTAGATCTCCCGCACCGCCGTCTCGATCCGCCACGCGGCGAACTCGCCTTCGAACTCGGCCAGGCTCAGCAGGCCCATGCACGCCTGCGCGCCCACCGGCAGCGCCGCGCCGCTGGCCAGCTTGCGCACCAGCAGGATCGCGGCCAGGCACGGAATCTCCGGGCCATGCAGAGTCGGCGCGGTCAGTTCCCAGCACACCGCGTGCGGGCGGCCATCGCGCAGTCCGCGCAGCTGCACCGACATGCCGCCCAGGTCGCTACCGAAGCGATCGAACCAGCGCCCGGCGCGCGCGAACACCGCCGCCAGCGGGCGCATCGGCAGCGGCACGCCGAGTCCGCGCAGGCGCGCGAGCGCGGCCAGGCAGCGCTGCAGGAACGGCGCGCGGAAGCGCACGTTGCGCACGCCGGGATAGCGCGCCACCAGCAGGTCGTGATCGGGCACGTCGCAGGGCGCGGCCAGACGCGGCGCGAGCCGCGCGAAGGTCACCGGCTGCGGTGCCGCCCAGCCCAGCGTGCGCTGCCAGCGTCCATCCCTCCACCAGTCGAAGGGCAGGCCGCAATACGACAGCACCGCGCGCACCGTGGCCATGCCCAACGGCGTGGCCTGCGCCGGCGCGATGACCAGGTCGATGTCGTGCAACTGCGAGAAGCGTGGGCGCAACGCATCGACCACCGCGCTGGACAGCGCCGGCAGCGTGCTGGCGCCGCTGATCGCGCTGCACCCGGCCTGCCGCGCCAGCGCATCCAGCGCGGCGGGAAAGTCGCGCACGAACGCGCGGCCGTCGGCCAGGTCGATGTAGTGCATGCCAGCCCGCAGGCAGGCATGCGCGACCGCATAGTCCTGGCCCTGGAACGGCCCGGCGGTGTGCACGACGATGTCCGCGCCGGTGGCGGCCAGTTGCGCCGGGAAATCCGCCGCCGCCGTGTCCAGGCGACACACCGCGACGCCGCCCAGGTCCGCGCCGGCAAGATTGGCGGCGGCAGCGCCAGGATGGCGTCCGGCCGCGATCACCTGCAGGGTCGGCGTCGCCGCCAGCGCGCGCACGATGCGCGCGCCGAAATGGCCGTAGCCGCCCAGCACCACCACCTTGCAAACGGCCATCGTCCTTGCCCCTCCTGTCGGCGTCCGCGGCGATTATCCGCGCGGGCGCCGCCTGCGGGGAACCGCTCAGCCGCCGATCGGCGTGGCCAGCCCTTGCGCGATGGCCTCGCGGATCAGCTCCTCGGCCTGCTGCCGCGCGCGCGCGCTGGCATCGGCCTGCTGCTTGCCCAGTCGGGACTGCTCCAATCCGAGTTGCGCCTGTTGCCTGGCCAGGTCCTGGATCTGCTTGCCCAGGTCCTGCCGGCGCATCTGCTCGGTCGCGCGCTGCGCCGCCATGCGCTCGATCTGCGCCTGGCTGGCGGCGCCACGGCTGGCGGCGACCGCCGCCTCGGCCTGGCGCGCGGCGCTCTCGGCCATCTGCGCGCTCAGTTCCGCCATGCGTTCGCCCAGGTCGCCCTGGCGCTCGCCGAGATCGCCTTGCTGGTCGCCCAGCTCGGCCTGCGCATCGGCCAGCTCCAGGGTCTGCGCGTGCAGCGCCTGGAAGCGCGCCAGCGCCGCCGGATCGCGGACCACGTAACGATGGCCGGCATGGCGCAACCACAGGATCTCGCCGTCGGTGCCGGCCAGGCGACGCGCTTCGCGCAGGTCGTCCAGCGAGGCGTCCATCAGATTGTGCCCGTCCTGCACCAGCACGTAGGCGTCCCGGTCGTTGTGCGGCGAGAGCGACATGCGGCCTTGGGTGAGCAGCGGCGCATCGGTTTCCGGCGGCGCCGCGGGTGCGGGCGGCGGCACCGGCGCCGTCGGCGGCTCCGGGGGGCTCGCCGGCGCCGCGGGTGCGGGCCGTGCCAGCACGCTGGCCACGATCGAGGTCGCCTTCGCCGCAGGCGCGGCAGCGGCGGGTGCGGCCGGGGCGACCGGCTCGGCGGCCGGCGCAGCCACCGCTGCCGCGTTCGCCGGCGCCGGCTTGGCCACCAGGCGCAACGGCATGACCCCGGCCAGCGCGATCGCGGCGGTGATCAGCCCGGCGCCCAGGCGCGAGAAGGAGGCGGTGCTCTGCAGCATCAGCAGCCGCCGCTTCAGGCTGACGAAGCTGGGCGAGGCACTGGCCACGCCGGCCGCCGGCCGCGGCGCCACGCCGAGCTGCACCAGCAGCCGCGCGTAGTTGTGCCGGCAGTGCCGGTGCCCGGCGACCACCGCCGCATCGCAGGCCGCTTCGCGGGCCAGTGCGTATTCGCGCACTGCCAGGTGCACCAGCGGATGGAAGAAGAACAGGTGCTGCGCCAGCGTCGGCAGCAGGCCCCACCACAGGTCGCGGCGCTGCAGATGCACCAGCTCGTGGGTCAATGCCATATCCAGATCGTCGGCGTGCATCGCCGCCAGGCGCCGCGCCGGCAACAGCAGCACCGGTCGCCACGGGCCGATCAGCTGCGGCGAATCGATCTGCGCGGACAGCCGCAGCTGCGGCGGCTGGCGCAGGCCGTGCGCTTCGGCGGCCAGGCGCAAGGCGCCGAGCAAGGCGGCATCGGTGCACGGCGTGCTGGTGCGCACCAGGCGCCGGCTGGCGCGGTAGGCATGGCCGCTGCGCAGCGCGCCGAGCAGCACGCCCGCCAGCCACAGCGCGACCAGCGCCTGCGCCCAGGACAGCGGCGCGGCGGCAGCGGCCTGTTGCGTGGCGGCATGCGGCGATGCGGCAGTCGCGGCAGTCGCAGCGCCCGCGTCCTGCAGCGATGCGGCCGGCAATGCGGTCGCGGCTATGGCGGTCCGTGCCGGCGCGGCCGGCAACACCGGCAACTGCAGCGCACCGGCCCACAGCAGGCCGAGCACGGTCTGCGCGCCGACCAGCCACCACAGCCGGCAGCGCGTGGCCGCCGGCAATGCCGGCAACCAGCGGCACAGCGCCCAGATCGCCGCGACCAGGATCGCCGCCTGTACGCTGGTCGCCAGCAGCCGCGACAACAGGGTCTCGAACAACGTCGTGCCGAAGATCGTGTCCATGCCTCAGTCCTCCCGCCGCTGCGATTGCAACTTGGCTACCAATGCCTCGAGTTCGGCCAATTCGTCGTCGCTGACCTCGGCGCGCTGCGACATCCACGCCACGAACGGCGACACCGAACCTTGCAAGGTCTTCTCGACGAAGCTGCCGACCGCGCTGCGCACCACGTCGTCCTGGCCGCTGGTGGCGGCGTAGCGGTACACACCCTGCACCTGGCGCCGGCGCAGATAGGCCTTGGCGCGCAGCCGCTCCATCATCGTCAGCACGGTGGAGCGGGCCAGCCCGCGGGTCTCGCCGAAGCCGGCGGCGACTTCGCCGACGCTGGCCTCGCCCTGTTCGCCGATGTACTGCAGCAGGGCCAGTTCCTGGTCCCCGATCGATTTGCGTCGCATCCGCCCGCCCCAGTGACTACACGTGTCGCCAAACGTACCCGTGGCGACATCTGTAGTCAATAGGTCGTCGGTCATTGGCTGCTCCCCCTCCTGCCGACAGGGCTGGCCATGGCGCCTGCGGCGCGAGCCGCGGCTGCGCAGGCGCGCGGCTCAGCCGAAATCGAAATAGAACCTGCCGTTGTAGTTGGCGATGAAACCGGTGAGCGCATCGCTGATGGCGCTGGTGAACGTGGGGCCATACCTCCAGTCCGGCGCGCCCGCCCAATAGTCGTGCCAGCTGTCCGGCAGCGGGACTAGCGCCTCGTCCGGCACATCATCCTCGTCCACCCAGACCGGTTGGCCTGCATCGGTATCGATCATGAATGCCCAGTACTGATTCGGATCGTCGCGCAGCGTGGTCACCTGCGCGCCCTGCAACGCCACTTCCAGCTGCGCCTTGATCTCGTCCAGGTGCGGCTGGTCGTACCCGTGCACGCTCAGGCCGTTCTGCGCCCCGTTGTCGGCGAGCCAGTCCGCAAGCGCCGTATCGACCGCCTGCGCATAGCCATCGAAATGAGTATAGGCCGCGCGCGCAGTGGCTTTGCACCAGATCGCCACCGGCGAGCACGGCCCTCCCGGCCGGGAATAGAAGCCGGTGTTCCGTTCTTCGCCGGCGTCCACCAGACCCCAGGCATTCTGCGGAATGTAGTAGTAGTTCACGGCCGATCTCCGATTGCGGCTGGCTGCATGCAGACAACAACGCAATCGGCACGCCACTGTGAATGCGTGGCCTCTGCAGGGTAGATCTCATCCGCTCGCCTGCGCGCGGACCGTGAGCGCGGCCAGCGGCAACGGCCCGCGCTGGCCGTTTGCCGCTGTCGCTCCCGTCGCAACGACCCGGTCGTCGTGCAGGCTGCGGCTCAGCCCTGCGGACCGCCCATCACCGGCAGGATCGCGCCGCTGATGTAGCTGGCGGTGATCGGCGAGGCCAGGAACACATAGGCCGGCGACAGTTCCTCCGGCTGTGCCGGGCGGCCCATCGCGCTGCTCTTGCCGAACTCGGCCACGTCCTCGGCGGACTTGTCGGCCGGATTCAGCGGGGTCCACACCGGGCCCGGCGCGACCGCGTTGACGCGGATCCCGCGCGGCTGAAGCTGGCTGGCCAGGGCCATGGTGAAGGCGTGGATCGCGCCCTTGGTGGCCGAGTAGTCGAGCAGCGACTTGCTGCCGAACAGGCCGGTCTCCGAGCCGCTGTTGATGATCGCCGCACCGCGCTTGAGATGCGGCAAGGCCGCGCGCGCCATGTGGAAGTAGCCGCCGATGTTGGTCTGCAGGGTTTCCTGCAGATGTGCGTCGCTGAGGTCTTCCAGGGCATGGCAATGCAACTGGAAGGCGGCATTGTTGACCAGCACGTCGAGGCCGCCGAAGGCACGCACGGTCTGCGCCACAGCGTCTTCGCAAAACTTGGGATCCTTCACGTCGCCGGCGATGGTCAGGCAGCGCCGGCCTTCCTTCTCCACGTGCGCGCGGGTCACCTGCGCGTCCTCGTGCTCGTCCAGGTACAGCACCGCCACGTCGGCGCCTTCGCGCGCGAACAGCACCGCCACCGCGCGGCCGATGCCCGAGTCGGCGCCGGTGACGATCGCGCTCATGCCGCGCAGCTTGCCGCTGCCCACGTACTCGGGCGCCTCGAAGCGCGGTTGCAGCGCCAGGTCGCCTTCCTTGCCCGGCTTGCGCAAGTGCTGCCTGGGCATCTTCTCCCGCTGCTTGCGTACCCCGGCCTGGGTCGGCGCGGCCGGCTTGGCCTTGGCTTTCGACTGCGCCTCGTCGGCATCGGTCGCGCGCTGCAAGACGCGCTGTCGCCGTGCGGTCTTGGCGGCTGCGGCGCCGGATCGGGACGCCGCCGGCGTGGATGGAGCGGTCTTGGTGGATGCGGCAGGACGCTTGTTGCTGGAAGCCATCGGCATTGCTCCGGAATGCGGGACGCGGCGCTGCATGGCGCCGCATCGGGTGTGGATGGACGGACGTGAGCGATCGGGCGCAAGCGCGCTAGGCGCGGCCGGCGACGCCTTCGACGCCTTCGACGCCGGCATGCTGTGCGCAATGCGCGCAGCAGAACATGCGGCCGCCGGCTTCCACGCCATGGCCGACGATGCGGCAATCGCAGTGGCTGCAGTGCGGGGCGAAGGCGTGGATCGCGCATTCGAACGAATCGAAGGTGCCGCTGCGGGCGCCCTGGGTCAGGGTAAAGGCCTTGTCGTAGTCGTTGCCGCAGACATCGCAGGTGGCCATGGTCAGGCTCCGGTTGGCTGGGGAAGCCGCAGTCTGGCCAAGCCCGCGGCCACGTCGGGTGAAGCCGGCCGCCGATCTCTTCATGCAGCGCAAACATCCGCCGCGACACGCTCGCCCTATCCGCAGAAGGAACCCGTCCATGATCCGCCATCCGCTCGCCCTCGCCGTTCCCCTCGCCGCCAGCTTGCTGCTCGGTGCGTGCAGCACCACCCAGATCGCCGAGGTGCAGCCGATCGACGGCGTCATCTCCGGCCAGTGCCACATCGACAAGGTCCGCGGCGCCGCCGGCCTGGCCGCTGCGCAGACCACCATCGAACGCGCCCGCGTCGACAGCGACAGCCTGAAGGTGCAGGTGGTCAACAGCAGCGTCGGCCACAGCGGCGCCACTTCCAGCGGCGTGGACAGCGCATCGCGCGGTGCCGGCGAGAGCGGCGGCGATCGCCTGACCATCGAGGTCGGCCCGTACAACAACATCACCACGCTGTATTGCGGTTGATGCCGCGCGCCGCCGGTTGAGCGACGCAGGCGGCGCAGTTCTGCCGCGACCGTGTCGCGACGCACGCTGAAGGCGCAGCCGCGCCAGCGCTGCGCTCAGGCGCGGCCGCGTGAGCGCGCGGCGTTCCCGGCCGCCACACCGCTGACGGCCCGACGCGGCGGCGTGGACTTCGTCGACCTGGCACCGGCCGCCTTCGAGCCCGTCTTCTTGTTGGCTGGCGTGGCCTTGGCCGCCTTGCGGGTCGCGGCACGCGCCCGCGCCAGATACTTCAGCGTGGCCAGGTCCCATTGCCGCTCGCCGCGCACGCGCTCGCACAGCCCGTGCAGTTCGCCGCCGCGCCAGCCGGTGAACACGCACGGGTCGATGTAGGCCTTGCGGCACACCGCCGGGGTATTGCCCAGCGCATCGGCCACCTCGCGGATCACCGCGTTCTGCGCCAGCTTCAGCGCGCGCTCGCTGCTGGGTTCGGGCAGGGGCAGCTGCGCCAGCCGCTGCAGCGCGGCGCGGGTGCCGCCCCAGGTGCGGAAGTCCTTGGCGGTGAAGCTCTCGCCCATCGCCTCGCGCAGGTAGTCGTTGACCTCGCCCGAGTCCACCGGCTGCAGCTGGCCGTCGTCGTCGCGGTACTGGAACAGCGCCTGCCCGGGCAATTGCTGGCAGCCGCGGATCAGCTTGACCAGGCGCACGTCGTCGACCTCGATGTCGTGCTCCTGCCCGCCCTTGCCGCGGAACTTCAGCCGCGCGCGGCCGCCCTTGACGAACGCCAGGTGCCGGTTGCGCAGCGTGGTCAGGCCGTAGGAGCGGTTGCTGCGCGCGTATTCGGCGTTGCCGACGCGCACCAGGGTCTCGGCCATCAGCGCCACCACCATCGCCAGCACCTTGTCGCGCGGGTAGCCGGGCAGTGCCAGGTCGCGGCGCAGGCGTCGGCGCAGCCGCGGCAGGGCCTGGCCGAAGGCCATGATCCGTTCGAACTTGCCGTCGCCGCGCACCTGCGCCCAGTCGGCGTGGTAGCGGTACTGCTTGCGCCGCCGCGCATCGCGGCCGGTGGCCTGCACGTGGCCGTTGGCCTTGGTGCAGATCCACACCTCGGTATAGGCCGGCGGGATGGCCAGCTGGCGGATGCGCTGCAGGGTCGGCGCGTCGCGCACCGCGCTGCCGTCGGGCAGGCGGTAGCCGAAGCCCTTGCCGGCGCGGCGGCGGGCGATGCCGGGCTGGTCGTCGCTGACATAGACCAGGCCGGCGCTGCTGGCGGCCTGCCTGGCCTGCAGCGCGCGCGCCGCCTCGGTGGCGGCGGTGGGACGGGACGCGTTGGACATCGGGACGCCAGCGGTTGGGGAGCGGCGATTGTCGGCAGCGCGCTGCCTAGGCCGCGTCAACGGCGGCCGGTTAACGTGTGGCGAACGCGACTTGTCCGATTCTTCTGCGCTTATGCTGGACCCGTCCTCCCTCCACCCATCAGGAGCCCCGATGAGCACTTTCCTTTCTTCTCGTGCGTCCGCGCGTGCCGGCCTGTTCGGCACGGCGTGCCTGGCGCTGGCACTGGCCGCGTGCACCGCGCCGCCGCCGGACGAGCAGGAACAGGTGGCGGCCAAGGCCCAGGCCGCCGCGCAGCAGGCCGCCGCGCCGGATCCGGCCAGCGCCCCGGAGCCGCCGCCGGTCGGCACCTGCGACGCCTCGCAGGCGCAGGGCCTGGTCGGCCAGGCCGCCGAACAGGCGCTGCTGGACCAGGCGCGCAGCGACACCGGCGCCAAGAGCGTGCGCGTGCTCAAGCCAAACCAGGCGGTGACGATGGAGTTCGACGGCGAACGGCTGAATATCGAGGTCGATGCCAAGAACCAGATCACCGGCGTGCGCTGCGGCTGAGGCCCGTCCGGCGGCACCTGCAGGCGCCGTGCACGGTGGCGGCAGCGAGGCGGTTGCCGCCACTACGGTTGCAGCTGCAACCGTGTATTGCGGCACCGCACCAACATGTGCTTTAGTCGATGTTCCGGTGACCTCAAGATGCGCTCCAGGATAGAGCGGGGGCGAGTGTCGCCGCGTTCCTTCGGATCGCTTTTCAGAGGCAGACATGGCCCCCCGCAACCGCCACGGGCTCTACGACCCCCAAGATGAGCGCGATGCCTGTGGTTTCGGCATGGTCGCGCAACTCGATGACCAACCCTCGCGGGCCCTGGTCGATACCGCCATTGCCGCGCTGTCGCGGATGACCCACCGTGGCGGCGTCGCCGCCGACGGGCTGACCGGCGACGGCTGCGGCCTGCTGATCCGCAAACCCGATGCGTTCCTGCGCGCGCTGGCGCGCGACGCCGGCATCGCGGTGGGCGCGCGCTTCGCCGCCGGCCAGGTGTTCATGCCGCGCGACGACGTGGACGGCGCCGCACGCTGCCGCCAGGTGCTGGAAGAGGAACTGCTCCGCGCCGGCACCCAGCCGCGCGGCTGGCGGGTCACCCCCACCGACGATTCGGTGTGCGGGCAGCTGGCCAAGGACACCTTGCCGCACATCGAGCAGGTGTTCGTCGATGCCGGCGCCGAGCACAGCGAAGACGGTTTCGCCCTGGCCCTGTTCCTGGCGCGCCGCCGCGCCGAGCAGCGCCTGCGCGACGTCGCCGACTTCTACGTCACCACGCTCTCGCCCAACGGCATCAGCTACAAGGGCATGGTGCTGCCGGACAAGCTCAGCACCTTCTACCCGGACCTGCAGCGCAGCGACCTGGCCTCCAGCGCGATCGTGTTCCACCAGCGCTTCTCGACCAACACGCTGCCGCGCTGGCCGCTGGCGCATCCGTTCCGGCTGCTCGCGCACAACGGCGAGATCAACACCATCGAGGGCAACCGGCACTGGGCGCAGGCGCGCAGCAAGGTGTGGAAGACCCCGCGCTTCGACATCGCCGAGTTCGACCCGGTGATCTCGATGCACGGCTCCGATTCGCAGAGCCTGGACAACATGCTCGAGCTGCTGGTCGCCGGCGGCATGGACCTGCTGCAGGCGCTGCGCATCCTGGTCCCGCCGGCGACCCAGTCGCTGGAGTTCAAGGACGCCGACCTGGCCGCGTTCTACGAGTTCTACGGGCTCAACACCGAGCCGTGGGACGGCCCGGCCGGCATCGTCGCCTGCGACGGCCGCTATGCGGCGTGCATGCTCGACCGCAACGGGCTGCGCCCGGCGCGCTGGATGCTGACCTCCGACCGCCATTTCCTGGTCGCCTCCGAAGCCGGCGTGTGGGAATTGCCGGCCGAGCGCGTGACCCGCAAGGGCAAGCTCGGCCCGGGCGAGATGATGGCCATCGACCTCAAGCGCGGCGACCTGCTCGACTCGGACGCGATCGACCGCATCAACCGCGGCCGCGCCCCGTACAAGCAATGGCTGCAGCAAGGCGTGACCTACCTGCAGACCGAGCTGATCGATCCCTCGCTGGTCGAGGAGCCGTTCGACGAGCGCACCCTGCGCAGCTACCACAAGCTGTTCCAGCTCAGCACCGAGGAAGTGGAGCAGGTGCTGCGGCCGCTGGCCGAGACCGAGCAGGAAGCCACCGGCTCGATGGGCGACGACACCCCGATGGCGGTGCTCAGCCGCCACACCCGGCCGCTGTACGACTACTTCCGCCAGGCGTTCGCGCAGGTCACCAACCCGCCGATCGATCCGCTGCGGGAAGACTGCGTGATGTCGCTGACCACCCAGCTCGGCAAGGAGACCAACATCTTCCATGCCGGCCCGGAGACGGTGAACCACGTCATCCTCAATTCGCCGGTGCTCAGCCAGCGCAAGCTGCGCCAGCTGCTGAAGATGGAGCAGTACCAGACCCGCAACGCGCAGATCGACCTGTCCTACAGCGTCGAGGAAGGCCTCAAGGCCGGCCTGGAACGGATCTGCGCCGAGGCCGAGCAGGCGGTGCGCGACGGCAAGGTCATGCTGCTGCTGACCGACCGCTACCCGGTGCCGGAACGGCCGATGGCGCATGCGCTGCTGGCCACCGGCGCGGTGCACCACCATCTGTCGCGCGCCGGCCTGCGCTGCGACGCCAACCTGATCATCGAGACCGGCACCGCGCGCGATCCGCACCACATGGCCTGCCTGCTCGGGTTCGGCGCCACCGCGGTGTATCCGTACCTGGCCTACCAGACCCTGTTCGACCTGGGCCGGCGCGGCATCCTGCTGCTGAAGAAGGGCGGCGAACAGGCGCAGATCGGCCGCAAGTACCGCAAGGGCATCTACAAGGGCCTGTCCAAGATCATCTCCAAGATGGGCATCTGCACCATCGCCAGCTACCGCGGCGCGCAGCTGTTCGAGATCGTCGGACTGGATCCGGACGTGGTCCAGCTGTGCTTCCCGGACACCGCCTCGCGCATCGGCGGGGTGAACCTGGCGCGGCTGGACACCGAGGCGCGGCAGCTGACCGCGCGCGCCTGGAACGACCTGCTCAAGCCGGAAGTGGGCGGGCTGCTCAAGTACGTGCACGGCGGCGAGTACCACATGTACAACCCGGACGTGGTCATGACCCTGCAGCGCGCCACGCGCAGCGGCGAGCAGGCCGACTGGGCCGCGTACGCCGAGGCAGTGCATGCGCGTCCGCCGTCGGCGCTGCGCGACCTGCTGCAGCTCAAGCGCGCCGAGGTGCCGACCCCGCTCGACGAGGTCGCTCCGGCCGCCGACCTGCTGCGCCGCTTCGACACCGCCGCGATCAGCCTGGGCGCGCTGTCGCCCGAGGCGCACGAGGCGCTGGCGATCGCGATGAACCGCCTCGGCGGGCGCAGCAACTCCGGCGAAGGCGGCGAAGACCCGGCGCGCTACGGCACCGAGAAGCGCTCCAAGATCAAGCAGGTGGCCTCCGGCCGCTTCGGCGTCACTCCCGAGTACCTGGTCAATGCCGAGGTGCTGCAGATCAAGGTCGCGCAGGGCGCCAAGCCCGGCGAAGGCGGCCAGCTGCCCGGGCACAAGGTCAACGAGCTGATCGCGCGGCTGCGCTACGCCAAGCCGGGCATCGGCCTGATCTCGCCGCCGCCGCACCACGACATCTATTCGATCGAGGACCTGGCGCAGCTGATCTACGACCTCAAGCAGGTCAACCCGACCGCATTGGTGTCGGTGAAGCTGGTCAGCCATGCCGGCGTGGGCACCATCGCCGCCGGCGTGGTCAAGGCCGGCGCCGACCTGATCACCGTGTCCGGCCACGACGGCGGCACCGGCGCCAGCCCGGTCAGCTCGATCCGCTATGCCGGCGTGCCGTGGGAACTGGGCCTGGCCGAGTCGCACCAGGCGCTGGTCGCCAACAACCTGCGCGACCGCACCATCCTGCAGACCGACGGCGGCCTGAAGACCGGCCTGGACGTGATCAAGGCCGCGATCCTGGGCGCCGACAGCTTCGGCTTCGGCACCGGCCCGATGATCGTGCTCGGCTGCAAGTACCTGCGCATCTGCCACCTCAACAACTGCGCCACCGGCGTGGCCACGCAGGACGAACGGCTGCGCGCCAACTACTTCACCGGCCTGCCCGAGCGGGTGGAGAATTTCTTCAAGCTGCTGTCCGAAGAAGTGCGGCAGTGGCTGTCGTACCTGGGCGCGCGCTCGCTGGACGAGATCATCGGCCGCACCGAGCTGCTGCAGCAACTGGACGTGTCGCCGCGCGAAGGCGTGCGCGTGGACCTGTCGCGGCTGCTCAAGGACGTGCGCTACGACGGCGGCCATTGCGCGGCGCAGCGCCTGTACGAATCGCCGGACAGCCTGGCCACGCAGATGGACGGCCTGCTCGCCGACGCGATCGCCAACAAGACCGGCGGCGACCATCGCTTCCTGATCCACAACACCGACCGCTCGATCGGCGCGCGCCTGTCCGGCGCCATCGCCCGCGTGCACGGCAACCACGGCATGGACGACGCGCCGCTGACCCTGCGCTTCCGCGGCTCGGCCGGGCAGAGCTTCGGCGCGTTCAACGCCGGCGGCCTGCAGCTGGAGCTGGAAGGCGAGGCCAACGACTACGTCGGCAAGGGCATGGCCGGCGGCCGCCTGGTGGTGCGTCCGCCGCGCGGCGCGCGCTTCGAGGCGCGCAGCACCGCGATCATCGGCAACACCTGCCTGTACGGCGCCACCGGCGGCGAGCTGTACGCCGCCGGCCGCGCCGGCGAGCGCTTCGGCGTGCGCAACTCCGGCGCGCTGGCGGTGATCGAAGGCGCCGGCGACCACTGCTGCGAGTACATGACCGACGGCATCGTGCTGGTGCTGGGCAAGGTCGGGCTGAATTTCGGCGCCGGCTTCACCGGCGGCCTGGCCTACGTGCTCGACGTCGACCGTGATTTCGTCGACCGCTACAACCACGAGCTGATCGACATCCATCGCATCTCCGCCGAAGGCTTCGAAAGCCACCGCCAGCACCTGCACAAGCTGATCAGCCGCCACCGCGAACTGACCGGCAGCATCTGGGCGCAGCAGATCCTCGACGAGTTCCGCGACTACGTCGGCAAGTTCTGGCTGGTCAAGCCGAAGGCGGCGAGCATCGAGTCGCTGACCGAATCGCTGCGGCGCGCCGCCTGATGGCGGCGCCGGGAATCGGGACTGGGGAATCGGGAATGGTCAAAGCCCGGCTCGCCAGTTCCCCTTCCACGCACGCAGATCCGCTTTTCCGATTCCCCATTCCCCATTCCCGACTCCCAGCCCTATGAGCCGCAAACAAGCCTTCCAGTTCCTCGACCTGCCCCGGCAGATGCCGCAGCGCATCCCGGTGGAGCTGCGTACGTCCGGCGACTGGAACGAGCTGTACGGCAAATTCGACAAGGCCGACGCGCAGTACCAGGCCGGGCGCTGCCTGGATTGCGGCAATCCGTACTGCAGCTGGAAATGCCCGGTGCACAACGCGATCCCGCAGTGGCTGCAGCTGGTGCAGGAGAACCGCATCGAGGAAGCGGCGGCGCTGTGCCACAGCACCAACCCGCTGCCGGAAGTGTGCGGCCGGGTGTGCCCGCAGGACCGCCTGTGCGAAGGCAGCTGCACGCTGGAGGAATTCGGCGCGGTCACCATCGGCGCGGTGGAGAAGTACATCGTCGATACCGCGCTCAACAACGGCTGGCGCCCGGACCTGAGCCAGGTCCAGGCCACCGGCAAGCGCGTGGCGGTGATCGGCGCCGGCCCGGCCGGACTCAGCTGCGCCGACCGCCTGGTCCGCGCCGGCATCCATGCGGTGGTCTACGACCGCTACGAACAGATCGGCGGGCTGCTGCAGTTCGGCATCCCCAGCTTCAAGCTCGACAAGAGCGTGATCGGCAAGCGCCGCGAGGTGCTCGAAGGCATGGGCGTGGAGTTCCGCCTGGGCGTGGAGATCGGCCGCGACGTGAGCCTGGAGCAGTTGCTCGGCGAATACGACGCCGTATTCCTCGGCACCGGCGCCTACCGCTACACCGACGGCGGCCTGGCCGGCCAGGACCTGCCCGGCGTGCTGCCGGCGCTGCCGTTCCTGGTGCAGAACAGCCGCATCGTCGGCGGCAACGATCCGTGGGGCCGGCCGATCGCCGGCTGGGAAGACACCATCGCGCTGCCTGACCTGAGCGGCAAGCGCGTGGTGGTGCTCGGCGGCGGCGACACCGGCATGGACTGCGTGCGCAGCGCGATCCGCCTGGGCGCGGCCAAGGTCACCTGCGCCTATCGCCGCGACGAAGCCAACATGCCCGGCTCGGCGCGCGAAGTGGCCAACGCGCGCGAGGAAGGCGTGCGCTTCCTGTTCAACCGCCAGCCGCTGGCGGTGGAAGCCGATGCCAGCGGCAAGCTGGCCGGCGTGCGCGTGGTGCAGACCCGCCTGGGCGAACCCGATGCGCGCGGCCGCCAGGCCGCGGTGCCGATCGAAGGCAGCGAATCGCTGCTGGACGCGGACGTGGTGATCATCGCCTTCGGCTTCTCGCCGAGCGTGCCGGAATGGCTGGCCGCGCAGGGCGTGGAAGGCACCGCCAATGGCCGCATCCTGGCCGGCGGCAGCGACCCCGACGGCAGCGGCCGCCTGCCGTACCAGACCACCAACCCCAAGCTGTTCGCCGGCGGCGATGCAGTGCGCGGCGCGGACCTGGTGGTGACCGCGGTCGCCGAAGGCCGCGACGCGGCCGCCAGCATCGCCGAATGGATCGGCAACCGCCTGCCGGTGACCACCCAGGCCGCCGCCTGAGCGGGATCGACCGCATCCAAGCAATGGCGTCGCATGCCCGGCAGCGAACGGCCGGGCAGAAGGTTTGCGCGGATTGACGGCGATGCAGCGGCACTCGTCCTGGGCCCGGCATCCGCCTCGCCCCCCCACGACGCCGGCATGGTCGCGTCGGGACTGAAGTCCCTCCCACAAATGCACCCTTCAGGCACCGCAGCCCCCTTGTAGGAGCGGCTTCAGCCGCGACAAGCGAAATCGGAACCCGCGTGGCTCGGCTACCTGGCGGGGCTGAAGTCCCTCCCACAAGTGCACACATCAGTCACCGCGGTCCCCTGTAGGAGCGGCTTCAGCCGCGACGAGCGAAGCCGGAAACCATGCGGCTCGACGATCTGTCAGAGCTGAGACCCCCTCCCGCAAGTACACGCACCGGGCATAAAAGCCCCCTGTAGGAGCGACTTCAGTCGCGACGAGCGGAGTCGGAAACCACGCGGCTCGGCCATCTGCCAGGGCTGAAATCCCGTTCCGCAAGTGCACGCACCGGACATGGAAGCCCCTGTAGGAGCGACTTCAGTCGCGACGAGCGGAGTCGCAATCCGCCTGGTTCGGCGCTCTGTCGGGGCTGAAGCCCCTCCTGCAGAAGCGCCCGGTGGATGCGCCCACGCAGGCCATTCAAACCACGCCGACCATCCATGCGCCACGGAGCGGGGATTGCACCCGAATCGCCACGCACGCAACGCCGTTTTTCGCACGAGTGAATGAGGCGCTAACGCGCGAGCGCCTAGGCTGGCCGCGCGCGTGCGATCCGCGCACCCTTGCACCGCCGGCTGCTTCCCCCGATGGCACAACCGCATCCTCCCCTCCCCCAAGGACGCTCCCCCATGTCGCTTTCCTCTCTCTGGTCGTCGCGGCTACGCCCCGTCGCTCCCGCCGTGTTCCTGCTCGCCCTCGCCTTCGGCGCATCCGCCCAGGACGGCAAGAGCGTGCTCAAGTACGCCGGCGTCAACCTCTCCGGCGCCGAATTCAATTCCGGCAAGAAGCCGGGCACGCTGTACAAGGACTACACCTATCCGGGCCCGGCGGACTACAGCTACTTCGCCGGCAAGGGCATGAACATCGTGCGCCTGCCGTTCCTGTGGGAACGCCTGCAGCCCACCGCCAAGGGCGAGTTCGATCCCGCGCAGCTGGCGCAGATCAAGAAGGCGGTGGCACAGGCCAAGGCCAACCACCTGCATCTGATCCTGGACCCGCACAACTACGCCAAGTACAACGGCGCGCTGATCGGCAGCGACGGTGCGCCGGCCGAGGTGTTCGCCGACCTGTGGCGACGCCTGGCGACCGAATTCAAGGACGACGACACGGTGATCTTCGGCCTGATGAACGAGCCCAACGCGGTGTCCTCCACCGATTGGGCCGCGGCCGCGCAAGCGGCGATCAACGCGATCCGCAAGGCCGGGGCCAAGAACCTGGTGCTGGTCCCCGGCACCGCCTACACCGGCGCGCACAGCTGGCGCAGCACCTACTACGGCACCTCCAACGCGGTGGCGCTGCAGCCGCTGACCGATCCGGGCAACCGCATGGCCTTCGAAGCGCACCAGTACTTCGACAAGGACAACAGCGGCACCAAGGGCGAATGCGTCAGCGCCACCGCCGGCGCCGAGAAACTGGCCGGCTTCGTCAGCTGGCTGCGCGAGAACAAGAAAGTCGGCTTCATCGGCGAGTTCGCCACCGCCGATACCCCCGTCTGCAACCAGGCCCTGGAAGGCCTGCTCAGCTACATCGAGCAGAACAACGACGTGATCGTCGGCTGGACCTGGTGGGCGGCCGGCGCGTGGTGGAAGAACGACTATCCGTTCAACGTGCAACCGAACAAGGACGGCAGCGACAAGCCGCAGATGTCGATCCTGTCCAAGCACGCGCGCAAGGTGACCGGGAAGTAGGCGCACCGGCGCTGCCGGGCGATCGCCCGGCGCGCCGTTCCTGCACGCGTGGTCGCGACCGCGCAGAAAAGCATCGCATACGCCGCCGCATGCAGTGCGGCGGCGATGGCCGACAGAGAACCAGTGCGCGTTGGCCATGCCAAGCCCTGCACAGATCCGCGCATGCACGCATGCCGGTCGTAGTGGCGCAACCGGGAATGCATTACGGTGCGAGCAAGCACACCGTTTGTCATCAGCTCGGCCAACCCGCGATCCGCCTGGCCGAGTCTCCCCCCGCTGATGCAGAAGGAGGCTCCCCATGGTCCATGCCTCGCCGTGCCTGCGCGCACTGCGCCTGGCGCTGTTGTTGTCCTTGCTTGCCGTGCTGCCGCCATTGCACGCGCAAGGCGTGCTGAAATTCGCCGGCGTCAATCTGTCCGGCGCGGAGATCAGCTCCAGCAAGAAGCCAGGCGTACTCAACGTCGACTACTTCTATCCGCGCGATGCCGACTACGCGTATTTCGCCGGCAAGGGCATGAACATCGTGCGCCTGCCGGTGTTGTGGGAACGCCTGCAGCCCAGCCCGCAGGGCCGGCTGGACGCGGCGCAGCTGGCGTTGATCAAGGCCGCGGCGAAGCAGGCCAAGGCGCAGCGCATGCACCTGATCGTGGACATCCACAACTACGCCAGCTACTACGGCGACAAGATCGGCAGCGCGACCGTGCCGATCAAGACCTTCAGCGATCTGTGGCAGCGCCTGGCGCTCGAGTTCAAGGACGATAACGCCGTGGTCTTCGGCCTGATGAACGAGCCGAACAACATCGCGCCCGGAATGTGGGCCGCGGCCGCGCAGGCCGCGGTGGATGCGATCCGCGTCACCGGCGCGCGCAATCTGATTCTGGTGCCGGGCGCGCTGTGGAGCGGCGCGCACAGCTGGTACTCGACCGTCGGCGGCGAATCCAACGCCACCGCGCTGGCGGCGCTGTACGACCCGCTGCGGCGCACCGCCATCGAAGTGCACCAGTATCTGGACATCGATTCCAGCGGCACCAGCGCCAGCTGCGTGAGCGGCAGTATCGGCGCCGAACGCCTGGTCGGCTTCACCGACTGGCTGCGCACGACCGGACACATCGGCTTCCTCGGCGAGTTCGGTGCTGCCGGCAATGCCGCATGCCGGCAGGCGCTGGACGGCATGCTCGGCTACATCGAGCAACACAGCGCGGTGTGGTTGGGCTGGAGCTACTGGGCGGGGGGCGCCTGGTGGAACGCGGACTATCCGTTCAACGTGCAACCCGGTGCGGACGGCCGCGACAAACCGCAGATGTCGATCCTGTCGGCCAGGGCGAAGCGCATCGCGCGCTGACACCGCGTTTCATGCGAGCGAGAACACCGCAGCGCGGGTCGAACAAGGCCTGAGCGTCGGCGACGGCATGGGTGGCGCCAACGCGTCGGCGCCACGCACGCAAATCGCTGGCATGCCGATTGCAACGGATGGGAACAGCCCGCGCCACACACCTGGTGCGCGGCGGCGCCCATTCGCTCTTCCCCCCACGAAGAAGGCAATCCCATGCGACGCAATTCCCTCCTGCTTGCTCCCTCACGCTGGCTGCTGCGCGCAGCGCTGTGCCTGCTGCTGGCCACCAGTACCTCCACCGCGCTCGCCCAGGACGGCGCGCACTACGCCGGCCTCAACCTGGCCGGCGCCGAATTCAATTCGGCCAAGAAGCCGGGCGTGGTCTTCAAGGACTACCTGTATCCGCGCGACAGCGACTACGCCTACGTCGCCGCGCAAGGCATGAACATCGTGCGCCTGCCGTTCCTGTGGGAACGCCTGCAGCCCACCGCCAACGGCGAATTGGACGCCGCCCAGCTCGGCTATCTGCAGACCGCGGTGAGCCGCGCCAAAAGCCACAACCTGCGCGTGATCCTGGACCTGCACAACTACGCCAAGTACGACGGCGCGCGGATCGGCAGCGACGGCACGCCCGCCAGCGTGCTGGCCGACCTGTGGCGGCGCCTGGCGATCGTGTTCGGCAACGACGACGCGGTGATCTTCGGGCTGATGAACGAACCCAACGGGATTTCCTCCGGCGACTGGACCGCCGCCGCGCAACTGGCGATCGATGCGATCCGCGGCGCCGGCGCCTACAACCTGATCATGGTGCCGGGCACCGCGTATACCGGCGCGCACAGCTGGAACAGCACCTGGTACGGCGTGTCCAACGCGGCATCGCTGGTTTCGATCGAGGATCCGGTCGAAAACCTGGTGTTCGAAGTCCACCAGTACCTGGACCAGGACTACAGCGGCACCAGCGCCGACTGCGTCAGCGCCACCATCGGCTCGGAGAAGCTGCAGGCCTTCACCCAGTGGCTGCGGACCAACGGCTACAAGGGCTTCCTCGGCGAATTCGGCGCCAGCAGCAACGCCACCTGCATGGCCGCGCTCGACGACATGCTCGGCTACGTGCACGACAACGCCGACGTGTGGCTGGGCTGGACCGCGTGGGCCGCCGGCGCGTGGTGGAAGACCGACTACGCGTTCAACCTGCAGCCGAACCAGGACGGGACGGACAAGCCGCAGATGAGCGTGCTGTCGGCGCGGGCGCGGGAGATCGTTCAGTAGCCGGGATTCGGGATTCGGGATGGCGGGATTGGTGGAGCGCGGAGCGGCTCGGTTCGGCGGCGTGGAACTTCGGTCGATGGCGATAGCGGGCGATTGAGTCCGTACCGCGATCGGGCGCAGACTGTCGCTCCTCTTCCGCACGGATCGACGTATGCGCCTGGGCCTGGCCGCCAACCGACTGCATCACCAGGGCAAGGATGCCGCCCTGTTCCGCTGGCTGCGCGCCTGCGAGGCCGGCATCCGCGAACTGCAGCTCGGCCTGCACGCGGTCGGCCGCACCCACGAGGCGATCGCGCGCGCCGGCTGGCTGTCGGGCTACGCGGAACTCAAGCGCTATCCGTTCGGCCGCGAAGGCGGACTGATGAAGCTGGTCGCCGAAGTGGTGGGCCTGGAAGGCGCCGAGCGCACCCTCGACGGGGCGATCTACTTCATCGATCCGGTCGATCCGTCCTCGATCTTTCCCGAAGCGATCGCGCTCAAGCGCCAGTGCGTGATCCACGGCAAGCCCTTCATCTCCACCGTGGCCAGCGCCCGCGACTGGATCGAGATGGAGCGCGTGCACGCCGGGCTGGCCGCCGATGCCGGTGCCGACGACCTGCATGCGCTGGAGCGGCACACCCTGGCGCTGATCGCGCACGATGCGATGAAGCCGCAGATGCTGGCCTTCGCCAGCGAACATTTCGACCTGTTGTCGCGCTTCGCCGAGCGCGTGGCCACCGGCACCACCGGCCAGCGCCTCAACGAACTGGCCTGGAGCCGCGGCTGGCCGCAGGGCCAGGACTGGGTGCACCGCTACCAGAGCGGGCCGATGGGCGGCGATGCGCAGATCGCCGACCGCGTGCTGGAACGGCGTTGCCAACGCGCGATCTTCTTCGAGGATCCGCACGTGGCGCGCCAACACGAGGCCGACATCCAGTTGCTGGAGCGCGCGGTGACCACGGTGACCGACAGCGCGGTGTGCATCACCTCGCCCCTGGTCGCCGCACGCTGGGCGCAGGCGGCGGCGAAGCGGGCGATGCCGTCGGCCTGAGCGGCTGCGAGCGTTTCTCCAGGCCATTGGCCCCCTGTGGGAACCCCTGTGGGAGCGACTTCAGTCGCGACGCGCATTACCTAGAATGCCCGTCGCGATTTTGCTGCGCTGCCATCCGGAGCCGCTCCCAACTGGTGTCGTCTCCAAGTCGAATGCTCCCGGCGGTGTCCGGACGCCGGCAGGCCCGGGCCGGACGCATGGTTCCAGGAAGGAACCAACTGTACCGCGTGGGTTCTGCCCTTCGCAGTGACCTTCTCCCAGTGCTTTTCTCATCGCACTGACCTGAGCGCGTCTTCTCACCCTCGCTTCGCTTTCGAGCAAGCGCGATAGCAGCGGACCTGCGAGACTGCATGACACGTCCGCACGACCCGTGATCCGCTAGGCGGCTGCGACCAGCAGCGTCGTCCGCCCAGCCGCGGAATGGTAGGGCGCACGCGCGATCGCCGCACTTCATGCGCCCCGCTCACATCGCGTGACCGCGCTCACAGTCACTGCCATGTCACGCCTGTCGCCAACACTGCCGCCTGTCCAGATCCTGGGGGGATCCGATGTCGCGTTTCATCCTGCACCTGCTGTTACTGGGTGCCGCAGTGCTGTGCTCCATCCCGTCCGCCGCTGCGCAGCAGGCCGAACGCCTGCGCGTGCACGGCTCCAACAGCGTCGGCGCACAGCTGATGCCGGCACTGGTCGAATCCTGGTTGCACAGCATCGGCTATCGGCAGATCCAGCGACGCCGCGTCGATGCGGCGACGCTGGAAATCTCCGCACTGCGCGACGACGCACCGCTGGTGGTGGAGATCGGCAGCGCCGGTTCGGCCGCCGGCTTCGCCGATCTGGTCCGCGGCGACGCCGAGCTGGCGATGTTGGCGCGGGTCCCCGACGCGCGCGAACGCGATGCCGCCTGGCAGCTTGGCGATCTGTCCTCGCCGGACCAGAACTTCGTCCTCGCCCTGGACGGCGCACGCGTCCTGGTCGCCGCCGACAATCCGCTGGCCTCGCTCAGCGTCGCGCAATTGCGCGACATCCTCAGCGGGCGGCTGACGCGCTGGTCGCAACTCGGCGGCGCCGACCTGCCGATCGAGGTGCAGCGTAATGCGGAACGCAGCGGATTGGGCGACTTCCTGCGCGAACGCCTGCCGCTGCCGGCAACCGCGCGGGCCGCCTCGCAACAGATCCATCCCAGCCTGGCCGAAGCGGCGCAGGCCGTGGCCGGACACCCGGCGGCGCTGGCGATCGTCGCGCTGACCACGCCGCTGCCGGCCGGCACCCGTGCGCTCGCTATCGCCGACGGCGGCATCGCCGTGCTGCCCACGCCGGCCAGCGTCCGTGGCGAGGACTATCCGCTGGTGCAGCGCTACAGCCTGTACGGCGGGCAGATGATGTCGGCGCTCGGCCGCAGCCTGGCGCTGTATTCGGTCGGCGCGCAGGCGCAGCAGGTCGTGCGCCGGATCGGACCGATCCCGATGGCCATCGCGCCCGATCCAACCCACGCGGCCCAGGCAAGCCCCGACACACGCCAGGCCGATGCCTACCTGCAGGCCGGCGCCGGCGCGCAGCGCCTGACCACTACCCTGCGTTTCAGCCTGCAGTCGTTGAACTCGATGTTCGAGGCGCGCAGCGCGCAGGACCTGGACCGGTTGATCGCCTACATGCATCAGCCGGCCATGCGCGGCCGCGCCCTGGGCATCATCGGCTTCGCTACGCCGGACACGGCCAACCGCCTGTATCCGACCATCGCCAGCAACGACCGCGCCGACGTGGTCGCTGCCTATCTGTCCCAGCGCGGCATCGTGGTCAAACGCGCGCGCGGGCTGGGCGCGGCGCGCCCCCTGGTCGGCGGCGAGGATGCGGCGGCCAAGGCGCGCAACGAGCGGGTCGAGATCTGGTTGCTGGATGCCGGGCGCTGACCGCTAGGCGCAACCTGAACGCAGCGCGTGCATGTTCACTTGCTGCAGAACCCCCGGTTGGGAGCATGACGATTCTGGTCGAACGGAGAACGTCATGAACGACACCAACAAGATCCTGTCGCGGCCGCTGCTGGCCATGTCGCTTTCGCTCGCGCTGGCCGTCGGCAGTGCTCATGCGCAAGCGCCGGCACCGGGTGGCCCGGCGCTGACCCAGGCGCAGGTAAAAGCCCTGCTGAGCGAGCAGGGCTACACCAAGCTGGACAAGCTGAAATTCGAAGACGGTCTCTGGAAGACCGAAGCCACCAGCGGCGACGGCAAGCGCGGCGATGTGCGTGTGGGTGCGCGCGGCGGTCGCATCTACGCGGAAGGGGTGCCGTCGAAGCTGAGCGAGGCGGAAATACGGGCGGCGCTGACGGCGGCGGGGTACACGCAGGTCCACGACCTGAAGTACGAGGACGGGTTGTGGGAAGCACGTGCGCACAGTGCGGCGGGTCAGCGGGTGG
>NZ_JACSQX010000015.1:0-110095 GCF_014836395.1 Xanthomonas bonasiae
AAGCTGATCATCGCAAGGCCTCGGCTGTCTTCTCAGACCATATGATGCCAAAGCAGGCAGGTTTTTAGAGGTGCCCTGAAGTCGCTCCCACAAGGAGCTCCGGTCGCCGCCTGGATTGCGCAGGTCGCCACTGTGGGAGCGACTTCAGTCGCGACGCAGGACGCCATCGAACGCGCCTGGCTCCTGGCGCCGGCCGGACCTTCGATCCGATGCGCGCCGCGGTAGTTTCATCGGTCCGGTCGCGGCTGAAGCCGCTCCTACAGAAGCGCGCATCTCCCCTGTAGGAGCGGCTTCAGCCGCGACAGACACCCAACGCAAAACGGCCGGCATCGCTGCCGGCCGCCTCTCCAATCCCGAATCCCTGCTCTTCCAATCTCGAATCCCGAATCCCCAATCCCGGCTGTTCCTACAGCTCGATGCAATCGAACTTCACGTCCGGATCGACCTCGGCGTCGTAGTCCACGTCCTTGCGCTCGAAGCCGAACAGCTTGAGGAATTCGTGCTTGTAGCCGGCGTAGTCGGTGAGCTGGAACAGGTTCTCGGTGGTGACCTGCGGCCACAGCGCCTTGCACGCGTCCTGCATGTCGTCGCGCAGTTCCCAGTCGTCCAGGCGCAGGCGGTTCTGCTCGTCGGTGGCCGGCGCCTGGCCGTCTGCGCGGTACATGCGCTCGCGGAACAGGCGGTCGAGCTGGTCGATGGTGCCTTCGTGCAGGCCCTTTTCCTTCATGATCTTGTAGACCATGGAGATGTACAGCGGCATCACCGGGATCGCCGCGCTGGCCTGGGTCACCACCGACTTGAGCACCGCCACGTTGGCGCTGCCGCCGCTTTGCTGCAGGCGCGCGTGCAGGCGCTGCGCGGTCTGGTCCAGGTCCACCTTGGCCTTGCCCAGCGCGCCGTGCCAGTAGATCGGCCAGGTGATCTCGGTGCCGATGTAGCTGAAGGCCACGCTGCGCGCGCCCGGCGCGAGCACGCCGGCGGCGGCCAGCGCGTCGATCCACAGTTCCCAGTCCTGGCCGCCCATCACGGTGACGGTGTCTTCGATCTCCTGCTCGGTGGCCGGCTCGATCGAGGCCTCGATGATCGCGTCCTTGTTGGTGTCGATCGCGGTGGCGGTGTAGGTCTGGCCGATCGGCTTGAGCGCCGAGCGCTTCACTTCGCCCGTGCCGGGCAGCTTGCGCACCGGCGAGGCCAGCGAATACACGACGAGATCGACCTGGCCACCCATCTCGGTCTTGATCAGTTCGATCACCTGCGCGCGCGCTTCGTCGGAGAACGCGTCGCCGTTGATCGACTTGCTGTACAGGCCCTGCGCCTTGGCAAATTTGTCGAACGCGGCGGAGTTGTACCAGCCGGCGGTGCCGGCCTTCTTGTCGCTGCCCGGCTTTTCGAAGAACACGCCCAGCGTGTCGGCGCCGAAGCCGAACGCGGCAGTGATGCGCGAGGCCAGGCCGTAGCCGCTGGAGGCGCCGATCACCAGCACCTTCTTTGGCCCATCGCTGCGCACGCCGCGCGCACGCGTGGCCTCGATCTGTTCGAGCACGTTGCGCTCGCAGCCGAGCGGATGCGTGGTGGTGCAGATGAAACCGCGAACTTTCGGGTGGATGATCAACGTGGTGTCCTCTCGGCAAGATGCCCCGCGGCATCTTAATGTCTGCGCGGCGCGCGCAGAAGGGCCGGGTGCAGCAGACGGCATGGTATGGACATGGCGCGGCATGCGGCGGCTGTCCTAGTGCGGATCTGTGAGGCGGGGCGCTGGACTGGCACGGCCGATCGGTGGAACGTGTTCCTGGCATGCGCTTTGGCTGCAGCCGTTGCGGGTCTGCGCGTCGCGACTGAAGTCGCTCCCACAAGGGGCGACGTTCGCTGCCGGAATACCGCAGCCCTCGGCTTCATTGTGGGAGCGACTTCAGTCGCGACTGCATCCGCCGCCGGTCTCGCGACACGCGTGCCGTATCCGCCCGCTCAGATGATCCGCAGCGTGATCGCCTTGAGCACCGCGCGCGTGCGGTCGCGGGTGCCGAGCTTGTCCAGGATCGTGGAGACGTAGTTCTTCACCGTGCCCTCGGCCAGGAACAGGCTGCGTGCGATCTCCTTGTTCGAATAGCCGCCGGCGAGCAGGCGCAGGATCGCCACTTCGCGTTCGTTGAAGGTGTCGCGCGGCGCGTCCTCGTCGCGGTAGCGGTAGCGCGCGCGGACCGGGTCGGTGCTGACCGGCTGCAGCAGGGTCTCGCCCGCGGCCACGCGCACGATCGCATCGCGCAGGTCCTCCGGTGCGGCGTCCTTGAGCAGGAAGCCCTGCGCGCCAGCGTCGGTGGCGCGCAGCAGCAGGTCGGCGTCGTCGAAGGTGGTCAGCAGCAGCACCGGGGTGGCGTCGCCGCGCGCGCGCAGCCGTTGCAGCGCCTGGATGCCGTCCAGCCCGGGCATGCGGATGTCGCTGAGCACCACGTCCACCGGCGTGGCCGCCAGCGCGGCCAGCAGCGCTTCGCCGTCGTCGGCCTCGCAGGCCACGACGATGCCCTGGGTCTGCAGCAATGCGCGCAGGCCGGCGCGCACCAGGATCTGGTCGTCGGCCAGGGCGATGCGCAAGGCGCTCACAGCGGCAGCCGCGCGGTCAGTTGCATGCCGCCCAGCGGCGTGCGGCCCAGCTCGAGCCGGCCGCGCAACGCGGTCAGGCGCTCGCGCATGCCGGCGATGCCGTTGCCTTCCTGGATACGCTCGGCACGGCGGCCGTCGTCCTCGATGTCCACGCGCAATTGCCCATCCTCATGATGCAGACGTATCTGTACCTCATCGGCATCGGCATGCCGGGCGGCGTTGGTCAGCGCTTCCTGCACCAGCCGCAGCAGGGTCTCGGCCAGCTGCGGATCGGTGATGCGCACGTCCGGTGCGATCTGCAGCCGCAATTGCGGCCGCGGGAACGGCGCGGCCAGCGCGCGCAGCGCGGTCTCCAGGTCCAGGCCGCGGTCGTCGCGCAGCGACTGCACCACGTTGCGGATATCGGCCAGCAGCTCGCCGGACAGGCGCTCGACCACGCCGAGTTCCTCGCGCCGCGCCAGGTCCGGATCGGCCAGCAGCAGGCGCAGGTTGATCCGCATCGCGGTCAGCTTGTGCCCGGCCACGTCGTGCAGCTCGCGCGCCAGGCGCAGGCGTTCGGCATCGCGGGCGCTGTCGGCCAGCAGCGCGCGCGTGGCCAGCAGGTCGGCGTTGACCCGGGCCAGCGCTTCGCGGGCGAGTTCGGTGGTGCGGGCGTAGTGCGCGGTCAGCGCGGCGAAGGCGTGGAAGCCGGCGTAGATCAGGGTCACCGCCAGCGCACGCCGGAATCCGGCCGCGTGCAGCACCAGGAACGTACCGAGGTTGACCAGCAGCACCATCAGCAGCACCCGACGCGGCTCCCACACCAACGCCACGCGCGCGACCACAACCACCAGCAATACCGGCGCGGTGCCGGCGCGCGGTTCCATCCACACCAGGGCCAGCGCAGCACCTGCCTGCAGCCAGACGAGGACGTCGCGCAGGCGCGGTGGCGACAGGACGGTCCCGCTCAACAGCAGCGGCAGGGCGAACACCCCGATCGCGGTCCAGCGCCAGGCGGCCGGCGCCTGCGGCTCCAGCTGGAACGACCACAGGACGGTCGCCACGGTAACCAGCGCCGCCAGGCGCTTGGGTTCGAGGAGCTCGCGCAGGAAACCGTTCATGCCGCGCATGCTGACCGCGCGCCGCCTGGCCGGCAATGGGGCCAGCGCAGAAAGTGACTTCCGGCATGTCGGATCGATGACCAGCGGCTGCTGTCGGCAGCGGCGCGGACGGCCAGACTTGAACGACCACCGCATGGACGCTGCCATGACCCGCCCCAACCCGCCTTCCCCGATGCCGATGCGCTATCTGCTGGGCCTGTTGCTCGGCCTGCCGCTGGGCTCCACCTTGCTGTCGCTGCTTTTGCTCGCCCGACCCGTGGTCCTGGCGCATGGCCTGGATTTCCAGAGCTTGTTCTGGATCCTGGTGACGCTCTGGTATGCCGTGCAGCTCCTGCTGCTTCGCTGCGTGTTGCGTGCCAGCGGCTGGCACTGGCGCGATCTTGGCTATGGGTTCGGCCGGCGGGGCAGCGTTGCCCTGATCGGCGGCTACGTGCTGTTCGCGCTGTGCCTGGTGGCAACGGTCGAATTCGCGCTCCGGCTCACCGGCGCAGTCGATCCGGCCAAGCTTTCCGACCTAGCCAACCTGGCGCCGCAGAGCACCGCCAGCCGCATGGTGTTCATCTGCATGGCGTTGCTCGGCGGCCTGTGCGAGGAACTCGTCTACCGCGGCTTCGCACTGCAGGCGCTGCGCAGCCGGGGACTGGGTGCCTGGGTTTCCAGCGGCGTGGCCACGTTGGCCTTCGTGTTCCAGCACGGGCTCAAGTCGATCGACCAGTTCTGGTGGTTTTTCCTATGGGGCCTGGCACTGTGCCTGCAGTTCATCGTCAGTGGCCGCCTATGGCCCAACATCGTCGTTCACTGGCTGCTGATCCTATCCGCCGTGCTGGCCGTCCTTCAGCATTCTTCCTGATCCATCCATCCACGGAGTCATGCCATGCATCTTCCCGATACGCTATTCATCGCGCTCAATCTGGCCTGGGGCGTCTACGAGATGCTGCTCAGCCACCGCCGCCGCGCGGCCGATGGCGGCGCGCGCGATCAGGGCACGCTGCAGCTGCTGTGGCGCGTGCTGTACGTGGCGGTGGCGCTGGGCGTGCTGCTGGCCTTCGTCGGCGTGTGGCGCTATGCGCCGGCGCTGCAGGAGCCGGCGCGCTGGCTGGGCTGCGCGCTGCTGGCCGGCGGCCTGGCGCTGCGGCTGTGGGCGATCCGGGTGCTGGCGCGCTGGTTCACGGTGGACGTGACCATCCAGGACGACCATCGGCTGATCCGCCATGGGCCGTACCGCTATCTGCGCCACCCTTCCTACACCGGCGCGCTGCTGGCGTTCTATGGACTGGCGGTCGGCCTGGGCAACGTGCTGTCGCTGCTGGTGATCGTGCTGCCGGTGACCTGGGCGTTCCTGCGCCGCATCCGCGTGGAGGAAGCCGCGCTGACCCAGGCGTTCCCGCGCGAGTACCCCGACTACGCCGCGCACAGCTGGCGGCTGCTGCCGTTCGTCTGGTGAGGGACGGCCGATGGGCGCGCTCGACCTGATCCTCGCCGTCCTCCACCACCTCGCGTTCCTGCTGCTGACCGCCGCGCTGGTGGTCGAGTGGACGCTGCTGCGCGAACCGCCGCACGCGCTGCGGCTGGCGCGGCTGCTGCGCGCGGACGCCGCGTACGGGGCGGCGGCGCTGCTGATCCTGGTCGTCGGCGGCCTGCGCGTGCACTACGCACTCAAGGGCCAGGACTACTACCTGCACAACCCGTGGTTCTGGGCCAAGCTGGGCGTGTTCGCGGCGATCGGGCTGCTGTCGCTGCTGCCCACGCTGCGGCTGCTGCGCTGGCGCCGCCAGGCCCGCCTGCAGCCGGGGTTCGTGCCGCCGCCGGTGCAGGTGGCCGCGCTGCATCGCATCGTCAGCGCCGAACTGGCGCTGCTGGCGCTGCTGTTCGTGCTGGCCGCGACGATGGCGCGTTACGGCATGCTGTGATTGGTATGACCAAATTTTGAGGCAAAGTCCCTTCCGCAGTTGACTTTGCGGAATGCGCGGCGATCTAATGGCTGCCCCGGTACGCCATCGGCAGTTATTGGTATGACCAATCCATCAGCGCCCGCGACGACAGGCGGGACGACCCCGCCAGCGGCAAGTCGCGGCTCGCGCGATGCGGCGCCGCCGGATGCTGAGTCGGCTCCCGGCGGCGCCCGCCTCAGCGATCGCGTTGCCGCGCAGCTGCGGGCGCTGATCGCAGAACGCGGGCTGCAGCCCGAGCAACGCCTGCCGGCCGAACGTACGCTGGCGCTGGAACTGGGCGTGTCGCGCACCGCGTTGCGCGAGGCGATCGCCCAGCTCGCCAGCCAGGGCCTGCTGCGCGCCCGCGCCGGCGGCGGCACCTACGTGCAGCGCCCGCACACCCCCGAAGAGCGGGTGGTGGCGCCGCTGCAACCGTTCCTGCCGCTGTTGCAGGGCGACCCGGAATATCGCTTCGACGTGCTGGAGACCCGCCACGCGCTGGAAGGCGCCACCGCCTGGCATGCCGCGCTGCGCGCCACCGACGCCGACCGCGCGCGCCTCGCCGCTGCGTTCGAGGCGATGCTGCAGGCGCATGCGCAGGGCGATGCGGCCGCCGAGGCGCGCGCCGATGCCGACTTCCACCTGGCCATCGCCGAGGCCGCGCACAACCGCGTGCTGCTGCAGGTGATGCGCGGGCTGTTCGATTTGCTGCAGACCAACATCTCGCAGAGCCGGCACAAGCTCTTCCAGTCGCCGCGCACCTTCGCCCCGCTGCTGGCGCAGCACCGCGCGCTGCGCGACGCGATCCTGGCCGGCGAGCCGGAACAGGCGCGCGACGCCGCACACGCGCACCTGGCCTTCGTGCACACCTCGCTGCGCAGCCTCGACGAAGACGACGCGCGCCGCGCGCGCGCCTCGCGTCTCCCCTCCTCTCCCGACGACCCGCGCCGATGATCATTTCCGCCGCTTCCGATTACCGTGCCGCCGCCGAAGCGCGGCTGCCGCCGTTCCTGTTCCACTACATCGACGGCGGCGCCTACGCCGAGCACACGCTGCGGCGCAACGTCGCCGACCTGGCCGACATCGCACTGCGCCAGCGGGTGCTGCGCGACATGGCCGCGCTGAGCCTGGAGACCGAGCTGTTCGGCGAGCGCCTGGCGCTGCCGCTGGCGCTGGCCCCGGTCGGGCTGACCGGCATGTACGCGCGCCGCGGCGAGGTGCAGGCCGCGCGCGCGGCGGCGGCCAAGGGCGTGCCGTTCACCCTGTCCACGGTGTCGGTGTGCCCGATCGAGGAAGTGGCGCCAGCGATCGACCGGCCGATGTGGTTCCAGCTGTACGTGCTCAAGGACCGCGGCTTCATGCGCAACGCGCTGGAGCGGGCCAAGGCCGCCGGCGTGACCACGCTGGTGTTCACCGTGGACATGCCCACGCCCGGCGCGCGCTACCGCGATGCGCATTCGGGCATGAGCGGGCCACACGCGCCGCTGCGGCGCATGCTGCAGGCCGCGACCCATCCGCGCTGGGCCTGGGACGTGGGCCTGCTGGGGCGGCCGCACGACCTGGGCAACATCTCCGCCTACCGCGGCAGCCCGACCGGGCTGGCCGACTACATCGGCTGGCTCGGCGCGAACTTCGACCCGTCGATTTCGTGGAAGGACCTGGAATGGATCCGCGAGTTCTGGACCGGGCCGATGGTCATCAAGGGCATCCTCGACCCCGACGATGCGCGCGACGCGGTGCGCTTCGGCGCCGACGGCATCGTGGTCTCCAACCATGGCGGGCGCCAGCTCGACGGCGTGCTGTCCAGCGCGCGCGCGCTGCCGGCGATCGCCGATGCGGTGAAGGGCGAGCTGAAGATCCTGGCCGACTCCGGCATCCGCAGCGGGCTGGACGTGGTGCGCATGCTGGCGCTGGGCGCCGACGCGGTGCTGCTCGGCCGCGCCTTCGTCTACGCGCTGGCCGCGGCCGGCCAGGCCGGGGTGGAGAACCTGCTGACCCTGGTGGAGAAGGAGATGCGGGTGGCGATGACGCTGACCGGCGCCAAGTCCATCGGCGCGATTTCGCGCGACTCGCTGGCGCGGGTCACCCGCGAAAGCGCCGTGTCGCCGTAGCACCGATGTCCGACACGCGCGTCCCGGTGGCCGAAGCAGGCCTGCTGCGCCAGCTGCGCGACGCGGTGGGCCGCCGCCACGTGCTGGTCGGCGACCGCGCGACGCGGCGCTTCCGCAAGGGCTACCGCTTCGGCGAGGGCCGGGTGCTGGCGGTGGCGCAGCCGGGCACGCTGCTGGAACTGTGGCGGGTGCTGCAGGCGGTGGTCGCCGCCGGGCGCATCGTCATCGTGCAGGCCGCCAACACCGGCCTCACCGGCGGCTCCACCCCGGACGGCGACGGCTACGACCGGCAGATCGTGCTGATCAGCACGCTGCGCCTGCGTGGCGTGCAGCCGCTGCACGACGGCCGCCAGGTCGTCTGCCTGCCCGGCGCCACCCTGGATGCACTGGAACGGCAGCTGCGGCCGCTGCAGCGCGAGCCGCATTCGGTGATCGGCTCCTCGTGCATCGGCGCCTCGGTGCTGGGCGGGGTGTGCAACAACTCCGGCGGCGCGCTGGTGCGGCGCGGCCCGGCCTATACCCAGCTGGCGCTGTTCGCGCAGCTCGGTGCGGACGGCCAATTGCGCCTGGTGAACCATCTCGGCATCGCGCTGGGCGACACGCCCGAGCAGATCCTGGCCCGGCTGCAGGCGGGCGACTACGGCACCGCCGACATCCACGACGACCCTGCCCTCGCCGCCTCCGACCCGGACTACGCCGCGCACGTGCGCGACGTGGACGCGGACACGCCGGCCCGCTTCAACGCCGACCCGGCGCGGCACTACGAGGCCTCCGGCTCGGCCGGGCGGCTGTGCGTGTTCGCGGTGCGGCTGGACACGTTCCCGCGCGAGGACAGTACGGTCTTCTACATCGGCAGCAACGCCACCGACGACCTGACCGCGCTGCGCCGCGGCCTGCTCACCGCCTTCGCGCAACCGCCGATCAGCGGCGAATACCTGCACCGCAACGCGTTCGACATCGGCGCGCGCTACGGCAAGGACACCTTCCTGCTGATCGACCGCTTCGGCACCGATGCGGTGCCCAAGGCGTTCGCGCTGAAGAGCCGCGTGGACGGCTGGTGCGAGGCGCTGGGCCTGCCTGGGCTGGCCGATCACGCATTGCAGGCGCTGACCGACCGGCTGCCCGAACACCTGCCGCCGCGCCTGCGCGCCTACCGCGACCGCTTCGAGCACCACCTGCTGCTGCGCGTGTCCGCGCAGGACGCCGCCGCGACCGACGCCTTCCTCGCCGGCCACTTCGCCGGCAGCGAAAGCGGCGCCTATTTCCGCTGCGACGCCGACGAGGGCCGCAAGGCGTTCCTGCACCGCTTCGCCGTGGCCGGCGCGGCGGTGCGCTATCGGCAGGTGCACCGCGACACGGTCGAGGACATCGTGGCGCTGGACGTGGCACTGCGCCGCAACGACCGCCAGTGGCAGGAGACGCTGCCGCCGGAACTGGAGGATGCGCTGCTGGGCAAGCTCTACTACGGCCATTTCTTCTGCCACGTGTTCCACCAGGACTACCTGGTGCGCAAGGGCCACGATCCGCTGGCGATCGAGCATGCGATGTGGGCGCTGCTGGACCGGCGCGGTGCCGAATATCCGGCCGAGCACAACGTCGGCCATCTATACCGCGCCAAGCCGGCGCTGGCGGCGTTCTACCGCGCGCTGGACCCGACCAACAGCTTCAACCCCGGGATCGGGCACACGCCGAAGGGCAGGCATTGGCGGGCGTGCGATGGCGGGCATGAGGAAGCGGAGGCGCGGTGAGCGCGCGCGTCATGCAAAGCGTTGGCGCAGTTCGCCGCGGATGGGGTTGCGGTGTCGGCATGGAGTGGCTTGTACCGGCGTTGAGATGCGGCCTCCGTTCGTCGCGACTGAAGTCGCTCCTACAGTGGAGACGCGAGGACCAACCCGTCCGTAGCAAGCGGCGCTCCCTGTAGGAGCGACTTCAGTCGCGACGGCATCCGCAGCCGGGAAGACGAAGCTGCCGCAATCGGTAGCGACCGTACCTGACATCGGCAGCGGGCATCGCCGCCGTCTCCGTGTCGACGTTTCACGATCGGTGACCAACATGACCCGTTGTGGCTCCTGCCGGGGTTGCCATGCGCAGGCAGCCGCACGGCGATCCGCCCGATCGCCGTTTCACGTCCCCGGCAATCGCTGCCGCAGCTTGTCCATCTCCTTCCACGGATGCTCGCGCAGCCGCGCGGCGCGCTGCAACGCCTTGGCCAGCGGGAACGCCTGCGGCGAGGCGATCCGCGCCAGTTCTTCCCAGCGCAGCGGCACCGCCACCGTGGCGTGCTCGCGCGCGCGCAGCGACCACGAACACACGCTGGTGTTGCCGCGGCCGTTGCGCAGCCAGTCGACGAAGATCACCCCGGTGCGCTTGGCCTTGCTCATCGTGGCCACGTAGCGGTCGGGCGCGGACGCGGTCAGCGCCTGGGCGAAGGCTTCGCAGAAATCGCGCGCCTGCTCCCAGTCCGCGCCGGGCACGATCGGCACCACCACGTGCAGGCCCTTGCCGCCGGACAGGCGCACGAAGCTTTCCAACCCGGTCTCGCGCAGGCGGGTGCGGATCTCGCGCGCGGCGGCCTTGATCTGCGCCCAGCTCACGCCCTCGCCCGGATCCAGGTCGAACACCAGCCGGTCGGGGTGCTCGGGATCGTCCACGGTCGACCCCCAGGGATGCAGCTCCAGGGTGTTCATCTGCACCAGTTCCAGCAGGCCGGCGAGATCGTCGATGTACAGGTAGTCCTCGGTGCCGCTCTTCTGCTTCAGCGCGATCGCATGCACATGCTGGCCGAGCGCGCGGTTGTTGTGCTTCTGGAAAAAGCATTCGCCGCCGGCGCCATCGGGGCAGCGCAGCAACGACAGCGGGCGCCCGGCGACTTCCTGCAGCAACCATGGCGCAATGGCGCGGTAGTAGTCGGCGACCTCGCCCTTGCTGATGCCGGCGCCCGGATACACCACGCGCTCGGGATGGGTGATGACAACCGCCGCGGCCGCGGCATCGGCGCTGGCGGAAGAAGCGGCTTTCTGCGCCGCGGTGCTTGCGCGCGGCGCGGACTTGGCGGCCGCCGGTTTGCGCTTGGCGGCGCCGTCTTTTGCGGCATCGCCGGCCGACGCGCCGCGTTTCGCCGGCTTGGCCGATCCGCGCGCGGCCGGCGCGGTCTTCTTTGCCGATGCCGCAGCGCGCGCCGCCACGGCATGACTGCCGTGGCCTGCCGCCGGTGGCGGTGGTGGCGCACGATCGCCGCCGAGATCCTGCAGCGGCTTGTCCTCGCGCAGGCGCTTGAACGCGGCCTGGCGCAACAGGCCTTCCTTGGCCCAGCCGCGGAAGGCGACTTCGGCTACCAGCTGCGGCCGCACCCAGTGCACGCTGCGCCGCGGGAACGGCACATGCGCAGGAAGATCCACCACCTCCTGCGCGCTGTGCAACGCCTGCAGCTGCGCAAGCAGCCGCCGCAGGCCAGCCTCGTCGAAGCCGGTACCGACACGGCCGACATAGCGCAACCCGCCATCGCTGCGCTGCGCCAGCAGCAGCGAGCCGAAGCCGTTGCGCGCGCCCTTGGGATCGGTGTAACCGACGATGACGAAATCGTCGCTGCTCTCGTGCTTGGTCTTGACCCAGTCGCCGCCGCGGCCGCCGTGATGGCGCGCGTCCACGCGCTTGCTGACCACGCCTTCGTAGCCCTTCGCGGCCGCCGCGGCGAACACCTCCGGGCCATGGCCGAGCACGTGATCGCTATACGCCAGCACCCCGGGCGCATCGCCCAGCAGCGCGCGCAGCAGTTCCTTGCGCTGCAGCAGCGGCACGTCGCGCAGGTCCACGCCGGCCACGCCGAGCAGGTCGAACACCAGGTAGCGCAGCGGCTGCTTGGAGCTGCCCTCGATGACCCGTTGCAGCGCGGAGAAATCACTGCGGCCGTCGGCATCGAGCACGACCAGCTCGCCGTCCAGCCGCGCTTCGCCGACCGGCAAGGCCTGCACCGCGTGGGCGACCTCGGGGAAGGTCTCGGTCCAGGCCTGGTCGTTGCGCGAGCGCAGCGTCGCCTGGCCGGCGTCGAGATCGGCAAGCAGGCGATAGCCGTCCCACTTGATTTCGTGCAGCCACTGCGCGCCGTCGGGCGCGCGCTCGCGCAGGGTGGTCAGCTGTGCGCGCTCGCCTGGCGGACACGGACGCTCGTGCGCGCCCTCCAGCGCCAGCGCGCGCTTGCGCCAGGCCGCGTCGCTGCGCCGCGGTCGCGCTGCGGGTGTTGCGGCCGACGCTTGGCCGCGCGTGGGTTTTGCCTTGCTGGCCGCGCCGGCCTTGCTGACTTTAGTGACTTTAGTGACTTTAGTGACTTTGGTGACTTTGGTGACTTTGGTCGCCTTGGCGGCACGCTTCGCAGACGCCGCAGGCGAATCCTGCAGCAGGTCGTCGGCCTCGCGATCGGCGGCGAAGGCATCGTCGCGCTTGATCAGCAGCCACTGCGGCTGCTTGCCGCGCAACGCGGTGCGCACCAGTTTCCAGTTGCCGTTGAGGCGCTCGCCGTGCAGCACGAAATCCAGCTTGCCGGCGGCGATCGCGGCCAGCGGCTCGCCGTCGCACGACCAGGTGCCGTGGTCGAACACATCGACATGGCCGGCACCGTAATGGCCCTCGGGAATATCGCCGGCGAAACCGGCATAGGACAGCGGATGGTCTTCCACCTGCACCGCCAGCCGCTTTTCGCCGACCCGCAATGACGGGCCCTTCGGCACCGCCCAACTCTTCAGCACGCCATCAGCTTCCAGGCGGAAATCGTAGTGGCGCGAGCTGGCGTGGTGCAGCTGCACGACGAAGATCGGCCGCCGCGACGGCGTCGCGACGCTGTCGTCAGCCGGTTCCGGCGTCGCGCCGAAGCGGCGTTTGCGGGCGTACTCGCGCAGCGTCATCGCGCCCTACCCCGCCTTGCGCCGCGCCGGCGCCTTGCGTGCGGCCGCCTTCTTCGCCGGCTTGGCCTTGCTTGCCGATTTCACGCCAGGCTTGGCCGCCTTCTTCGCCGCTTTCTTGGCCGGCGTTTTCGCGGTCTTGCGCACCGGCACGGACGCCTCCGCCTTCTTCGCCGGGGTGCGGCGCTTGGCGTCCAGACTCTTCTGCAGCAGCGACATGAAATCGACCACGTTGGTGGCGGCATCCTCGCGCTGCGGCGCGTCGGCGTCGTCCTCCACCTGCGCGGTGCCCTCCTGCGCCTTGATCCGTTTCTGGATCACCGCCTGCAGGCGCTCGCGGAATTCGTCGTGATAGGACCCCGGGTCCCACTTCCCCGACATCGAGCCGATCAGCTGCGTGGCCATCTCGGTTTCCTTGGCGCTGATCCGGTAGTCGGCGGCCTTGCCGCTGGGCAGGGTGTAGTCCTCCAGGTCGACCAGCTCCTGCGGATAGCGCAGCAGGATCAACACCAGCGCGTCTTCCTGCGGCAGCACCGCCGACAGGTATTCGCGGGTGCGGATCACCACCCGCGCGATGCCGACCTTGCCGGTGGCGCGCAGCGTCTCGCGCAGCAGCACGTAGCCCTTCTCCGCCTTCTTGCCCGGCACCAGCACGTAGGGCTTCTCGAAGTAGCGCAGGTCGATGTCGGCGGCGTCGACGAAGGCTTCGACCTCCACCGTCTCGTGGCTTTCCGGCGCGGCCGAGGCGATGTCCTTCTGCTCGACCACCACGTAGTTGCCCTTGCTGTACTCGAAGGCCTTGACGATGTCCTTCCACGGCACCTCTTCGCCGGTGTCGGCATTGACCCGCTCGAAGCGGATCGGGCGCTTGTCGCGCGCATCGAGCATGCGGAAGTGCAGGTCGACGCGGCGTTCGCCGGACATCAGCGCGACCGGCACGTTGAGCAGGCCGAAGGACAGGGTGCCGGTCCAGATCGGGCGCGCCATCAGTGCGCCTCCATGCGCAGCGCCGGCGCCGGCAGATGATCCAGCGCCTGCCACGCATCCTCGATCACCGGCCGCGCCTGGCGCCAGTCCAGCTGCGATTCGCCGCGGACCTGCTCCCAGTGCGCGGCCAGGTCGCCGTCGGTGTCGGCCATCGGCGCGCGCGGCCAGCCGCCGGCGTGGGTGCGCAGCGCGAAGGCATAGGCCGGGCACAGGTCGCGCCACGGGGTGCCGTCACGGTCGCGGCGCTGGCGATAGTCGGCCAGGCTGTAGTGGCGGTAGTCCGCTGCGTCGTGCGGACGCGGACCTGCCGCGTCGGCGCCGTGCGGCGGCGCGGCCGGCAACGGATCCAGGTGGGCATTGAACAACGGCGGTTCGGGGCGGGCGCTGGGGCGCATGGCGGAAGCTCCGGGCGGCATCGGCGGCATGGGGAGGGGCAGCAGTAGCGCCGGCGCCGTTAGGCGTTCGTGACAATCATGTGGACGCGGTGCGATTCGCAGGGGTTTCACCGGGAACGCACTGCACTGGGCGCAGCGTTGCCCTACCCCACAGGAGGAATCGGCCATGTCCACACCCACCGACCCGCTGCGTCGCAGCGACCCCGTCCCCGGCGAACAACGCGGCAAGCGCGACGGTCAGGACCGCGAGGATCGCGGCGCCGGCGACCGCCCGCAGACCATCGTCGAACACGAGCCGCGCACCGGCGCGGACCGCCATGCGCCCGACGCCGACGCGGCCGATAGCGCCAACGAGGAACACGCCCACAAGCGCCATGCCGACGCCAATCAGGACGAGGCGCTGGAAGAGACCTTCCCGGCCAGCGATCCGGTGTCGCCATTCGTGCCGTCCAAGGCGCCATAGGCCCGTAGGCCATCGCCCCCCTGTAGGAGCGGCTTCAGCCGCGACAGGCTGCATGAATCGACAGATCCTGTCGCGGCTGAAGCCGCTCCTACAGTCCTTCGGCAGCTCCCGCCGTCAACGAATCCCCAATCCCCAATCCCCGCTCCTCACACCTTCCCCGCCGCCTGCAACGCCGCATACTCCGCGTCGCCGAACAGCCGCGAGCGCACCAGGAAGCGCACGCCCTCGCCGTTCTCCAGCGAGAACATGCCGCCGCGCCCCGGCACCACGTCGATGATCAGCTGGGTGTGCTTCCAGTATTCGAACTGCGAGGCGCTGATATAGAACGGCGCGCCGCCGATCTCGCCCAGTTGCACGTCGCGGTCGCCGACGATGAAATCGTCCTGCGGATAGCACATCGGCGAGGACCCGTCGCAACAGCCGCCGGACTGATGAAACAGCAACGGGCCATGCCGCGCGCGCAGCGTGTCGATCAGCTGCAGCGCCGGCAACGTCGCCAGCACCTGCAGCGGCACGCCGGAGGCAGGCGTGGCGGCGTCCATCAGGCCGCCATGTCCAGCACGATGCGGCCTTCGATCTGGCCGGCGCGCATGCGTGCGAACACCTCGTTGATGTTCTCCAGCGTGGCGGTGGCCACGGTCGCGGCGACCTTGCCCTGCTCGGCGAAGTCCAGCGATTCCTGCAGGTCCAGGCGCGTGCCGACGATGGAGCCGCGCACCGTCACGCCATTGAGCACCATGCCGAAGATGTCCAGCGGGAACTGGCCCGGCGGCAGCCCGTTCAGCGACACCGTGCCGCCGCGGCGGACCATGCCGATCGCCTGCTCGAACGCCTTCGGCGACACCGCGGTCACCAGCGCGCCGTGCGCGCCGCCGATCTCCTTCTTCAGGTAGGCCACCGGGTCGGTGGTCAGCGCATTCACCGTCACCGTGGCGCCCAGGCGCCTGGCCAGCGCCAGCTTGGCGTCGTCCACATCCACCGCGGCCACGTTCAGGCCCATCGCCTTGGCGTATTGCACGGCCATGTGGCCGAGCCCGCCGATGCCGGAGATCACCACCCAGTTGCCGGGCTTGGTGTCGGTGACCTTCAGGCCCTTGTACACGGTGACGCCGGCGCACAGGATCGGCGCGACCTCGACGAAGCCGATGTTCTTCGGCAGATGGCCGACGTAGTCGGCGTTGGCCAGCGCGTACTCGGCGAAACCGCCGTTGACCGAGTAGCCGGAATTCTGCTGCGCCTCGCACAGCGTCTCCCAGCCGCCCAGGCAATGCTCGCAATGCCCGCAGGCCGAATACAGCCACGGGATGCCGACCCGGTCGCCTTCCTTGACGTGGCCCACGCCGGCGCCCACCGCGACCACATGGCCCACGCCCTCGTGGCCGGGAATGAACGGCGGGTTCGGCTTCACCGGCCAGTCGCCCTCGGCCGCATGCAGGTCGGTATGGCACACGCCGCAGGCTTCGATCTTGACCAGGATGTCGCCGGCCTGCGGCCGCGGCACCTCCACTTCCTCGATCGTCAGCGGCTTGCCGAATTCGCGCACCACGGCGGCTTTCATCGTCTTGTTCATGCAGCACTCCTTGGGAGAACGGGTGACAGCACCATCGCTGATCCGGCGATGGCGCGCTTTGATCCAAATCAGGAAGCGACGTCCGCTGCGGCGCCATGGCGCAACCACGGCAGGTCGAGCCGCACGCGCGCGCCGCGACCAGGGCGACAGGCAGACACACATGGCAATGGCGTGCGTCCGGCGTGAGCACGGGCGACGCGCGGGGCCACCGCTGAGCGTGGCGGCCCCGGCGACGCGGCCGGACTCAGAAGAACCCCAACGCCTTCGGCGAGTAGCTCACCAGCAGGTTCTTGGTCTGCTGGTAGTGGTCGAGCATCATCTTGTGGTTCTCGCGGCCGATGCCCGACTGCTTGTAGCCGCCGAACGCGGCGTGCGCCGGATAGGCGTGGTAGCAGTTGGTCCACACCCGCCCGGCCTGGATCGCGCGGCCCATGCGGTACAGCCGCGACGCATCGCGGCTCCACACGCCGGCGCCCAATCCGTACAGGGTGTCGTTGGCGATCGCCAGCGCCTCGGCCTCGTCCTTGAACGTGGTCACCGACACCACCGGCCCGAAAATCTCCTCCTGGAACACGCGCATCTTGTTGTGGCCCTTGAACACCGTCGGCTTGACGTAGAAGCCGCCGGCCAGCTCGCCGTCGAGGGCGTTGCGCTCGCCGCCGATCAGCACCTCGGCGCCTTCCTGCCTGCCGATGTCGATGTAGGACAGGATCTTCTCCAGCTGCTCGCTGGAGGCCTGCGCACCGACCATGGTGTTGGGATCCAGCGGATTGCCCTGCTTGATCGCGGCCACGCGCTTGAGCGCCTTCTCCATGAACTTGTCGTAGATCGATTCCTGGATCAGCGCGCGCGACGGGCAGGTGCACACCTCGCCCTGGTTGAACGCGAACAGCACGAAGCCTTCGATCGCCTTGTCCAGGAAATCGTCGTCCTCGGCCATCACGTCGGCGAAGAAGATGTTCGGCGACTTGCCGCCCAGTTCCAGCGTCACCGGGATCAGGTTCTGGCTGGCGTACTGCATGATCAGCCGGCCGGTGGTGGTCTCGCCGGTGAAGGCGATCTTGGCGATGCGCGGGCTGCTGGCCAGCGGCTTGCCCGCTTCCAGGCCGAAGCCGTTGACCACGTTGAGCACGCCCGGCGGCAGCAGGTCGCCGATCACCTCCATCAGCACCAGGATCGAGGCCGGGGTCTGCTCGGCCGGCTTCATCACCACGCAGTTGCCGGCGGCGATCGCCGGCGCCAGCTTCCAGCACGCCATCAGCAGCGGGAAGTTCCACGGGATGATCTGCCCGACCACGCCCAGCGGCTCGTGGAAGTGGTAGGCGATGGTGTCGCTGTCGATCTCGGAGATGCCGCCTTCCTGCGCGCGGATGGCGCCGGCGAAGTAGCGGAAGTGGTCGGCGCACAGCGGCACGTCGGCGTTGAGCGTCTCGCGCAGCGGCTTGCCGTTGTCCCAGGTCTCGGCATAGGCCAGCAGCTCGAGGTTCTGCTCGATGCGATCGGCGATCTTCAACAGCACGTTGCTGCGCTCGGTGGCCGAGGTCTTGCCCCAGGCGTCCTTGGCCGCGTGCGCGGCGTCGAGCGCGGCCTCGACGTCCTGCGCGTCGGAGCGCGCCACCGAGGTGAACACCTTGCCGGTGATCGGCGTGCTGTTGTCGAAGTAGCGGCCGCTCTTGGGTTCCACCCATTGCCCGCCGATGAAATTGCCGTAGCGCGACTTGAAGATGGACTGCGGATCGGTGGCATGCGGCTTGGCGGTGGTGACGGCGTTCATCGGTGTCTCCTGCGGCGGTGGGAAAGGAATGGGACATGCCCATCCAGGTAGGCGGTAACCGCAAGAGCGATGCCAGGTTTTCGCTGTTGCGCCGCGTCATGGCCGCGCGCCGCGGCCAATCGACACGGCGGCGCCATTCCTGTTGCAGCGCGTCACGCGTGCCGATTGCGCGCAGGCGGCGGATGTGGTGTTTATCGAAACACCTGTCCCAACACCTGTCGCAATTTGCGACAGCGGAGCCGTCATGGCGCAACAGCAATCGCAGCACCAGCTCGGCCACGCCCGCCGGATCTTCTTCGAGCGCGGCGGCGCCCCGGTCGGCCAGGTGCCGGACACCATCCTGCAGTCGTGGCAGCGCTGCCAGCGTCTGGGCCTGCCCGCGCAGGGCACGCCGCCGATCGAGCCGGTCAGCGCGCCGCGCCTGCGCGAATTGCGCGAGGCGCACGAGCGCCTGTGGCGGCTGGCCCGCGCCGAACTGGAAGGCCTGGCCGGCGATGCCGCCGCCACCGGCAGCATCGTGCTGCTGACCGACGAGGCCGGCTGGATCCTCGACGCCGAAGGCAGCCCGGGCTTCCTCGACAAGGCCGGGCGCGTGGCGCTGATGCCGGGCGCGTGCTGGAGCGAGACCCAGGTCGGCACCAACGCGATCGGCACCGCCATCGTCGAGAGCCGCTCGGTGGAAGTGCGCGGCGGCGAGCATTACTTCGCGCCGCACCAGATCCTCAGCTGCGCCGCGGTGCCGATCTTCGATCCCTACGGCCAGCTGGCCGGCGTGCTGGACATTTCCGGCGACGCCAGCGTGCAGCACATGCACGCGCTGGGACTGGCGCGGATGGCGGTGGCCAGCATCGAACACCGCTATTTCGACGACGGCATCGCCGATTGCGAACTGCTGCGAGTGCACCACGATGCGGCACTGCTCGGCACGGCGCGCGAAGGCCTGCTCGCGTTCCGCAACGGCAAGCTGGTCGCGGCCAACCAGGCCGGCTTGCGCCTGTTCGGACTGGAGCGGCACGACCTGGGCCGCGCGCCCTATGCGGCCTTGTTCGAAGAGCCGCTGTCGCGGCTGCGCCAGCAGGGCAGCGTGTTCGACCTGCAGGGCCGCGCCCTGCACGGGCGCGTCGACAGCATCGGCGACGCGCGGCCGCGGCGGCGTTCGCAGCAGCCGCCGATCACCGTGTCAGCGGCCACGCGCGCGCAGCACGGCGCCGATGCGCCGCTGTTCGATGCCGCGCAGGAACTGGCGCTGGAACGCGCGCGGCGCGTGCTCGATGCGCAGTTGCCGGTGCTGGTGCAGGGCGAGACCGGCACCGGCAAGGAAGTGTTCGCGCGCGAACTGCATCGGCGCAGCGCGCGCGCCGGCAAGCCGTTCGTCGCAGTGAATTGCGCGGCGCTGCCGGAAGGCCTGATCGAAGCCGAACTGTTCGGCTACGAGGACGGCGCCTTCACCGGCGCGCGCAAGCACGGCAGCCCCGGCCTGCTGCGCCAGGCCGACGGCGGCGTGCTGTTCCTGGACGAGATCGGCGACATGCCGCCGGCGCTGCAGCCGCGCCTGCTGCGCGTGCTGCAGGAACGCGAACTGTTGCCGCTGGGCGGCGGCAAGCCGGTGAAGCTGGATTTCGCGCTGATCTGCGCTACCCACCGCGACCTGGACGAGGCGATGGCCGAGCGGCGTTTCCGCCCCGACCTGTATTACCGCATCGCCCATCACAGCGTGCAGATTCCGGCGCTGAGCGTGCATCCGGATCGGCGTGGCTTGGTGCAGGAACTGTGGGCGCGGGTGGGGCAGGGCCGGCGCCTGACCGACGCGGCGCTGGCCACGCTGAGCGCCTATCCGTGGCCCGGCAACCTGCGCCAGCTGGTGGCCTGCCTGCGGACCTTGGTGGCACTGAGCGACGCCGGTGCCGTGGTGGACGTCGACGCGTTGCCGGCCTACCTGCCCGGCGCGGCGCGCGGCATGCGCGCGGCCGGCGGCGATGCGGTGCCAGGGCAGGGCGGATCGCCCGGCGACTCGCACGCGGTACGCGCGGACGCGCCACTTCCCCGGACCGACCTGGACAGCCTGGCCCTGGCGGCGATGCGCCAGGCCCTGGATGCGTGCGGCGGCAACGTCGCCCGCGCCGCGCGCCAGCTCGGCGTCAGCCGCAGCACGCTGTACCGCCGGCTCGGACTCGGCGCGGGTTGAGCGATCGCGTGTGCAGGCACTGCCGTTGTCCCTGCATCGCTGCGGCACTGGCGCATTCCGATGCGTCGAGATGCCCCGTGTAGAAGCGACTTCCGTGGCGACAGGGATTCCCGGTAGAGCCTGTCGCGACTGACGTCGCTCCTACATGAAGATCTCCTGCGCGTCGCATGCGCCACGCCGTGCCGGAGGCGTGCCGACGTCCGCGCTTGCCGGACGCAACGCGGCATCGGCAGCGCGTCGCCTGCGAGGGCGACGCGTTGCCGGCTGCGCTCAGTCGTAGGCGTTGTTGAGGCACGGCGAGCTCTTCGGCGTGATCACGCTGAAGCTGTCGTCGTACAAGGCGATGACGCAGGTGTTCGGCGCATCTTCGGTTTCGTAATTGCATTGCTTGCTGCTGCGGCTGCGCGAGACGTTGCCCATCTGGAACGATAGGCTCCAGTAGTCGTTGGAACCGGTCTGCGCTTCCAGTTTCACCGGCGGGGCCGACTCGCCCGGCGCCAGCGACACGGCAACCGATGTGTTGACGAAATTTCCGCAGGTGTGTTTGACGCTGACGTTGGTGATGGTCTGCCCGGTGCCGTTGTTGACGACGAACGTGCCCTGATAGAGCGTCGCGCTGACGCCCTCGGCCAGGACGGCCTTGTCGGCTTTCTCTGCCATGTGCTCTCTCCGGCGATGCATCGATTGAGGTGTGGACGGGTCCTTCGAAACGCGGCTTTAAACTAATCCCGCCAGCGCTGCAGCCGCCAGCGAACCAGCCGTGACCGGTAGACACCTCAACCGTGTTTTGTAGACGGAACGGGGGAGATTTTCTGATTTTCGTCACGGCACTTCGCCTATCGCGCCTGCATCGTGTCTCCCGGCTCGCGCATGGGATCGCGGCACCTGCTTGACGCGATTCGCTGCCGGCAGCCACGGCAGTCCGATTCGATCGCGGCGCTCGCGCACGATGGCCATCGCTCCGCATCGGATGCACGGGCGCAATGCACCCTCGTGCATCAACGCGGCCGCGCAGGCGGGAGCGACGGCGACGCGGCGGCCGGCGAGGGCAGCGTTGGCGCGTTCGCTGCCGGTGCCCCATTCCCGTTGTCGCGCTGGATCTGTTGCCGGGTGGCCTCGGCCTGGGTCTTGATCGACGGCGACGCGGCGGGGTTGGCCGCCACGAACGTGGCCAGCTGCAGCGCCAGGCCCGGATCCATCAGCCGCAGCAGGCCCAGCGCATTGCCCTGCCGCTCGGGATCGCCCGAGGTGATGTCGGCATAGAACAGTTCGACGTACTTGCTCTGCAGCGTGCGTGCGAATTCGTTCTGCTTGTCCTGCACGCCGAGCCTGGCCAGCGCCAGCTGGCCAGCGGAGATCTTGTCGGCGGCGGTGTTGCCGTAGAACGCCAGCACCGCGATCGCCAGCGGCGCCAGCGTCTTCTCCATGACCCAGAAAATGCGCTCGGCCACGGTCTTGTCCGCCTCCAGCTTCTGCTTGAGGTGCGCGATGTCGGCCAGCAAGCGATCGAGTTTTTCTTCCACGGCAACGTCTCGCGAGGTCGGCGCCCGCACGGACCATCCATGCGGCGGCACCTGTCGCGGCGACATGCGGCGTGGCATGCGAGCTGACGCATGCCTCGGTGCGCAGGTCGGACCGCCGTTCGATCGGTGCTCCCACCTAAGCGTCGCTAGCGGTCGTTTGTGAAAAAGCGCATATGTCATGCGCTGCGCGCGGCATGGCTTGCGCTTACGCGCAGACGCACCACGGCTGCGCTGCGCGCCACCGACGTCCGCAAGGAGCCGCGTCGCGCGAACGCGGCCTCACGGAACGATGCGCACGCTTTTCACGAACAGCAGCCGGTCGTCCGGACCCGGGCCGGCGATCCGGTCGCCGTTGGCTTCGGTCGCGTAGTCCAGCGCGACCCGCTTGCCCTTGAATGCCTTGTTCAGCGCGAACACGTCGCTCTCCGGCTCGGCGACGAACCAGTCGCCGCAGCGGGTCGCGCAATACGCTTCGACTTCCCGGCCATCGGCCGCGCGCACGACGATGGTCATGTCGTCGACACCGCCCCCGCCGACCAGTGTGCCGGTGACGGAAGCGGCCAGCGCGGTGGCCGGTGCGAGGACGGCGAGCGCCAGCAGCAATGCGGTTTTCATCAGCGTCTCCAAAGCTTGGCGGGGGTGGCCGTGAGGGCAGGGGACAGGTACGCGCCGAACGTTTGCGACGTTCGGTTGCATGGGCTTCGCCCGTCCCTGCCGGGCACCTTCCAAAACAGGATCATGGTGCCGAGGGGAGAGCGTTACTTCGAAAGCCGCCTCAATGCGCGAAATCCCACTGCAACCCGACCGTATAGCCGCGATCCGGTCCCGGCTCGTAGTAGCGGCCATTGCTGTCGTTGACGATGACCGAGCCGATGTAGGCGTGGTCGAGCGCGTTGTCGATGCGCGCGAAGGTGCGCAGCGCGCCATGCGCAGTGCTCCAGCGGCGCGAGGCCTCCAGGTTCAGCAGCGCGTAGCCGGGGGCGGTCTCGGTGGCCAGGTCGTTGGCCACGGTGTCGCCGGCGGCCACGGCTTCGACCGCGAACTGCCAGGCGCGCGGCTGCCACTGCCAGCGCGCGAAGAACTGCTGGCGCGGCACCCCGGGCAGGCGCGAACCGGCCGCGACCCGCGCGGTGGGCGTGGCGCAGCCGCTGCTGGCGCAGGTCAGGTAGGCCTGGCGCACGGTCGCCTGCAGCCAGGTGTAGGACAGCTGCAGCTGCGCGGTGTCGCCCAGCGGCAGCAGGTAGCTGGCCTCGGCGCCCTGGCGGCGGGTGCGACCGATGTTGCGGTAGGTGCTGCGGCCGTTGGTGTTGCTGGCCACCGCCAGTTCGTCGTCGGTATTGGCGCGGAACAGCGCCGCTTCCCAGGCCGCGCCGGCCTGGTCGCGCCATTTCGCGCCCAGTTCCAGGTTCTCGCTCCTGGCCGCGGACAGGTCCAGCGCCAGGCCGGCCCCGCCGTCGTTGCGATAGCCCAGCTCGTTGAAGGTCGGCGTCTCGAAGCCGCGGCCGGCCGAGGCGTAGAAGCGCAGGTCGTCAGTGGCGCGGAACACCACCCCGGCCACCGGCGTGGTCGCCGAATAATCGGTGCTGCCGCTGTCGTCCGGATTGCGGCCGACGATGTAGGCGTCGTCGGACCGGAACCGCACCTGGCTGTGGCGCAGCCCGGCCAGCAGCGACCAGCGCTCGCTGAACTGCCACCAGGCCTGGGCGAACTGGTCCACGTTCTGCACCTGGTCCTCCTGGTCGCGGCGCAGCCGGCCCTTCACCCCCAGCGTGCTGCCGACGAAATTCTCGTAGCCGGTGCGGTGCTGCTTCTGGCGGTCGGCATTGGCGCCGACGGTGAGCTGGAACGGGCGCCCGCCGAGCTCGCCCTGCCAGGCCCAGCGCGCGTCCACGCCGCCGTAGTCGCCGTCCAGGTCGATCAGCCCGCCGGCATGCAGCGGATTGGCCTGCACCGCCACCGGCACCGCCAGGTACTGCTGCACGTCGCGGCGCCCGGCGTAGCCCATCAGCCGCCAGGTCTGCTGGTCCACCTGCTGGGTGAAGATCGCCCCGGCCTGCGCCTGGCGCGTGGACTTGCGCGTATCGAACTGGGTCGCCACGGCGGTGGCCTGCTGCGGATCGGCATGGAACTGGGCGCGGGTCAGGCCCAGCGGATCCTGCGCCCACGGCGCGTCCAGGTAGTTCAGCACCAGGTCCAGGCGCCGGCCGGGGGCCAGGTCGAAACCGAACTTGGCGTTGACCGATTCGCGTCGCGCCTGGCTGTGGTCGCGGTAGCCGTCGGTGCGGAAGTGGGTGGCGGCCACGTTGTAGTGCACGTCGCCTTGCTGGCCCTGCAGCTGCGCCCCGGCGCTATACGTGCCGTTGCTGCCGACGGTGCTGCGCAGCCGCCACGGGTCGTCGGGCGCGCCGTCGGCGCTCCACAGCTGCACCACGCCGCCGGAGGAGTTGCCGTATAGCGCCGAGAACGGGCCGCGCAGCACCTCGATGCGCTCGGCGCCCAACATGTTGAAGTGCGACAGCTGGCCCTGGCCGTCCGGCATCGTCGCCGGGATGCCGTCCAGCAGCAGGCGCACGCCGCGCACGCCGAACGCCGAACGCGCGCCGAAGCCGCGGATCGACAGCTGCGTGTCCTGCGCATAGTTCTGGCGGTCGCGGGCCAGCAGCCCGGGCACGCCGGCCAAGGCCTCGGCGACCTGCACGCCGGTGCGGTTGCTGTCGCCGACGGTAATCGCGGTCAGCGAGGCCGGCAGGTCGAAATCGTCCACCCCGCTGACCCGTGCGGCCTGCACCTGCACGACCGGCAGGGTGGCGGGATCGGCATCGGCCGCGGCGGCGCAGACGACGGGCGACAGCCCCGCGGCGCAGAGGCCGCAGAGCAGGGCGAGGGGATGGCGATTGGGCATGCGTGCATCATCGCCCATGCGCCGCCCGGCCGCACGCCGCCCAGGGCGTGTCATCGATTCCCAAGTGGGTCGCGTTGGGTCTGTCAGGCCCAACCCGCAGGGCTGCTCGTGTGCGCCCTCGGCGCTACGTCATCGCCCGGGTGGAACCATCCTCCACGCCTTCTGGTGCTTGCCTCGTGCACGCACACGAGTGGCGCGATCTGCTTGCGGATTGAGGACGCGCCCTAGCGCAAAGCCCCGCCACGCAAGGACCTGCGTTTGCTAGGATGGGGCGTTTGACCGCGCCGGCTCCGGTCCCTCCCGGCCCCCACCTTTCGCCACCAAACGAGTACCGCCGTGTCCTTCTTTGCAAACGTGGAACAGGTCCCAGGCGACCCGATCCTGGGCCTGACCGAGGCCTACAACGCCGATTCCCGCCCGACCAAGGTCAACCTGGGCGTGGGCATCTATTACGACGAGAGCGGCCGCATTCCGCTGCTGCGCGCCGTCCAGCAGATCGAACGGCAGCTGGCGCAGGACGCCAAGCCGCGCGGCTACCTGCCGATCGACGGCCTGCCCGCGTACGACCTGGCCACGCAGAAGCTGCTGTTCGGCGCCGAGTCGCCGCTGCTGGCCGCCGGCCGCGTCGCCACCTCGCAGACCATCGGCGGCAGCGGCGCGCTGCGCGTGGGCGCGGACCTGCTGAAGAAGCTGCTGTCCACCTCGACCATCGCCATCAGCAACCCGAGCTGGGAGAACCACCGCGCGGTGTTCTCGGCCGCCGGCTTCGACGTGGTCGACTACACCTATTTCGATGCGGCCACGCACGGCCTGAACTTTGACGGCATGCTCGCCGATCTGAACAAGCTCGCGCCGGGCACCGTGGTGCTGCTGCACGCCTGCTGCCACAACCCGACCGGCGCCGACCTGACCCAGGAGCAGTGGCGCACGGTCGCCGCGCTGCTGAAGGAACGCAACCTGTTCCCGTTCGTCGACATCGCCTACCAGGGCTTCGACAAGGGCATCGACGAAGACGCCTACGCGGTGCGCCTGCTGGCCGAAGCCGGCGTGGACAGCTACGTGGTCGCCAGCTCGTACTCCAAGTCGTTCTCGCTGTACGGCGAGCGCGTCGGCGCGCTGTCGGTGGTCTCGGCCACCGCGGCCGAGAGCAAGGCGGTGCAGTCGCAGGTCAAGCGCATCATCCGCACCATCTACTCCAGCCCGTCCACGCATGGCGCCGCGCTGGTGGCCGGCGTGCTCACCAGCCCCGAACTGCGCGCGATGTGGGAGCAGGAGCTGACCGAAATGCGCGAGCGCATCCACGCGCTGCGTGCCGGCATGGTGCAGAAGCTGGCCGCCCTCGGCGCGCCGGAGTTCGGCTTCATCCAGCAGCAGGCCGGCATGTTCTCGTACTCGGGCCTGAGCAAGGCGCAGGTGGACCGGCTGCGCGAAGAGTTCGGCATCTATGCCGTCGGCACCGGCCGCATCTGCGTGGCCGCGCTGAGCCAGGCCAACCTGGACTACGTGACCCAGGCCGTGGCCACCGTGCACAAGGGCTGATCCGCACGGCGGCGCTGCACTCGCCAGGACCTGCATCTGCCGGTCCTGGCGTTCCGCGGCGTTTCACCGCCAGGCGTCGCGGAGAGTGGATAGTTGAAGCGGCAGCATGGACATCTGTCGCGCGCACCGTCAGCGCAGCAGCAGCGGGCCCGCTGCTGCCAGCAGCGCCGCCAGCAGACCGGCGGTCACGCGCAGGCCATACGCCTGCCCACCGCTGACCCACGCAATCACCGATTTGGTTCCCAGGCTGGCCGCCAGCAGCCCCAGCAGCCACGGCCGCGCACTGTCCGCGGCGATCTCGCCGGTTCCGGCCAACGTGGCCATCGTGGCCACCGCCGCGTGCAGTTCGGCGCACGCCGAGACGACCGAAGCGGCGATCGCGCCAGCGGGCCCGATCCAGCCTGCCAGCAGCGCCGATCCCCAGGTCAACCCCGCCAGCACCGCTGCAAAACCCAACGCCTGGCCGAAGCGGAACATGCGCCCCTGTGCGGTCGCCAGTGGCGGTTCGTTGCCGTCGCCGGCGCGCAACCCCAGCACCCCACCGACCAGCAGCGTGGCCCCGGCCGCGGCCAGTTCCGGCCACAACAGCTGCAGCAGCGAGGGCGAGATCGTCAGCAGGATCGGCACACACAGGCTCAGCGAGGCCAGGTTGGCGAACAACGCCGCCGCCACACCCGGCCGCAGCAGCGTCGGATCCGCGCGCACCTTGCGGCCGAAATCCAGCACCGCCGCGGTGGACGACACGAAGCCGGCCAACAGGCCGGCGATCGCCAGCCCCCAGCGATTGCCGACCACGCGTAGCGCGACGTGGCCGAGCGCACCGACCACCATCACCAACACCACCAGCCGCCACACCTTGGCCGGATTGATCGCACCCAGCGGGCCGTAGCCGCGATCGGGCAGCAGCGGCAGCACCACCAGCGCGGCGGCGAGCAACAGCAAGCCATCGGCCACCTCGCGTTGGCTGAGCACCGTGCGACTGAAGCGGTGCAACGGCGCCTTGGCGTACAGCAACAGCGCCACCACGATCCCCAGGGCCGTGGCCACCGCCGGCATCCGCGTCGCCAGGCCACCGAGCAGCCCGGTCAGCAGCAGCGTCACCTCGCCGGTGAGACCCGCATCGCGCGCGCGCGTGTTGCGATACGCCAGCGCGGAGAACACGCCGATGGTCGCGATCACCACCACGAAGCTCGCCTCGCCCAGGCCAAGCGCCACCGCCCCCGCCACCGCGGCCAGCGCATGCGTGCGCAATCCCGCGACACGGTGCGCGGCACCGCCGCGCTCGCGCACCAGCCCGATCAGCAAACCCAGTCCGAGCGCCGCTGCCAGCGTGCGCACCAGTGCAGGTTCCAACTCCAGCGCCATGATCGCTCCCCGTTGCGCCCAGCATAGCCGCGCTTGGCAGTGTGGGCCGCAATCCCGACAATGGCGGTCAATCCCCCACGAAAGGCTGCCTGCGCCCATGTCGCGAACCTCGCTGACCCGCTTCCTGATCGAAGAACAGCACGCCGGCCGCATCGGCCCGGAGCTGCGCCAGCTCATCACCATCGTGACCCGCGCCTGCAAGCGCATCTCCATCGCAGTCAGCAAGGGCGCCCTGGGCGGCGTGCTCGGCGACGCCGGCACCGGCAACGTGCAGGGCGAGGCGCAGAAGAAACTGGACGTGCTCAGCAACGACATCCTGCTCGAAGCCAACGCCTGGGGCGGCCACCTGGCCGCCTGCGCGTCGGAGGAGATGGACCACAGCCAGCCGGTGCCCGACAAGTATCCCAGCGGCGACTTCCTGCTGCTGTTCGATCCGCTGGACGGCAGCTCCAACATCGACGTCAACGTCTCCGTCGGCACCATCTTCTCGGTGCTGCGCGCGCCGCCAGGCACCGACAAGCCCGGCGACGAACACTTCCTGCAACCGGGCACCGCCCAGGTCGCCGCCGGCTACTGCATCTACGGCCCCAGCACGATGCTGGTGCTGACCCTGGGCCACGGCACCCATGCCTTCACCCTGGAACGCGAGGAAGGCAGCTTCCTGCTGACCCAGGCCGACATGCGCATCCCCGAGGACACCGCCGAGTTCGCGATCAACATGTCCAACCAGCGCCACTGGGAAGCGCCGATGCAGCATTACGTGGCCGATCTGCTCGCCGGCAGCGAAGGCGCGCGCGGCAAGAACTTCAACATGCGCTGGATCGCCAGCATGGTGGCCGACGTGCACCGCATCCTGACCCGCGGCGGCATCTTCATCTACCCGTGGGACAAGAAGGACCCGGGCAAGGCCGGCAAGCTACGCCTGATGTACGAAGCTAACCCGATGGGCCTGCTGGTCGAACAGGCCGGCGGCGCCGCCAGCACCGGCCGCGAGCGCATCCTCGGCCTGCAACCCGAACAGCTGCACCAGCGCGTGCCGGTGTTCCTGGGCTCCAAGAACGAAGTGGCCGAGGCGGTGCGGTACCACGTGGAGCACGACCAGGCGCAAGGCTGAGCGCGGCTTCACGCTGTCCGGCACGCCGGTTGCGACCGACGACACCCGCTTGCGCGCGGTGTCGTCGTTTTACCTGCACCTATGTCGCCGGCGGGGTTCTGGATTGACGCGCCGACTGACGCGAGGCGACGATGGGGGTAGGCCGCATTGACGCGGTCCAACGCGTATTTGGCACGCAAGTATGTCGACGACTCGCATCTACGCCGATTTCAATGGACTCGTTCGCGGCGTCAGGAATCCGCAAAGAACCGCCGTCGTGCTGGACACATTCGGCTCGCTGCGCGACCTGGCGAATGCCGGCCTGGTGCTTGAAGAAGGCATGCCGCTCATTGCCGTGGATGCGTCGGATGACGACGAAGATCTCGAAGGCCACGGAACCGCCCAATACGATCACGATCGGAATTGGTGGGTCGTGGAGTTCGATGATCACGGCGTGCGCTATGTTCGCGCTGGCGACAGGAACCCGGACAGCGAATTCCTGTGCGTGCATTGCAGGGCACCGCTGCCGGTGGCGTCCCCGGAAGCTGTTTTCATGCCGGACGCCGCCTGTCATTCTTGTGGAACAAGCGTGTTGGCGCCGTTCGCTCCGCCCCGGACCGCGACCACGCCGAACCCGGCGTGCAGACCGATGCAACGTTGGACCAAGGGACACCACATGCTCGAAAGATTGCGTACGCGCCTGTTCGGAAAACCCGTTGCGGCTTCGCCTGCCGACACTGTCCAGTGGCAGCAAGGCGGCCTCTACGTGACCGAGCGGGAGAACGGCAGGTTCGTGCCGCTCAAGATCCTCAAGCTGGACGCGCATGGCGTCCATATCCGTGTCTACAGCAATGTGTACCCGGAACCTCCCGCGCGCATCGACGAAGCCACGCTGTACATGGCCGGCGTGGACCGGCCGGACGACGTCCCGATGGGCATGGGCCACCTGCCGATCTCCATTGCCTCCTTTTCCGGTTGGGAAGCGCGATTCGTGCAGCCGTCCTCGGTGACCGCGGAAGAGCTGGACGGTTACGACATCTGGCGCGATGCCGAGGGCGGTTACTTCTAGCGTCGCCGCCTGCACACCGGTTCGACCGCCGTCGCTTCGCCATCGCCATCGCCATCGCCATCGCCGTGCGCAGGCCTGACAGCGGCATTCACCGCCTGGAAGTCGTGCGGCACTCCGTGAGCGGCGGGCGACGGCGCTCCCTGCATGGCGTACGTTCCGCGCCGTTGCTACGATGCGATGTCACTTCCCGCGAGCCGCTGCGCCATGAGCCTGCATGTCTGGTGGATGTTCTTGCTGACGGTGTTCGTGTTGTCGGGCACGCCGGGGCCGAACATGCTGCACGTGATGACGCGCAGCGTGCGTTTCGGCGTACGCCGCAGCCTGCTGGCGATGGCCGGCTGCCTGCTGGCGGTGGTGCTGGTGCTGCTGGCGTCGGCGGCAGGCCTGGGCGCGGTGCTGGACGCGTCGCCGCGCGTGTTCGAGGTGCTGCGCTACGCCGGCGTCGGCTATCTGCTGTGGCTGGGAATCGCCGCCTGGCGTAGCGGAGAGGCGCCGTTGGACCCGCAAGGCGCACCGCCCCTGACTGCGTCGCTGTCGCCGCTGCAGTTGTTCCGTGGCGGGCTGGCGATCGGATTGAGCAATCCCAAACTGCTGTTGTTCGCCGCCGCGTTCCTGCCGCAGTTCGTCGACAAGACCCAGCCGCAGTGGCCGCAATTCGCGATCCTGGTAGCGACCTTCGCCGCGTGCGAGCTGTTCTGGTACGCGGTCTACGGCATCGGCGGGCACGGCATCCGCCGCTACCTGTCCCGGCCCGGCCTGCGTCGGCTGTTCGACCGCGTCGTCGGAACCATCTTCATCGGGTTCGGCATCGTGCTGTTGCGCTTCCGGCCGCAGTAGCGGCAGGGCCGTGGCGGCGGACAGGGATGCCGCGGCCCGCCGTCGATTGCCGTCCGCGCGATGATTGCGCTGCGGAGCATCCCTTCACTCCGGTCAGGCCGCTTCGGCGCACGGTTTGGCCACAGCATCAGGCGATCCACGCATGACATGGCCCTTCGCATACCAAAACGCATCGCTGGAGTTCGAACGCTTCATGGTCGATGCGCGCGACGCGTCGGATCTGGCGACGACCAACATGGCCTGGAACATGGTGGTCGGCGTGCTGCACACCTTCCGGCGTCGCCTCACTGTCCAGGAAGGCCTCCGTTTTGCCGACATCCTGCCGCCGGTGCTGCGTGCGCTGTTCGTCGAAGGCTGGGACAGCGAAGCGCCGATCCTGGCGTTCGGCCCGGATGAGGACTTGTTGGCGGAAGTCCGCTCGGTTCGCGCCGCACACAATTTCGCCCCGCCCAACGCGGTGCAGGCCGTCGCCCAGGCATTGCGCAGGAACGTCGACAACGCGGAGCTGGACCGGGTATTGGCGACGCTGCCTGCCGGTGCCGCCGCGTTCTGGTCCGTCGCGCCGTCCGTTCGCGTCGCATGAGCCTGCACAAGTAGGATTCATGGCTGGGATCTGGGAGACTGGAATGCGTCTTCAACTACATGCAAATATGGTTGACCGAAGGACATCCAAAGTTGCTGACGCACTGCGTCCTGTATTCACCGCACTGAGCGATCGCGTAAGTGGGGACTACGGCGGATTCATGGAGCATCTTTGGATCGACCTAGAGCTGATTGAGGATCATGCCAAGCCGGACGGCACCCCTCGGCATCCGTTTCGATTTCAGAAACGCGTCTCTGGACGCTCGCCGCCTTTTGGCCTTCCTCCGGTTCCTGATAAATTGAACGTTGGTCACTTCAGCGTTCGGCCGGACTTTGAGCGCATCATAACTCTGCCGACCGCACAAGCTGTCGCTTATGCCGTCTTCTTGATCTACCAAGGCACCGACGTCCTTCATGCCAAAGCCAAGAGGCTCGGCGGCTTCGACGCAAACCTCTTCCGATCTCGGTTCCGCGACATAGCTCAAGAGCTCGGTTATCAGTGCGATGGCTGGCAATGCGTTGGAATCGAATCACCACTCGAGTCGACATGAACCGGCGGTATCGGGTTCCATCCATCCATTGCGGAACTGACGAGAGTGAGGCGCCATGAACCAGACGGTCTTCCTCATGTTCTTCTTCGCCACAGCGCCGGTCGCGCTGATGCCGAGCGTCATTTCCTGGCTCACCCGGCACCGTTCGCGGCGGCCGATCGTGATCGCCAATCTGGCGCTGTGGGTACTCATCTTCTTTGCGGCGAGAAGTTTCACCCTAGGCACGTCGAGCAAGTTCCAGTTGCCGACGCTGCTGGCCCTGATCGCGTGGCTGGTGTTGCTCGGCTATTCGATTCGTGGAAGTTCTTCGAAAGGAAGCTGAGCTCCCAGGAGATCAACGTTCTTTCGTGGCGGTACCGGTAGTGGGTGCGGCTGGTCCAACCGGTCGAGTCCATAGTCACGATTTCTATGGTTGGTTGACACGAACGGCGCGCGCGACCGGTCCTTATGCCGCTTCGCCCAGCGCGCCTGTACCTATCCCTCCACGCCCAGATCCTCCCGCAACCGCGCCAACGCGCGCCGCGCGTCGCCGACCACCAGCGGCGCCGGGACCGCCAGCATCAGGTTGAGCGGCAGGCCGAATTCCTCGAAGTGCCAGCCGTGGGTGTCGACGCGGCCGTCGGCGCCGATCGCGCCGGGATGGCGGGCGCGGATGCGCTGGGCGAAGCTGCCCTCGTCGGGGATGTAGCCGTACACCGGCTTGCCCAGGGCGACGGCGTAGCCGACCTCGAAGCAGGTGCCGCTGTCCGGCTCCGGGCCGCGGAAGAAATCCAGGTTGGCCAGCACCGCATCGGCCTGCGCGATCAGGCCGATGTTGGCCTCATAGATCCAGCGCGCCTGCGCGGCGGGATCGGCGATGTGCGCCGGCACCGCCTGGTCCAGCGGGAACAGGCCATCGAATCCGAATTCGCGGCACAGCGCCTTCAAGGCCTCGCCGCGGGCGGCGGCATCGGGGCGGAACACGTCGGGGCCGGCGAGGTACAGCGTGCGGATCATCGGCGAGGGCAGGTGGGCAGCGGGGCGCTCATTGTCGGCGCGCACATGGAGGGATGCCAACGACACAGCTGCGATGCCGCAGGATCGCTGGTAAGGTCGCGCGATGTCCGATTCCACTCCCGATTTCATCGAGGTCTTCAATGGCGCCATGTCCCGCGAGGACTGCGCCGCGATCATGCGCCGCCTGCGCGGCAGTACGCAGTTGCAGCCGGGCGAGGTCGGCAGCGGCGTATTCCCCGAGCTCAAGCATAGCCGCGACCTGCGCATCAGCGGCCTGGAGCCGTGGCGCGACGTGGAGCAGCGGCTGCAGCAGGCGGTGTTCGCCGGCCTGCTCGGCTACCTGCGCAAGTACCCGCAGGCACTGATCTCGCCGCTGATGCTGCAGGTGCCCGGCGCCGACGGCCAGCCGCACCGGCTCGGCGCCGACGATTTCGCGCTGCTCGACGACGCGGCGCTGTCCAACCTGGCCCGCACCTGCCTGCGTCCGGGCGCGATCAACCTGCAGTGGTATACCGCGGGCGAGGGCGGCTATCCGTACTGGCACTGCGAGCTGTACCCGCGCGATCCCGGCGCCGAAACCCTGCACCGGCATCTGCTGTGGACGCTGTACCTCAACGACGACTTCCAGGACGGCGAAACCGAGTTCCTGTTCCAGCAGCGCAAGATCGCGCCACGCGCCGGCAGCCTGCTGATCGCCCCGACCGCGTTCACCCACACCCACCGCGGCAACCGCCCGCAGGGCGGCGACAAGTTCATCGCCACCAGCTGGATCCTGTTCCAGTCGGCGCAGGCGCTTTACGGCCGGGAGTAGGGAGTCGGGATTGGGGATTCGCAACAGCGGGATGCGGCGGCTGTTGGCCTGCCGGCTTTCGTTTGGCCACTGACTGGCGCACGTTCTCGTCGCCAGCCAGATCTATCCCGGTACCGCCGCCGCCTTCCGGCGAAACTAGGGAAGAAGTCAGCGGCTACCGCAGCACGCCTTTGCGCGCTCTTACGAATCCCCAATCCCGACTCCCGAATCCCCGCCTCAAAACAGCACGCCCTGCGGCGAGGGCGCGCGCGGCGGCAGCGGCCTGACGAAGCGACTGCAGTCCAGCGCCGGGCGCGCGCGTTCCGCGTAGCCCAGCCGCTTGTGCGCCAGCGCGAAACGCCGCGCCAGCAGGTCGGCATAGACGCCTTCGCCGCGCATGCGCTTGCCGAAGGTGGCGTCGTAGTCCTTCCCGCCGCGCAGTTGCTGCACCGTGCTCATCACGTGCGCGGCGCGGTCGGGATGGTGCGCCTGCAGCCAGTCGCGGAACAGCGGCGCGACCTCGTGCGGCAGCCGCAGCAGCACGTAGCCGGCCGAGTCGGCGCCGGCGGCATGCGCCGCCTCCAGCACCGCTTCCAGCTCGTGGTCGTTGATCCATGGGATCACCGGCGCCACCATCACCCCCACCGGCACCCCGGCCTCGTGCAGGGTGCGCATCGCGCGCAGCCGCGCGTGCGGCGCCGAGGCGCGCGGCTCCAGCCGCGCCGACAGGCGCGGGTCCAGCGAAGTGACCGAGAAATGCACGCTGACCAGGTTCTCGCGCGCCAGCGGCACCAGCAGGTCCAGGTCGCGCTCGACCAGCGCGTTCTTGGTGATCAGCGAGAACGGATGGCGGGTTTCCCACAGCACCTCGATCAGCCGCCGGGTCAGCTGCAGCTTGCGCTCGATCGGCTGGTAGGCATCGGTGTTGATGCCCAGCGCGATCGGGCTGGGCGCGTAGCCGGGCTTGGCCAGTTCGCGACGCAGCAACTCCGGCGCGTTGGTCTTGGCGAACAGGCGGGTCTCGAAGTCCAGCCCCGGCGACAGGTTCAGGTAGGCGTGGCTGGGACGCGCGAAGCAGTAGCTGCAGCCATGCTCGCAGCCGCGGTACGGATTGACCGACTGCGAAAAGCCCACGTCCGGCGACTGGTTGCGGCTGATGATGCTGCGCGCGGTCTCCTCGCGCACCTCGGTGCGCAGCCGCGGCGCGGCGAATTCCTCGCTGTCGTCGGGGTGCCAGCCGTCGTCCTCGGCCTGGCTGATGGTGCGTTCGAAGCGGCCGGGCAGGTGGCTGCCGGCGCCGCGTCCCTTGATGGCCGTGCTCATCCGCACAGGCTACGCCGCCACGGTCTCAGCCACTGCGACGGCACGCGGGCAACGCTGAATCTTTCAGCGCCACGCGCAGGAGCCGCGCCGGCCCCGTAGAATCCGCCGATGTTCGTATTCGCGACACTGCAGAACACCTGGGACTGGCTGACCGGCATTCCCCATTTCGGCGCCTACCTCACCGCCGCCTATCTGCTGTACATCCTGTGGCTGAGCGGCTGGATCGTGCTGCAGAAGCGCGAGCCGGCGGCGACGCTGAGCTGGGTGCTGTCGCTGGCGGCGCTGCCGTACCTGGGCTTCGTCATCTACTACCTGCTCGGGCCGCAGAAGGTGAAGCGGCAGCGCCTGCGCCGCGGCCGCTCGCGCTCGGGCATGGAGCACTACAGCAGCGTCTGCCCGCCCGACGCCGATTGCACCGAGCTGGCCAAGATCGCCCAGGCCACCACCGGCCTGGCGCCGAGTTCGGCGACCACCGCGCAATGGCTGGTCGACGGCGCCGCCACCTACGACGCGATCGTGCGCGACATCGCCGCCGCGCAGCACCACGTGCACCTGGAGTACTACATCTTCAATCCCGACCGCAGCGGCACGCGCATCCGCGACGCGCTGGTCGAGCGCGCCCGCGCTGGGGTCAAGGTGCGCCTGCTGCTGGATGCGGTGGGTTCCTCGCAGGTGCGCAAGCGCTTCCTGCAGCCGCTGCTGGACGCCGGCGGCGAGGCGGCCTGGTTCCATCCCACCCAGCTGCTGCGCCCGTTCAAGTTCAAGCGGCCGTGGGTGAACCTGCGCACCCACCGCAAGATCGTGGTGATCGACGGGCGCATCGGCTTCACCGGCGGCATCAACGTCACCGACGAGGAGAACGAGGCGCTGCGCCCCGACGCCTACCGCGACCTGCACGTGCGCTGCGAGGGCCACGTGGTGCGCAGCCTGCAGCTGGTGTTCGTCGAGGACTGGCTGTACGCCACCCGCCAGGGCCGCGACGCCTTCGACATGGCGAAGATCTGGCCGCACGACATGCCCGGCCGCGACGACGGCGCGATCCAGGCGCAGGTGCTGGTGTCCGGTCCGGATTCGTCGTGGGAGAGCATCCACCGCATGCAGGTGGCGGCGATCTACGAGGCGCAGCGCAAGGTGTGGCTGGTGACGCCGTATTTCGTGCCGGGCGAGGCCGCGCGCATGGCGCTGACCTCGGCCGCGCTGGGCGGGCTCGACGTGCGCCTGCTGGTGCCCAAGCGCAGCGATTCGCGGCTGGTGACGCTGGCGGCGCGCTCGTATTTCGACGAGTTGCTGCAGGCCGGGGTCAAGATCTACGAGTACGGCCCGCGCATGCTGCACAGCAAGGCGCTGATCGTCGACGAGGAACTGTGCATCGTCGGCAGCGCCAACTTCGACAACCGCAGTTTCCGCCTCAACTTCGAAGTCTCGGCGATGTTCCGCGACCGGCAGATGACCCAGGAGCTGGCCACGCTGATCGGCCGCGAGATCGCCGATGCGGTGCAGGTGCGCGACGACCGCAAGCGCTCGCTGTGGCGCTACCGGTTGCCCGAGGCGATGGCGCGGCTGACCTCGCCGCTGCTGTAGGCGCGTCGTCGATCCCCGGACAGGTCGCGCCTTGCTTGCGCGTGCCAGGGAGCGGGGACGTCCACGCCCGGACGAGGCGGCCGCGGACGTATGCGAGCGAGACCCTGCGGGCTCGGCTCGAATGGCGGCACGCCGCCGGTTCCGACGGTTCGCCGTGGAACCGGTCGCCCGGGCGGCGCTACACTGCGCCCATCCTTGGGGAGATCGTCATGTACTGGCTTTTTCTGCTGCTCGCGCTCGCTGCCTTCGTCCTGGCGTTCTCCACGCCGCACATGTCGTTGCTGGTGCTGGCCTTGTTGGCGGCGCTGGGATTCCTGCTTGCCTGGGCGCGCGGCTGGTACGTGGCCAAGATCGGCGACGCCAGCCAACGCGATGCGGCACCGATGATCGATCCGGCCGAGCTGCGCCGGCTGCGCGAACAGGCCGAGGCGCGCCGCGCGGCCGCCGCCGCGGCCAGCGACGACGCGATCTCCTCGTAGGCGCCGCCCGCCGATGACCCGACTCAGCGTCAACGTCAACAAGATCGCGGTGCTGCGCAATTCGCGCGGCGGCGAACTGCCGAGCGTGCTCGAGGCGGCGCGCGCCTGCCTGGACGCCGGCGCGCACGGCATCACCGTGCACCCGCGCCCGGACCGGCGCCACATCCACGCCGAGGACGTGCTGGCGCTGGCCGAGCTGACCCGCGCGCGCGGCGTGGAATTCAACATCGAAGGCAATCCGTTCGCGCCACCGCGGCCGGGCTATCCGGGGCTGCTTCCGCTGTGCGCGCAGGTGCGTCCGGCGCAGGCCACCCTGGTGCCGGACGGCGACGGGCAACTGACCTCCGACCATGGCTTCGACTTCGCTCGCGACAGCGAACGGCTGCGTCCGCTGATCGCCGAGCTGAAGGCCCTGGGCTGCCGGGTCAGCCTGTTCGTGGATGCCGACAACCCGGACCTGGCACGCGCCGCCGAACTCGGTGCCGACCGCGTCGAGCTGTACACCGGGCCGTATGCGGAAGCGTTCGACCGCGGCGACGCCGCAGCGCCGGCCGCTTTCGCCGCGGCCGCACGCCGTGCCCAGGCCGCCGGTCTCGGCGTCAATGCCGGCCACGATCTGGCCCAAGCCAACCTTGGCGCGTTCCTGGCCGCGGTGCCGCAGGTGCTGGAGGTGTCGATCGGGCACGCGCTGATCGGCGAGGCGCTGTACGCCGGGCTCGATGCCACGGTGAAGGCGTATCTCGAGATCCTGGCTGCTGCGCGGTAGTCCATCTGCGTTTCGAGCAGAGACGGGAGCTTGTGCGGGAGTCTCTGGGGGAGAGCAGGCCATCGGCAACGGGTGAGCCTGCCGAACCTGAGGCCGTCGGAACCAATGGCCTGGGCCGCCCCGTTGCGAATCGCCATGCCAATTGCGACCTGTGGGAGCGACTTCAGTCGCGACGGGCCTTATCGATAGAGTTCGTAGCGACTGAAGTCGCTCCCACGATGGGCATTGTCAGCCGGCGCTAGTGCCGCGCTGGACGGTAACAGCGGAGCGCGCGCGTTCGGGAGCCATCCATTTCTTATGGATTGGGCGTGCGCTGCACCGTGGCGATCGGAAGCTCGCTCTTCTCGAGAAGCTATATCGGCGCAACCGACGCCACAGCAAAACCGACACTGGCACTTTTGTTTTCGCTCCATCGCCAAACAAAAGAACGCCACCGTTGCCGGTGGCGTTTGCAGTCCGTCATGGCGGAGCTGTTGCGCTCGAACGTATCACTGCACGAAGCCGATGCGGTCCACCTGCGCGTTCTTGGCCGCGGCCAGCACCTTGGCCATCACCTCGTATTCGGCATCGGGGTTGGCCTCGATGCGCAGCTCCGGGGTGTTGCCGGCGGCCTGCGCCATCGCCTCCTGCAGCCGCGGCTGCAGCTCGGCCAGGGGCAGGGGACTGGCGTTCCAGAACAGCTGGCCGCTGGCGTCCAGGCGCAACTGGATCGGCGGCGGCGGCTCGAGCGGCCGTTGCGGCGTGTCGACACGCTGCGGCAGGTTCATGGTGATCGGCCGCGTCACCAGCGGCACGGTCACGATGAAGATGATCAACAGCACCAACATGACATCGACCAGCGGCGTGACATTGATTTCCGACAACGGTCCCCGGTTCCCTGCGGTACTGAAAGCCATGGCCTGCCTCCTGTCCTGTGGTTGTGGTGTCGCGTCTCCAGCCTACACCTGGGACAGGGCGCCGCGCGAGGGGCCAGGCGCAGGACGCTGGAGATGCCGTGGGGCGTGATTGGCGGTGCGGCACCGCGACGCATCGCGCAGCCGTCTGCCAACGCGGTTTTCTGCTTATGGGCCGAGAGGAGGGAAGCATCGGCTTTCGGCGCAAACGGTCGTCGGTCGTCGGTCGCCGGTCGCCGGCAGGCGTTGCATCGAGGGTGCGGCCCGTCGCGACTGAAGTCGCTCCCACAATGGGTCCGACGGCGCGTTGCCGAACCTGCGAGCAGTCGTATGCCGGCGTCGATCTCCTGCCGGTTTGCACGACGCCGCCCAAAAAAAAAACGCCACCGTTGCCGGTGGCGTTGCAGTCGCGTCATGACTGAGGTGTTGCGGTAGAGCTTATTGCTGCACGAAGCCGATCTTTTTCATGTCCGAATTCTTGGCGGCGGCCAGCACCTTGGCCATCACTTCGTATTCGGAATCCGGATTGGCATCGATGCGCAGTTCCGGCTGGTTGGTCGGATCGCGCTGTACTTCGTTTTCCATCATCTGCGGAAGCGCCGTCACAGCCACCGGGCTGTTGTTCCAGAAGAGCTGGTTCGACGCATCGATACGCAGATCGATCGGCGGCGGCGGATCGCGCAACTGCGGCGGCGGGTTGATCACTCGCTGCGGCAGGTCCACGTCGATCGGGTAGGTCATGATCGGCGCGGTCACGATGAAGATGATCAACAGCACCAGCATCACGTCGACCAGCGGCGTGACGTTGATGTCGGCCATGGGACCACGGCCGCTTCCTGAGCTGAACGCCATGGCTCAGTTCCCCTTCTCTTTGGTCGCAACGAAGCCGACGTCCAGCATGCCCTGACCCTGCGCGATCTTGGTGATCTCGTTGATCGTACGCATCTTGGTCGTGCGGTCGCCACGCAGGTTGAGCGGCGGCTGCGGGGTCTGCTGGGCAGCGGTGGAGAAGCGCGATTCCAGGGCTTCCTTGGAAATCGGCTCGTCGTTCCAGTACAGCGACCCGTCTTCCTTGACCGCCAGCGTGATCGGATTTGGGCGTTTTTCCGCTTCGTCCGGGTTCTGCTTGAGGTTGGCTTCGGGCAACTCCACCTTGACCTTGTGGGACATCAGCGGTGCCGTGATGATGAAGATGATCAGCAGCACCAGCATCACGTCCACGAGGGGCGTGACGTTGATGTCGGCCATGGGGCCGCCGCTGTTACCACTACTGAAAGCCATAACGGGCTCCGTTAATCGTTGCGTGGACTACTCGACCGCGGATCAGCGAACGCGCGAACCAGTGGCGAAGAAGTCATGCAGGTCGTGGGCGAACGTATCGAACTTGGCGATCGTCGAGCTGTTGACCTTGCTGAAGAAGTTGAACGCGAACACGGCCGGGATCGCGACGAACAGACCGATCGCGGTCATGATCAGCGCTTCACCCACCGGGCCGGCAACGGCGTCGATCGAGGCGGAGCCGGTGGCACCGATCTTGATCAGCGCGCCGTAGATGCCCCACACCGTACCCAGCAGACCGACGAACGGCGCGGTCGCACCGACGGTGGCCAGCAGGGTCATGCCCGACTGCAGCTTGGTGCTTTCGCGGGTCACGGCCTGACGCAGGGCGCGGTCGACGAACTCCGAACGGCTCAGGGTCTCGCCCAGGCCGGTACCGGCACCGGCTTCGGCGCGCTGGTGGTGCGCAGCGGCCTGAGCGGCGTCGAGCGCGATCTTCGAGAACGGCTCGCTGGCCGGCTGCTCTTCCATCGCACGGATGGCGTCCTGCGCGTTCGGGGTGTCCCAGAACAGGCTGGTGACGCGATCGGCCTGGCCCTTCAGACGGGTGGCGCGGAAGATGTTGATGACGGTCCAGTACCAGGACGACGCCGACATGATGATAAGGGTGATGAGCACCACCCAGGAGACGGCGAAGTCACCCGGCTTGGAGGTCATCTCGGTGATCAGGTGCTCGAAGCCCATCTGCGACAGGGCGTTCGATGCGTTGTTGCCCCCCGCAGCAGCGGCGATGAAAATTTCCTGCAGCATGACGCTTACCTTTGTTGTGTGTGGTGATGAGGGTGGTGCAAAGAGTAGACAGGGCCTGCAGACCGGCGGGTGCGCCGGCCTGCTGCCTTTGTATCAGTTCAGCGCGAAGTTGACCGGTACGCGGACGCGGCCGGCGGTCTTCTGTCCATTGACGACAGCGGAATTGAACCGCCACTTGCGCGCTGCTTCCATGGCGGCGCGGTCCAGATCGCGATTGCGGCTGGATTTCTCGACGGAAACGTTGGTGACGTTACCGTTTGCATCGACATCGATGATCAGGATCACCTCGCCTTCCGCGCCCGACCGGAATGCGGACGGCGGGTACTTCGGCGGGTTCATGTTCTTCGACGAAATATCGACGCTGGCGCCGATGTCGGTCGCGGCAGCAGGCGGCGACGGCGGCGACGGCGGCGTGGCGATGTCGCTCGGGCGCGGCTCCGGCACGTCGATCACCGGGGCTTCCGGCGGCGGCGGCAACGGGGTCGGCTTCGGCGGGGCCAGGTTCTTGACCGGCGGCGGCGGGGTCTCCGGCGGCTTCGGCGGCGGCGGCGGCGGGGGGGGCGGCGGCGGCGGGGCGTCGACCAGGGTGACGACGATGTTGCGTTCCTTCTCCGCTGCCGCCTTCGGCGCAACGGCTGGAATCAGCAACAACATCAGCGCTGCCAGATGCAGCGCGATTACGAAGGCAATACCGATGATGCGCGGCCAGCTGAGGCCGGAAGCTTCATCTCTGTCGTAATGCCGATTGATGACCAATTGTTCCGTCATGCGCCAATGACTCGATTTAGGGGGGCCGGGATTCGCGACGAATCTGAATCCCAGTTCAGGCGGCTTGACACCGCAGGAACCTCCAAGCTTATACCAATCCCTGTGACCTGCACTACTTTAAGCACTGGTTTTCGGGGGCTTTTTTTGCTTTTTACTTCAGATTGATGATCTTCTTGGCGTCTTCCGGCTTCTTGACGCCCTTGGCGAGCGCCTGCTGCGCGGCCTGCTTGGCTTCCGGGATGCGGCCTTCCTGGTGCAGCACCTTGGCCAGGTTCAGATAGGTTTCGCCGTCCTTGGACAACGGCGCGGCCTTCTGCCAGTTCTCGATCGCCTGCGGCACCTGGTCGGTGTAGTAGTACGACTGCGCCAGCGCCAGATAGGTCTGGTAGTCAGGCTTGAGGATGCCCTTCTGCAAGCCTTCGTTGATGACCGAGATGACGTCCTTTTCCTTCTTGTCGGTGTTGGCGTAGATCGAGTACAGCTGCTTGTACTCCTTCTCGTCGGTCAACTGCCCGGCGGCACGCAGCTTGTCCATCACCGCGGCGGCCTTGTCCATCTGGTCGGCCTGCATGTACATGCTGGCCAGGTTGAGCTGGGCCTTCTTGTCGTTCGGCGTCTTCGCCGCCAGCGCTTCGGCGGCCTTGACCGCTTCACCGGTCTGCCCGGCGGCGGCGTAGGACGCCATCAGCAGCTGGTTCCAGCTGTCCTTGGGCTGGGGCGACGCGGCGATGGCCTGCTGCAGCACCGGGATCGCCTCCTGGTAGCGCTCGGTCTGGTACAGCGCCTGGCCCTTGAGGATCAGGTCTTCCGGGCGGGTCGACTTGGATTCGGCCAGGAACTTGTCCAGCGAGGCCAGGCCGGCGGCGGTCTCGTCGTCCTGCAGCTGCAGCTGCGCCAGCATCAGCATCGACTGGAAGTGGCCGTTGTTGTCCAGGCCGTTGAACTGGATCGCCTGCTGCAGGTACTGCTTGGCGGCCTTGCTGTCGTCCAGGTTGTAGGCGGCCTGCGCGGCCAGCTGCGCGGCGATCGACTTGTCGTATTCGTTGGCCGCGCTATTGGCCAGGATCTCGTCGGCCTGGGTGCGCACGCCGGCGTAGTCCTCGCCCTTGTTATAGGTGTCGATCAGCTTCTGCAGCTTGCTGCCGAGCTTGGCCGACGGCTTGCCGGTCGGCTCCTGGCGGGTGGCGTTGGGGAACATCACCGCGGCCTTTTCGTTCTTGGACTTGCGCGAGGAGCGCTGCTCGGAACGATCGGACTGCGCGACAGCGTCGGTCACCACCGCGCCGCCGAGGGCAGCAGTGATCACCAGGGACAACAGCGCTTGCTTGCGGATACTGAATTTCATGGATCACCTCGGTGGAACCGCCCTGAGCGGCACGGAAGACGGAGCGGCCATCCAGGGCCGAGCCAGCAAAACTAACAGAAACCTGTACGTGGTGAAAACGTTTTTAGGACGCATTGCCATGCACGGCGCGCGCCCACGCGCGGCGGCGCCGATGCGCTCAACCGCACTTCGGCGTCCGCCCGGCACTGCGCGCCTGCGCATACACGGGCTCAAGCGTAGCGACATCGCGTTGCAGTTCGCCGATGCGGGCACTGGGATCGGGGTGGGTGGACAGCCATTGCGGCGGGCGCTGGCCGCCGGCGGCCATCATGTTCTTCCACAGATCCACCGCCTGCGCCGGGTCGAACCCGGCCTGCGCCATCAGCCGCTGGCCGACCACGTCGGCCTCGCTTTCCTGGGTGCGCGAACCCGGCAGCAGGAACGCGGCCTGCGCGGTCATGCCGCCGACCTGGCCCACCGTGTCGGCCGCGGCGCTGCCGTAGCGCGCACCGGCCAGCGCGCCGAGCAGGCTGAGGCCGGTCTGGGTGCCCATCTGGCGGGTGATGCGTTCTTCGTGGTGACGCGAGATCACGTGGCCGATCTCGTGGCCGAGCACCGCCGCCAGCTGATCCTGATTTTTGGCCACGGTAAAGATGCCGCTGTTGACGCCGACCTTGCCGCCGGGCAGCGCGAACGCGTTGGGTTCCTTGTCGTCGAACAGGGCGGTTTCCCATGCGGTGCCGCGCCACTGCGGCGGCAACTGCGCGACCAGGGCGTTGACCACGCAGCGCACGTAGGCATTGCGCTTCGGATCGGAGTCGATCGGCTCCTTGGCCTTGGTCTCGGCAAAGGCCTTCAGGCCGAGTTGATCGAGTTCCTGCTGCGATACGCCACCCACGACCTGGGTACGCCCGGTCGGCGAGGTCGTGGTCGCGCACGCTGCCAGCAGCACCGCGATCGATGCCCCCAGTACAACCTTCTTCATACGGGTCCCCCTATGACACGCATCGCAGTGTGGTGGCACACGTCTTAACTTTTCGTCAAACAAATCTTCAAGTTGTGCCAAACCAGTACAACGCCGCGACAGCGACGGCATTGTTCAGCCCGTGCGCGGCGATCGGCGCCCACAAGGTGCCGGTGCGCTTGTACAGCCATGCGAACGCGGCGCCCATGCTGCCGTAGACCAACCACAGCTGCAGGGTTTCGGCCACGCCATTGCCGGTGGTGCCCGGCAATTCGTGCACCAGCGCGAATGCGGCGCCGCTGAGCACCATGCCCAACCGCGGCCGGCCGGCATCCCACAGGCGCCCGAACAGCACGCGGCGGAACAGCAGTTCCTCGTAGGCCGGGGCGATGAGCACCGCGAACACGACCAGGAACAGCGGCATCTGCGTCATCGCTTCGCGCATCAGCGGCAGGTTGGTCGGCACCGGCTTGATCCCCAGCTGCGCGCCGAGGTTGGACAGCACGCTGCTGCCCACGAACACCGCCACCGCGACCAGCAGCACCCAACCCCAGGTCGCCGGCACGCGCGCGGCCTGCCAGGAGGCGCGGCGTTCGGCCGCGCTGGCCGGGCGGCGCAGGAAGTACAGCAGCAAGGCCGCGGACAGGGTGCTGACCAGGGCGATCAGCAGCTGCGCCAGCGCCCCAGGCTGGCCGAGCTGGGAGGCCACGGCCGAGGCCAGCCGATCGGCGGCAATGCCCTGCGCCCGCAGTTCCATGGTGACCTGGAAGCCGCGCACCACGCCCCAGACCAGGCCGGACAGCACGCTGACGGCCAACAGCACGACCGCGGCAAGCAGCACGTCGAGGACGAAACCGAGCACCGGCTTGCCCCAGCCGGACGGCGGCGCGGCCTGGGTGAGCGGGGGCGTGGCGGGCGTAGGCGACGGCAGCGAGGTCATCGCGATCCTGGGCGAGAGCAGGCTAGGGGAGCGGAACGATGCCGGCCCCCGGCACGAGCCGGGGGGCGGCGATGCCGCGTCAGATGTCGAGGTTGGCGACCTTCAGCGCGTTTTCCTCGATGAAATCGCGGCGCGGCTCGACCACGTCGCCCATCAAGGTGCTGAAGATCTGGTCGGCGGCCACCGCGTCCTCGATGCGTACCTGCAGCAGGCGACGCGTATCCGGGTTCACCGTGGTTTCCCACAGCTGCTCGGCGTTCATTTCGCCCAGGCCCTTGAAGCGCTGGATCTGCCGGCCCTTCTTGGCCTCGTCGAACAACCAGGCATGCGCCTGGGCGAAGCTGCTGATCGACTGGGTCTTGTTGCCGCGCACGATCTGCGCGCCTTCGCGGACCAGCCCGTTCAACGCCAGCGCGACCTCGCGCAGCGGACGCAGTTCGCCGCCTTCGAAAGCCGCCATGGGCACCCAACTGATCAGTTCTTCGCCCATGTGGCGACGAACAACAGTCAACGTCGCCGATTTCTGCTCATTTGCCGATTCGAAGCGCAGCTCGTAGCGGGCGGTGCCCAGGCTGCCGCGGTTGAGCACGGCCTGCAGGGCCTCCAGGCTCGGGTGGCGGTCGCCCTCGGCTTCCAGCTGCGCCACGTCCAGCGGCGGCAGGTCGATCAGCGCGGTCAACAGCGCCGGATCGTAACGGTGCGCATTGCGCGCCACCGCCTCGTTGGCGCTGGCAAACAGCAGCAGCAGCTTCTCCAGCGCCGCACCGGTGATCGGCGGCTCGTTGCTGGCGGGAATCAGCGCGGCCCCCTCGACCGCGCTGTTGGCCAGGTAGGCGTTGAGCGCGTTGTCGTCCTTCAGGTATAGCTCCTGCTTGCCCTGTTTGAGCCGGTACAGCGGCGGCAGGCCGATGTAGATGTAGCCGCGCTCGATCAGCTCCGGCATCTGCCGGTAGAAGAACGTCAGCAGCAGGGTGCGGATGTGCGCGCCGTCGACGTCGGCGTCGGTCATGATGATGATGCGGTGGTAGCGCAGCTTGTCCGGGTTGTACTCGTCGCGGCCGATGCCGGTGCCCAGCGCGGTGATCAGCGTGCCGACCTGGTCGGAGGCCAGCATGCGGTCGAAGCGCGCGCGTTCCACGTTGAGGATCTTGCCGCGCAGCGGCAGCACCGCCTGGTTCTTGCGGTTGCGGCCCTGCTTGGCCGAGCCGCCTGCCGAGTCGCCCTCGACGATGAACAGCTCCGACAGCGCCGGATCCTTCTCCTGGCAGTCGGCCAGCTTGCCTGGCAGGCCGGCGATGTCCAGCGCGCCCTTGCGGCGGGTCAGGTCGCGCGCCTTGCGCGCGGCCTCGCGGGCGCGTGCGGCATCGACGATCTTGCCGGCGATGGCCTTGGCCTCGTTGGGGTTTTCCTGCAGGAATTCCTCCAGGCGCGCGCCGAACGCGGTCTCCACCGCAGGCCGCACGTCGGAACTGACCAGCTTTTCCTTGGTCTGGCTGGAGAAGCTCGGATCCGGCACCTTCACCGACAGCACAGCGATCATGCCTTCGCGCATGTCGTCGCCGGTCAGGTTGATCTTGGCCTGCTTGGCGATGCCGTTCTGCTCGATGTAGGTATTGAGCACGCGCGTCAGCGCGCCGCGGAAGCCGGCCAGGTGGGTGCCGCCGTCCTTCTGCGGGATATTGTTGGTGAAGCAGTACATCGTCTCCTGGTAGGAGTCGGTCCACTGCAGCGCCACTTCCACGGTGATGCCGTTGTGCTCGCCGCTGACCGAGATCACGTGCGGGTGCAGCGGGGTCTTCAGCTGCGCCAGGTGCTCGACGAAGCTGCGGATGCCGCCTTCGTAGTGGAAGTCGTCGCGGCGGCCTTCGCCGCGCTCGTCGGCGAGCACGATCTTGACCCCGGAATTGAGGAAGGACAGCTCGCGCAGGCGACGCGCCAGGATGTCGTAGTGGTATTCCACGTTGTTGTGGAACGCCAGGACCGATGGCCAGAAACGAACGGTCGTCCCGCGCTTGCCGGTCTCGCCCAGCTTCTTGAGCGGGGCGACGGCCGCGCCGTTGCTGAATTCCTGCTGGTAATGGGCGCCGCCCTGGAACACGTCCAGCAGCAGCTTCTCCGACAGCGCGTTGACCACGCTGACGCCGACGCCGTGCAGACCGCCGGAGACCTTGTAGCTGTTGTCGTCGAACTTGCCGCCGGCGTGCAGCACGGTCATCACGACCTCGGCCGCCGACACCTCGCGGCCGAGCTTCTTGCTCATCTGCTCGTGCTTGCCGACCGGGATACCGCGCCCGTTGTCCGACACCGATACCGAACCGTCGGCGTGGATCGTCACCGAGACGTGGTCGGCGTGTCCGGCCAGGGCCTCGTCGATGGAGTTGTCGACGACCTCGAACACCATGTGATGCAGGCCGGTGCCGTCATGGACGTCGCCGATGTACATCCCAGGCCGCTTGCGAACCGCCTCGAGGCCTTCCAGGGCGGTGATGCTGTTCGCGTCGTAGTTGCCGGTGCTTGGTGGGGTGTTCTGTTCGTCGGTCATTGCGCGTGCCGTAGGCTCCACAAGGCGGCGAAGACAGGCCGGGGCCGGTTCGCGCCGCTCGATAAGGGAATGACAGGAATTATAGCAGCCACGGGCACCCAGCCCCCGCGAGCCTAAGGCTGGACCAGCAGGCGCCCATGTTCCACGTGGAACCGCGCGATCGGCAACGCCATGTCGGCCAGGGCCTGCGGGGTTTCGGTCGCGGTGACGAACACCTGCGCCGGCCCGGCCTGCAGCCGCTGCAGCACGCGCCGCTGGTGGTGCTGGTCCAGTTCCGAGGCCAGGTCGTCCAGGGCGATCACCGGCCACTCGCCGCGTTGCTCGGCATAGTCCTCGGCCTGGGCCAGCAGGCAGGCCAGGGCGGTGAGCTTGGCCTGGCCGCGCGACAACGCGTCCCGACCGGGGATGGCCGCGAACTCCAGGCTCCAGTCGGCACGGTGCGGCCCGACCGAGGTATAGCCGTACTGGCGGTCGCGCTCGCGGTTGAGCAACAGCGCATCGGCCAGCGGCACCTCGTGGCGGCGCCAGCCCGGCGCGAACTCCAGGTGCTGGATGCCCAGCGCTGGCGCCAACTCCGGGCCCAGCGCCAACAGGCGCTGCAGCAGGCGTTCCAGGTAGTGCTCGCGGCGGGAGGTGAGCGGTTCGCCAGCCTCGGCCAGCTCGTGGTCCCAGGCATCCAGGGCCGCGCCGCCACCGCCGCTTTTCAGCAGGGCATTGCGCTGCTTGAGCGCCCGCGCATAGCGACGCCACAGCGCCAGGAAGTCAGGTTCCACGTGGAACAAGCCCCAATCGACGAAACGCCGGCGCGGTTCGCCGCCGCCGCTGACCAGCACATGGCTCCCCGGTTCGAAGGTGACCACCGCCAACGCCGCGCAGAGCGTGCCGAGGTAGGCGACGTCTTCACCATCGAGCCGGCCACGCCAGTCCTGCCCGCTATGGCGCAGCCCGGCGCGACGGCGGCGCGGTTGCTGCGGCTCCGGGCCGCGTTCCTGCCATTCGACGAACACGTCCAGTTCGTCCTGGCCCTGGCTGACCAGGCCATCGCGCACCCGCCCGCGGAAGCTGCGGCCGTAGGCCATCAGGTGCATGGCCTCAAGGATGGTGGTCTTGCCGGCGCCGTTGTCGCCGGTGATCAGGTTCAAGCCCGGCGCAGGCGCCAGTTCCAGCGCGGCGAAGCGGCGCAGGTGATGAAGATCGAGGCGGGAGACGTGCATACGCGGAATCGGGGCGAGGCGCTCGCACCGGGCGCACGCGGGTCGGCTCATCAGGGTAGGGCGGCAGCATACCCAAAGCTGTCGCGAACGTCCTGTCGCGGGCGGCGCCTGGCGATCGGGGTTTGGGTCGATGCGGTCGGCGAGCCTGGGGAATGGCTGGTCCTGCGAGGCCATTCGCGCCCAAAGGCGTGTTCCTGGAGACATCGATCGGCAGCGGTAAGTCCCCCCGTCGCGACTGAAGTCGCTCCCACAGGGAGCAAGTCGGGGCGTCAAGAGCGCCGGCTCACCCGGGCAAAAGAAAACCCGGCACGAGGCCGGGTTTCTTGTTGTGTTCCACGTGGAACACTAACTCCCTGCGCAGGTCAGAGGCGCAGCGGCATCACCACGTGGCGCGAGCGGGCGCTGCTGGCCTCGCGGACCAGGGCCGACGAGTTGGCGTCGCGCAGCTGGATCACGATGAACTCCTCGCGCAGCGCCGACAGCGCGTCGAGCAGGTAGTTCACGTTGAAGCCGATCGCCAGGTCGCTGACCTTGGTGTCGGCCTCGATCTCTTCCTGCGCTTCTTCCTGCTCGGGGTTGTGCGCGCTGATCTTCAGTTGGCCCGGCGAGACTTCCACGCGCACGCCGCGGTACTTCTCGTTGGACAGGATCGCCGCACGCTGCAGCGCGGCGCGCAGCGCCTCGCGATCCAGCTTGACCTCGCGGTCGGCGCCGATCGGGATCACCGCTTCGTAATCGGGGAACCGGCCGTCGATCAGCTTGGAGGTGAAAGTGACATCGTCGCGCTTGACCCGCACGTGGCTACGGCCCACTTCCAGCTCGACCTCGCGATCGCCGCCTTCCAGCAGGCGTTGCAGCTCGGTCACGCCCTTGCGCGGCACGATGATCTGGCGCTTGGCGCCGCCGGCGTTCTCCAGTTCGGTCTCGCACAGCGCCAGGCGATGGCCATCGGTGGCCACGCAGCGCAGAGTCTGGTCGCGCAGGTCGAACAGCAGGCCGTTGAGGTAGTAGCGCACGTCCTGCTGCGCCATCGCGAACGCGGTGCGCTCGATCAGTTCCTTCAGCGCCGCTTCCGGGACCAGCACCCGCTCGGTGGCTTCCACTTCGTCGACCGAGGGGAAATCGTTGGCCGGCAGCGTGGCCAGGGTGAAGCGGCTACGCCCGGCCTGCACGGTGATCTTGTCGCCGGTCTGCGAGACGGTGATCTTGCTGCCGTCGGGCAGCGCCCGAATGATCTCGAACAGCTTGCGTGCCGGAATCGTGGTTTCGCCGTCCTGGGCGTCGTCGACCGCGATACGCGACACCATTTCCACTTCCAGGTCGGTACCGGTCAGCGACAGTTGCCCGTCGTGCACCTGCACCAGGAAGTTGGCCAGAACCGGCAAGGTCTGGCGGCGTTCGACCACATTGACGACTTGCGCCAATGGCTTGAGGAAGGCTTCGCGCTGCAGTGTGAAACGCATGTGGTTCCGTGCCCCTATGCTTTAAAAAGATATGGAATAAATCAAAAGCTTGGTGGTGATGGTAGAGCGATTTTCGGTGCAAAGGTAGCTTAACTATCTGGAATGCAAGGGTTTTTCGCCCTCTCAATCCCGGGTATTACTGCCCCTGAAGGGGTGGGGAAACCTGTGGATAGTTTTGCCGGCGCCGCCGCGCTGCACTTTATCCACAGTTTCTACCGGATTTGTCGCGAAGTCATGCACCGATTTATCCGGCGCTTCCGACCATGCCGCACCGGCGCGTTCGCAAGGGTGCGGATCCGCGCCTCTCCGGCGCAATGCCGGCCCGCTACTCGCTCAGCTTGCGGATCAGCTTGTCCCAGTCCTCGCGCAGCTTGCCGTCGGTCTCCATCAGGTGCTTGATCTGCCGGCAGGCGTGCAGCACGGTGGTGTGGTCGCGGCCGGCGAACGCATCGCCGATCTCCGGCAGGCTGTGTTCGGTCAGTTCCTTGGTTAATGCCATCGCCACCTGCCGCGGCCGCGCCAGCGAGCGGGTGCGGCGCTTGGACAGCAGGTCCTTGATCTGCAGGCCGTAGTAGTCGGCCACGGTCTTCTGGATGTTGGGGATGCCGATCGCCTGCTGCTGCGCGCGCAGCAGATCGCGCAGCGTCTCCTGGGCGAACTCGGTGGTGATCGCGCGGCCGGTGAAGTTGGCGCGGGCGGCCAGCGTGTTGAGCGCGCCTTCCAGGTCGCGCACGTTGGAGCGCATCTTCTTGGCGATCAGGAACGCCACGTCGTCGGGGATCTCGGCGCCGCGTTCGCGCGCCTTGGCCAGCACGATCGCCGCGCGGGTCTCGAAGTCGGGCGGGTCGATCGCCACCGACAGGCCCCAGGCCAGGCGCGACTTCAGCCGCGGCTCCAGGCCTTCGACCTCGCGCGGGTAGCGGTCGCAGGTCAGGATGATCTGCTGGCGGCCGTCGAACAGCGCGTTGAAGGTGTGGAAGAACTCTTCCTGGGTGCGGTCCTTGCCGGCGAAGAACTGGATGTCGTCGATCAGCAGCGCGTCCACCTGCTGGAACTGGCGCTTGAACTGGTCCATGGTCTTGTCCTGCAGCGCGCGGATCATCGCGCTGAAGAACTGTTCCGAGCGCAGGTACATGACCCGCGCGTTGGGGTTCTGCTCGCGCATCGCGTTGCCGGCGGCGAACATCAGGTGGGTCTTGCCCAGGCCGGTGCTGCCGTACAGCAGCAGCGGGTTGTGCGCGCGGTCGCCGGGTTTCTGCGCCGCCTGCGTGGCCGCGGCCAGGCCGAGCTGGTTGCTGCGGCCTTCGACGAAGTTGGCGAACGTGTAGTGCGAGTCGAGGTTGCCGGCGAACGGTTCCAGCAACGGCGCCGGCGGCGTGCGCGCTGCGGCCGCATCGCTGGCGACCGGGGCCACCGGCTCCGGCGCGCGCGGACGCGAGCCGACCTGCAACGCCACTTCGCCGCTGCCGGCGAAATAGGTCATCAGTTCGCGGATCCGCGCCAGGTAGCGCTCGCGCACCTGTTCGACGATGAAGGCGTTCGGGGCGTACAGGACCATGCTGTTGTCATGGCGCTGTTCGGCTTGCAGCGGTTTCAACCAGGTGTGAACGTCCTCGGCTGGAAATTCAGCTTCCAGACGTTCCAGGCAACGGGGCCAAGCATCCATCAGATGTAATTCATTGAGAGACCAGGCGTGAGGCGCGAACGATCGCGGCGCACTCGGCCGGTGAAAAGAGGAAAGCGGATGGGTCAGACTACCATCGGCACGCAGGGTCTGGAATGGTTTTCCCGCATCTATGCACAGATCCATCCACAGGCCGCACGCAGCGGCTGTCCTGGCGCCGGATAAAGAGCAGTTGACCGCACCCCGGTTGGTTCTATAGAATTTCCGGTTCTTTCCGCCTCATTCAGACAGAGCGCCCCGATGGCCACCAAGCGCACATTCCAGCCCAGCAACCTCAAGCGCAAGCGCGACCATGGCTTCCGTGCCCGTATGGCGACCGCCGACGGCCGCAAGATCCTGGCCCGTCGCCGCGCCAAGGGCCGCAAGCGCCTTAGCGCTTGATTGCTTCGCCGCCCCAGGCGGCGCCTGCAATCCGGACCGTGAATCATCCCGACCCGCGTAGGCGATTTCCTCGCTCTGCGCGGGTTCGCACGTCTGCGGAATACCGCGTCGTGTTCGATGCCGCACGCCGCTGCTCCGAACCGCTGATGAGCCTGCACTGGCGCAGCGCCGATCACCCTGCGCGGCTCGGCCTTGCCGTGTCGCGCAAGGTCGACAAGCGCGCCGTGGTCCGCAATCGCATCAAACGCGTCCTGCGCGACGCCACGCGGCATCTGTTGCCGTGGCTGGCGCCGGGCGACTATGTGGTGGTGGCGCGTAGCGCCGCCGCCCAGGCCAGCGGCGAACAGCTGCGTCAGGCCTATCTGCGCCTGCTGCGTCGCGCTGGCGCATTGCCGGCCCCGGCTGCGGACGGCACAATGCCGCCGCCTCTCTCTCCTTCTTCCCCCACTTCCAAGTCAGAACCCGTTTCTGGCTGAGCCGAGCTTGCCTGTCCGATGAACCAGACCCGCCTTTTCCTGATCTTTGCCTGGCTGATGGTCGCGGCCCTGTTGTGGATGGAGTGGAACAAGGAGCACGCCGCGCCTGCGGCCGATGCGACCGCCATTGCGGCTGCGACCACGGTGCCGCCCGCGCAGGACGCCGATGCCGGCGCCAGCGGCGCCCCGGCGGTGCCGCGTGCCACCCAATCCGGCGCTGCAGCCGTGCCTGGTGCCGCCAGCGAGACCGCCGCACCGGTCGCCGCCGGCGCCGCGCCGCGGGTCACCATCACCACCGACGTGCTGCACCTGACCCTGGACGGGCGCAGCGTGTTCGACGCGGACTTGCTGATGTTCCCGCAGACCAAGCAGCCCGGCAGCCCGCCGGTGGCGCTGCTGACCGAGGATCCGGTGCATCCGTACACCGCCACCAGCGGCTGGGTCGGCGAAAACAACGCGCCGTCGCCGGGTCCGGGCGGTTTCCGTCCGGAACAGCCGGGCAAGGACTACGTGCTGGCCAAGGGCCAGGACGCGCTGCAGGTGCCGTTCGTGTGGAACGGCCCGGACGGCATCAGCATCCGCCGCGTCTACACCGTGCAGCGCGGCCACTACGCGGTGCAGATCAAGGACGAGATCATCAACCAGGGCAGCAAGCCCTGGCAGGGCTACGTGTTCCGCAAGCTGAGCCGGGTGCCGACCATCGTCAGCCGCGGCATGACCAACCCGGATTCCTTCAGCTTCAACGGCGCCACCTGGTTCAGCGCGCAGGACGGCTACCAGCGCCGTGCGTTCAAGGATTTCCTGGAAGACGGCCCGGTCAACCAGACCATCAAGGGCGGCTGGATCGCGCTGCTGCAGCACCACTTCTTCACCGGCTGGATCCCGCAGGCCGACCAGGAGGCGGTGTACGTGCTGTCCAACGACGGCCCGCGCCACGTGATCGAGGCGCGCGGCCCGGGCTTCACCGTCGCCCCCGGCGCGCGCGCCAGCAGCGAGGCGCGGCTGTGGGTCGGCCCGAAGCTGGTCAACCAGATCGCCAAGGAAAACGTGCGCGGCCTGGACCGCGTGGTCGACTACAGCCGGTTCTCGCTGATGGCGATCCTGGGCCAGGGCCTGTTCTGGGTGCTCAGCCACCTGCACACCCTGCTCGGCAACTGGGGCTGGTCGATCGTCGGCCTGGTGATCCTGCTCAAGCTGGTGCTGTATCCGCTGTCGGCGGCGCAGTACAAAAGCGCGGCCAAGATGCGCAAGTTCCAGCCGCGCATCCAGCAGCTCAAGGAGCGCTACGGCGACGACAAGCAGAAGTTCCAGACCGCAATGATGGAGCTGTACAAGAAAGAGAAGATTAACCCGATGGGCGGCTGCCTGCCGGTGCTGATCCAGATGCCGATCTTCTTCGCGCTGTACTGGGTGCTGGTGGAATCGGTGGAACTGCGCCAGGCGCCGTGGTTCGCCTGGATCCAGGACCTGACCGCGCGCGATCCCTATTTCATCCTGCCAGTGATCAACGTGGCGGTGATGTGGTTCACGCAGAAGCTGACCCCGGCCCCGGGCATGGACCCGATGCAGGCGAAGATGATGCAGTTCATGCCGCTGGTGTTTGGCGTGATGATGGCCTTCGTGCCCTCGGGCCTGGTGCTGTACTGGGTCACCAACGGGTCGCTGGGCCTGTTGCAGCAATGGTGGATGCTCAAGCGCCATGGCGAGGCGGCCACTGCTGGCGCCGGCGCCAAACCACCGGCCAAGACGAAGAAGTAAATCCGACAACGCCCGCCGCCAGGCGGGCGTTGCGTATGCGGCCGCGGCACTGCGCGGTCGCCTGTCCTGCCACCGTCCTTGCGAGTCCCGGGCCATGCTCGACCGCCGTTCCGCCTCCCTGCTGTCCACCGCGCTTTGCCTGCTCGCGCTTGCGCTGCCGGGCTGCCAGCGCAGCACGTCGTCCACGGCCACCGCCGCGGGCGCCGCGCCGTCCGCGCACGCGGCGGGCACCGACGCCACGCCGTTGCCGGGTTCGCCCGCGCTGCAGGCGCAGGCCGCGGCGATCCGCACGCAGCTGCAGGAACAGCTGGCGGCGCAGCGCAAGATCATCGTGCTGCTGGCCGACGAGGCCAAGCAGTCGCCGGCCGAGCGGCAGACCTCCAGCGGCGTCGGCCAGCAGCTGTTCCACGAAGGCCTGGAGCGGCGCGACGCGTTGGCCAGGCAATTCGATGCGTTGCTGGCGCAGCCGGACGCGCAGCGTTTCGCCGCGGTCGGCGCGCTGCTGGACTACGTCGAATCGGCGCCGGACCTGTACGACGCCGACCGCCTGGCGTTCCGCGAGATCCTGGCCGACTGGCAGACCCGCATCGGCAAGGATTCCTCGCTGCCGGCGATCAAGCTGCACCAGCGCATCGGCGAGGACCTGGAAGCGCTGGACGAGATCGAGCGCAGCTACAACCGCGAGATCACCGCGATCTTCAGCCGCTTCGACCGCACCCGCGCGATCGTGCAGAAGCGCGAGAAGTGGGAGGACTACGTCGCCCACCTGGGCACGCTGTACACGCGCGAGCGGATCCTGCGCGACTACGGGGTGATCACCCCGTATCCGATGTCGATGCAGGACAGCGACCGCGAAGTGTTCGGCCGCGACCTGCCGCCGAAGACGGTGGTGCTGAGCTTCGACGACGGCCCGCACCGCGAGTACACCGACGAGATCGTCGCCATCCTCAAGCGCTACGACGTGCCGGCCACGTTCTTCGAGGTCGGCCGCAACCTGGGCAAGCTCGATGCCGACGGCAAGGTCGAACTGGCGCCGCTGGCCAGCGTCAGCCGCGAGCTGATGGAGCAGGGCTACACAGTCGGCAACCACAGCCTGACCCACGCGCAGCTGTCCAAGGAAACCGGCGCCGCGCTGCGCAGCCAGATCCTGGACACCGACCGCATGCTGCGCGCGGTCGATGCCAAGCGCGCGCCGCTGTTCCGCTTCCCGTACGGCGCGCGCAACGCCGAAGGCATGCAGATCCTCGGCGAAGCCGGGCTGAAGTCGGTGATGTGGAACGTGGACTCGCTGGACTGGGCCGATCCGGTGCCCGAATCGATCGTGCAGCGCGTGCTCGAGCAGGTCGGCCGCGAGCAGCGCGGCATCCTGCTGTTCCACGACATCCACGCGCGCACGGTCAAGGCGCTGCCGCAGATCCTGGACCGGCTCAGCGCCGACGGCTACCAGTTCGCCGCCTGGAACGGGCGCGACTTCAGCGTGGCGCGCGCGGCGGCCAACGCCGCGGCGCCGGCGGTGACCAGCGGCTACGACAAGTCGTGGGCGATCGTGATCGGCATCGACGACTACGCGCACTGGCCCAAGCTGCAGTACGCGGCCAACGACGCGCAGGCGATCGCGCAGACGCTGACCGGCAGCTTCGGTTTCCCGTCGTCGCAGGTGATCGTGCTGAAGAACCAGGAGGCCACCCGCAACAACATCCTGGCCGCGTTCCACGACCGCCTGGCGCACGGCGGGGTGGGCAAGAACGACCGCGTGTTCGTGTTCTTCGCCGGGCATGGCGCCACCCGCAAGCTCGCCTCCGGGCGCGACCTGGGCTACATCGTGCCGGCCGACTCGGACCCGGCGCAGTTCGCCACCGACGCGATCCCGATGACCGAGATCCAGGACATCGCCGAGAGCCTGGAAGCCAAGCACGTGCTGTTCGTGATGGACGCCTGCTACAGCGGCCTGGGCTTGACCCGCGGCGGCGGCGGCACCGGCGCCTATCTGCGCGAGAACGCGCGGCGCGTGGCGCGGCAGATGCTCACCGCCGGCGGCGCCGACCAGCAGGTCGCCGACAGCGGCCCCAACGGCCATTCGGTGTTCACCTGGGTGCTGCTGCAGGCGCTGTCGGGCAAGGGCGACCTCAACGGCGACGGCCTGATCACCGGCACCGAACTGGCCGCGTACGTGGCGCCGGCGGTGTCGAGCATCTCGCCGCAGACGCCGGCGTTCGGCAGCCTGCCCGGCTCGCAGGGCGGCGAGTTCGTGCTGCAGGTGCCGGACGGCGACGAGTTCCTGACCGCCAACACCCAGCAGCTATCCTCGGCGGCGATCGCGATGAACGACCGGGTCGCGGCGGCGGTGCCGGCGGTGGCCACGCCCGCCACGGCGACGGCGGCATCGGCCGCGGCACCGGCGGCCAAGCCGACCGTGGTCAAGGACCTGCAGGGCGGCGAGCGGCCGCTGGCGGTGCCGGCCGCCGCCGGGCCGCTGTCCGATCGCCAGCAGGCGCAGCGCGCCAACGACCGCGGCCTGCAGCTGTACAAGGAAAAGCGCTACGACGAGGCCGAGGCGCAGTTCACCGAAGCGCTGAAGCTGCGACCGGACTTCGCGCTGGCGGCCAACAATCTCGGCTTCATCTACTACCGCCAGGGCAAGTACGCACAGGCCGCGCGCTGGCTGGAGAACACGCTGAAGATCGATCCCTCGCGCGCGGTGGCCTACATCAATCTCGGCGATGCGTACCGGCAGATGGGCGATGCGGCCAAGGCCAAACACGCGTTCCAGACCTATCTGGAACTGCAGCCGAGCGGCGCCTCGGCGGCCTACGCGCGCACCCAGCTGCAGACGTTGTAGCCTGCAGCGCCGCCGGAACGTTCTTCGCCATGCCGCACGCCGCCGACACCATCGCCGCCATCGCCACCGCCCCGGGTGCGGGCGGGGTCGGCGTGGTGCGCGTGTCCGGGCGCCTGGCCGCGGCGATCGGCGCCGGTCTCGGCCTGGGTACCTTGCCCGCACGCACCGCGCGCTATGCGCGCTTTCGCGATGCGCAGGGAGAGACGCTCGACGACGGCATCGCGCTGTGGTTCCCGGCGCCGCGCAGCTTCACCGGCGAGGACGTGCTGGAACTGCAGGCGCACGGCAGCCCGGTGCTGTTGCGGCAACTGGTGGCGCGCTGCTGCGAACTCGGCGCGCGGCCGGCGCGGCCGGGCGAGTTCAGCGAGCGCGCCTTCCTCAACCGCAAGCTGGACCTGGCCCAGGCCGAGGCGATCGCCGACCTGATCGCCGCCGGCGACCTGCGCGCGGCGCGCGCGGCGCGCCGGTCGCTGGACGGCGTGTTCTCGCGCCGCGTCGAAGCCCTGGCCGAGCATCTGGTCCGGCTGCGCATCCACACCGAGGCGGCGATCGATTTCGCCGACGAATCGCTGGACACGCTGGGCGGCGAACAGGTCCGCGCCGGCCTGGAACAGGCACGTGCGGCCCTGGCGCAACTGCTGCTGGACGCCGAGCGCGGCCGGCGTCTGCGCGACGGCCTGCACGCGGTGCTGGTGGGGCCGCCGAACGCCGGCAAGAGTTCGCTGCTCAACGCGCTGGCCGGCAGCGAGCGCGCGATCGTCACCGACATCGCCGGCACCACCCGCGACACCTTGCGCGAGACGGTGCGCCTGGATGGCGTCGAACTGACCCTGGTGGACACCGCGGGCCTGCGCGACGGCGGCGATGCGATCGAGCGCGAAGGCATGCGCCGCGCGCGGCTGGAGCTGCAGCGCGCCGACCTGGCGCTGATCGTGCTCGACGCGCGCGCTGCGGATGCCGGCCGCGCCACCATCGCCGAAGCCATCGCCGACGTGCCGCAACGGCTGTGGATCCACAACAAGAGCGACCTGCTCGAGGCGATACCCCAGGCGACAGCCGACAGCGTGTACGTTTCCGCCGCCACGGGCAGCGGCCTGGAGCAGCTGCACGCACACCTGCGTGCGATCGCCGGGCATGCCGCCGGCGACGGCAGCGACGGCGAATTCTCCGCGCGTGCGCGCCACGTGGAGGCGCTGCAGCGCGCCGCGGAGCACGCCGCGGCCGCAGCCGCCGAACTGGGCTACGAGCGGCTGGAACTGGCCGCCGAGGAACTGCGCCTGGCGCACGCCGCGCTCGGCGAGATCGTCGGCCATCTCAGTGCCGACGATTTGCTGGGACGGATCTTCTCCAGCTTCTGCATCGGCAAGTAGGGCACGCTCCCCTTGCTCGCGGCGCTCAGGGCGCCAGTGCGGCGAGCTGCGCGCGGTTGGCCTGCAGCCACTGTTCGAACGGCTGCGGCGCCTGCCCGGTCAACGCCTGGTAGTCGCCGGTGACGGTGGCTACGCGGCCGGCGGCGGTGTTGCTGTCGAACGAGGCCAGCACGCGCGCCAGCGGCTCCGGCAGCCCGGCGCCGACCATGCCCTGGACCAGGCCTTCGACCGGGACCGGCACGACCTGGATCGGCTTGCCGAGCGTCTGCGCGACCAACGCGGCGATCTCGGCGGTGCTGTAGGCGCGCGCGCCGCTGAGGGTCAGCGTGCGCCTGGCCTCGCCGCCGCCGGCCAGCGCGACCGCGGCAGCGCGCGCCAGGTCGTCGCGGGCGATATGCGCGATGCGGGCGTCGCCGGCGGCGCTGTACCAATGGCCCGAGGCCAGCACCGACGGCAGGCTCATGAACAGGTTCTCGAAGTACCAGTGGTTGCGCAGCACGGTCCAGCCGGGCAGGGCGCTGGCGGCGATCGCATCCTCGCTGCCGGCGTGGTCCTGCGCGATCAGCAGCGGCGAATCGTGCGGCTCCACGCAGGAGGTGTAGACCAGATGGCGGACGCCGGCGCGCGCGGCGGCGGCGATCGCGGCCTGGTGCTGCGCGAGGCGATGGCCGGGGCGGTCGATCGCATCGGTGCTGATCAGCAGCAGGCGTCCCACGCCCGCAAACGCGGTGTCGAGCGATGCGGGTGCGTCGAAGTCGCCGTGGCGGACCTCTACGCCGCGCGCCGCCCAGGCGCTCAGGGTCTCGGGACGGCGGGTCAGGGCCACGATGCGTGCCGGCGGCAGCTGCAGCGTGTCCAGCAGGTGGGCCAGCACGCGCTGGCCGAGCTGGCCGCCGGCGCCGGTGACGAGCAGGGAGTCGGGGTGAGTGGACATGGGTTTCCTTGGGGAGTGGACGGTGCCGGCGCTCGCCAAGCGGCGCTGCCGTGCAACCCGACCGTGGTGGTCTGGAAAAGGAACCAGGTGCATAGTAGGGATCGCCGCAGGGCTGTAAATACGGCACTTTTCCCGCCCCTGATTACCTCGAGGTAACCGCCATGTCCGCCTCCGCGCCGTTTGCCGCCGTGTCGGCCGCGCCACCGCTGAGCCAGAAGCTGCGCGACTACCGCGGCGAGGGCATGCCGATCGACCGCTGCCCGGTACGCGACGTGCTGGCGCAGATCGGCGACAAGTGGAGCACCCTGTTCCTGTTGCTGCTGGCCGAGCGCCCGCACCGCTTCGGCGAATTGCGCCGCGCGGTGCCGGACATTTCCCAGCGCATGCTGACCCAGACCCTGCGCGACCTGCAGCGCGAAGGCCTGGTCGCGCGCGCGGTGCTGCCGCTGGTGCCGCCGGGCGTGGAATACCGGCTGACCATGCTGGGGCAGTCGCTGGCCGCGCCGCTGGCGCAGCTGGTGCAGTGGGCCGAGGCCAATCACGCCGCGGTGCGCGCGGCGCGTACCGCGTTCGAAAGCGCACTGCCGGATGCCACGGCCAGCGACAGCCGCCGCCGCGCGTAGCCGCCGCCGCGCCGCGCACGGCGGCGCAAGACCGCGCCAATTTCCAATACCTCCGCCGCGCGCTCGCGCAGCATGCCGTTGCCGGCGCATCGCGCGCCGGTTGCCAGCGCCGTTGCCGCGGCGCCGGCCTTCGTGCAGCCGAGGAAGTCCGTATGCGTTCGAAAATCGCCGCCGCCCTGCTGTCGTCGAGCCTGCTGTCGCTCGGCGCGTTCGCCGCGATGGCCGCGCACTCGCCGTCGGCGGCCGTGCGCTCCGCCGCCACGCCGCCGGTCGCGGTCGCCCCGCAGTACGACACCACCCACGTCTACGTCGCGCCGGCCGATGTGGACCGCTTCGTCGCCAGCTTCCTGGCCACCTTCGGCGGCACCAGCACGCGTCAGGTGGTGGCGACGGTGACGCCGACGCCGAGCAGCACCACCTCGCAGCTGCTGCAGACCCCGGTCGGCACGGTCTCGCTGTTCGGCTTCACCACGCCGATCCCGCATCCGTTCGGCGCCGAGCGCAACGGCCTGCTGGTGCGCGACCTGGACCAGGCGGTGGCCGCGGCGCGCGCCGCCGGTGCCGACGTGCTGGTCGCGCCGTTCCCCGACCCGATCGGCCGCGATGCGGTGGTGCAATGGCCGGGTGGGGTCAACACACAGCTGTACTGGCATACCACCGCGCCGTCGTACGCGGCGTTCCGCACGCTGCCGGAGAACCGGGTGTATCTGTCGCCGGACCGCGCCGACGCCTTCGTGCGCAGCTTCCTCGCCTTCTCCCATGGCAAGCTCGTGGACGATGCGCGGCAGGCGCCGGGACAGGAGATCGGCCGCCCCGGCGAACACTACCGGCGCATCCGCCTGCTCTCGGATTTCGGCAAGACCACGGTGGCGGTCAGCGACGGCCACCTGCCGTATCCGTACGGCCGCGACACCACCGGTTACGAAGTCGAGGACCTGCGGCAGACCCTGGACAAGGCCAAGGCGGCCGGCGTGCGGGTGCTGGTGGCGCCGTTCGCCGCGCAGGACCGGCGCAGCGCGGTGGTGGAATTCCCGGGCGGTTACGTCGCCGAGATCCATAGCCCGCTGGCGCATTGAGCGGGGACGTGCACGGCGCCCGGCGCATGCGGCACGGTGCGTTGCTGGCGCTGGCCGGCACGATCGCGATCGCGGCGCCGGTGCGCGCCGAGGAACAAGCGCCGCAGCCGGACGCGCCGGCGACGCGGCCGCGGCCGAGTACCAACCGCTGGCAGGAAGACTGGTCGGCGCTGGCCGATCCGGCCCTGCGGCAAACGCCGCTGGACCGCTTGAAGTACCTGCCGTTGGCTGCCGACGACACGCAACGCTACCTGTCGCTGGGCGCCAACCTGCGCGAGCGTTTCGAGTCGAACGACGCGCCCGGCCTGGGCACCGGCGACGCGGCCGATGCCTACCTGCTGCAGCGGCTGCAGCTGCACGCCGATCTGCGCCTGGGCAGCGACTGGCAGGCGTTCGCGCAACTCGAGGACGTACGCGCCTATGCCAAGCGCGTGCATTCCGGCGCGGACCAGAACCGGCTCGACCTGCGCCTGGCCTTCGTCGCCTACCAGCATGCCTTCGCCGCCGGCACCTTCAAGGCGCGCGTGGGGCGGCAGGATTTCGCCTTCGACCTGCAACGCTTCGTGTCTTCGCGCGATGGCCCCAACGTGCGCCAGTCATTTGACGCGGTGTGGGCCGATTGGGAAACCGCGCGCTGGCGCGTGCTCGGGTTCGTCAGCCAGCCAGTGCAGTACGCCGATGCGCGCGCCTTCGACGACAGTTCCAGCCGCCGCGTGCGCTTCGGCACGCTGCGCGCCGAGCGCAAGGTGTTCGGCGACAACGAACTGTCCGTCTACTACGCGCTGTACTCGCGCGACCAGGCGCACTACCTGGATGGCAGCGGCCGCGAGCGCCGCCATGTGCTCGACCTGCGTTTCGCCGGCGCCGCCAGCGGCGCGGACTGGGACCTGGAAACGATGGCGCAGCGCGGCAGCGTCGGCCAGCAAGCGATCCGTGCCTGGGCGGTCGGCGCGCGTGCCGGCTACACGTGGCAGCGGCTCGCCACGCAGCCACGCCTGGGTCTGCAACTGGATGCCGCCTCAGGCGACGCGCACGCCGGCGACGGCCGCGTGGGCACGTTCAACCCGCTGTTCCCGAACGGCTACTACTTCGCGCTCGCCGGCTACACCGGCTACAGCAATCTGCTGCACGTCAAGCCGTCGCTGCAGTGGCAGGCCGCGCCGGCGCTGACCGCGACCCTGGGCGTGGGCCTGCTGTGGCGGCAGAGCACCGCCGATGCCGTGTACCTGCAGCCCACTGTGCCGGTGGCCGGCAGCGCCGGCCATGGCGGACGCTGGACCGGCCGCTATACCCAGCTGCGGCTGCAGCGTCCGTTGTCGCCGCAGCTCACCGCAGCGCTGGAAGCGGTGCGCTACGACGTCGGCCGCGCGCTGCGCCAGGCCGGCGCGCGCGACAGCGACTATGTCGGCGTGGAACTGCGCTGGGCCTGGTAGGCGTCCGCTGGACGCCGCCGCCCTGCACTTGGCGCACAACGCGACACGAATCTCCAAGACGCCGCCGCCATCGCGCGCCAGCATCGCGCTTTCCCCCGCACACCAGGATGTCGCCATGCCGCTCGCCGCTCTGCCCGTTCCGGGCGCCACGTTGCTCACGCCGGGCGACCACACCCTGATCATGATCGACTTCCAGTCGCAGATGGCCTTCGCCACGCACTCGATCGACGCAGGCGCGCTGCGCACCAACGCCGCCTTGGTGGCCAACGCCGCGGCCAGCTTCGGCGTGCCGACGATCCTGACCACGGTGGCGGAAAAGAGCTTCTCAGGGCCGATGTTCGACGAAGTGGTCGCGCCGTTCCCGGGCCAGGCGCTGCTCGACCGCACGTCGATGAACACCTGGGAAGACGCGGCGGTGATCCAGCGGGTCAACGAGATCGGCAAGCCGCGAATCGTGCTGGCGGGGTTGTGGACCAGCGTGTGCATCGTCGGCCCGGCGCTGTCGGCGCTGGATCAGGGCTTCGAGGTCTACGTGATCGCCGATGCCTGCGGCGACGTGTCGGCCGAGGCGCACAACCGCGCCATCGAGCGCATCGTGCAGGCCGGCGGCCGGCCGATGACCGCGCTGCAATACCTGCTGGAACTGCAGCGCGACTGGGCGCGCACCGACACCTACGCCACCACCACCGAGGTGGCGCGCAAGTACGGCGGCGCCTACGGCCTGGGCATCGTCTATGCCCGGACCATATTCGGTGCCCACGAAGGCTGAGCGGAGCGCGCCGATGAAGACCTATCTGGTATCGCTGGGCCTGGGCCTGCTGGTCGGCGTGATCTACGCGCTGTTCAAGGTGCGTTCGCCGGCGCCGCCGGTGATCGCGCTGGTCGGCCTGCTCGGCATCCTGCTGGGCGAGCAGTTGCCGCCGCTGGTGCAGCGGCTGCTGCGCAGCGACGCCCACCCGACCTCGTGGTTCCACCACCAGGTCAAGCCGCACGTGTTCGGCGAACTGCCGCAGCGCACGCAAGCGCCGGCGCAACCGGAACGGGGAGAGCACGACAATGGCTGAGCCGCATGCGACCGACGCCGCGCCGGACCTGATCCTGTACCGCGGCCGCTTCACCACCCTGGACCGCGCGCGTCCCAGTGCCACGGCGGTGGCGATCCAGGACGGCCGCTTCCTGCAGGTCGGCAGCGACGAGGAGATCCTGCCGTTGGCCGGCACGCACACCCGGCGCATCGACCTGCAGGGCCGCTGCGTGCTGCCGGGCCTGATCGACAACCACCTGCACCTGATCCGCGGCGGCCTCAACTACAACCTGGAACTGCGCTGGGACGGCGTGCGCAGCCTCGCCGACGCGATGGACATGCTGCGCCGGCAGGTGGCGATCACCCCGGCGCCGCAGTGGGTGCGCGTGGTCGGCGGCTTCAGCGAGCACCAGTTCGCCGAGAAGCGCTTGCCGACCATCGCCGAACTCAATGCGGTGGCGCCGGACACGCCGGTGTTCCTGCTGCACCTGTACGACCGCGCGCTGCTCAACGGTGCCGCGCTGCGCGCGGTGGGCTACGGCAAGGACACGCCGGCGCCGCCGGGCGGGGAGATCGTGCGCGACGCCGACGGCAACCCGAGCGGACTGCTGCTGGCCAAGCCGAACGCGTCGATCCTGTACGCGACGCTGGCCAAGGGCCCGAAGCTGCCCTACGACTACCAGGTCAATTCGACCCGGCAATTCATGCGCGAACTGAACCGGCTCGGCGTCACCGGCGCGATCGATGCCGGCGGCGGTTTCCAGAACTACCCGGACGACTACAAGGTGATCCAGGAACTGGCCGACGCCGGCCAGCTCACCATCCGCCTGGCCTACAACCTGTTCACCCAGAAGCCGCAGCAGGAGAAGGAAGACTTCCTCCACTGGACCGCCAGCTCGCGCTACCAGCAGGGCGACGACTACTTCCGCCACAACGGCGCCGGCGAGATGCTGGTGTTCTCCGCCGCCGACTTCGAGGACTTCCGCCAGCCGCGGCCGGACATGCCGCCGCAGATGGAGACCGAGCTGGAAGACGTGGTGCGGATCCTGGCGCAGAACCGCTGGCCGTGGCGCCTGCATGCGACCTACGACGAGACCATCAGCCGCGCGCTGGACGTGTTCGAACGCGTGGACCGCGAGATCCCGCTGCAGGACCTGCACTGGTTCTTCGACCACGCCGAAACCATTTCCGAAAAATCCATCGACCGCATCGCCGCGCTCGGCGGCGGCATCGCCGTGCAGCACCGCATGGCCTACCAGGGCGAGTATTTCGTCGAGCGCTACGGCATCGGCGCGGCGCAGGCCACGCCGCCGGTCAAGCGCATGCTGGAGAAAGGGGTCAAGGTCTCGGCCGGCACCGACGCCACCCGCGTGGCCTCCTACAACCCGTGGGTGTCGCTGGCGTGGCTGGTGACCGGGCGTACCGTCGGCGGCCTGCGCCTGTATCCGCAGCGCAATTGCGTGGACCGCGAGACCGCGTTGCGGATGTGGACCGAACACGTCACCTGGTTCAGCAACGAGGAAGGCAAGAAGGGCCGCATCCAGGCCGGCCAGTTTGCCGATCTGGTGGTGCCGGACCGCGACTATTTCGGCTGCGCCGAAAGCGATATCGCCGACACCACTGCGTTGCTGACCATGGTCGGCGGCAAGGTGGTGTGGGCCAGCGGCGCGTTCGCTGAACACGACGAAGCGCCGCCGCCGCCGGCGCTGCCGGACTGGTCGCCGGCGCGCAGCTTCCGCGGCTACGGCGCCTGGGGCGAGGCGCCGCCGGCGGCACTGTCGCAACGGATCGCGGCCAGTTGCGGCTGCGCCCACGACTGCACGGTCCATGGGCACCAGCACGCCACCGCGTGGAGCAGCCAGTTGCCGATCGCCGACCTGAAGAGCTTCTGGGGCGCGCTGGGCTGCGCGTGCTGGGCGGTATGAGCCGGATGCGCACGACGCGCGCGATCTGCACGCAGGCCGGCGGCGGTGCGCTTGGCGTGCCGCGCGCCGCCGGCATCGCGCGGAGCGTGCGCCATGCGTGAGGCGACCCGCTCGGTCGGCACGCGCCTCACCCCGGCATGGCTGCGCTGGCTGGCGCTGCTCGGCCTGTGCGCGGCCTATCTGCAGGGCGGGCTGGTCAAGGCCTTCGCCTTCGACGGCGCAGTGGCGGAAATGGTGCACTTCGGCATGGCGCCGGCCGCGCCGCTGGCGGCGGCGGTGATCGTGCTGGAACTGGGCGCGTCGCTGCTGATCCTGAGCGGCGCGTATCGTTGGCTGGGCGCCCTGGCGCTGGCCGGCTTCACCCTGGTGGCCGCGTGCGTGGCCAACCGCTATTGGGAGATGAGCGGCATGCAACGCTTTGCGGCGATGAACGCGTTCTACGAACACCTGGGCCTGGTCGGCGGCTTCGTGCTGGTGGCCTGGCACGACCTGCGCGAGCGCGCGCATGGCTGAGTCCACCGCACCCGCGCCGGCGACCGGCAGTTTCGCCCCGCTGCGGCATCGCGTGTTCGCGGTGTTGTGGGCGGCCACCGTGCTCGGCAACGTCGGCAGCTTCATGCGCGACGTCGCCAGTTCCTGGCTGGTCACCGACCTGTCCGACAATCCCGCCGCGGTGGCGCTGATGCAGACCGCGGCGACGCTGCCGGTGTTCCTGCTGGCGATCCCGGCCGGCGTGTTGTCGGACATCCTCGACCGGCGCCGCTTCCTGATCTGCGTGCAGCTGCTGCTGGCCAGCGTCAGCGCCAGCCTGCTGCTGCTGTCCAAGACCGGCGCGCTCACCGTCGAATACCTGGTCGCGCTGACTTTCGTCGGCGGCATCGGCAGCGCGCTGATGGGGCCGACCTGGCAGGCGATCGTGCCGGAGCTGGTGCCGCGCGCCGACCTGAAGAACGCGGTGGCGCTGAACTCGCTGGGCATCAACATCGCGCGCGCGCTGGGCCCGGCCGGCGGCGGCCTGCTGCTGGCCAGCCTGGGCGCGGCCGCCGCCTACGCCAGCGACGTGCTCAGCTACGTGTTCGTGGTCGCCGCGCTGCTGTGGTGGCCGCGCGCCAAGGTCGCCGACAGCGGCCTGTCCGAGCAGTTCTTCGGCGCCTTTCGTGCCGGCCTGCGCTATGCCCGCGCCAGCCGCGAGCTGCACGTGGTGCTGCTGCGTGCGGCGGTGTTCTTCGTGTTCGCCAGTTCGGTGTGGGCGCTGCTGCCGCTGGTGGCGCGGCGCATGCTCGGCGGCAGCGCCGGGTTCTACGGCGTGCTGCTCGGTGCGGTCGGGGTCGGCGCGATCCTCGGCGCGATCGTGCTGCCGCAGTTGCGCAAGCGCCTGGACGCCGATGGCCTGGTGCTGCTGGCCGCGGTGCTGACCGCCGCGGTGATGGCGGCGCTGGCGGCCACGCCGTCGCAGACGGTCGCGGTGCTGTTGTTGCTGGTGCTCGGCGTCGGCTGGATCGTGGCGCTGACCACGCTGAACGGCGTGGCGCAGGCAGTGCTGCCGAACTGGGTGCGCGGCCGCGGCCTGGCGGTGTACCTGACCGTGTTCAACGGCGCGATGGCCGGCGGCAGCCTGGGCTGGGGATTGATCGCCGCGCAGCTCGGCATCGCCGCCACGCTGCTGCTCGGCGCCGGCGCGCTGCTGCTGGTCGCGCTGGTGTTCCATCGCCTGCGCCTGCCCAAGGGCGAGGCCGACCTGCAGCCATCCAACCACTGGCCCGAGCCCTTGCTCAACGCACCGGTGGCGCACGACCGCGGTCCGGTGATGGTGCAGATCGAATACCGCGTGCGTGCTTCCGACCGGCCGCCGTTCCTGCACGCCTTGCGCGAGCTGTCGCAGGAGCGGCGCCGCGACGGCGCCTACGCCTGGGGCATTACCGAGCACAGCAACGAGCCGGAGCGGGTGATGGAATGGTTCCTGGTCGAATCCTGGGCCGAGCATCTGCGCCAGCATCAGCGCGTCTCGCATGCCGACGCCGACCTGCAGGACGCCGCGCTGCGCTACCACATCGGCCCGGAGCGGCCGGTGGTGCACCATTTCCTGGCGCTGGATCTGCACCAGGCGCAGCCGCCGGCTGCCGATGGGCGTGGCGGCTAGCGTGTTTTCAGCGCGGGGTTCCACGTTTGGCGAAGTGGAAGGAGCAGACGTGGTGGGGAGGAAGGGCTTCAGTTGCGATGGCGTGTCGGTACCGCCCGTCGCGACTGAAGTCGCTCCCACAGGTGTTGCCCGCGATACGACCGGATGCGCAGACAAACAGACCAGCTGCTCCAGCATGCCCGTGCGTTAGCCGATGCAGCAACGCCATAACGCCATAGCGCCACCATAGGAGCGACTTCAGTCGCGACGAACGAAGTCATCGGCACGGCTGTCGAGTGGACGCATCGGCGCCGATGTCGCGGCGGCATATCCAGCGCTCACATCGCTGGCCATGAAAGACCAGCGTCGACGGCAGTGCGTAGACCAGAAGCCCGCACCGCCGCCTATTCCACCTCGGCCACGCTAGCGCTATAGGTCGCGCCATCGCGGCGCACCTGCACCGCGCCGCCGAACACCGCCGACAACGGCGCATCGGCCAATAGTTCCTCGCGCGTGCCGTCGGCATACACATGGCCACCGCGCAGCAGGATCACCCGCTCGATCTCCGGCACGATCTCCTCGATGTGGTGGGTCACCAGCACCAGGGTGATGCCCTGGCGGGCGAGGTCGCGCATCGTCGCCAGCAGGTGCTGGCGCGCGATCAGGTCCAGCCCGGTGCTGGGTTCGTCCAGCAGCAGCGCCTGCGGCCGGTTGACCAGCGCCCGCGCGATCAGCACGCGCCGGGTCTCGCCGGCCGACAGTTCCGCATACGGCCGTTGCAGCAGCGGCAACGCATGCGCCAGCTGCAGCGCCTCGCGCGCGCGGTCGCGCATGGTCTGGGTCACCTCGCGATGCGGCGGCACCACGTAGCTGGCGAAGAAGCCCGACAGCACCGCGCTCTCCACGTCCAGCCCGGGCATGTCGGCGAGATTGACGCTGAGGTCGCCGGTGACGATGCCCAGCTGGCTGCGCAGCCGGTCCACCTGCCAGCGGCTCTGTCCCAATACCCGCACCGGCGCGGCTTCGCCGGCGCGCGCCAGCGGATACAGCTCGCGCGTGATCAGCTTGATGAACGAGGACTTGCCGCAGCCGTTCGGGCCGAGCAGCGCGGTGTGCTGGCCGAGCTCGATGCGCAGGCTCAGCTCGTGCAGCACGCGCACCTGGCCGCGCACCACGCTGGCGCGGTCCAGTTCGATCAGCGGCGCGGCGGCCGGCATGGGAGTTGCATCGGGGAGGGGGACGGACATGGAAGTGAAACCGTTCTGTGATCAAGAGCGCGCAGCGGCTGAATACCGTACGCAGGCGATGGGTGAAGTTTGCCGCCACTGGCCCCATCATGTCTCCTATACCAACCTGGCGCACGCCTTCACCGGCCTGGAGTTCTGGCAATGTCCGACGCGATCCTCGATTTCCTCAGCACCGGCCTGCTCGACGTCGGCTGGTGGGGCATGCTGGCGGTGCTGCTGGTGTTCACCCAGCTGACCATCTTCGCGGTGACCCTGTACCTGCACCGCAGCCAGGCGCACCGCGGCGTCGATTTCCATCCGCTGCTGTCGCACTTCTTCCGCTTCTGGACCTGGTTCACCACCTCGATGATCACCAAGGAGTGGGTGGCGATCCATCGCAAGCACCACGCCAAGGTGGAAACCGACGAGGATCCGCACAGCCCGCAGACCAAGGGCATCGGCCGCGTGTTCTGGCGCGGCGTGGAGCTGTACCGCGAAGCGCGCGCCATGCGCGGCGACATCGAGCAGTACGGCAAGGGCGCCCCGGACGACTGGATCGAGCGCCGCCTGTACACCGCGCACGCGAACTGGGGGCCCATCGCCCTGTTCGCCTTCAACTTCCTGCTGTTCGGCCTGCCCGGCATCGCCCTGTGGGCGTTGCAGATGGCCTGGATCCCGTTCTGGGCGGCCGGCGTGGTCAACGGCCTCGGCCACTGGTGGGGCTACCGCAACTTCGAATCGGCCGACACCTCGACCAACCTGACCCCGTGGGCGCTGTGGATCGGCGGCGAAGAACTGCACAACAACCATCACGCGTTCCCGAGTTCGGCGCGCTTCTCGATGCGGCGCTGGGAACTGGACATCGGTTGGGTCGCGATCCGCGCGCTGGCCGCATTGCGCCTGGCCAGGATCCTGCGCGTGGCGCCGACCCTGGACGTGCGCCCGAACATCGCCGTGCCCGATGCCGACACCCTGCGCGCGCTGCTCTCGCACCGCTTCCAGGCGATGACCGACTACCAGCGCAACGTCTTCACCCCGGCGCTGAAGGAGGAGGCCGCGCAGGCCGGCGCCAAGCTGCGCCAACTGCTGCCGCGGCGCCTGCGCAAGGGTTTGGTCGACGACGGCCGCTGGCTCAAGCCGGACGCGCGCGAGCAGCTGCAGCACTGGGTCGCGCAGCGCCCGCGCATGCGCACCCTGGTCGAGCACCGCGCACGCCTGGCCGCCCTGCTGGAAGCGCGCAGCCACGACGCCAGCGAACGCCTGAAGCAACTGCAGGCCTGGTGCCACGACGCCGAGGCCAGCGGTATCGCCGCGTTGCAGGCGTATGCGGCGCGGTTGAAGGGCTACGCGTTGGCATGAGCCGCGGTTTCCTGCAGACGCTTCGCGAACGCCGCCTCGTGCGGCGTTCGTCGTTCATGGCAGTACTCGTGGCATTGGCCGTGCTTGGCGACGCCGTCGGCGCCGCCAGCGCGCAGGTGGTCGATACCACCGGAAGCTACCTGCAGCGCATGGACCGCGACGGCGACGGCCGCGTCAGCCTGGACGAATACCTGGCCTGGATGAGCTACGCCTTCGACGCCCGCGACCTCGACCACGACGGCGTGCTCAGCCCCGCCGAACTCCCCGGCGGCCGCGGCAAGGCGATCACCCGCGTCCAGCACCAGGCTACGTTGACTGCTCGTTTTCGCAAGCAGGACGGCAATGGCGATGGGTACTTGAGCGCCAGGGAGCTGGCGGCGCCGCCGCAGTGAGAGGTTGACCCGGCCCATGTCGTCCATGTCGGGTCTTAGCGCGGGGCTTGAGACGTGAGTTCCGTCACCTGGACGATTTTGCACCTAAGGAAAGGTGCAGCAGCGCCATCGAAAGGAAACAGACGGCGGTCGCATCGCTTCGAATGCCGACCATCGCCAAGGCGAGAAAGCAGTACATCGCGGCCAGTTTGCTGTGCGAGGAAGAGTGCATGGTCGTTTCGCTCTGCAGGTAAGTTCGATGTGTCTCCTCGCCGTTGCCCGACGCCGCCGTCCACCGCTGATGCCTAGATGACGCTCTGCAATGCCCAGCTCTTGCAACGCTGAAAATTCTCTTCGTTGTTCCAGACCATGATGTAGGTCGGGCCCCGCACGCGTCCGATCAGTTCCAGCGCCTTTTCCCGGTCGCGTGCCAAGCAGGCGAAACGGGCAAAATTCTGCAGGTTCCACTCATCCGGATAGACCTTGAGCACATCGTCGATTCCCGCACGCATGGTCGACCAGCGCGCAAGCGACTCGCTGAACAGTCGTTCGTCGTAGACCGATTGCGAGGCGTACCAATAGATGCGTGCGTACAGTCCTTTCCCTTCCCGCGCACGAGTGCGCTCCATCGCCATCCTGGTGAACCGTTCGATGTCGGCCGCACTGCCTCCCCATTTTGGCGAATAGAACTCGATCGCGTGGAAATAGATCTCGTAGTACTCGGGATACCGCGTCATCGCTTCATCGATCAAGGTCTGGAAACGGGCATCGTCCCACTGCTGCGCCTTGGCGACGGATTCCATCTTGACGTACCACTCCGGATCCGACGATGCGATCTTCTTGTTGTCCTCCAGATAGCGTCTCGTCGCCTCGATTCCGGCTCTGAACGGTGCCCAGTCCTCCGGTCGAACCGTATTCGCATAGCCCCCGCCGCGATGGCTCCAGGCGCGTCTGGACAGCCACTCCGCGTACGCCAACCGTGCGGTCGGAGACTTCGGATATGCCGCGATCCAGCGTTTGGCGGTCTGTTCCTTTTCCGCCCATGTCGCCTCGTCGTACGTACCTATGAGGAAATAGCGATCGATGCCGCCATGGAGCACGCTCAATTTCCAGACGCCGCTGGAGGTACGGTCCTGCTGCGTTCGAAATTGCTTGGCTTGTCGCTCGAGCGTTGCGAAGTCGCCCTTTTTGAGCGCCTCCTTCGTGCTATCGAGAATCGATGTGCGTTCCTGTATCTCTTCGCTCGATGCCTGCGTGGAAAGCATCGAGGCGGCGACAAATAGAAACGCAGTCAACACGCGATGATTTGTCCAGCTCATTGCTCCGGCTCTCCTTGAAAAAATCGTGCTTCCTTAACGGATATGGGAGGCATCCAATACGATGCTGCCGCCGGCTTGCTCCGCCCGCGCACACTGGCGTGTCTCCGCCCAGCGCCCGCGGCCCACGCAGCTGAAGGCGTCGGGTGGGAATCGGGCGGCGTGTGGACGATCAAAGGTGCCAGAGAAAATATTCACTTCAAACAGATATTCCCTCTGGTCCATTTTTCTAGCGCGCGATTATCTGTAGTGCCTCTGATCATCAAGGCGAGACTCAAAACACTAAAGAATTTCTGCCTTATTCCTCTTTGTGCTCCATGAAACAATTTTCATAACTCCAGGCGGCCAAGGCTGCGACGGCGGGAAACCTGGCGGCAAAGCATACCAAGTCACGTATGTCGCACACACCGTCTTGTTCACTAGCTGGAATTTTTCCATTTTTTGCTTCCTGAGTTCTTTCTTAACTGCAGGGGGCAAATTATGGTCTACTCCAAGGGAGGTGTGGCATGCCTCGTCTGCAAAAGCGCTTGAGATCATTGAAGCTAAAAAAATCAAAACCCATAGTCTTCGCATTTTCTAGACTCCCGACGTTTGACAGCTTCAAGAAGATTGCGTTTGGCATTCGCATCCAATGGGGTTTTCTTCTTAATTTTTGAGATGCAATCAATGGTGATGGCATCAGCTCTACACTCAGTTTCATGAAACTCACGCGCAGATATTTCCGCCGGTGCATTTTTTTGCCGATACCTCTCCTTGCCCCCTATGATGATATTTGATATTAAAGAGCACCCGAGCATCCGCCGGAAACTGTTTTTAAATCGCCTGGGGTGGTTATAATTATTGCGCCACTAAGCGAAGCGCTACAAGCACCAAAGTGGTTGTAAAGAAGAATTAAGTGGCCGCCCCTAAAAAAAGCGGAATATTTTCCTGCCATATCGTCTTTAGTCGACCTTACCAGATAAATCTTGCCTGAGTTAATGAATCCGGATGATGTAATCAATTCCCTTAATTTTGATGGATTTATTTCTACAAAATCGTGACCCGCTAAAATTTCTTTAGCTTTATAGAGGTTGCTTGGTGAAACCTCTAAGATATTTTTTTCATTTATTCTGTCTGATTCGCGCGGATATTCTAAAGCGATTTTTTGGGGGGGCGGAGTGGACATACAGCCAGAGTAAAATGCAATAGAAGCTATTGCAAAAACAAATTTCGTTGTTTTTATTTGCATTTCAGTTCCTTTTTGATTGCTTCTCTTGCTCGGTCATCAGGTTGACCAAATAATTCTCCCATTATATTTCCTTCCCAGCCTTGAGCTGGGCGGGTTCTTCTAGGGTTTTCAGATATCACGTCGTACATATCAAAACGTCCGTCATATTCGAAATTCATTATGTGCCCGGCTTCATGGGCAGCAACCCACGGGTCATTGGCGGCGAACCATTTTCCTCTGTTGCCCCGCATATAAGATGTGCCAGTCCCGGGGACAAGTTCTACTTTTGTCGCGCGCCAACCGCCAATGCTGGTGGTAACTTTGAAATCTGGTGTAGACCATATCTGTTCTATGGAAGAACGCATAGATGCTATTACCTGCGGATCTGCAGCATCGCCAATAAAATCGATATTTATGTCGATTTCAACGCCAGTTGGCGTGCACCTGCATTTTGCCCGTAGACCGATTTCATCATACAGATACATTGGATGGCTATTCACATAGGAATATGTGCCCTTCCCTCCGCTAAGCCCAATCGGATCACTCTGCCCATACCGCCCAATACGAGATTCATAGTCCCGGAAGTAGTTCTGATTGAACCCCGTCGCCGCATCGTAGCGCTGCCCCGGGAAGCGCATATCGAACACGAACGCGGTGCCGTCCTTGTCCGGATCCTGGTCCGGCGGGGTGTTGCCGAAGGCTTCGCCCTTCAGGTCCCAGGTCCAGATCGCCACGTCACGCACTGGGTCGATCACCGCGCGCGGACTACCCAGGTGGTCCGGCTGCACGTAGCGCAGGCTGTTCTTGGCCAGCACGCCGACCGGCAGGTCGTCCAGCCAGATGGCCTGCTGCAGCGCGGCTCCGTTGGCGTCGTAGTTGCCCAGCCAATGGCCGCTCTCGTCGTACAGTGTGTAGGTGTTGGTCTTGTCCACCCGACGCACCTGCTCGCCGCGGCCGTTGTAGCCGTACTGCATTGTCACCACACCCGCGCGCTTGGCTTGGCTCATACGGCCCCGTGCGTCGTACACGAACTGCTGTGCCGTGCCGCCGATGGAGAGGGTATTGCCGATCGCGTCGTAGGTGCGGGCGGTGCCGGCCACCGCGCTCAAGCGGTGGTTGGTGGTGGGATATGTGTAGCTCTGCGTAGTGGTGTTGACCTTGGCGCTGAGCCGGTTGCCGGTAGCGTCGTAGCTGTAGCCGTCGATCACCGTGCCGGTCGGGCCGTCCTTGAATGCGGTCAATCGGCCCAGGGCGTCGTAGTCCAGGCTGACCACCGGGGCGGTATTGCCCGCGGCGGTCAATGCGCTGAGATTGCCGGCCGGGTCGAAGGCGAAGCCGGTGCTCAGGCCGTCGCTGCGCGTGTCGCTGACCGCCAACGGGCGGTAGTCCTGGTCCAGCACGCGCTGCATCGGACGGCCGTTGCCATAGGACCAGCTCGCCACCGGGCCGAACGGGTAGTAGGTCGCATTGCCCAGAAGCACCTGCCGCGTGCCGCCGGCCGGGGTCACGCCCACTTCCGTGGTCTGGCCCTGGGCGTTGCGGACGTAGTCCACCGCTGCGCCGTCGGGATAGGTCAGCCGGCTCAGCTGGCCGGCCTTGGTGTAGGCATAGCGCAGCACGAACACCTTGCCGTTGGTGGTCTGTACCTTGCGTACCAGGTCGCCGAAGCGGTCGTAGCAGTAGTCGGTGGTGCCGCTTCCATCCTGCATCCGTGCCAAGCGACCGACGGCGTAAGTCTCGCCGCTGGCGCAGACGGTCTGGCTGACGTCGTAGGTATAGGTGACGTTGAGGCTCGTAGTCGGATACGCGACCTTGGTCAGCCGGTTCAGCGCGTCGTAGCTGTACGTTGTCTTGATGTTGCGCGCATCGATCTGCGTGGCACGGTTGCCGGCGCTGTCGTAGGTGTACGTGGTGACGCCGGTGTCCGGGCTGGTCAGTTTGGTCAGGTCACCCAGGCCATTGTAGGCATAGGTGGTGTCCAGGCCCTTGGGGTCGGTGACCTTGGTCAGATTGTCGAGTGCGTCGTAAGAGAACTTGGTCTCGGCGGCGATGCCGCCCACGTCTTGCAGCGTGCGGGCGAGGCGGTTGAGCGGGTCGTAGTCGTTCTGGGTCGCTTGGCCGAGCGCATCGGTCACCGTTTTGGTGTTGCCGTTGGCGTCGTAACCGAAATCGGTCGGGTCGCCGCCCGCAGTGGCCTGCGTGGCCATCTGGCCGAGCTGGTTGTAGATCCGTGACAGCGTGCGCTTGAGCGTACCAGAGGCGTCCTTGGTGTCTTCCTTGATCCGGTTGCCGGCGAGGTCGGTGGTGTAGTGCAGGGTATTGCCGGCATTGTCGGCGATGTCGGTCAGGCGCTGTGCCGCGTCATAAGTGAAGCGGGTGAACGCACCATCCGGCTGCGTTACCTGCTTGACCAGCCCGGTCGGCCAGTAGTCGATCAGGGTGATGTGGTCGTCGCTCTCGCTGGTGTCATCGGTGCCGCGGACCTTGCTGGCGGTCAGCCAGCCGCGCGGGTGGTAGGTGTAATCGGTGATGGTGCCGTTGGCGTCCTTCACCGAAAGCACGCGGCCGGTGAAGGCGTAGGACAGGTATTCGGTGACCTGGCCCAAGGCATTGGTGACTTTCCAGAGGTCGCCCTTGCGATGCGGGCAGGCCGTGGGCGCCGTCGCGCAGGTCGCATCGTCGGATGGGTAATAGGCGTAGCTGGCACTGTCGCTGACGTCGGTGCGCGGACCATCGACGGACTTCAGTAGGCCAAGCAGCGGGCAACTGCCACCGGAGGCGACATCATCCGCCTCGCAGTAGCTATATGTCGTAGTACGGAGCTTGCCATTGCTGATGTCCTTGACCTCAGCGCTAGTGGGCTGCAGGCGCGCATTGCGCGTAAAGCGCGTCTCGCGATTGGTGTCCCGGGTCAAGATCACACGGTTGCTCGCGAGGTCGCGGGTCTCCACGCTGTCGCGCGCGCCGGACAAGCCAGCCGCCTGCTGAGCAGTGTGCGTACTTGCAGGGAGACCGCTTATCGAATCGACGGCCTCGGCGTAGCTATGCTTTGTTTGTACTCCACTGCGATCGATGACCGTATCCACGCGGCGCCGAAAATCGACCGATTCATCGTAATACGTAGTGCTGAGCGTGCCCACGCTATCGACGACATCGCCGATTTTGCGCGGCGGACCGCTGGCCGTACCCGCGGCGAGGCCATAGTTAATTTGGTGGCCGAGCGCGTCCGTGACGATAGCCCCGCCCGCAGGCGTGTAGCTCAGGGTGATGCCGTCTGCGCCGCCGTCATGCTGGCTGGAGATCACCCGGCCTTCGTCGTCGTAGGCAAACCAGCTGTAGCGACGTCCGTCCTCGGCAGTGATGCCGGTCAAATTCTTGGGATAGCGCGTATCTTCGTAATGATATGCGCGGCTGCCGCCGCCAGGATACGCAGCCGCACTTACTTGGCCAGTGGCGGTGTAGATATAGCTGACGAGCTGGACGCCCGAAGTGCTGATAGCAACGATCGAGGCATTCTCGGCCGGTGAGTCGTAATGAATTTCCAGCGTGCGACCGCTGGAGTGAAGGATCGCGTTCAAGCGGCCCATTGCATCGTAATCGTAGGACAAGCTGGTGCCGTCCTGATTGTTTCGTTCCAGCAAGCGGCCATCGGCATCGAAGGTGAGCACGCCATCGGCGCGGTAGAGCTTCCAGAGGCTGCCATCGGCGACGATGCGGTTGCCGCTGCTGTCAGAGGCAAAATACGCGTCGCCGGATTTGCGGTAACGGGTGTGGAAGCCACCGCCATCGGTCAGACCCAGAGAATCGCCGGCGATCGACAGTCGCAGATCATGCGAGTGCGTCCAGCCATAGCCGAAGCCACCGGAGACATTGGAGATGCCGGAATGATAATGGCGCTCGAAAGCGATCCAGCCAAGGTCAAAATCGGGTTCGATCTGATATTTATCGCCGGTCTTTGTGTCGCAGGGGTTGCCTTCATAGCCGCATCCGCGTTCGAGCGTTTTAGTCACCACGAACGCAAGCGCATACTCGTTGACGCATGCTTGATATTTGTCCCGCCACGTCATGAATTTTTCCGTCGAGCACTCAGTCTTTCTATGCCGTGTAAGTTCTGAGGTACTGCTCTTGGGAACGCAATCGCTACCGGATCTACGGGTGTAGTCCAATTGATACGGCTTTTTCCCCCATTCGCCGCCATCGTCACCCGGACCAGTGCGGCTGTAGTTCCAGTCTCCCAAAAGCGTGAGTTTCGCGGTGGCGGGACATGGGCTATTGCTCGCATTGGCGATGCTTTCGAGTTCTTTGATAGCCTCATCTTCAGTTGCATAGTCCTGCGCACCGGCCGGATATTCCCACTCCGGATCCGTAGGCTGTTCTTTTCCATTCCAATACGTGATCTTCAAATCCCCATTCTGGGAGATTTCTCGGTTCTTTATTTGATCTGCATATTTATAGAACCCGGGAATATAAGGGCTGGGGTCTGGCAAATTCTTGATGGAGGCGGCAGCTTGGTCCTGGGTCTTGTACGGACCGTGGATTTGCCCATCCTGATCGAGGAGTGTCCATGTCCTTTTGCTTTCTTCCGCTGCAGCATTTGTCGCCAACATGGACGTGAACATGCTCACCAGCAACAGTAAATTCTTCAAATATTTGAGTGCCGACCTGTAGATAGCGTGACCGTTGCTTCCTGCCTGATACATATCCCTGAAATTCCTGAAGTAAAATTTTGGAGTCACGTCTGTACGCGTGAGTTCGATATGCGCTTACAGAACGGGCACAACGTTGACGGCATCTATGCGGACACCGTTGCTAGAAACGTTCTTTGAGATCAAGTCGAGTTGCTCCCTACCCATGTCTGGTGCCCACCGGCACGCTGCGTCCTAGCATTGGCGACGTTGATACCTTCAGCACGCTACTTTGTCAATCGAAAGTCACTGCAACCACTCGCAACAAGCACGCCACTTCAAAAGTAGAAGCAACTGTCCGCCGTCATTCAGAGCCAGAACATGCTGGACGTCCCATTTATGACGTGATCCGAATTGTCCGCGCTGTTCCGGACATTGATGTAGACGGGTTCGCGAACAAAGGTGATCGGCTTCAGGCCCTTACCTGATCCGGCGCCAGGCACCGGTGAACAGGTGGTTGTCGTAGTGCGCTTGCCAGGCATACCAACTAAATCCTCCCGGAGACGGTGATACATTCCGCCGGCTCGCCTTCTCAACCGACCACCGCACTCCACCCCCCATGCCCGAACTCCCCGAAGTAGAAACCACCCGGCGCGGCCTGGAGCCGCATCTGCTGGGGCGGCGCATCCACGGCGTGATCCTGCGCCGGCCGGACCTGCGCTGGCCGATCCCGCCGGAAGTGGCGCAGCAGCTGCCGGGGCAGCGCATCGACGGCATCCGCCGCCGTGCCAAGTACCTGCTGATGGACACCGACGCCGGCAGCGCGCTGCTGCACCTGGGCATGTCCGGCAGCCTGCGGGTGCTGCCCGGGGACACGCCTCCGCGGGCGCACGACCATGTCGATATCAGCCTGGAGGACGGGCGCGTGCTGCGCTTCAACGATCCGCGCCGGTTCGGTTGCCTGCTGTGGCAGGCGCCGGGCCAGACTCACCCGCTGCTCGAGGAGCTGGGGCCGGAGCCGCTGTCGGACGAATTCGACGGGGATTACCTGTTCCGGCGCAGCCGTGGCCGCAGTGCGCCGGTAAAGACGTTCTTGATGGACCAACGCATCGTGGTCGGGGTCGGGAACATCTATGCCGCCGAAAGCCTGTTCCAGGCAGGAATCAGTCCGCTGCGCGAGGCCGGGGAGGTCTCGCGGGCACGCTATGCGCGCCTGGCCGAGGCGGCCAAGGCGATCCTCGGCTACGCCATCGCCCGCGGCGGCACCACCTTGCGCGACTTCATCAGCCCGGACGGCGCGCCCGGCTATTTCGAGCAGGAACTGGCGGTCTACGGCCGCGAAGGCGAGGCCTGCAAGCGCTGCGGGCGGCCGCTGCGCCACGCCAGCATCGGCCAGCGCGCCAGCGTCTGGTGCGGGAGCTGCCAGCGCTGACGGGCGGCCGCCGCTGGCCGCCGGCCCGCGCTATAGTCCGCGCGACTCCCGGCCGGAGGAGAGACCGCCGTGGTAGAGACTGCTCCCGAGATCACCGTGTGGCTGGACGCCGCGCGCGGCGGCGACCGCGAGGCGCTGGACCGCGTGCTCAGTACGCTCTACCAGGAACTGCACAGCATGGCCCGGCGCCAGCTGGCCGGGCAGCAGGCGCAGACCCTGGACGCGACCTCGCTGGTCCACGAGTCCTACCTGAAGCTGCTCGGCGCGCACGGCATGGCCCGTTTCGACGGCCGCGCGCACTTCTTCGCCTACGCCGCCTCGGCGATGCGCAGCGTGGTGGTGGATTACGCGCGCAACCGCCTGACCCGCAAGCGCGGCGGCGATCTCAAACGCGTCGCCGAGATTCCCGAGGACAGCGGCGGGGTGCGCCTGGATGAGGATCTGCTGGCGCTGGACGTGGCGCTGGACCGGCTGCAGGCGATCGACGAGCGCCTGGCCAAGGTGGTGGAGCTGCGCTATTTCGCCGGCCTGTCCGAACAGGAGATCGCCGAGTTGATGCAGCGCTCCGAACGCAGCATCCGCCGCGACTGGCAGAAGGCGCGCATCTTCCTGCTGGCGGCGATGCAGGATCACTAGGGCCGACCGGAGCACCGCATGGACGCGCTGCAGTGGCAACGCCTGTCGCCGTTGCTCGACGAATTGCTGGAGCTGACCCCGGAGGCGCGCGCGGCGCGGCTGGCGCAGCTGCACGCGCAGGATCCGGCCAGCGCCGATCAACTGGTGCGCATGCTGGCGCTGGACGCGGCCGGCTCGGACCTGCTCAGCGAGCCGCTGCTGGCCAGCGCCATGGAGTGCCTGTGCGCCGGCAGCCGGATCGGGCCGTATGCGCTGGAACGGCTGCTCGGCGAAGGCGGCATGGGCCAGGTCTGGCTGGCGCAGCGCGCCGACGGGCTGTACCAGCGCCAGGTCGCGCTGAAGCTGCTGCGTCCCGGCTATGCCGATGCCGCGCTGCGCCAGCGCTTCACCCGCGAACGCGAGATCCTGGCGCGGCTGGAGCATCCGCACCTGGCGCGCTTGCTCGACGCCGGCATCGCCAGCGACGGACGCCCGTACCTGGCGCTGGCCTATGTCGAAGGCGAGCCGCTCACCGACTATTGCCAGCGCCTGCACCTGCCGGTGAGCGCGCGGCTGCGGCTGTTCCTGCAGGTGTGCGAGGTGGTCAGCCATGCGCACGCCAACCTGATCGTGCATCGCGACCTGAAGCCGTCCAATATCCTGGTCAACGCCGCAGGCGACGTGCGGCTGCTCGACTTCGGCATCGCCAAGCTGCTCGACACCGAGGCCGACCCTGCGGCCGACGTGCATCCGCGCACCGAGGCGCGCGCGTTCACCCTGCACTACGCCGCGCCGGAGCAGGTGCGCGGCGAACCGATCACCACGCTGACCGATGTGTATTCGCTGGGCGTGGTGCTGTACGAACTGCTCACCGACCAGAAGCCCTATCACCTGCGCCGCAGCAGCGATGCCGAATGGGAGCGCGCGATCCTGGCGGTGGAGGCACCGCGACCGTCGGCGGCGGTGGTGCGCGCGGCGCAGCAGGGACAGCGCGATCCCGCCGAGGCGCGGCGCCTGGCGCGGCGGCTGAGCGGCGACCTGGACAACATCCTGCTCAAGGCGCTGCAGAAGCCGCTGCCGCAGCGCTATTCCTCGGCCGAGGCGCTGGCCCAGGATCTGCGCCGCCATCTGCAGGGGCGGACGGTGCAGGCGCGCCCGCAGGGCGTGGCCTACCGCCTGCAGAAATACCTGCAGCGGCACCGTTGGAGCGTGGTGCTCGGCAGCCTGACCGCCGCCGCGTTGCTGGGTGCCGCGGGCGTGGCGCTGTGGCAGGTGCGCGAGGCGCATCGCGAAACCGTGCGCGCGCAAGCGATGCAGGACTTCGTGATCGGCCTGTTCGATCGCGCCGGCAACGCGCAGCGCGGCGACGGCTTCGACCTGCGCGGGCTGCTTGCCAGCGGCGAACAGCGCGGCGAACGCGAACTGCTGCGGCAGCCGCTGGCGCGTGCGGAACTGCAGGGGGTGATCGCGCGCCTGCGCATCGGCCTGGGCGACTATCGCGAAGCCCTGCTGCTGCTGGAACGGCAGCGCGCGCTGCTGGCCACGCAGGACGACGTGCCGCTGGCGCTGCGCCTGGAAGCGGCGGCGCAGCATGGGCGCGCGCTGCGCCTGCTGAGCCGTTCGCAGGAGTGCGTGGCGATGCTGCAGCCGCTGGCGGCGCAGGCGCAGGAAGCGCAGGCGCAGCTGCCGCTGCAGGCGGCCGGCTTCTTCTCGCAACTGGGGCGCTGCCGGCGCGTGCTCGGCGAACGCGCATCGGCGCGGGCCTGGTTCGAGCGCGCGCTGGCGCTGCACCGCGACGTGCTCAAGGACCCGGCGGGCATCGTCGAGAGCATGACCGACGTCGCCTCGATGGACAGCGACATCGGCCACACCGACGCGGCGATCGCCGGCTACCTGCAGGCGCTGGCCTTGCTCGACCGCCAGGCCGGCCCGCGGCATCCGCTCAGCGTCAACCTGCTGCGCAGCCTGGGCGTGGCCTATCGCGATCGCGGCGATGTCGACCAGGCCGAGCAGGCGGTGAGCGCGGCGCTGGCGCTGTCGCGCAGCTTGAACGGCGATCGCCATCCGGTCAGCCTCGGGCTGCGGCGCTTGCGGGCGGCGGTGATGATCGACCAGGGCCGTCTCGATATCGCCGAGCGCGAACTGCGCGCCGCGCATGCGCTGACCGTGGAGCGCTTGGGACCGACGCACCGCGACACCGGCATGAGCTGGAGTTCGCTGGCGATGCTGGAACTGGAGCGCGGCCAGGACGCGCAGGCGATCGCCGACATGGCGCGCTCGGTCGCGATCATGCGCGCGCCCGACAGCCAGGCGCTGCTGCCGTACATGCTGCTCAACCAGGGCCTGGCGCTGTCGGCCGCGGGCCGCCACCGCGACGCGCTGGCGCCGCTGTACGAAGCGCGCGCACGCTGGATCGCGCAGCTCGGCCAGAACAACCCGGCGGTCGGCGACAGCGAGCGGTTGATCGCCGAGGCGCGCGCCGCGCTGGGCGAACCGCGGCAGGCCGATGCGCTGCTGGCGCAGGCGCTGCGCCGTACCGAGAGCGGCTACGGCCCGACCCATCCGCGCACGCGCGCGGTGCGCGTGGCCTGGGCGCGCAACCTGGGCCGGCTCGGCCGCGACGCGCAGGCGCTGCACGAACTGGAGGCGCAGGCGCGGCAGGGCGGAGACGGCATCGAAAGCCGCAAGCTGCGCTGGCGTGCCCGCGCCTATGCCGCCGAGCTGCATTGCCAACGCCGCGGCGGTGCGGGCAACGGGCGTGGCGAACTGCAGGCGCTGCAGCGCGAACTGGCGCAGGCGCAGCCGCAGGGCGGCACGCTGGTGCACGAGGTGGAGGGGTTGCGTGCGGCGTGCGCCGCGCCGGCGGCGTTGACCGCCGCGCGCTGAGTCCGGTTGCGGCGGCGGCGCCGGCCGCTCTCGGCGTAGTGTCGGCTCAAGCCGACGTCAGCCCGGCATCGCCGTCCCGAACGGTCGGCGATCGCCGCTACCATGGGCCACCGCCCTTCGACCCGCCGCGCCGTGCCCGTCCGCCATGTCCTGTTCCTGTGCGCCCGCAACCGGTTGCGCAGCCCGACCGCCGAGCAACTGTTCGCCGACTGGCCCGGTATCGAGACCGCATCGGCCGGGATCAATGCCGATGCCGAGACCGCGGTGACGCCGGAGCTGCTGGCCTGGGCCGACCTGATCTTCGTGATGGAACGGCGCCACCGCAGCAAGCTGTCGGCCGCGTTCCAGCGGCACCTAAGCGGCAAGCGCGTCGTCTGCCTGGATATTCCCGACGACTATGCGTTCATGGATCCGGTGCTGGTGCGGCGGCTGCAGCAAACGGTGACGCCGCATCTGCCGCGGCGTCATCCGGCGTTCTGAGCGACACGCGGCGTGGGCGCGCGCCGCAGCCCGTCGCCTGACGCGCCGAGCGCGGCAGCGAGTTTCTCACTTGCCGCGCGGGCGCATGGCACCGCTTGCTACGGCTGTGCCGGTGACCCCTGCGGTTCCTCCGCCGCCGCGTCGTCGAAGAAGCGGCGGAGCTGTGGCGTCCGCTCGAGGACTTCGCCAGCCGCGACCGAAATCGCCACGACCGTCGCCTTCGCTGGTGCCACAGGTGCAGGTGTTCGAATCGGCCCGTGGCCGAAGCCGTGCGCTCTCCTGCGACAGCCGCGGCCGTGGGATTGCGCCGAGCGGCAACAGCCGCGGCGCGCAGGCGCAACCGATCGGCTGTCGCCGCGGCCGCAGAGTCGCCACAATCGGGCTCCCTTCCTCGATCACAGGTTCGCCATGCGCACCGATACGCAGAATGGACGGTGGCGCCCGCGCGCGGCGCTGCTCGCGCTTCTCGGCGCCTGGCCGTTGCTCGCCGCCGCGGCCCCGGCGACCGCGCCTGGCACCGATGCGACGGCGCCGTGGATCATGGACAACGGCGTGGTCCGGCTCACGGTCACGCCGACCCTGGGCGGGCGCGTGCTGGGCTTCCAGCGCAGCGGCGGGCCGAACCTGATCAAGGTCGGCGACGCGGTGCAGCGCCAGCCGCTGCCGACGGTCAGCGCGGCGGCCAACGATATCCCCTATTTCGGCCACGACGTCTGGGTCGGGCCGCAGAGCGCGTGGTGGCAGCACCAGGACGCCAATCCGGCGCGGCGCGCGGCGCATGCGAACTGGCCGCCGGACCCGTACCTGAGCTTCGCCACCACCACCGTCGTCGCGCGCGCGCCGCAGCGCCTGCAGCTGCGCGGCGTGGACAGCCCGGTCAGCGGCGTGCGGCTGCACAAGACCTTCGCGCTGTCGCCGCAGCGCGCCGACAGCGTGCTGCTGCAGGTGCAGGCGCAGAACGTGCGCAAGACCGCGGTGGCCTGGGACCTGTGGTTCAACACCCGGGTGAGCGCGGCCACGCGGGTGCTGGTGCCGGTCGCGGCCGCTGCCGATATCCGCGTGCAGCCCAGCGACGGCGCCGGCTACGCGCCGCCGCAGTACGTGGTGCAGGACGGCCTGATGACCCTGGCGGCTGCGCCGCCGGGCAGCGCCGGACAGCGCGGCAAGCTGCTGCTGCAGCCGTCGGCCGGCTGGATCGCCGCCTTCTCCGGCGGCCAGGCCTGGGTGATCCGCTTCGCCCACCAGCCGCTCGCGCGCATCCATCCCGAGCAGGGCCAGGTCGAGTTCTACCTGGATGCGTCGGCTTCCGATCCCGGCGGCGGCCTGCTGGAAATGGAAGTGCACGCGCCGTACCGGACCCTGGCCCCGGGCCAGAACATGCAGGCCGAGGAGCAATGGACGTTGCTGGACTACGCCGGCGGCGACGACCCGGCGCAGCAGCGCGGTTTCCTGTGCCGGCATGCCGCAGCGCTGGCGCTGAAGGGGGCGTGCGCGACGCCCTAGGGCGCGTCCTCAATCCCCAAGCGGATCGCGCCGCTCTTGTGCGTGGAGGCAAGCAAGGGCGAGACGGCGTGGCGGCGTTCCGCCCGGGCGATGACCTAGCGCCGAAAGCGCACAAACGCGGCCCCGCGGGTTGGAGCCAGGCCGCCAGCCGGCGCCGCGCGGCTTGACCTGACCGCCCGTCAGGCGCTGCGCCACGCAGCACCGGCTGGTGGCCTGAAAGACCCAGCGCGCCCTACCCGGGAATCGATGACGCGCCGCCCCAGCTCTCGCGTTTAACGCCGCTTGTCTATGATGGAGGCCCTTTCCGCTTCGATCCGGCCCATGCAACGACGCGATTTCCTCAAGAACGCCGCCGCCGCCTTCGCCGCCATGGGCTTGCCCGCAATGCCGATGCTCGGCCAGGCCGCCCCCGCGGTCGGCCTGCGCCGGCTGGGCAAGCCGCAGCCCTTCGATTACGCCTGGCTCAAGGGCCATGCCCGGGCCATGGCCCAGGCGCCCTACCAGAGTCACAAGCGGGTGCTGCCGGGACCGCTGGAATCGCTGAACTGGGACCAGTACCAGTCGATCCGCTACCGCCAGGACCACGCGTTGTGGGCGGTGGACAACGCTTCGAAATTCCAGGCCAAGTTCTTCCACCTGGGCCTGTACTTCAAGTCGCCGGTGCACATGTTCGACCTGGTCGACGGGCAGGCGCAGGAACTGGCCTACGACGGCGCCGCGTTCGACTACGGCAAGAGCGGTCTGCAGGGCAAGCACCTGCCCAAGGAGCTGGGATTCGCCGGCTTCCGCCTCAACACCAAGCAGGACACCGACCGCGACTTCGCCGCATTCCTCGGCGCCAGCTATTTCCGCGCGGTGGGCAAGGAAGGCCAGTACGGCCAGTCCGCGCGCGGCCTGGCGATCGATACCGGCACCGGCGGGCCGGAGGAATTCCCGGACTTCATCGCCTACTGGCTGGAGCAGCCCAAGGCCGGTTCGGACACGGTGGTGGTGTACGCGCTGTTGGATTCGCCGAGCGTGGCCGGCGCCTACCGCTTCGCGATCACCAACGGCGACGTGCTGCTGATGGACATCGACAGCGCGCTGTATCCGCGCAAGACCATCGAGCGGCTGGGCCTGGGGCCGTGCACCAGCATGTACCAGGTCGGCGAGAACGATCGCCGCATGGACTGGGACTGGCGCCCGGAGATCCACGACACCGACGGCCTGGCGATGTGGACCGGCGGCGGCGAATGGATCTGGCGGCCGCTGTGCAATCCGCCGCAGCTGCGCTTCAACATGTTCGTCGACGAGAACCCGCGCGGCTTCGGTCTGCTGCAGCGCGACCGCAACTTCGACCACTACCACGACGACGGCGTGTACTACGAGAAGCGCCCGTGCCTGTGGGTGGAACCGAAGCAGGGCTGGGGCAAGGGGTCGGTGCAGCTGGTGGAGATTCCCACCGTCGACGAGACCTTCGACAACATCGTCGCGTTCTGGAATCCGCAGGACAAGCCGCAGCCCGGGCAGGAACTGCTGTTCGGCTACCGGCTGTACTGGGGCGCGCAGCCGCCGGCGTCCTCGCCGCTGGCGCAGTGCGTGGCCACGCGCACCGGCCTGGGCGGCGTGGTCGGGCAGAAGCGCAGCCATTTCTCCTGGCGCTTCGCGGTGGACTTCGTCGGCGGCGAGCTGGCCAGGCTCGGCAAGGACAAGGACGCCAAGGTCGAGGCGGTGCTGCAGCTGAGCCGCGGCAGCACCGAGATCGTCTCGGCGCGGCCGCTGCACGAACTCTCCGGCTACCGCGCGATGTTCGACGTGGTGCCGCCGGACGAGGGCACGCAGCAGATCGACATCCGCCTGTTCCTGCGCGCCGACGACAAGCCGCTGACCGAGACCTGGCTGTACCAGTGGACCCCGCCGCCGGCGGCCGAGCGCAAGCTGTATTGAGTGCGGTCGAGCGCTGCCGCGTTATGCGGTGTCGCTCGGCTGCCAGGTGCGTCCGTCCGCTCGTTGCGCTTGAGTTCGCGCAGTTGCTGGCGATGCCAGAGCGCCGCATTCGCCGTTCCTATAGAGGCGCGCGGCCAGCGTGTCGGGTGCTTCTGTAGGAGGGACTTCAGTCCCGACGCTTTCGCGGCCGTGTACAGCGGCCGACTCCGCTCGTCGCGGCTTAAGCCGCTCCTACAGTGGCGCGCGGCCAGCGGGCCGGGTGCACTGTGGGAGGGACTTCAGTCCCGACGCGCGACGTGTCCGGCTTCGCGCGGCTGCCGCAGACTCAAGGCTTGGCCGGTTCCTGCGGTTTCGGCGCGGTTTCCTGGGTGATGTCCTCGACATCGCCGATATCCACGCGGCCCGGCGTGCGGCCGTCCCAGACCCGGTCCTGCAGCTTCCAGTACGCCGCCGGTTCCCAGAACTCCTTGGCGTAGAACACTTCCGGATCGATGCTGCCGCCGCGCGGACCATTGATCTGCAGGCCGGAGGCACCGGAGTGGCCGAGCATGCTGCCGGTACTGCGCCCGGCTTCGCGGCGCAGCACCGCTTCCTGGCGCGGCTTGGCGACCGTATCGCCATACGTGGCCAGCATCTTCTTGTCCTGCTTGATCGCGCGCTGCCGCTCTTCGGGCGTCAGCTGGTTCCAGTACTCCATCTTGCGCGTGGTGAAGGCGTCGTAGCCGCGCTCGGAGGCCAGCGCCATCCACAGGAAACCCATCGCGCGATCCTGCGCGCCGCCCTGGCCTTCCCAGTACATCTCGCCCAGGCGCGCCTGCGACGGCTTGTCGGCATAGCGCGCGGCGAGCTGGTAGTTCTTCCTGGCCTCGGCGAACTCGCCCTTCTTGTCGGCGCGGATACCGGCGCGGCGATAGAACAGGTCCAGGTGCGCCTCGAGGAAGCCGTCGGTCATCACCTGCGCCGGAATGTCGTCGAACGTACGCGCGTTGTCGGCGGCGCCAGCCGGGCCGGACAGCGCCAGCGCAACCGCAATGGCCAGCGCAGTGCAGCCGCCGACGGCATATCCCTTGAACCGATGCATAGAACTCTTCCCGTGAGTGCGATCGCCGACGATTCTAAATGGGCGTTGCAGCCGCGATCCATAGACTGATGGCCTATGCGGCCGAGGGCCGTGCCGCAGTTTTCAACCGACGTTCATGGTCGGTGTCACGCCGACTGCAGCCGAACAGGGACGGCGGATGGACGCACCAAGGCAGTGCAGAGCGCGGCGTTCGCCTGCGCATACTGCCGAACCGCGAAACGCGGCGTCGCCTCCGGCTTACACAGTCTTTCGTCTGGCGCCGCAGCCGTCAGCCCGGCGCGGCGGATGGACTACCGCTGCAACGCGATCTGCAACGGATCGATACGGCCCTCGCCGCGCATGATCTTCTTGAACTCGGCGCGGCTCACCGACACGTAGCGTTCGTTGCCGCCGATCTCCACCTGCGGGCCGTCCTGCACGGCGTGGCCGTCGGCGTCCACGCGCACGGTCATCGTCGCCTTGCTGCCGGTGTGGCAGATGGTCTTGATCTCCTGCAGCTCGTCGGCCCAGGCCAGCAGGTACTGGCTGCCCTCGAACAGCTCGCCGCGGAAATCGGTGCGCAGGCCGTAGCACAGCACCGGGATGCGCAGCCGGTCGACCACCTCGCTGAGCTGCCAGACCTGCGCGCGGCTGAGGAACTGCGCCTCGTCCACCAGCACGCAATGCAGCGCGCCGTCGCGGGCGATGTCGTCCTGCAGCAGCGCCAGCAGGTCGGTGTCCGGCACGAACGTGTTGCCGTCTGCGCGCAGGCCGATGCGCGAGGCCACCACGCCGCTGCCGTCGCGGTGGTCCAGGCGCGGGGTCAGGATCGCGGTGCGCATGCCGCGCTCGCGATAGTTGTGCGCCGACTGCAGCAGCGTCGTGGTCTTGCCGGCGTTCATCGCCGAATAGTAGAAGTACAGTTTCGCCATGGCCCGATTCTAGCGCGGCGGACAACTCCGTCGCAGGCCGGATGCGCCCGGGAAAACCCGTTCAGCGCCCGCGCAGCGGCGCGGTCCTCGCCGCCGGCCGGCGCCCGCTACAATGCGCGGCCCAGGGAAGTCTTCATGCACGGTCTCAATCCCCCCCAACGCGCCGCGGTGCTGCATTGCGAAGGCCCGTTGCTGGTGCTGGCCGGCGCCGGCAGCGGCAAGACCCGCGTGATCGTGGAAAAGATCGCGCATCTGATCGCCACCGGCCGCTACCCGGCCAAGCGCATCGCTGCGATCACCTTCACCAACAAGTCGGCCAAGGAAATGCGCGAGCGCGTGGCCAAGCGCATCCGCGGCGATGCCGCCGACGGCCTGACCATCTGCACCTTCCACGCGCTGGGGCTGAAGTTCCTGCAGATCGAGCACGCCGCGGTGGGTCTGAAGCGCGGCTTCTCGATCTTCGACGCCGACGATGCCGCCGCGCAGATCAAGGACCTGATGCACGGCGCCAAGCCCGATGCGATCGACGACGCCAAGAACCTGATCTCGCGCGCCAAGAACGCCGGGCTGTCGCCGGAGCAGGCGATGGCCGCGGCGCGCAGCAACCGCGAGCAGGAAGCGGCCAGCCTGTACGAGCGCTACCAGGCGCGGCTGAGCACGTTCAATGCGGTGGACTTCGACGACCTGATCCGCCTGCCGGTGCAGGTGCTGGAGGAGAACGAGGACATCGTCATGGCCTGGCGCGAGCGCATCGGCTACCTGCTGGTGGACGAGAGCCAGGACACCAACGACGCGCAATACCGGCTGCTGAAGATGCTGGCCGGCCCGCGCGGCAATTTCACCTGTGTGGGCGACGACGACCAGAGCATCTACGCCTGGCGCGGCGCCAATCCGGAAAACCTGATGCAGATGGGGCGCGACTATCCGGCGCTGCAGATCGTCAAGCTGGAGCAGAACTACCGCTGCTCCAACCGCGTGCTGCGCGCGGCCAATGCGCTGATCGCGCACAACCCGCACGAGCACCTGAAGACCCTGTGGAGCGACCAGGCCGACGGCGAGCGCATCCGCGTATGGGAATGCCGCGACAGCGAGCACGAGGCGGAGAAGGTCGCCGCCGAGATCGCCTACCTGGGCACCGCCAAGCAGGTGCCGTGGAGCGATTTCTGCATCCTGTTCCGCGGCAACTTCCAGTCGCGGCCGCTGGAAAAGGCCTTGCAGATCGCCGGCGTGCCGTACCACATCACCGGCGGCACGGCGTTCCTGGAGCGGCAGGAAGTGAAGGACGTGCTGTCGTGGCTGCGGCTGCTGGTCAATCCCGACGACGATGCCGCGTTCCTGCGCGCGGTGCAGGCGCCCAAGCGCGAGGTCGGTGCGACCTCGCTGGCCAAGCTGGCCGAACTGGCATCGGCGAAGAACCTGCCGATGTCGCGCGCGGCCGAGTCGATGGGCGCGCTGCAGCAGTTGCCGCCGCGCGCGGCCAACGGCCTGAGCGATTTCGTCGACGTCCTGCACGAGTTGCGCACCGCCTCGCTGACCCTGTCCTCGGCCGACGTGGTGCGCCAGCTCGCCGAGCAGTCGGGACTGATCCGCGAACTGCGCAGCCAGTGCAAGGACGAAACCACGTTCCAGCGCCGCCGCAGCAACCTGGAAGAACTCGCCAAGTGGTTCGAGGGCGGCCCGCGTGGGGCCACCGTCGGCGACCTGGCCGCGCAGCTGGCGCTGCTGTCGCGCAACGACAAGGACGACGGCGGCAACCAGGTGCGGATGATGACGATGCACGCGTCCAAGGGCCTGGAGTTCCGCTACGTGTTCATCGTCGGCTGCGAGGACGGCGTGCTGCCGCACGAGGTCAGCCTGGAGGAGGGCAACCTGCAGGAAGAGCGGCGCCTGCTGTACGTGGGCATCACCCGCGCCAAGGAGCAGCTGTGGATGAGCTACAGCAAGCTGACCCGCAAGTTCGGCGAACACATCCGGCTCAAGCCCAGCCGCTTCTTCGACGAGATTCCGGCCGAGGAGATGCAGCGCGACGGCGCCGATCCGGTGGCCGACGCCGAGCGCAAGAAGGAGCGCGCCAATGCCGGGCTGGCGGCGATCCAGGCGTTGTTCGATTGAAGGCCGGGATTCGGGATTCGGGATTGGGGATTCGTAACGGCGGTTGTGCGTGGCAGGCCTGCGTGAAGTGATCTCCCTTGTCCCATCGGGAGAAGGTGCCCCGAAGGGGCGGATGAGGGTACGGGCGCAGCCTGGTGCATCCAACTCCGCGAGTCGCTTTCGCGCCGTACCCTCACCCCAACCCCTCTCCCGAGGGGAGAGGGGCTCGACGCGGTGCTCGTATATGGCCAGCCGGGTGCGCTGTAGGAGGGGCTTCAGCTCCGACGCTTTTTTCTCAGCATTGCGGAATTGCAGCTTCCGCGTCGCGACTGAAGTCGTTCCCACAAGAAGCGGTGTCGCCAGAGCTGCGGCTCTCTCAAGCAGCGTCGATCGGCAGGCGCTCGGACGGAGCCGGTCGGGTGCACTGGGGGAGGGACTTCAGTCCCGACGCGGCTTCACTTGGTTGTGGCGCTGCCAGCTTCGCGCGTCGCGGCTGAAGCCGCTCCCACAAAAAAGAAGAGGCTGCTTTCGCAGCCCCTACCTGCAGCCGTCCGCGGCCCTGCTTACGACGACAGGTGCTCGATCGCGGCGACGCTGCCGAGGCGGTCGCCCAGGCGCTTGAGCAGGGCCAGGCGGTTGCCGCGGATCGCCGGGTCCTCGACGTTGACCATGACCCCGTCGAAGAATGCGTCCACCTGCGGCCGCAGCCGCGCCAGGAAGTTCAGCACGGTGACGTAATCGTGCTGGCGCAGGGCGCCGTCGGTTTCCACGATCGCCGCTTCCACCGCCTCGGCCAGCGCGCTTTCGGCCGGCTCGCGCAGCAGGGTCGGGTCGATCTGCGCGGGAATCGCGCCCTCGGCCTTGCGCAGGATGTTGCGGATGCGCTTGTTGGCCGCGGCCAGCGCCTCGGCCTCCGGCAGCGTGGCGAAGATGCCGATCGCGTCGATGCGGCGGTCGAAGTCGTAGAGCGATCCGTGCGTGGCGGTCGCGGCTGAAGCCGCTCCTACAGAAGCTGCGCTTCCTTCAACCCCGCCCGAGAACAAGGCCGCCACCGCGTTGAAATGCGTTGCCGGCACGCCTTTGTCGGCGTAGTAGCCGCGGAGGCGCTCGAGGATGAAGTCGAAAAGAGCATCAAGTTCGCTGCTCGAGAATTCTGAACTTCCTTCCTGAGATAACTCGAGTTTTACGCCCTTTTTCGCGGCTACAAGGGCCGCTTGAGTTTTCTGCTCCGCTAGCGTAGCCGCAATGTCCTTGTTTACTTCGGCATAAGCGATGAAAAGAAGATGCCTTAGATCCACATCAAACCCACTCTCGATCACCGTCCGCGCCAACCCCAGCGCATTGCGCCGCAGCGCGAACGGATCCTTGTTGCCGGTCGGCTTCAACCCCGCGGCAAACCCGCCGGCCAGGGTGTCCAGGCGCTCCGCGATCGCCAGCACCTTGCCCAGCGGCGACAGCGCGATGTCGTCGCCGGCGAAGCGCGGCTGGTAGGCCTCGTCGATCGCCAGCGCGATCTCGCTGCTCTCGCCGGCGGCCTTGGCGTAGTGGCGCCCGGCGATGCCCTGCAGTTCGGGGAACTCGTTGACCATGCGCGACTGCAGGTCGTTCTTGCTCAGTTCGGCGGCGCGGCGCGCCTGCGCGGCGTCCACGCCGACCAGCGGCGCGATCACTCCGGCCAGCGCGGCCACGCGCTGCACCTTGTCGGCGATGCTGCCGAGCTTGGCCTGGTAGGTCACGCTGGCCAGGCCCGCGCCCATCGCCTCGAGACCCTGCTTGAGGTCCTCGTCGAAGAAGAACTTGGCGTCGGCGAAGCGCGGGCGGATCACCCGCTCGTAGCCCTTGGCCACTTCGGCCACGTCGCGCGAGACGATGTTGGCGATGCCGATGAAGTGCTCGGTCAGCTTGCCGCCGGCGTCGAGCACCGGGAAGAACTTCTGGTTGCTCTCCATCGTCTCGATCAGCGCCTCCTGCGGTACCGCCAGGAATGCCGGCTCGAAATGGCACAGCACCGCCGACGGCCATTCGACCAGGTTCACCACCTGCTCCAGGTTGTCGTCGGAAATGCGCGCGCTGCCGCCGGCCTGACGCGCGGCCTGCTCGACCTCGGCGACGATGCGCGCGCGGCGCGCATCCGGGTCCACCAGCACCTGCGCTGCTTCCAGTGCGGCCACGTAGTCGCCCGGCTGGGCCAGCGTGACCGGCGCGTCGTGCAGGAAGCGGTGGCCGCGGCTGACCCGGTCGGCCTGCACGCCGAACAGCTGCACCGGCACCACGTCGTTGCCGAACAGCAGCACCAGCCAGTGCACCGGCCGCGCGAAGCCGTAGTCGTGGTCGCCCCAGCGCATCGGCTTGGGGATCGGCATCGCCGCGATCGCCTCGCGCAGGATCTCCGGCAGCAGCGCGGCGGTCTGCGCGCCCGGGGTCACCGCACGGTGCACGAAGCGCTCGCCCTTGGCGTCGCTGGTGCGCTCCAGCGCGGTCCAGTCGATGCCGGCCTTGGCGGCGAAGCCGGCCAGCGCTTTGGTCGGCTGGCCGGCGGCGTCCAGGGCGATGTTGAGATAGGGGCCGAGCACTTCCGAGCGCTGCTCCGGCTGTTCGGCGGCCACGCCCGGCAGCAGCACCGCCAGCCGCCGCGGGGTGGACAGCGGCTTGGCGTCGCCGCGTTCGACCGCGATGCCGCGCTTCTCCAGCCCGGCGATCACGCCGTCGAACAAAGCCTGCGCCAGGCCCGGCAGCGCCTTGACCGGCAGTTCCTCGGTACCCAGTTCGATCAGCAGGGGATGCATGCTCATATCACGTCCTTACGGGTCGCCAGCAGGTCGCCGCGCCCAATCGATTTGTCTTTCGACTTGCCGCGGCCATCGCGGTCGTCGCCATTGATCGCCAGCAGCCATAGCCCGGCCACCGGCAGCAGAAGGAATCCGAACAGGAACCAGCCCACCGCGCTGCGGCCGCGCTGCTGCGCCCACCAGGCGCAGAAATAGCCGAACGCCAGCGGCGCCGACCACAGCAACCCCAGAACCAGGAACAGTTCGCTGTTTGGCCGCATCGGCCGCAGCCTCAGCGCTTCACGCCGGGGAAGCCCAGCTTCTCGCGTTGCGCGTGGTAGGCCTTGGCCACCGCCTGCGCCAGCGCGCGCACGCGCAGGATGTAGCGCTGGCGTTCGGTCACCGAGATCGCGCGGCGCGCATCGAGCAGATTGAAGGCGTGGCTGGCCTTGGTCACCTGCTCGTAGGCCGGCAGCGGCAGGCCGAGCTCGACCAGGCGCTGCGCCTCGCGCTCGCAGGCGTCGAAGCGGTGGAACAGCTCGGCCACGTCGGCATGCTCGAAGTTGTACGCGCTCTGCTCCACCTCGTTCTGGTGGTAGACGTCGCCGTAGGTCACCGGCGCGCCGTCCGGGCCGTAGGTCCACACCAGGTCGTAGACGTTGTCGCAGTTCTGCAGGTACATGCACAGCCGTTCCAGGCCGTAGGTGATCTCGCCCAGCACCGGCTTGCACTCCAGTCCGCCGGCCTGCTGGAAGTAGGTGAACTGGGTGACCTCCATGCCGTTGAGCCACACTTCCCAGCCCAGGCCCCAGGCGCCAAGCGTCGGCGATTCCCAGTTGTCCTCGACGAAGCGCAGGTCGTGCACCAGCGGGTCGATGCCCAGCGCCTGCAGCGAATCCAGGTACAGCTGCTGGATGTTGTCCGGGTTCGGCTTCATCGCCACCTGGTACTGGTAGTAGCGCTGCAGGCGGTTCGGGTTCTCGCCGTAGCGGCCGTCGGTGGGACGGCGGCACGGCTGCACGTAGGCCGCGTTCCACGGCTCCGGCCCGAGCGCGCGCAGGAACGTGGCCGGGTGGAAGGTGCCGGCGCCCACTTCCAGGTCCAGCGGTTGGATCAGCACGCAGCCGTGCTGCGCCCAGAACTGGTTGAGGGTCTGGATCAGACCCTGGAACGTGATCGGAACGGACCGGGAGACGGGCATGCAGCAAAGGCCGGCAAAGGGGGTGCGCTAGTATAGCGACCGACTTGCGGGGACTTCCGCGCACCGGACCTGACCATGGATTCGCGACCTGCCGCGCAGCCGCCCGCCGTGCCTGTACCCGCCACCGTGTCGCTGCCGCCCGGGCGCCTGAATTTCGAGCGCGTGGCCGCCGCGCTGCTCGCCGACGGCCTGGTCGCGCCGGCCGAGCGCGGCCGCATGCAGTTTTCGGTGCAGTCCGCGCGCACCGTCAGCGACGTGCACCCGCTGGTGCTGCTGTCCAACCTGAAACTGGCCGCCACCCGTCCGCCGGGCAGCGAGCTGGGCCTGGAACGGCTGACCGAATGGCTGGCGCAGCGCTGCGGCCTGCGCTACCTGCGCATCGACCCGACCCGGGTCGACGTGGCCGCGGTCACTGCCGTGGTCTCGCACGCCTACGCGCGCCGCCACCGCATCCTGCCGCTGGCGCTGGACGCCGAGCGCCTGCTGGTGGCGACCAGCGAGCCGCTGGCGCTGGACTGGCTGGGCGACGTGCAGCACCTGGCGCGGCGCCGGATCGAGATCGCGGTGGTCAACCCGCTGGACCTGCACCGCTACACGATGGAATTCTTCGGCGTGACCCGCTCGGTGCGCGGCGCCAAGGACGGGCGCAACGAGCAGAGCAGCGGCCTGCCCAGCTTCGAGCAGCTGGTGGAACTGGGCCGCGGCGGCGACGTGAACGCCGACGACCACCACATCGTGCACATCGTCGACTGGCTGCTGCAGTACGCCTACGAGCAGCGCGCCAGCGACATCCACCTGGAGCCGCGGCGCGAGGCCGGGCGCATGCGCTTCCGCATCGACGGCGTGCTGCACAAGGTGCTGGAAGTGCCGCCGGCGGTGATGACCGCCATCGTCAGCCGGATCAAGGTGCTCGGGCGCATGGACCTGGCCGAGCGCCGGCGCCCGCAGGACGGGCGCATCAAGACCCGCTCGCCGGGCGGGCGCGAGACCGAGATGCGCCTGTCGACCATGCCCACCGCATTCGGCGAGAAGTGCGTGATGCGCATCTTCGACCCGGACGCGGCGTTCAAGAGCGTGGACCAGCTCGGCTTCAGCGCGCAGGAAGCGGCCGGTTGGGCGGCGCTGGTCGAACGCCCGCACGGCATCGTGCTGGTCACCGGCCCGACCGGCTCGGGCAAGACCACCACGCTGTACTCCACGCTCAAGCGCCTGGCCACGCCGGACGTGAACGTGTGCAGCGTCGAGGACCCGATCGAGATGATCGCGCCGGAGTTCAACCAGATGCAGGTGCAGACCAACATCGACCTGGACTTCGCCAGCGGCGTGCGCACCCTGCTGCGGCAGGACCCGGACATCATCATGATCGGCGAGATCCGCGACCTGGAAACCGCGCAGATGGCGGTGCAGGCCTCGCTGACCGGGCACCTGGTGCTGTCCACCCTGCATACCAACGACGCGCCCTCGGCGATCACCCGCCTGCTCGACCTGGGCGTGCCGCACTACCTGGTCGCCTCCACCCTCAACGGCGTGCTGGCGCAGCGTCTGGTGCGCACGCTGTGCAGCCACTGCAAGCGCCCGCACACGCTTAGCGAGATCGAATGGGACGCGCTGCGCGAGCCGGGCGAAGCGCTGCCGGAAGAGCTGCAGGTCCACGCCCCGGTCGGCTGCCTGGAATGCCGCCGCACCGGCTACCTGGGCCGGGTCGGCCTGTACGAACTGCTGCCGGTGACCCCGCGCCTGCGCGCGCTGATCCGCGCCGACATGGACCTGGCCGGCTTCAGCCGCGCCGCGCAGGCCGAGGGCGTGCGCAGCCTGCGCCGCGCCGGCCTGGAAAAAGTCGCCGCCGGCCTGACCACCATCGAGGAAGTGCTGTCGGTGCTGCCGCCGCGCGAGTGAGGCGGCCACGGGCGATTTCACCGCGCGGGTGCACGCCGCCCTGGGCGAAGCGCCGATGCGCGCGATGGCGTGCGGCAACTCCGCGAGGTGGCGGCGACGAAGATCGCGGCCATCGCCGCACGCGAAATGCTGGCGGTCATCCCCGCCGCGTTCACCGGCGCGGACGCAGCGCTGATGCCAAAACCGACGTGCGGCGGCGGCAAACGACTGTCGTGCAGCTGAATTGCGACGCGCGACAGCCGCGCAGTGCGCCGCAGGCTTGGAAAAAGCCGCGAAGGTCTGTCTACAATCGAATCGACCCCCTCCGAGTTGCCGCCCGCCGATGACGCCTGCGCCCTTCCTGATCCTCGAAACCGGCGAGCCGGTGGCGACGATGCGGCGCTATGGGCGTTTCCCGCACTGGATCCGCGTCGCCGCCGGGCTGGCCGAGCGCGACACGGTGGTCGCCAATGTCGCCGGCGGCGCCGCATTGCCCGCGCGCACGGGCTTCGCCGGCATCATCGTCACCGGCTCGGCCGCCTTCGTCACCGACCGCGCCGACTGGAGCGAGCGCTCGGCCGACTGGCTGCGCGAGGCCGCCCACGCCGGCACGCCGCTGCTGGGCATCTGCTACGGCCACCAGCTGCTGGCGCACGCGCTGGGCGGGGAGGTGGCCTACAACCCGGCCGGGCGCGAATCGGGCACCGTGCACATCGACCTGCATCCGCCGGCGTTCGACGATCCGCTGTTCGCCGGCCTGCCCGAACGCTTCCCGGCGCACGCCACGCACCTGCAGACGGTGCTGCGCGCGCCGGCCGGCGCCACCGTGCTGGCGCGCTCGGCGCAGGACCAGTGCCATGCCTTCCGCTGGGGCGAGGCGGCCTGGGGCGTGCAGTTCCACCCGGAATTCGCCACCCACCACATGCGCGGCTACGTGCACGCCCGCGCCGAGTGTCTACGCAGCGCCGGCCGCTGCGCCCGTACCATCGCCCGCGAGGTCAGCGCCGCGCCGCTGGCGCGCAAGCTGCTGCGGCGCTTCGTTCAGCACGCGCGCGGCCAGCAAACCGCCGGCGGCCAGGCAAAACCGCGATAATCTGTACAGGCGCCGCGCTGTACGGCGTCCCCCACTTCGGATTGGCAATGATCGAGATTCGCAAGCTGCCGGCCTCGGCCGGCGCGGAATGGCTGTTGAGCGGAATTGCGCTGCTGCGCCGGGCGCCGCTGGCGCTGGGGCTGCTGGGCGTGATCTGGGGTCTGGCGGCGCTGTTGGCGCTGCTGATGGGCGCGCTGAATCCGACCCTGGGCATGCTGGCGCAATTGCTGCTGGGCCTGGCCGGACCGCTGCTGTTCGGCGGGCTGGTGTGGGCGGTGCGCGAAGTGGACCAGGGCCGTGTCGCGCAGCCGGCGCACCTGCTGCAGGGCCTGCACGACGGCCGTGCGCCGCGCCTGCTGGTGGCGCTGTTGCCGCAGGTGCTGGTCGGCCTGGCGCTGGGTGCGCTGGCCCTGGTGGTGGTCGGCCAGAGCGGCTGGGAGCAGCTGGGCACGGTGATGAACCAGCTCAACGAACTCGGCCAGTCCAGCGCCCAGCCGGATCCGGCGCAGGTCGAGCAACTGGTGGCCACGCTGCCGGCGATGCGCATCCTGCTGTGGCTGCTGATGGTGTTCGTCGGCTTCGTGGCGGTGACGCTGACCCTGTTCGTGCTCGCCCCGCAGGTGATGTTCGACGGCCGCGGCGGCCTGGCGGCGATGCGCAACAGCCTGCGCGCCTGCCTGCATAACCTGCCGGCGATGCTGGTGTTCTTCGTCCTCGCCTTCATCGCGATGTTCGCGCTGTATTTCGCCCTGGTGCTGGTGATCCTGCTGGTGCAGGCGCTGGCCGGGCCGACCATCGCCGCCCTGGTCGCGCAGTTGCTGCTGATGGCGCTGGCGATGCCGGCGCTGGCCGGCGCGGTCTACGCGGCCTGGAAGCAGATGTTCGTGCACAGCGACGACGCCGCGCCGGCAGTGCCGCCGCCGCCTTCGAATGTGTTTGCGGCTTGATTGAAGGCCGGGATTTGGGATTCGGGATTGGGGATTCGTAAAAGCGGGAGCTGACGGTTTCCCGGTCGTCGCTTTTGCAGAGCTCTAGCCTTGCCAGGTCGTCGCATCTGTAGGAGGGGCTTCAGCCCCAACGCTTTGGCGGCGCCAAAGCCAGAATCGTTCCCGCACAGCCAGCGCCGCCGCGCCAGCCTTTGCGAATCCCTAATCCCGAATTTCCAATCCCGGCTTCTTCGTTACCGCACTAGCCGCAATGATGCCGATCTCGTACAGCAGGCACATCGGGATCGCCAGCATCAGCTGCGAGACCACGTCCGGCGGGGTCAGTACCGCGGCCAGCACGAAGATGCCGACCACCGCGTAGCCGCGGCCTTCGCGCAGCTGCTGCGGGGTGACCCAGCCGAGCAGGGCCAGGATCACCAGCGCCACCGGCAGCTCGAAGCTGGCGCCGAAGGCGAAGAAGATCGCCAGCACGAAATCCAGGTAGGCGCCGGCGTCCGGGGTGAGCTGGATGATGTCCGGCTTGAACGTGGTCAGGAAGTGGAACACCGCCGGCAGCACCAGGAAATAGGCGAAGGCGCAGCCCACGTAGAACAGCAGCACGGCCGAGGCCAGCAGCGGCAATGCCAGGCGCTTCTCGCGCTGGTACAGGCCCGGGGCGACGAACGCCCAGGCCTGGTACAGCAGCCACGGCACGGCGATGAACACGCCCACGAAGAAGGTCAGCTTGAGCGGGGCGAACACCGCGCCGGCCGGGTGGGTGGCGATCACGCTCTGCCCGATCGGCAGCTGCGCCAGCATCGGCGCGGCCAGCCAGGTGTAGATCGGCTTGGAGAAGGGCAGCAGCGCCAGCACCACCACGCCCAGGCCGATCAGCGCGCGCACCAGGCGCGCGCGCAATTCGACCAGATGCTCGATCAGGCTGCTTTCGGCTTCCGGATTCATCGCGGCGCCTCAGGGTCGCCGTTGGGCGGTGCGGCGCCAGGCGCCGGCGGTGTGGGGGCAGGGTCGTGCGCGGCGGGCGCCGGCGCCTCGCCTGGTGCGTGCGTATGCGTGGTCGGCGCGGCTGGCGTGCTGGCCGGCACCGCGTGGTCGGCGGCGGGAGCGCCGGACGGCGGCACTGGTTCCGGCGCTGGCGTCGGCTGTTGCGGTGCGATGGCCGCAGGTGCGCCCTCGGCCAGCGGCTCCGGCCCGGTCGGGTCGATCTCGCGGCGCAGCGCGTCGGTCTCGCGCTGCAGCTGCTGGCCGCTGTCGCGCAACTGCGACTCGGCCTGGCGCAGCGAGGCCTGCACGTCCTGCAGGCTGCGCTTGAGTTCCTCGGCTTCCAGTTCGCGCTCCAGTTCCTGCTTCACCGAGTCCCACTGCGCGCGCGCGCGGCGCACCCACAGGCCGGCGAAGCGCGCCGCCTTGGGCAGGCGTTCCGGGCCGAGCACCACCAGCGCCACCACTGCGATCAGCAGCAGTTCGCTGAATCCGATATCGAACACGCCGACAGCGTCCTATTCAGCGCGCGTCGCGGTCGCGTTCGGCCTGGGTCTCGCGGGACTGCTCGCTGCTGCGCGACTCGTCGCCGAGCTGGCCGGCGGGCTTGTCCTCGTCGCGCATGCCTTTCTTGAATTCCTTGACTGCACTGCCCAGATCCTTGGCGCCGCTGGTCAGCCGCTTGGTGCCGAACACCAGCAGCACGATCACCAGCACGACAAGCCAGTGCCAGATGCTAAAACCGCCCATGATCCGCTCGCAGAGAAGTCGTAAGGAATAAGGAGGATAACGCACCGCGCCGCGGTGCGTTCAGTGCCGCATGCCGTACCGCGGATTCTAGCGGTTGCCGTCCAGCGACTCGGTGCGGATCTCGCCTTCGGACACCGGCTGGAAGCCCTGCTGCGGCGGCGTCTGCGGTGGTGCCTGCAGCGGCGCGGTGCTGGCGCCGTCGGCGGCGGCGGGTTCGGCCACCGGCGGCGGTGCGGCCTGCGCGGAAGGTTGCGGCCGCGGCGGCGGCGGGCCCATGGCGGCGCGCCCGGCGCTGTCGGTGCCGCGGTTCTGCCGCGCGGCGTAGGTGGCTTCCTCGAGCTTGTCGCGGAAGGCGACCACGTCGTTGGACGGCAGGCCGGTGGTGCGGCCTTCGAAGATCATGCGCGGTGTGGTGTTGCTGCCGTACACGTTGAGGTCGGCGGCATCGTCGATCTGCAGCGCCGCGCCGTCCAGCGCCACGCCGGCGAACAGGCCGCGCGCGCGCGACCACGACCAGATCTCGGCCTTGAGCTGGCCGTCGGTGGCGGCGGAGGCGTTGCGCCCGACCGGGCCGGCGGCGACGCCGGCATCGGCGCCGAGGGTGAACTTGCCGTTGACGATGTTGTCCAGGCTGCGGTCGTTGCGGAACACCAGCACCACGTCGGAGGACTGCACGCCGACCTGGAAGCCGATGCTGCCGCCGGTGAGCTTGACGAACACCGGGTTGGACCAGGTGCCGTCGGGACGCTTGACCGACATCAGGCCGTGGCCGCGGCGGCCGCCGATGACCAGGCCGGCCTTGAGCGTGTCCGGGATCACCACGATCGCGCGGCCCTCGTCGAGCAGCTTGTCGGGGATGGATTGCTCCGGGATCTCCTGGATGTCGGTCAGCACGCGCAGCGCGTTGCGGGCGCGCTCGTCTTCTTCCGGGCCGGCCACGGCGTGGCCGACGAACAGCGTGGTACTCAACAACAGGGCGAGGCGCGGCAGGCGGGGCATGGCGGGCTTCCGAAATAGGTCCGCAGCAAGATACTGCAAGTCCTTGAACTTAGTCACAGCGCAATGAATCGGCAATGAGTGCCACCGCAATACGCGGGCGTGTCGATCGTTGCGATAGACACGATCGCGACACGCGCGGCAGGCGGCTCTGCCACAATGTATGCATGAGCGACGCACCCGAGACCGCCGTGCTGGTGGTGAATCTAGGCACGCCCGAGGCGCCGACCGCGCCTGCGGTCGCCCGTTACCTGGCCGAGTTCCTCGGCGACAAACGCGTTGTGGCCATCCCCAGGCTGTTCTGGTGGCCGCTGCTGAACTGGGTGATCCTGCCGCGTCGCTCGCCGCGTTCGGCGGAGAAATACGCGCTGGTGTGGCTGCCGGAAGGCTCGCCGCTGGCGGTGTACACCCGGCGCCTGACCGAGGGCATGCAGCGCGAACTGCCCGGGCACCGCGTGGCCTGGGCGATGCGCTATGGCACCCCGGCGCTGGCGCCGGCACTGGACGCGCTGCGCGACGGCGGCGTGCGCCGGATCGTGGTGCTGCCGCTGTATCCGCAGTATTCGACCACCACCACCGCCTCGATCGAGGACGTGGTGCAGGCCTGGCAGGCGCGCAATCCGCAGCTGCCGGTGACCCTGATCGAGGACTATCCGACCGACCCGGCCTGGGTCGAGGCGGTGGCCGACAGCGTGCGCGCGCACTGGGCGCAGCACGGCCGCGGCGAGACCCTGTTCTTCTCCTTCCATGGCCTGCCGCAGCGCGTGGCCAACAACGGCGACCCGTATCCGCAGCGTTGCGAGGCCAGCGCGCAGGCGATCGCCGCGGCGTTGGGCCTGGGTGCCGGCGAATGGCAGCTCGGCTACCAGTCGCGCTTCGGCGCCGAGCGCTGGCTGCAGCCGTATGCGGAGCCGAGCCTGTGGCAGCTGGCCGAGCAGGGGACCAAGCGGGTCGACGTGATCTGCCCGGGCTTCGCCACCGACTGCCTGGAAACGCTGGAGGAAGTGGCGATGGGCTTCGTCGAGACCTGCGCCGCGCGCGGCATGCAGGTGCGCTACATCCCCTGCCTCAACGACGCCCCGGCGCACGCGCGCGCGCTGGCGCAGCTGGCTGCCCGCGCCGCATGACGCTGCGCACGTTCGCCTGCCCGTCGCGGGTGGGCACGCTGGCCGGGCTGCGCAGCGGCGATCCGCATGGACCCAAGGTGCTGGCGCTGCACGGCTGGCTGGACAACGCCGCCAGCTTCGTGCCGCTGAGCGCGCAGCTGCCGCAGCTGGACCTGGTGATGCTGGACCTGCCCGGCCACGGCCACAGCGACGCCCTGCCGGCCGGCGCCGACTACCTGCTGACCAGCGCGCTGCATCCACTGCTGGACGCAGCCGACGCGCTGGGCTGGGAGCGCTTCGCGGTGATCGGGCATTCGATGGGCGCGGCGATCGCCAGCACCCTGGCCGCGGCGGCGCCGCAGCGGGTCGAAAAATTGGTCGCGATCGAGATGCTCGGCGGCCTGGCCGAGACCGTGGAGGGCACGCTGGAGCGGCTGCGCGACAGCGTCGCCGCGACCCGCCGCGCCAACAGCGCGCCGCTGCGCGTGTTCCCCGACCTGGCCGCACCGGTACGCGCGCGGATGCAGGCCAACCAGCTCAGCGAGCCGGCGGCGCGGCTGCTGGTCGAGCGCGGGGTCGAGGCGGTGGAGGGCGGCTACGTGTGGCGCAGCGACCGGCGCCTGACCCTGCCCACCGCGGTGCGGCTGAGCGAGGCGCAGGTGCAGGCGCTGCTGGCCGGCATCGATTGCCCGGCACGGGTGATCTACGCCGACCCGGCGCAGCCGTATTTCCCCGAGCCGCTGCGCAGCGAGCGCGCGGCGCGACTGCGCCGAGGCCGCGTGCACGTGTTGCCGGGCACCCACCATCTGCACATGGAGCAGCCGGCCGCGGTGGCGGCGCTGTTGCGCGACTTCTTCTGAACCGCTGGCCGGCGCCGTTACGCCGCCCTGCCACCACCGCATCGTGCGACAGCCGCAGCGGGACGCTGCGCCGCTGGCCCGAACCGATGCCGTCGCATGTCCAGCACACGCCTGTGGACGCCGACGCGTGCGCGGAGGTCGCGTGCGCCTGCTCAAGTTTCCGGCATTGCCGCCGATAGACGCTGGGACGCGCGGCACGCCGCGGTTGCGATCCACCCGGCGTCACAGTTCGCCATGTTGTCGTAGGCCGGTCGCGTTTCGGTAAAGCTTGGTGGCCAGGGTACGCGTGGGCAATTGCGCCCGAACCTCTCCCCGCCCCGATGATCCGTCTCCTCCGTCGTTATCCAGTCGGTCCCCGACTGACCTTCGCCTTCGCGGCCTTGCTGCTGCTCTGCGGCGCGCTGATCGTCGCCAGCCTGGCCTCGATGGCCATGGCGCGCCACCAACTCGACGACATCAGCCTGGACAAGATGGAGAAGATCCGCCTGTCCGATGCGATGGTCACCGCCCAGGCGCGGCTGGAAATCGGCCTGCTCAACGATGTGATCCTGACCAACCCCGACGAGAAGCGGGAGATCGTGCGCGCGATCGGCCAGGCCGCGCGCGATTACGCGCAGGTGCGCCGCAAGCTGTTCGCGATGCGCCTGGATCCGGCCGACCGTACCGGCGCGCAGCGCCGCGCCGCGATCGACCAGGCCTATGTCCAGGTGCAGCCGTTCCAGACCCAGGTGCTGGCGCTGGCCGCCGACAACCAGAACCTGGACGCGCAGACCCTGCACCTGTACACGCTGCAGCCGCTGCTGGCGAACTGGCAGCAGGCGATCCAGCGCAATGCCGCGCACCTGCGCACGCTCAGCGACCAGGCCTATGTCGATGCGGTGGCGACGATGGCCCGCGCGCGCTGGATGCTGCTGATCGGCGGCGGCCTGCTGCTGGCGGTGGCCACCTGGCTGGGCTGGTGCATCACCCAGAGCCTGGTACGGCCGCTGCGCGAAGGGACGCGGATCGCCGCGGCGATCGCCGCCGGCCGTCTCGACGCACCGCTGCCGGTGCACGGCAACGACGAGGCCGCCGAGCTGCTGCGCAGCATGCAGACCATGCAGGCGCAGCTGCGCGCGGTGCTCGCCGAGCAACGGCAGATGGCGCAGCGCCACGCCGCCGGCGCGGTCGCGCACCGCAGCGACGCGGCGGGGTTCCCCGGCGAATACGGGCAACTGCTGCACGACGCCAATGCGCTGGTCGATCTGCACGTGGGCACGGTGCAGTCCACCGTTGCGTTGATGCAGCGTTACGCCATCGGCGACCTCAGCGAGGACATGCCGCGCCTGCCCGGCGAGCAGGCGGCGATCTCCGACACCATGGACGCGATCAAGGCCAACCTCGGCGCGCTCAACCGCGACATCTGGCACCTGGCGGCGGCCGCGGCGGCCGGCGATTTCAGCGCGCGCGGCGACGTCGGCCGCCACCAGCACGATTTCCGCACCATGCTGGAAAGCCTGAACCAGCTGATGGCCACGGTGGACGGCAACCTCGGCGCGCTGTCGACGCTGCTGCGCGCGATCGCCTGCGGCGACCTGGGCGTGCGCATGCACGGCGAATTCCATGGCGTGTTCGCGCGCATGCGCGACGACGCCAACGCCACCGCCGACCAGCTGGCGGGGATCGTGGCCGGCATCCAGCAGGCGGCGGCGGCGATCGACAGCGAGGCCGGCGCCATCGCCGGCGGACACCAGGACCTGTCGCGCCGCAGCGCCGAGCAGGCTGGCGCGCTGGAGCGCACCGCGGCATCGGCGGCGCAACTGACCGAGACGGTCAAACAGAATGCTGCGCACGCCGACCAGGCCAACCAGCTGGCGACCGCCGCGGCGTCGGTCGCGCGCCAGGGCGGCGCGGCGATCGACGAAGCGGTGGCGGCGATGCAGGGCGTGCAGGGGTCGTCGCGCAAGATCGGCGAGATCATCGCGGTGATCGACAGCATCGCGTTCCAGACCAACATCCTGGCCCTGAACGCGGCGGTGGAGGCGGCGCGCGCCGGCGAGCAGGGCCGCGGCTTCGCCGTCGTCGCCAGCGAAGTGCGCGCGCTGGCGCAGCGCTCGGCCGGGGCGGCAAAGGAGATCAAGACGCTGATCGAGGCCTCCCTGTCCCAGGTCGCGGTGGCGTCGGCGCAGGTCCACGGCGCGGGCCAGACCATGGGCCGGGTGCTGGCCTCGGTGGGCGAGGTCAACGACGTCGTGGCCGGGATCGCGGTGGCCTCGCAGGCGCAGTCGGCGGGCATCGAACAGGTCGGCCAGGCGATGGCGCAGATGGACCGCACCACGCAGCAGAACCTGGCGCTGGTGGAACAGGCCACCGCGGCCTCGCATGCGCTGGAACAGCAGGCCGGCACGCTGGCCGCGGCGGTGGCGGTGTTCCGGCTGCAGGCGCGCGCCGAGGCGCCGCAACAGCGGCCCGCCATGGCCGCTCCGGCACCGGCCGAGCTCGACCTGGCCGTCGGCGCCTAGCCGGGCAGCGCGTGGTCGCGCGGCGGCGTCGTGCGGGGGCTTTCCGCCCGCGCGGCGCTGCCGGAGCGCCCAGGACGGCCAGCGCGCGGGGATGGCCGCTGGCGGCTGAATGCGTCGCCTACACGGTGTTCGTGAAGCTTGTGTGTAGAAAAAATTTCGCTTAAGTTCCCGCCACGCCTGCCGACAAAACAGGCATAGACGCGATACGTCTTGCGTACGCGGCCCGATCCCGGCGTCCTGACATGCCGGCGTAGTGCCGCTCGGACCGTATCGTTCGCTGGTGCCGGAGGTCGCGCCAGGTGTGAGGTAGGCGGGGAGAGGGGGCCTGCCGGGCGCTGCGCATGGAGTTCTTCTTCCGCAGCGCTGAGGCGAAACCCGCCGTCCTTCCGTTTTCTCCGAATCTGTCCATCGCCACGGCGCTGCGCGCCTCGAGGCGAGCGATCCGTTCCCGAACGCCGCCGGATTCACCCGGCCTGTCGCGACGGCCTGCCTTGCCACCGTGGCGCATTGTGCCGGCAGGGCGGTGCTGCGCCGCACCGGTTCACTGCGCCGCGGCCAACCGCGTGGTCGGCGACGCGAGGGCGATCCCTGTGCCGGTGCAGTCGCTGGTGTCCGGCGACGATTTCGTTGTGCATCGCGACCTGTAAGACCGTTTCTGCGAGCGGCTATCCCCGTGCCAGGCGCTGGGTCAGCGTCCGGGCTGAAACAGCCCCATGCTTCTGCGTTTCCTTGCCTCGTGCGCGCGCAACAACGGCGCGCGAGACGCCCTAGCTCAACAGCCGCCGCAGTTGCGCCTTCAGGCGCCGCCCATGCGCGTGGAAATAATCGCGCTCGGCACGCCAGGCCGGGAACCGCGCTTCCACTTCGCGCCAGAACGCGGGCGAGTGGTTGGCCTGGATCAGGTGGCACAGCTCGTGGACCAGCACGTACTCGAACGCCGAGGGCTGTCCCAGCACCAGCGCCAGATCCAGCGCCATCGAGCCGTCCGGCGCCAGCGAGCCCCATTGCGAGGACATCACCTTCAGCCGCACCCGCGCCGGCGCGCGCGGCAGCGAGGGCAGGTACTTGGGCAACCAGCGGCCGACATCGGCGCGCGCCTGCGCTTCGTAGAACTCGCGCAGCGCGCGCGCGATCGCCGCATCGCCGGCGCGCGCCGGCAACTGCAGCTGCGCGCCCTCGGCATCGACCTGCAGCCGCGCGTAGCGGCCCTCGCTCCAGCGCAGCGGCAGGCGTTCGCCGCGCAGCGGCAACCAGCCGGGCACGCCGCGCTGCAGGCCGGGTTCGTTGTCGTCTTCCTGATAGCGCGCCAGCTGCTCGCCGAGCCAGTGCCGGTGTTCGAGCAGGAAGCGCTCGCCGGACACCAGGCTGGCGCGCAGCGGCAGGGTCAGGCGCGCGCCGCGTTCGTCGACGCTGAGCTTGATCCGCCGCGCACGCGGGTCGCGCACGCGCAGCACATCGATCTCGCGCTCGTCCAACCGCAGGCGGACGAGGTCGCGTTCGACGGCCGTTGCGGGCGGCGCGATCAGGCGACGGAGGAAATCGGGCATGCGCACAGCATACCGCTCATGCGCGCGCGCACGGTGACAGCGTGCACCGATCGCGCTGCATGCTTCAGCTGAATGTCCGTCACCGTCGCCGCCGGAGCGTTCGGCAGTGGAGCCGAGCGGCGCACGCCGCGGCCCCTGTAGGAGCGGCTTCAGCCGCGACGAACGAAGCCGGCAAGTTGTCCGGCTTCGGCTGCAGTCGGGACTGAAGTCCCTTCCACAGTGCACCCCGCCAGCATGCTGGGACTCCCTTGTGGGAGCGACTTCAGTCGCGACGAGCGGCACCGGGACGTTGTCCGGCTTCGGTAGCTGCTGGTCGGGGCTGAAGCCCCTCCTACAGTGCACCCAGCGAGCGTGCCGAGGCCCCATGTGGGAGCGACTTCAGCCGCGACGAGCGGCGCCGGGAAGTTGTCCGGCTTCGGGAGCTGCCGATCGGGGCTGAAGCCCCTCCTACAGGGCACCCGGCCGGCAGGCGCGCGGCTTGTGTAGGGCGGCTTCAGCCGCGACGAGCGGAGTGGCGGCGTCGGCCGACTTCCTAGGCCGTCGGGGCTGAAACGCATCCTGCAGTGCAGATGGCCGGCTTGGCGATCCACCCTTGTGGGAGCGACTTCCGTCGCGACGAGCGGAACCGGCAAGCCGAGCAGCGCGCTGCCGGCCTCGCCTCAGGTTTCCGCCTTGCTCAGCTTCAGCGCCTCTTCCAGCAGCAGGAACAGGCGCCGCACCTCGGCGCTCATCAGCGCGAAGCGGGCGTCCAGTTCGGCGCGCACGCCGTCCTGGTCGGCGTTCTCCAGCTGGTCGAGGGCGCCGTCGAGGAACTTCAGCTTGCGGATCACCAGGTCGTCGCCGAGCACGAAGGAGACGTGGTCGTCCAGGATCAGCGCCAGCTTGGTGACCTGCTTGCCGGCTTCCAGGTGCTTGTCGATCTCGTCGCAGCGCAGTTCCTGGTGCTGGCACTTGACCACCGCGCCGCCCTCGATCGGATCCTTCATCTCGCATTCCTCGCCCAGGCTCAGGCCTTCGGGCAGGGGCTCGCCGGCGATCCAGCCGGTCAGGATCGAGCGCGGCGCCACTTCCGCATTCAGCGGCAGCGCCGGGAAGCTGCCCAGCGCGCCGCGGATCTCGGACATCACGTTCTCGCCGGTCTTGCGGCTGGAGGTGTCCACCGCGACGTAGCCGTGCTGCAGGTCGAGCATCGCGTCGGTGCGCGAGGACTTGACGAAGGCGCGCGGCAGCAATTCGTGGATCAGGTCGTCCTTGAGCCGCTTGCGCGCCTTGCCGCCGGGCCGACGGCCTTCCTTCTCCTCGATCTCGGCGACCTTGCGCTCGAGCAGGTCGTTGACCACCGAGCCGGGCAGGATCTTGTCCTCGCCGCCGACGGTCAGCCACAGGAACTCGGCGATGCGGTGCGACAGCACTTCGTGCTCGTCGCGGCCGAACGGGGAGATGAAGCCGCGCGAGCTCATTTCCAGCGGGCCGACCGGCTTGAGCTGCACCTCCGGCAGGAGCTTGTCGATCTCGGAGAAGTCGAGGGTGGTGGGGAAGCGGAACAGGGTCAGGTTGCGAAAGAACATCGAGCATCCAGCAGAAGGAAACGGAACGGCCCGGCGCCGTGCGCAGGGTGGGCGGCGGGCATTGTCGCATCGCTCCCGCCCGGATACCGCAACGCGCGGTTCAGCGGCGCGCGCGCACCGCCGGCGGCGGCCTCATGCGTCGTCGTCGTCGAGCGGCCAGCCCATGGCTGGCAGGGCATCGGCAGCGCCGAGCGTGCGGAAATCGAACAGCGCCGGGTCGGCCAGCTGCGACGGCTGCACGTTGCCCATGGCGCGCGCGATCTGCTCGACGCGGCCGGGATGCTCGCGGTCCCACTGCTGCAGCATCAGCCCGACCTGGCGCCGCTGCAGGGTCTCCTGGCTGCCGCACAGCGTGCACGGGATCAGCGGGAAGCCGCGCGCCTGTGCGTACTCGGCGATGTCGGCCTCGCGCACGTAGGCCAGCGGCCGGATCACCACGTGGCGGCCGTCGTCGCTGCGCAGCTTCGGCGCCATCGCCGCGAGCCTGGCGTGGAAGAACAGGTTCATGAAGAAGGTGGCGACGAGGTCGTCGCGGTGGTGGCCCAGCGCGATCTTGCTGATGCCGTTTTCGGCGGCATACCGGTACAGCGCGCCGCGGCGCAGCCGCGAGCACAGCGAACACAGGGTCTTGCCCTCGGGCACCACGCGGCTGACCACCGAGTAGGTGTCCTGCTCGATCACGTGCCAGGCCACGCCGAGCGTGCGCAGGTAGTCGGGCAACACCTCGGCGGGGAAGCCGGGCTGCTTCTGGTCCAGGTTCACCGCGACCAGCTCGAACGGCACCGGCGCCTTGCGCTGCAGCTGCAGCAGGATGTCCAGCAGGGTGTAGCTGTCCTTGCCGCCGGACAGGCACACCATCACCTTGTCGCCGGCTTCGATCATGCCGAAATCGGCGATTGCCTGGCCCACCTGCCGGCACAGGCGCTTGCCCAGCGCCGAGGGCGTGCGCCGGTCGCGCGGGGCGGGATCGGCGAGGTGGTGCGGCAGCGGCAGCGGCGTAGGGGTCATCGGCGCGCATTGTAGTCGGCGCGACCGAAAGCGCGTTGCGCGCGACGGATGCGCTCCCCGCGCGCGATCGCCACGCGGCCACACTGCTGCCGGCGTGTCGCACTGTGCTGGCGCGCACGCCGCGCGCGCGGATGGCGCAGCGCAGCAAGCGTTTCGCCGATGGGCTGGGTAAAGTCCGCCTGTCCCCCGGCTTGCGAACCGCATCTGATGGCCCCGTCGGCTTCCCTCCGCAGCGAAGCTTTTTTTAGCGCGGTTTCTGGTAGCGCTACCATAACCTCGCGTATGGCGCAGCGCGCCAGGCGCGCAGGCGACCGGATGCGGCGCCTGCATGCCGCCCGGGACTGCGCCTGCAGCATCCGCGCGATAGGTGCACGGGCCGGCCATGGCGATCGCGCCGTGCGCACGTCCGGGCCGGCGCTGCTCCATCCATGCGCGCCCGGGTCCATCCCGTTGCCCGCCGCCGCCGTCGCGGCCGAACCCACGTCTGCTTGTTCCTCCCACTCGACAGGATTCCACTTCCCATGAGCAACTCCGTCTACATCGGCGCCAAGGAATACTTCCCGGGCATCGGCCGCATCGCGTTCGAAGGCAAGGCCTCGGACAACCCGCTCGCCTTCAAGGTCTA
>NZ_JACSQX010000016.1:0-100374 GCF_014836395.1 Xanthomonas bonasiae
TTCCTGTTCCAGGGCGGCGCGCCCAAGCCCGAAGGCTACGTGGAACCCGAACAGGAATCCTGAGCCCAGGCAAGCCATGCCCCCTGTAGGAGCGGCTTCAGCCGCGACAGGACCATCGGCGCAACTCGCCCAACCAGCCGCCATTACGGCAAATCGAGACCCACGTCTTCGCCATAGCGACTCAACCAGGCGTCGCGCACAGGATCCTGCCGATACTGCGCGCGCAACCTGGCCCAGGTCGCCTCGTTTCCGTCGCAGTACTTCGCCATCGCCTTGTCCAGCTCGCGGCGGCGCGCGGCATCGTAGGGCTCCTCGCCGGCGAAGTGGTTGCAGACGTCCTGGCGCGCGACGAAGGTGCGGATCTCCTGCGGCAGCGCGCAGAAGCCGGCGTGGTGCTCGGGATCCACCTCCGCCGGGATCGTGCAGCCGGCCTTGGCCGGCGCCGCGACCGCAGGCCTGGCAGCAGCGGCGGCCGCCAAGCCCGGCAGGAGCAACAGCACGGCCAGCGCCATGCAGCGGCGCGGACGCACGGACTCAGTCCGCGCGACCGGCGAACTCGCCGGTGGTGGTGTTGACCAGCACGCGCTCGCCGTTGCCGATGTACTCCGGCACCATGATCTCCAGCCCGGTATTGAGCTTGGCCGGCTTCGGTCGCTTGGTCGCGGTGCCGCCTTTCAGCTCCGGCGGTGTTTCGATCACTTCCAGGGTCACGCTCTGCGGCAGCTGCACCGCCACCGGCTGGTCGTCGATGACCTGCACGTAGATGCCGGTCAGGCCCTCGGTGATGTAGCCGGCGTCGTCGCCGATCACGTCGGCATCGAGCGTGTACGGGGTGTAGTCCTCGTCGTCCAGGAACACGAACGCATCGCCGTCCTTGTACGAGAAGGTGGCCTGGTGGCGGGTCAGCTCGACCTCGCGCAGGTCGTCGTCGCCGTCGAAACTGGCGTCGAGCTTGTTGCCGCCCGGCACGCTGTACATCACGAAGCGGAAGCGCACGTTGCCGCCGCGGCCCTGCGGCGAGCTGCGTTCGATGTCGCGGATCTGATAGACGCCGTTGTTGTACTCGACGACGTTGCCTTTCTTGATTTCGTTGGCTTTCATGGGTTTGGAGCCGGGATTGGGGATTGGAGATTCGGGAGTGGTAAAAGGCAGGGCGGGGGGCGAAGGGGCGGGGTGCTTTTACGAATCCCCAATCCCCAATCACGAATCCCCGCTACTTGGGTGCCAACCGCACCGCGCCATCGAGGCGAATGACTTCGCCGTTGAGATAGCGGTTGCGCAGCAGGAACATCACCGTGTCGGCGAATTCCTCGGGGCGGCCGAGCCGCGGCGGGAACGGGATCGAGGCGGCCAGCGACTGCTGCACCGCCTCGGGCATGCCGTCCACCATCGGGGTCCAGAAGATGCCCGGGGCGATGGTGTTGACGCGGATGCCGAAGCGCGCCAGTTCGCGCGCCATCGGCAGGGTCATCGCCACCACGCCGCCCTTGGAGGCGGCATAGGCGGCCTGGCCGATCTGGCCTTCGTAGGCGGCGACGCTGGCGGTGTTGACGATCGCGCCGCGTTCGCCGTCCTCGCCCGGCGGGTTGTGCTGCATCAGGTCGGCGGCGGCCTTGGCGACGTTGAAGCTGCCGACCAGGTTGACCATCACCGTGCCCTGGAACGTGGCCAGCGCCATCGGCGCCTCCTTGCCGAGCACGCGGCCGGCGCCGAGGATGCCGGCGCAGTTGATCGCGGCGTTGAGCCCGCCGAGGAAGTCGCGCGCCGCGCCGAGGTGCGCGGCCACCTGCGCCTCGTCGCTGACGTCAGTGCGGAAATAGCGCGCCTGCGCGGCGCCGAGCGCGGCGACCGCCGCCGCGCCCTTGTCGTCGTTGAGGTCGAACAGCGCGACCTTGCCGCCGTCGGCGACGATGCGTTGCGCGACCGCCAGGCCAAGGCCGGAAACGCCGCCGGTGACCACCGCGCGGATATCGGCAAGCTGCATGGATGTTCCCTCCCAGGAAAGCGCGCATTTTAGCCGACTCTCCGCTGCCGCTGCCCGGCTGGCGAGGGCAAGCGCGTGAAAGCGCCTGCCAGGCCTGGCGGGCGCATCGTGCTTCGCGTTCGCTGCGTCTGCCTGCACGGCGGCGAGTACATGGAACACGGCGCACCCGCTTCGGCCGGTGCGCGCGAGGAGGACATGCGCCGCCGGTCGGCGCCCGTATTCGCGTCAGTGCCGTGCGCACCGGCCTGGACTGTCCTCGACCTGCACGCCCGGCATCGGCGTGGGCGTCGTTGCCGGCGCAGGATCGGTGGGCCTTGCCGGCGCGCCGATCCCGCCGCGCCGGTCGGCCGCGGTTACGCCGCCGCCAGCGCCTGGCCGACCTTGCTGCCGGTCGGCCTGCCGAGTTTCTGCGCCAGCCAGCGCCCGGTCGCGGCCAAGGCCGGCAGGTCGATGCCGGTGGCCATGCCGTTGCCGTGCAGCAGGTAGACCACGTCCTCGCTGGCCACGTTGCCGCTGGCGCCCCTGGCGTACGGACAGCCGCCGGCACCGGACACCGCCGCATCGACCACGCGCACGCCTTCTTCCAGGCACGCGGCGATATTGGCCAGGGCCTGGCCGTAGGTGTCGTGGAAATGCACCGCCAGCGCCGGCATCGGCACCTCGGCGGCGACCGCGCGCAGCATCGCCCGCGCCTTGCCCGGGGTGCCGACGCCGATGGTGTCGCCCAGCGAGATCTCGTAGCAGCCCATCGCGTGCAGCTGCCGCGCCACCCGCACCACGTCGGCCAGCGGCACGTCGCCCTGGTAGGGGCAGCCGAGCACGGTGGACACGTAGCCACGCACCTTGACCCCATCGGCGGCCGCGCGCGCCAGCACCGGTGCGAAGCGCGCCAACGATTCGTCGATGCCGGCATTGGTGTTGGTGCGGTTGAAGGTTTCCGAGGCGGCGGTGAACACCGCGACCTCGCGCACGCCGACCGCGGCCGCACGCTCGTAACCCTGCAGGTTCGGCACCAGCACCGGGTAGTCCACGCCCGGCGCCGGCACGATGCCGGTGTAGACCTCGGCCGCGTCGGCCAACTGCGGCACCCATTTCGGGCTGACGAAACTGGTCGCCTCGATGCTGCGCAGGCCGGTGCGCGACAGCTGCGCGATCAGCTCGATCTTGTCGGCGGTGGCGACCCAGGCCTTTTCGTTCTGCAGGCCGTCGCGCGGTCCCACTTCCACCAGGCGGACGAAGTCGCTCATCGGCGGCGCCTGCACTGGGGCGCGCAAGCGGGCGCGGTCGGCAGAGGCGGCGCGGGGCAGGGCGGAAACGGCGAAGTGGCGGTCACATGCAGTCCTTGAAGTGAACGGCTGCGCGCCGTTGCCGAGCGGCGCAGACCGCAGCCTGCGCGAAGTGCGGCCGCCATCAGAGGGCGCCGCTCAGGCGCTCGCCGGCCGCTGGCAGACGGCTTCGATGTTGTGTCCATCCGGATCCAGCAGGAAGGCGCCGTAGTAGTTGGGGTGGTAGTGCGGACGCAGGCCTGGGGCGCCGTTGTCGCGACCGCCGGCGGCCAGCCCGGCGCGATGGAAGGCATCCACCTGGGCGCGGTCGGCGGCGACGAAGGCCAGATGCAGCTGGCCGCCGGCGCCGGCGGCGCCATCGGTCAGCCAGACGCTGGGCTTGCCGTCGCGGCCGAAGCCGATGTGGCGGCGATCGCCGCTCTGTGCCGCGCTCACCTCCATCACGATGTCCAGCCCGAGCGTGGCCAGTGCGGCGCGATAGAAGGCGAGGCTGCGCTCCAGGTCGACGCAGCGCAGGCCGATGTGGTCGAACGGGCTCACCAGAATCCCAGCCAGTTCGGGTCGCGCTTGTCCAGGAACGCGCTCAGGCCTTCCTGGCCTTCGGCCGAGACCCGCAGCCGCGCGATCAGCGCGGCGTTGTCGCGGTCCAGTGTGGCGTTGTCGCCGCCGGCGGCGACCCGACGCACCAGCGCCTTGGCGCCGGCGGCGGCGAGCGGGCCGGCCTGGCCGAGCAGTTCCACCTGGCGCTGCACCGCCGCGTCCAGCGCGGTCGGCGCCACGGTCTGGTGCACCAGACCGATCTGGGTAGCGGTCGCCGCATCGAACGCTTCGGCGCTGGCGAACCAGCGCCGCGCCTGGCGCGCGCCGATCGCGGCGATCACATACGGCGAGATCACCGCCGGCAATAGGCCCAGGCGGCTCTCGCTGAGCCCGAAGCGGGCATCGGTGGAGGCCACCGCGATGTCGCAGCAGGCGACCAGCCCGACCGCGCCGCCGAAGGTCGCGCCGTGCACCCGTGCCACGGTCGGCTTGGGCAGTTCGTCCAGGGTGCGCATCAGCTGCGCCAGCGCCAGCGCATCGGCCAGGTTGTCCGCCTCGCTGGCGCCGGCCATCGAACGCATCCACTGCAGGTCGGCGCCGGCCGAGAACGCGGCGCCGGCACCGGCCAGCACCACCACCTTGACCTTCGGATCGGCGCCGATCTGGTGCAGCGCTTCGGTCAGCTGCGCGATCAGCGCGGCGTCGAACGCGTTGCGCACCTCGGGTCGGTTCAGCCGCAGCGTCAGGACCTTGCCTGAGCGCTCCAGCAGCAATGCATCGCTCATCGGCAGTTCTCGTACGGAGGGATAACGGCAGCCATATGGGAATCATAGCGGGCCGCGCCGGCCGCGCCATCATGCGCTGCGACGGTGCTACAATTGATAACCATTCTTATTCGACGGAACGTTCCGTGACGTTGTCCGACATGCCGTTGCGCAGCACCGCCACCGTAGAGACCGTGCACGACCGACAGCCCAACGACGCCATCGCGCGCCGCCTGCGCGAGCTGGGGTTCGTCGCCGGCGAACAGGTGCAGGTGCTGGCCAGCGGTCCGGTCGGCGGCGAGCCGTTGCTGGTGCAGGTCGGCTATACCCGTTTCGCCCTGCGCCGCAGCGAAGCGGCGCGGGTGCAGGTCAGCGTCGGTGCCGCCGCCGAGGCGCAGTCATGAGCGCGGACGCCGTTCCGCTGCGCCTGGCCCTGGTGGGCAATCCGAACTGCGGCAAGACCGCGCTGTTCAACCAGCTCACCGGCAGCAAGCAGAAGGTGGCCAACTACGCCGGCGTGACCGTCGAGCGCAAGGAAGGCCGCTTCCGCGCGCCGTCCGGGCGCGACTTCGCCGTGCTCGACCTGCCGGGCGCCTACAGCCTGCAGCCGGCCAGCCTCGACGAGGCGATCACCCGCGACCTGTGCCGCGGCTTCTATCCGGGCGAGCCAGCGCCGGACGTGCTGGTGTGCGTGGTCGATGCCACCAACCTGCGCCTGCACCTGCGCTTCGCGCTGGAGCTGCGCGAGCTGGGCAAGCCGATGCTGGTGGCGCTGAACATGGTCGATGCCGCGCAGCGCCGCGGCATCCAGATCGACCGCCAGGCGCTGGAAGACGCGCTCGGGGTGCCGGTGATCGAGACCGTGGCGGTGCGCCGCAACGGCGCCAGGGCGCTGGTCGAGCGGCTCGACGCGCTGGCTCCGGCGCTGCCGCCGGCGGTGGCGCCGGCCGAAGGGCAGGGCGACTACCACCAGCAGGTGCGGCGCATCCTCGCCGCTGCGGTGTCGATGCCGACCCGTACCTCGCGCATCGACGACGCGCTGGACCGCTGGCTGCTGCATCCGGTCGCCGGGCTGCTGACCCTGGCGGTGGTGATGTTCCTGATCTTCCAGGCGGTGTACGCCTGGGCGGCGCCGCTGATGGACCTGATCGACGGCGGCAGCAAGGCGCTCGGCGCCTGGGTCGGTGCGACGCTGCCGCCCGGGCCGCTCAACAGCCTGCTGGTCGACGGCATCATCGCCGGCCTCGGCGGGGTGGTGATCTTCCTGCCGCAGATCCTGATCCTGTTCGCCTTCATCCTGGCGCTGGAGGAATCCGGCTACCTGCCGCGCGCGGCGTTCCTGCTCGATCGCATGATGGCGGCGGCCGGATTGTCGGGGCGCTCGTTCATCCCGCTGCTGTCCAGCTTCGCCTGCGCGGTGCCCGGCATCATGTCCACGCGCAGCATCCAGGACCCGCGCGACCGCCTGGCCACGATTCTGGTCGCGCCGCTGATGACCTGCTCGGCGCGCTTGCCGGTGTACGCGCTGCTGATCGGCGCGTTCATCCCGCAGAAAAAAGTCTGGGGCGTGTTCAACCAGCAGGGCCTGGTGCTGTTCGGCCTGTATTTCGCCGCGATCGCCAGCGCGCTGGCGGTGTCGTGGACGATGAAGAAGTGGCGCCGCGACAAGGGCGAGCACCCGTTGCTGCTGGAGTTGCCGTCGTACCGCGTGCCGCACCTGCGCGACCTGGCGCTGGGCCTGTGGGAGCGCGCGGCGATCTTCCTCAAGCGCGTCGGCGGCATCATCCTGGCGCTGACCATCCTGCTGTGGTTCCTGCTGTCGTTCCCGGCCGCGCCGGCCAACGCCACGTTGCCGCCGATCGACTACAGCTTCGCCGGCCGCATCGGCCATGCGATGACCACGGTGTTCGCGCCGCTGGGCTTCAACTGGCAGATCTGCATCGCGCTGATCCCCGGCCTGGCCGCGCGCGAAGTGGCGGTGGCGTCGCTGGCGACGGTGTACGCGCTGTCGGCGGCCGACGACGATGCCGCCGCGCAGGCGCTGTCGCCGCTGATCAGCGACGGCTGGTCGCTGGCCACTGCGCTGTCGCTGCTGGTGTGGTACATCTACGCGCCGATGTGCATTTCCACCCTGGCCACGATCAAGCGCGAGACCAACTCGTGGAAGCAGATGAGCTTCGCCGCGTTCTACCTGTTCGCGCTGGCGTATCTGGCCTCGCTGGTCACCTACCAGGTCGCGGCGGCACTGGGAGCCGGCTGAGATGAGCGCTTCGCTGCTGTTGCAGTACCTGGTGATCGCACTGGCGGTCCTGCTCAGCGCCTGGGTGGTGCTGAAGAAGCAGTTTCCCGGCACCGCACGCAAGCTGCGCGTCGCCATCGCCGTGCGCCTGCTCAAGCCGGGTCGCCCATCCTGGTTGCAGGCCATGGGCCGCAGGATCGCGCCTGCGGCCACCGCCGGTGCCGGTGCGTGCGGTGGCTGCGACAGCTGCGGCCCGGCACCGCCGCGCCGGCATTGAACTGGCAGCGGCGGGCGACAACGATGCGCCGACACCGGCTGCCATGAGCGATCTGCCGCTGCCCATGCCGCCGGCCGCTGCCTTCTTCGGCCTGGATCTGCAGGCGCTCGCGCCGCCGCAGCGCGACGCATTGCGTCACGCCGATGCCGATTTCCGTGCCGTCGCGGCTGGTCGCGTGCCGCTGCACGCGCGCATCGATCCCGAAGCGCCATTGCCGGCCGACTGCGGCACCCGCTATTACCGGGGGCAGGGCTATCGGTTGACCGTGTTGCGCCGCCTGTCCTCCATCGGTGCGCAGACCGCGATCGCCTACGGCCCGATCCTGCAGTTGGACGAGGCGCTGTTCGCGGCGGCGGCACTTCCCGCCATCTCGGATGTGCGTCTGTATACGCCTGCCGCGCTGGGGCAATTGTCGGGCGCCGCAGCACAGGCTTGATGCCGGCATCCGCGGACCGTCGTCCGGCGGCCGTCATAGCGGCGGCTGCGACTGCTGCGGCCTGTCACCGTCGCGGCGGCATCGACGTTGCCGGCAGGCGAATGGCGGAGGCGACACTTGCTGCCGTGAGGCTGCGCCACCGGGCTGTGCCTGCGGCCATGGCTGTTGCCGACATCGCGTTGCGCCCAAAAAAGCCTGCCCGCATCCGCGCGCGCGCGACCGGTTCGCGTAGCGGTCTCGCCGCAGCGTCTTGGCTGCACGATGCGCACTGCGCTGGCGCTGCGTTGAAGCGCTACTGCCATGCCTGCGTGATAAGCAACATAGAAGGCTCAGAGGCGATCTTGCGGAAAGGTGGGGCAGCGGTCGCTGCCAGCGCAAGCGCGGGGCCGGCCGACCGGATTTTCAAATTAGTTCAATATTATAATATTCATATAATTTGATTTTCTGCATCTGGTTAATTTTGCGTGCCACCAATATGTAGCATTGCCTGGATAGGCTGCGCACCGTCACTCCAACTGGAATTCCTTGGTAAATGTCGATCGAAATACTTCGCACGCCATGCGGAGGTTTTCGCTGCGTTTTCCAGGGTGGTCGTGTGTGACGCAGTGGCGCTATTTGTCTACATCTTGGGTTGGCTTATTTATTAGGGAGAGTGGTATGTCGAAATTGAAAGTAAGGGTCATCTTGTTTTCGTTGGTTCTATTCTTGTTCAGTGGCGTCGCCGCTGCAGATCCGTCTACGCAATTGAGAACCACCTTCGGCGGCTGGGTCGGCAAGCAGCAGCGTTCCGAATATATCGACGGATCGGACTGGCATTACTGCTTCAGCAACCAGGGCGGTTCCTGCGGTTCGGTGGCGCTGACCACGGGCCACAGCTCTTGCGTGACCCGTGGATTCAATATCGGTATCAAATGGGCGGTTCCCACCCGGGTCGGTTCGATGGAAATCAACGGCGGTTACAACAACTCTTGGTCGGCGTGCAATGTCCGTTCGGAAACCGTGACCTGTTCGCCGAAACCGGGCTGGAAGGGCCGCGCTGCGATCCTCTTCAGCGAGCGTGTCGGCACGGTCAACGTGGTCGGTGGCGATCCGGATTATTACGTCACGTTGCGGTCGTCCTGTCCGGCAGGCTGGAAGTCGAACTGGGAAGGTGGCTCCGGTTGGTCCTGTCGCTACGACGGCGGCACCTATTCCCGACAGGGTTATCTGCCGGAATGGCGCGGCAGCACCTGCGACTACGAGCGCATCTAAGCGCGCCTCGCGATGGCGGAAGCTCCCCGTGCTTGCGCGTCAGCGCAGGTACGGGGTTGTGCCGGTGTTCTTCCAGACCTGTGACAATCCAATGAAAATAATGAAGAGTCCTGTACGTCGCGGCTACCTGCCGCTGGCGATCGTCGGCGGTTTGTTCGCCTTTACCGCGTTGTACTTCTACCAGCATGCGCACGCGGACCTGCCTGGCGCGGAAGGCGAGATCGCCGCGCCGGCAGGCTCCTCCGGCCAGGTTCGCCTCGGCATGGCCATCGATGCGGCCAATCCTCATCGCTCCGCGCAAGCCGCGATCGAAGATGCGCCAATGCGAGACGGCGCCGCCGACGCGGCAACGCCGTTCAACGCCGGCGAGGTCCAGCGCCGTCTGCGCGAGTTCTTTGCCCGGGTGAACGCCAACCCGCCGCCGTCGCGCGCCGAGCGGGACGCATTCGCGGCGCGGTTGCTGGCATCGGTCGACGGCAGCGCCGAGGCGAGACAGGCGGTGGCCGAGGCCTACCGGGCCATGCCGGCAAGCCAGGCGATGGAACGCGACATGTTGCGCGGCATGCTGGTGCCTTCGCCGCAGGGACGCGCGCTGGTGCTCGACGAGGCCAACCAGATCTGGGCCGGCAAGGACAAGGGACTCTACGCGGAAATGTACGAGACCTACTTCAACCTGCCTGGCCAGGCAACGCGGGAGGTCTATGCCGATGCCCTGGCGACCCTGGACGCGCGCGGTACCGATCAGCGCACCGCGGTGGCCGCGCTGAACTTCATCGGCACCATCGAGAACGACGTCTCGCCCGGTGCCGACGCGCTCAAGCGTAGCGCGGTGGCGCAGATGGACTCGCTGGCCTCGGGCGATGGCGACGCCTTGGTGCGCGCCCTGGCGGTGCAGAAGATCTACCGCCTCTCCGCTCCGGACGAAGCCGCGGATGTGGCGGTGAACTACATCGCACGTGGCGCCACCAGCCCCTTGGTGATGACCACGCTCGATGCCGTCGCCAGCGGCGACGTGCAACTGAGCCCGACCCTCAGGTCCACGCTCGCCAGCGCGGTTGCGCGCCCCTCGGCGTCCAGTGCCGAGCGCCAGCGGTTCGGGCAGGTGGTCGGAGCGGGTCGATAGCCGGCCATCAGGTCTGCGCGGCCAGCGAGGACACGGCGCCTGTGTCGGGCCAGCTGGCGTCCGCTGGCCGGCGCCGCGAACTCTGCCGCTGCAGCCACCCCATCCGCAGCATCGAGATCGCGCCGGACCAGCGCTCGGCACTGGTCGAGGCGCGCCACCCTGGGCGCTCCGTTCCTGCGGACCGCCACGCGTAGCGACGCCACGATCGTGCGTCGACGTTGCCGGACCCAGGCCTGTGCCAGCGCAGGCACGACCTGGGTCGGCCCGGTCCATCGCCGGCCGGCGCTGTCGTTTGCGCTGCGCTGCACAGTGGAGCGCGGCCATGCTGCCGCTATGCTAGTGGCCATGACGACCTCCTTCCAGTTCTCCCGCCGTGCGCAGGCGCTGACCAGTTCGGCGATCCGCGAAATCCTCAAGGTCACCGAACGCCCGGAGGTGATCTCCTTCGCCGGCGGGCTGCCGTCGCCGGACACGTTCCCGGTGGCGCGCATGCAGTACGCCTGCGACAAGGTGCTGCGCGAGGCGCCGCAGGCGGCGCTGCAATACGGCCCGACCGAAGGCTATCTGCCCTTGCGCGAATGGGTGGCGGCGCGGGTGAGCCGCGACGGCGCCAGCATCCGCCCCGGCCAGGTGCTGATCACCACCGGATCGCAGCAGGGCCTGGACCTGCTCGGCAAGGTGTTCATCGACGAAGGCAGCAAGGTGCTGGTGGAGACGCCGAGCTATCTCGGTGCGCTGCAGGCGTTCTCGCTGTTCCAGCCGGCGTTCGCGGCGATGCAGTCCGACGACGACGGGCTGGTGGTGGATGCGCTGGACGACGCGCAACTGGCCGGCGCGCGCTTCATGTACTGCCTGCCGAACTTCCAGAACCCGACCGGGCGGCGCCTGCCGCTGCACCGGCGCCAGGCGCTGGTCGCGCGCGCGGCCGCCGCCGGCGTGCCCATCGTCGAGGACGACCCCTACGGCGAGCTGTGCTACAGCGGCGACACGCTGCCGAGCCTGCTGTCGATGAATCCGGACGGGGCCATCTACATGGGCTCGTTCTCCAAGGTGCTGGCGCCGGGCCTGCGCCTGGGTTTCGTGGTCGCGCCGGAAGCGGTGCATGCCAAGCTGGTGCAGGCCAAGCAGGCGGCGGACCTGCACACGCCCTCGTTCAGCCAGCGCATCGTCTACGAGGCGGTGCAGGACGGCTTCCTGGATGCGCACATCCCCGGTATCCGCAGCCTGTACGCCAGCCGCTGCCAGCAGATGCTGGCGGCGCTGGAGAAGTATTTCCCGTCGCAGGTGCGCTGGAACCGTCCCGCCGGCGGCATGTTCATCTGGGTCGAACTGCCGGCAGGCATGGACGGCGGCGCGCTGCTGGCCAAGGCGATCGAGCGCAACGTCGCCTTCGTGCCGGGCGCGCCGTTCTACGCGGTCGAACCGCAGCGCAATACCCTGCGCCTGTCGTTCGTGACCGTGCCGGAAGAACGCATCGAGCGCGGCGTGCGAATCCTCGGCGAACTGCTGCAGGCCGAGATCGCCGCACATCGCAGCGCGGCGGCCTGATCCGGCACCCGGACGCCTGCGCATGCACTCGGCTGCGGCATTGGACCTGGGCGTGGACGCGGTGCTGGTCGGCCGTGCGCAGGCGTTCACCCGGCCCGGCAGCCGCAGCGCGATCGCCAAGCGGCCGCTGCCGGGGCGGTTGCGGATCGGCATCGACGGCCTGGAACTGGACGAGCAGGGCGACCGCCGCGTGCACGGCGGCCCGGACAAGGCGCTGCACCACTATCCGCGCGACCACTACGCGGCCTGGCGCCAGGAACTGGGTGCGCATGCCTTGCTGGAGGCGTCGGGCGCATTCGGCGAGAACCTCAGCACGCTCGGCGCCACCGAGGCCGACCTGTGCCTGGGCGACCGGCTGCGGCTGGGCACGGCGCTGGTCGAGGTTTCGCAGTCGCGGCAGCCGTGCTGGAAGCTGTCCGACCGCTTCGGTGTGGCCACGCTGGCGCGGCGCGTGCAGGAAAGCGGCCGCACCGGCTGGTATTACCGCGTGCTGCAGCCGGGCGAGGTCGCCGCCGGCGATCGCCTGACCCTGCTGGAGCGGCCCTATCCGGACTGGTCGCTGGCCCGCCTGATCCAGCTGCTGTATCGGCGCGAGGTGGATCCGGCGCAGCTGGAGCAGGTGCTGGAACTGCCGCTGGTGCCGAACTGGCGCGTGCTGTTCGAGCGGCGCCTGGCCCAGCGCGAGGTCGAGTGCTGGGACAAGCGCCTGCTGGGGCAGCCGGCGGCCGAGTAGGGCGCTCAACCGCAGGGCCAGCGGCGGCGACCGGCGGAACCGCGGACCTTCCGGGGTTGAATGGTGTCGGGTCTGCAGCCCTTCCACAGTGCACCCAGCCCGCTGTCCGCAAGCCCCGTAGGAGCGGCTTCAGCCGCGACAAGCGATGTCAGTAAGCCTTGCGATTTCGCTTGTCTGTCGCGGCTAAAGCCGCTCCTACAGGGCGCCCTGCAAGAGAGCCACAAGACCGTTGTGGGAGCGACTGCAGCCGCGATGAACGGGACGGTAGACCTTCCGTTGCCGGATGCCGTCAACGCTCGACCCGCCTGCGTTGCCGACCAACGCCACGGCGCCGCACCCCTGTCGCGGATCGCGACAAACCGCTAGCCTTGTGCGATGACGACTTCCCCCGTACGTGTGTTGATTCATGGTGCATCCGGCCGCATGGGCCAGGCGCTGTTGCGCCTGGCGGCGCAGGACCCGGCGTTGCAGGTGGTGGGGGCGGTGATCCGGCGTGCGCCGGCGCAGCGGGTGGTCGACGGGGTGCCGTACTTCGCCGCGGCCGAGCTGAACGGCGCGCCGGCGTTCGACGTGGCGGTGGATTTCAGCCTGCCGCAGGGTTTCGACCCGGTGCTGGCGCTGTGCGTGGCGCGCGGCGCGGCGCTGGTGTCCGGCACCACCGGCCTGGACGCGGCGCAGCGGCAGGCACTGGCCGACGCGGCGGCGGGCATCCCGCTGATCTGGGCGTCCAACTTCAGCCTCGGCGTGGCGGTGCTGAACGACCTGGTGGAACGCGCCGCCGCGGCGCTGCCGGGCTGGGACTGCGACATCGTCGAATCGCACCACGTGCACAAGCAAGACGCCCCGTCCGGCACCGCGCTGACCCTCGGGGAGGCGGCCGCGCACGGTGGCGCGCAGCCGCGCTACGCCAGCCTGCGCGCCGGCGACATCGTCGGCGAGCACCTGGTGCAGTTCGCCGGGCTCGGCGAGCGGGTGGAACTGGTGCACCGCGCCAGCAACCGCGACATCTTCGCCCGTGGCGCGCTGCATGCCGCCGCGCGCCTGCCGGGACGCGCGCCCGGGGCCTACCGGCTGCGCGATCTGCTCGGCTGAACGGCGCTTTCACATAAACGTCTGGCGCGGACAGGTCCGCGTCGGTACAATTCTCGCTCGCCTGTTACCCATCGCCACGGACCCGGAGAAGCGCCGAGTTCGCGGTTTCTTGCAGCCGCAAGTTGGTGGGGCAGGGTTCCTCTCTCCCCAAGGCGAACCCCGTGACTCAACCCGCAATCCTTGTCCTTGAAGACGGCACCGTGTTCGAGGGCGAATCCGTAGGCGCCGCCGGCCTGTCCGTCGGCGAAGTGGTGTTCAACACCGCGATGACCGGCTACCAGGAGATCCTCACCGATCCCTCCTACGCCCGTCAGCTGGTCACCCTGACGTACCCGCATATCGGCAACACCGGCTGCACCGATCAGGACGACGAAGCCGCCCAGGTCTGGTCGGCCGGGCTGATCGTGCGCGACGTACCGCGCCGTCCCAGCAACTGGCGCAGTCAGGTGTCGCTGCCGGACTGGCTGATCCAGCGCGGCGTGGTCGCCATCGCCGGCATCGATACCCGCAAGCTGACCCGCATCCTGCGCGAGAAGGGAGCGCAGAACGGCGCGCTGATGGCCGGCGAAGTGAACGTAGACACCGCGCTGGAAGCGGCGCGCAAGTTCCCCGGGCTCAAGGGCATGGACCTGGCCAAGGTGGTCTCCACCGAAAAGGCCTATCCGTGGCGCGACGGCCAGCTCGACCTGGACAGCAACGCGTTCGCCCAGGCCGCACCGAAGTACAAGGTGGTGGCCTACGATTACGGCGTGAAGCTCAACATCCTGCGCATGCTCGCCGAGCGCGGCTGCGAGGTCACCGTGGTGCCGGCGCAGACGCCTGCCGCCGAGGTGCTGGCAATGCAGCCGGACGGCGTGTTCCTGTCCAACGGCCCCGGCGATCCGGCGCCGTGCGACTACGCGATTGCGGCGATCAAGGAAATCGTGGCCAGCAAGATCCCGACCTTCGGCATCTGCCTGGGCCACCAGTTGCTGGCGCTGGCCGCCGGCGCGCAGACCCTGAAGATGGGCCACGGCCACCACGGCGCCAACCATCCGGTGCAGGACCTGGACAGCGGCCGGGTGATGATCACCTCGCAGAACCACGGCTTCGCGGTCGACGAAGCGTCGCTGCCGGCCAACGTGCGGGTGACCCACCGCTCGCTGTTCGACGGCACCAACCAGGGCATCGAACTGACCGACGCGCCGGCCTTCAGCTTCCAGGGCCACCCGGAAGCTTCGCCGGGCCCGCGCGACGTGGCGCCGCTGTTCGATCGGTTTGTGGCGTCGATGGCGGTAGCAGGGGCATGAGTGTTCGCCAGCTGGCGATGATTGCGGCGCTCCTGTTCAGTGGAGTGGCAAATGCTGCCGAAGTATCGGACGAGCAAGCTTCACAGCTCTTTGAATTGCTCGGCTTAAAAGAAGCGGTCTCTATCTACTCTGTGGATTCGATCGCAGCGCAGCCGCTGTTTCAAAAGCTTGCTTCCGATCAACGAGGTTGTGTCGCAGGGCTTTTGGAAGAAAATTTAGGCTCAAACACCAGGGCGCGACTGAAGACTATTTTTGGAAATAGCGCTAAAGCCGGAAGCTGGATTGCTTTCTCCAAGACTCCTGCTGGTCAGCGCTATATGCAGTACGTGGCTGCCAATGCAACTGCAGTTTTTCTTGATCGACCTAAGCCCGACCGGTCCGAGTTGCTGCTTGGAATGAAGCCAGACCAGGCCGTACAGACGCTTGAGTTCATGTCGTCGCCTGCGGGGATGGTATTTAGCGCAGCGCCACCACTTGCTCCGCCTGCGATGACTAAAGAGCAGCAGGCGTCGCTGGGAGACGAGCTTTCCCATCGATGCAAATTGTCCGAACGTGATTTTTCCTGAACGACTTTAGCCGTGCCGCCTCAAAGCGCCGCTAGTCCAGACCTCGAGAAAGAAATGCCCAAGCGCACCGACCTAAAAACCATCCTCATCATCGGCGCCGGCCCGATCGTCATCGGCCAGGCCTGCGAGTTCGACTACTCCGGCGCGCAGGCGTGCAAGGCGCTGCGCGACGAGGGCTACCGGGTGGTGCTGGTCAACAGCAATCCGGCCACGATCATGACCGACCCGAACATGGCCGACGCCGTTTACATCGAGCCGATCAACTGGCAGACGGTCGAGAAGATCATCGCCAAGGAAAAGCCCGACGCGCTGCTGCCGACCATGGGCGGACAGACCGCGCTGAACTGCGCGCTGGACCTGGCCGACCACGGCGTGCTGGAAAAGTACGGCGTGGAACTGATCGGCGCCAAGCGCGAAGCGATCATGATGGCCGAGGACCGCGAGCTGTTCCGCGTGGCGATGGGCGAGATTGGCCTGGAATGCCCGAAGGCGGCGGTCGCGCACACCCTCGAGGAAGCGCTGGAGATCCAGACCCGGGTCGGCTATCCGACCATCATCCGCCCCAGCTTCACCCTCGGCGGCAGCGGCGGCGGCATCGCCTACAACCGCGAGGAGCTGATCGAGATCGTCGGTCGCGGCCTGGAGCTGTCGCCGACCAGCGAAGTGCTGGTCGAAGAGTCGGTGCTGGGCTGGAAGGAATTCGAGATGGAAGTGGTGCGCGACACCGCGGACAACTGCATCATCGTCTGCTCGATCGAGAACCTGGACCCGATGGGCGTGCACACCGGCGACTCGATTACCGTGGCCCCGGCGCAGACCCTGACCGACAAGGAATACCAGCGCCTGCGCGACGCCTCGATCGCGGTGCTGCGCAAGATCGGCGTGGACACCGGCGGCTCCAACGTGCAGTTCGGCATCAACGCGCAGACCGGCCGCGTCGTCGTCATCGAGATGAACCCGCGCGTGTCGCGCTCCTCGGCGCTGGCCTCCAAGGCCACCGGCTTCCCGATCGCCAAGGTTGCGGCCAAGCTGGCGGTCGGCTACACCCTGGACGAACTGAAGAACGAGATCACCGGCGGCCTGACCCCGGCCTCGTTCGAGCCGTCGATCGATTATGTGGTGACCAAGATCCCGCGCTTCGCGTTCGAGAAGTTCCCGCAGGCCGATGCGCGCCTGACCACGCAGATGAAGTCGGTGGGCGAGGTGATGGCGATGGGCCGCACCTTCTCCGAATCGCTGCAGAAGGCGCTGCGCGGCCTGGAGACCGGCAAGATCGGGCTCGACCCGACCGGGCTGGACCTGGGCAGCGAGGACGACATGGCCGCGCTCAAGCGCGAGCTGAAGGCGCCCGGTCCGGAGCGGCTGTTCTACGTCGCCGACGCGTTCCGCGCCGGCATGAGCGTGGAGCAGGTGCATGCGCTGTCGTTCATCGATCCGTGGTTCCTGGACCAGATCGAGGACCTGATCGCGCAGGAGAAGCAACTGGCCGCCGACGGTCTGGGTTCGCTGGACGCCGCGCGCCTGCGCACGCTCAAGCGCGCCGGTTTCTCCGATGCGCGCCTGGCCGAGCTGTGCGGCACCAACGAGGCGGCGGTGCGCGCGCTGCGCCGCGCGCACAAGGTGCGCCCGGTGTACAAGCGGGTGGACTCGTGCGCGGCCGAATTCGCCACCGATACCGCCTACCTGTATTCGACCTACGAGGACGAGTGCGAGGCCAAGCCCAGCAATCGCGACAAGATCATGATCCTCGGCGGCGGCCCCAACCGCATCGGCCAGGGCATCGAGTTCGACTACTGCTGCGTGCACGCGGCGCTGGCGCTGCGCGAGGATGGCTACGAAACCATCATGGTCAACTGCAATCCGGAGACCGTGTCCACCGACTACGACACCTCCGACCGCCTGTACTTCGAGCCGCTGACCCTGGAAGACGTGCTGGAGATCGTCGAGCTGGAGCAGCCCAAGGGCGTGATCGTGCAGTACGGCGGACAGACCCCGCTGAAGCTGGCGCGCGCGCTGGAGGCCAACGGCGTGCCGGTGATCGGCACCAGCCCGGACTCGATCGACCTGGCCGAGGACCGCGAGCGCTTCCAGCAGCTGGTCGACAAGCTGGGCCTGAAGCAGCCGCCGAACCGCATCGCGCGCAACGCCGACGAGGCGCTGGTGCTGGCGCGCGAGATCGGCTATCCGCTGGTGGTGCGCCCGAGCTACGTGCTCGGCGGCCGCGCGATGGAAATCGTCTACGGCGAATCGGACCTGGCGCGCTACGTGCGCGACGCGGTCAAGGTCTCCAACGACTCGCCGGTGCTGCTGGACCGTTTCCTCGACAACGCGGTGGAAGTGGACGTGGACATCATCGCCGACAAGGACGGCCAGGTGCTGATCGGCGGGGTGATGGAGCACATCGAGGAAGCCGGCGTGCATTCGGGCGATTCCTCGTGCTCGCTGCCGCCGTACTCGCTGTCGGCCAAGACCCAGGCCGAACTGCGCCGCCAGGTGGTGATGCTGGCCAAGGGCCTGAACGTGGTCGGACTGATGAACACCCAGTTCGCGGTGCAGGTGGACGAAGCCGGCGACGACATCGTGTTCCTGCTGGAAGTGAACCCGCGCGCCTCGCGCACGGTGCCGTTCGTGTCCAAGGCCACCGGCATGGCGCTGGCCAAGATCGCCGCGCGCTGCATGGCCGGCAAGACCCTGGCCGAGCAGGGCGCGCTGAAGGAGATCGTGCCCGACTACTACTCGGTGAAGGAAGCGATCTTCCCGTTCGCCAAGTTCCAGGGCGTGGACCCGATCCTCGGCCCGGAGATGCGCTCCACCGGCGAGGTGATGGGCGTGGGCCGCAGCTTCGGCGCCGCGTTCGCGCGTGCGCAGGAAGCCGGCGGGATCAAGGCGCCGCCGCTGGGCAAGGCGTTCCTGTCGGTGCGCGACCCGGACAAGCAGCGCGTGCTGCCGGTGGCGCAGGCGCTGGTCGAGCGCGGCTACACGCTGGTGGCCACCAGCGGCACCTGCGCGTGGCTGCGCCAGCATGGCCTGCAGTGCGACCAGATCAACAAGGTGGCCGAGGGCCGCCCGCATATCGTCGATCTGATCAAGAACGGCGAAATCGTGTATATCGTCAACACCACCGAGGGCCGTGCGGCGATCTCCGATTCGTTCTCGATCCGGCGCGAAGCCCTGCAGCAGCGCGTCACCTATTCGACCACCGTCGCCGGCGCCCGCGCGCTGGTGCATTCATTGGAATTCCGCGGCACCGGTCCGGTCTGGGCGCTGCAGGAACTGCACAAGGAGCTGGAAGCGTGAGAGCCCCGATCACCATGCAAGGCGCGCTGCGTTTGCGCGAGGAACTGGACCAGTTGAAGTCGGTCAAGCGGCCGCAGGTCATCGCCGCGATCGCCGAGGCGCGCGCGCACGGCGACCTGAAGGAAAACGCCGAGTACCACGCCGCGCGCGAGCAGCAGAGCTTCATCGAAGGCCGCATCAAGCAGCTGGAGAGCGAGCTGTCGCATGCCGAGATCATCGACGTCAGCAAGCTGGCGGTCGGCAGCAAGGTGGTGTTCGGCGCGACCGTGACCCTGGCCGACGTGGAAAACGACGAAGAGAAACGCTACCAGCTGGTCGGCGATCTGGAAGCGGACATCAAGCTGGGCCTGATCGCGATCTCCTCGCCGCTGGCGCGCGCGCTGATCGGCAAGCTGGAAGGCGACAGTGTCAGCATCGACGCCCCGGCCGGCCGTCGCGAGTACGAGATCGTCAGCGTCGAATACGTCGGCTGACGTCGTGGCGGTCGCCACCTTGTTGTTGCCGGAGCGCGCGCGCCTGGCCGCTGCGGCGCTGACCGGCGAGGTGGCGCGGGCGTTCGGCCGCGCCGACCGCGAGCGCCTGGAGCCCGGTTCCGAAGCGCAGTTGCGCCGCCATTTCACGCTGCCGCCCGGGCAATGGCCGGTGGCGGCGTTGACCCGGCAGCTGGACGCCGGCGACGCCGGCGACGCCGTGTGGCTGCGCGCCGATCCGGCGTATGTGGTGCCGGACATGCAGGGCGCGCGGCTGATGGCGCACGGCGACATGCTCGCGATCGACGCGATCGATCTGGCCGCGCTGCTGCCGTCGCTGCAGGACCTGTTCGCGGAGGCCGGCCTGGTCCTGGACGCGCCGGAACCCACCCGCTGGTATCTGCGCCTGGCGCCGGACAGCGTGCTGCCCGCGTTCGCCGCACCGGCGCAGGTGCTCGGCGCCGATCTGTTCGACCATCTGCCGCAGGGCGAGGGCGGGCGGCGCTGGCGGGCGCTGCTGACCGAGGCGCAGGTGCTGCTGCACCAGCATCCGTGGAACCGCGAACGCAGTGCGCGCGGGCAGCCGGCGATCAACTCGCTGTGGTTCTGGGGCGGCGGCGCGTTGCCGGCCACGGTGACCAGCGCGCATGCGCAGGTGCGCAGCCGCGAGCCGCTGCTGCGCGCGCTGACCCAGGCCGCCGGCATCGACGCCGGGCAAACGCCGCGCGTCGATGCGCTGGTCGATCTGCGCCAGCTGCGCGCGCCCGAGCAGTTCGTCGGCGAGGTGATGCAGCCGCTGCTCGAAGCGCTGCGCCTGGGCGAACTGCAGCAACTGCTGCTGGATTTCGAGGACGGCACCCGTTTCCGGATCGAGCGCGAGCAGCGTTGGCGCTTCTGGCGGCGGCCGCTGGCGCGCCTGGACGCATGAGTCCGGCGCTGCGCATCACCCGGCGGCCGGCCGCCGAGGGTGGGCCGTGGACGGACAGCGTGCTGCCGCTGCTGCGCCGCATCTACACCGCGCGCGGCGCCCACGACGCCAGCCTGGCGCAGCCGAAGCTGGCGCAGCTGCTGCCGCCGGATGCGCTGAGCGGCATCGATGCGGCGGTCGCGCTGCTGGCCGCCGCGATCGCCGCCGGCAAACGGATCCTGGTCGTCGGCGATTTCGATTGCGACGGCGCCACCGCCTGCGCGGTCGCGGTGCGCGGGCTGCGCCTGCTCGGCGCCGCGCAGGTGCTGCACGCGGTGCCGAACCGCATGGTGCACGGCTACGGCCTGTCGCCGGCGCTGGTCGCCGAGCTGGCGCCGCTGCAGCCGGACCTGCTGGTCACCGTCGACCACGGCATCGCCTGCCATGCCGGCGTCGCCGCGGCCAAGGCGCTGGGCTGGCAGGTGCTGGTCACCGACCACCACTTGCCGGGCAGCGTGCTGCCGCCGGCCGACGCGATCGTCGATCCGAACCTGGCCGGCGACGCGTTCCCGAGCAAGATGCTGGCCGGCGTCGGGGTGATCTTCTACGTGTTGCTGGCGTTGCGCCGGCACCTGCGCGAGCGCGGTGCGTTCGCGACCCAGGCGCCGGATCTGACGGTGTTGCTGGACCTGGTCGCGGTCGGCACCGTCGCCGACCTGGTGCCGCTGGACACCAACAATCGCGCGCTGGTGTCGGCCGGGCTGCGCCGCCTGCAGCGCGGCGACGGCTGCATCGGCCTGCGCGCCCTGATCGAAGCCAGTGGCCGCGATCCGGCGCGGCTCAGCGCCAGCGACATCGGTTTCGCGCTGGCGCCGCGGCTCAACGCCGCCGGCCGGCTCGAGGACATGGCGCTGGGCATCGAGCTGCTGCTGTGCGAGGACCCGCAGCAGGCGCGCGAGATCGCCGCCACGCTGGAACAGATCAACGGCGAGCGCCGCGCGGTCCAGCAGCAGATGACCGACGAGGCCGAAGCCACGGTGGCGCAGGCGCTGCTGGCCGCGCCGGACGCGCCACCGGTGGCGGTGTGCCTGTTCGATGCCGACTGGCATCCGGGCGTGATCGGCCTGGTCGCCTCGAAGATGAAGGACCGCCTGCATCGCCCGGTGATCGCCTTCGCCCCGGCCGAGCCGGGCAGCGACCAGTTGCGCGGCTCGGCGCGCTCGATTCCCGGCTTCCATATCCGCGACGCGATGGCCGCGGTGGAGGCGCGCCGGCCCGGATTGATGGACAAGTTCGGCGGCCATGCGATGGCCGCGGGCCTGAGCCTGCCGCAGGCCGCGCTGGCCGAGTTCGAACAGCTGTTCCGCGAGCATGCGCTGGCCAGCCTGGACGCGGCGCTGCTGCAGGCCGAACTGCTCAGCGACGGCGCACTGGATCCGCACGAGCTGGACCATCGCCACGCCGAGGCGCTGCGCCTGGCCGGGCCATGGGGACAGGGCTTCCCCGAGCCGCTGTTCGACGGCGAGTTCGAGGTGCTGCAGTGGCGCCTGCTGAAGGAGCGCCACCTCAAGCTGAGCCTGCGCTGCGCCGGCCGCGGCGAGCCATTGAACGCGATCCATTTCAACGGGTGGCGCGGCGACGAACCCGGCCGCCGCGTGCACATCGCCTACCGCCTGGTCGCCGACGACTACCGCGGCGGCGACGCGGTGCAACTGGTGGTGGAGCACTGCCGGAGCCTGTCGGGCTGATCCATTGCCCTTAGCCCCTCTCCCTTCGGGAGAGGGGTTGGGGTGAGGGTACGGCGCGAAAGCGACTCGCAGAATTGGGTACGCGAGGCGGCGCCCGGACCCTCATCCGCCTCTTCGGGCCACCTTCCCCCGAAAGGGGGCCATGGTCCCGGTGGGAAAAGGGAACAGCCAATCCCTCTCCCCCGCAGACGGCTTGGGTGAAGATGGAATCAGCCGCATCGATGCAAGACTCAGCGGCCCGAGCACACCGCGCGAAGATTCTGGATAACCCCGCTGCGCCGCACCGGACGTTCAAGCTGTACCGTCCCATCAAGGAGTGATCCATGCCGTACGTCGCGCGCAAAGGCCTGTGCCTGCTGTTGTTCTCGCTGTTGTCGGCGGCCGCCGTGCCGGCCTTGGCCCAGACCGCGCCGCAGCGGCAACTTCTCGCCCCACTGCTGAAGACCGATCACAGCGAGCGCCCGGTCGAGCTGCGCTCGGCGACGGTGAGCGCGCACGCCGCGGCCGGCCTGGCCGAAACCACGGTGGAGCTGCTGTTCTTCAATCCCAATGCGCGCGTGCTGGAAGGGCAGCTGGCGTTCCCGCTGCGCGACGGCCAGCAGATCAGCGGCTTCGCCTTGGACATCGACGGACAGATGCGCGACGCGGTGCCCGTGCCGAAGGCGCGCGGGCGGCAGGTGTTCGAGGCGATCGAGCGGCGCGGCGTGGACCCGGGCCTGGTCGAGCAGACCGCCGGCAACCAGTTTCAGCTGCGGCTCTATCCGATTCCCGCGCACGGCAGCCGCCGCGTGCGTCTGGTCTATCGCGAGTCGCTGCCGCGCACCGCCGCCGGTTGGCAGTGGCGGCTGCCGCTGGGCTATGCGGCCAGCGCCCAGACGCTGCGCCTGGCGTTGAGCACGCAGGCGGCGCCGGTGGACACCGCCGCGTTGCCTGCGGGCCTGCGCCTGTCGCCGGCGCCCGGCGGTTACGCGGCGGCATGGTCGGGCACGCCCGCGCAACTGCCCAGGGAACTGGCGCTGTCGTTGCGCGCGACCAGCGATCCGCACGTCGCGGTCGGCAGCCACGACGGCCAGCGCTATTTCCAGGCGCTGCTGCCGATCGCCGATCTGCACGGCGCACGCCCTTTGCCGCAGCGCATCGGCCTGCTGTGGGATGCATCGGGTTCGGCGCGGCAGCGCGACATTGCCGCCGAACTGGCCTTGCTGCAGCGCTATTTCGCCGCGCTGGGCAACGCGCAGGTCGATCTGGTCGTGCTGCGCGACCGCGCCGAGGCGCCGCGCCGGTTCCAGGTGCGCGCCGGCGAATGGAGCGCGTTGAAAGCGACGCTGCAGGGCCTGCAGCCGGACGGCGCCAGCGCGCTGGGCGATTGGCGGCCGGTGGCGGACGTGCAGGAGTATCTGTTGTTCAGCGATGGCCTGGGCAACTACGGCGCGCAGGCCTTGCCGGCGCTGGCGCCGGGCCAGCGCCTGTACGCGGTCGATTCGGCCGGTGCCCATGCCGATGCCGCACGCCTGGCGGCATCGGCGGAAGCGCGCGGCGGCCGCTTGATCGAGCTGCATGGCGTGCAGGGCGTGCAGCAGGCCAGCGAACGGCTGCTGCAGCGCGGCGGCGAACTGGTGGCGTTGCAGGGCGAGGGCGTCGCCGATCTGGTCGCCGATTCGCGCTACGCCGACGACGGCTATCTGCGCATCGCCGGGCGCCTGCTCGCGGCCGATGCGACGCTGCACCTGGAGATCGCCACCGCCGCCAGCACGCGCCGCCTGAGTCTTCCGTTGCGCGACGCCAGCGAGGTGCCGGGCGAGCTGGTGCCGGGCGCCTGGGCGCGGGCCATGCTGCGCAGCCTGGCCGCCGATCCGACAGGCGACGCCGCACGCCGCCAGCAACTGGCCAGCCGCTTCGGCCTGGTCAGCGCCGAGACCTCGCTGCTGGTGCTGGAGAACATGGACGACTACGTGCGCTACGCCATCGCGCCGCCAGCGGCGCTGCGCGAGGCGGTGGCGCGCGCGCAGGCGCAGCGCCAGCAAGCGCAGGGCGAGCAGCGCAAGCAGCGCATCGATCGCGTCGCCGAGGATTTCGCCCAGCGCGTCGCCTGGTGGCAGCGCACGTTCCCGAAGAACGCGCCGCCGCAGCCCAAGCCGCAACGCGAGGAGCACGACGCCAGTCGGGAGCGGCGGGACGGCGTTTCGCGGCCCGCACCGGCGATGGCCATGGCGCCGCCGCCTGCACCCGCCGCGCCGATGCCGGCCGCGGAGTCCGCCGAGCTGGAGGCGGTGGTCGTCACCGGCGCGGTCGCGGCCTCGGACGGCGACGCGGCGAACGCCGGTGCGCGTGCCGGCGCGCCCGCATCCAGCACGATTTCCCTGGCATTGCAGCCGTGGCAGCCGGATTCGCCCTACGCCCGGCGCCTGCGTGCCGCCGCACCGGAGGCGGTCTATCCGCTGTACCTGAGCGAGCGCGCCGCGCATGCCGACAGCGTGGCGTTCTACCTGGACGTGGCCGATGTGCTGTTCGAACGCGGCCAGCGCGAACTGGCGCTGCGCGTGCTGTCGAACCTGGCCGAACTGCAGCTGGAGAACCGCCATGTGCTGCGCGTGCTCGGGTACCGGTTGCTGCAGGCGGGCAGGGCGGACCTGGCGGTGCCGGTGTTCGAGCAGGTGCTGCGGCTGGGCGAGGAAGAGCCGCAGAGCTTCCGCGACCTGGGCCTGGCCTACGCCGCGCGCGGCGACGCGCAGGCCGCGATCGAACAGCTGTACCAGGTGGTCGCACGCGACTGGGACCCCCGCTTCGACGGCGTGGCGCTGATCGCCTTGAACGAATTGAACGCGATCGTGGCGCGCTCGCAGCGGCCATTGCAGACCGCCTTCATCGACCCGCGCCTGCAGCGCAACCTGCCGCTGGACCTGCGCGTGGTGCTGAACTGGGACAGCGACAACAGCGACATGGACCTGTGGGTGACCGATCCCAACGGCGAGCGCTGCTACTACGCGCACCGCTCGACCTACCAGGGTGGGCAGCTGTCGCAGGACTTCACCGGCGGCTACGGGCCGGAAGAGTTCTCGCTGCGCCGGGCCAAGCCGGGCAAGTACAAGGTGGAGGCGAACTTCTTCGGCGACCGCCAGCCGCTGGTCACCGGCGCCACCACCTTGCACCTGCAGCTGAGCACCGGCTGGGGCAGCGCCACGCAGCGCGACCAGCAGGTGACGCTGCGGCTGAAGGACAAGAAGGAGACGATCCTGGTCGGCGAGTTCGAGGTGCGCTGAGGCCGCCCGCGCGCCGGCCATGGCCGAGGGGCGGGCGCGCTAAAATGCGCCATGTCCGAATCGCCCGCCACCAGCGTCTACGCCCGCTTCCTGCCGTGGCGCCGCAGCTTCGAGATCGGCTTCTGGGTCGCGCTCACCCTGGTCAACAGCACCGCCAACAGCGTCACCGTGCTGATGGACATCCGCAAGGCGGGGCTGCACTTCGCCGCGTGGGAGCCGGCGCTGTGGGAATGGTCCAGCAATCTGATGTTCCTGCTGATCGTGCCGCTGCTGGCGGCGCTGACCCGGCGCCATCCGTTGCATTGGGACAACTGGCGGCGCCGGCTGCCGGCCTACCTGCTGGGCAGCGTCGCGCTGTCGGTGCTGCACGTGCTGGGCATGGTCGCGATCCGCAGCGCGGTGTACCGCCTGCAGGGCCTGCACTACGACTTCGGCCCGTGGCCGCAGGGGCTGGCCTACGAGTATCTGAAAGACGTGCGCAGCCTGGCCTCGATGCTGCTGTGCGTGGAGATGTACCGCTTCCTGCTGCGCCGCTGGCAGGGCGAGGCGGCCCTGCTCGGCGCGCCCGACGAAGGCCCGCCGGTGGAGTCGCTGGAGCGCCCGGAGCGCTTCCTGGTGCGCAAGCTCGGCCGCGAGTTCCTGGTCGCCGCCGCCGATATCGAATGGCTGCAGGCCTCGGGCAACTACGTCAACCTGCACGTGCGCGGCCACGACTACCCGCTGCGCAGCACCATGGCCGCGATCGAGGCCAGGCTCGACCCGGCCGTGTTCGTGCGCATCCATCGCAGCTACATGGTCAACCTGGGCTGCGTGGTCTCGATCGAACCGCTGGATGCCGGCGAGGCGCGCGTGCACCTGCGCGACGGCAGCCATGTGCCGTGCAGCCGCCGCTACCGCGCCGCCCTGCGCACGGCGGCCGGGGAGGGCGAGGCGGCGATCGCCGAGTGATCGCGGCCCGGCCCGGTCGCGGCAGCGCGCGCGCTGTGGCGCGGCGGCCGGAATTGCTAGAATCGCGCTCTTGTTTGCCGTTTGCCGGAATGCCGCCATGATCGAACTCAATCCCATCCGCCACCGCATCGCCGATCTGTCCGATCGGGTGCTGTCGCTCCGGGGGTTTCTTTGACTACGACGTCAAGAAAGAACGCCTAGAGGAAGTCACCCGGGAGCTTGAGAGCCCCGATGTCTGGAACGACCCCGAACGCGCCCAGGGCCTGGGCCGCGAACGCGCCAACCTGGAGAAGACCGTCGGCGGCATCGCCAGCGTGCTCGACGGGCTGAACGAGGCGCTGGAGTTCCTGGAACTGGCCGAGAGCGAGGACGACGAGGACACCGCGCTGGCGGTGGTCGCCGATGTCGACCGCTTCCAGGCGCACGTGGAGAAGCTGGAGTTCCAGCGCATGTTCTCCGGGCAGATGGACGCCAGCAACGCCTTCGTCGACATCCAGGCCGGCGCCGGCGGCACCGAGGCCCAGGACTGGGCCGAAATCCTGCTGCGCATGTACCTGCGCTGGTGCGAGTCGCGCGGCTGGAAGACCGAGCTGATGGAAGTTTCCGGCGGCGAAGTGGCCGGGATCAAGTCGGCCACGCTGCGCGTGGAAGGCGATTTCGCCTACGGCTGGCTGAAGACCGAGACCGGCGTGCACCGGCTGGTGCGCAAGTCGCCGTTCGACTCGGACAACCGCCGCCATACCAGCTTCACCTCGGTGTTCGTGTCGCCGGAAGTGGACGACAACATCGACATCGACATCAATCCGGCCGACCTGCGGACCGACGTCTACCGCTCCTCCGGCGCCGGCGGCCAGCACGTCAACAAGACCGAGTCGGCGGTGCGCATCACCCACATCCCGACCAACATCGTCGTGGCCTGCCAGACCGGGCGCAGCCAGCACCAGAACCGCGACAACGCGATGAAGATGCTCGCCGCCAAGCTGTACGAACTGGAGATCCAGAAGCGCAACGCCGAGCGCGACGCGGTCGAGGCGACCAAGTCGGACATCGGCTGGGGCAGCCAGATCCGCAACTACGTGCTCGACCAGAGCCGGATCAAGGACCTGCGCACCGGCATCGAACGCACCGACACGCAGAAGGTGCTCGACGGCGACCTGGACGAATTCGTCGAGGCCAGCCTCAAGTCCGGCCTGGAAGTCGGCGCCAAACGCAGCGACGCCTGAACCGTCGGCCCCCGCCCGCCGTGGCGGGGGGCCGGCCACGCGGGGCAGCCCCCCGCATCTGCTGCATCCTCTCCCTTCTTCTCCGCGTACCCATTCCCATGACCGAGCAGACCCCCGCGCCGTCCCTTCCCGTCGACGAGAACGGCCTCATCGCCGAACGCCGCGCCAAGCTGGGAGCGCTGCGCGCGCAGGGCGTGGCCTATCCGAACGATTTCCGCCGCCACGATTTCGCCGGCGACCTGCAGGCCGAATTCGCCGATGCCGAGCGCTGGAGCGCCGAGGCGCTGGAGGCCGAAGGCCGCAGCCTGCGCCTGGCCGGGCGCCTGCTGGCCAAGCGGGTGATGGGCAAGGCCAGCTTCGTGCAGCTGCAGGACGAATCCGGGCGCATTCAGCTGTTCCTGCAGGCCAACGCGCTGGGCCCGGCCTACGACGCGTTCAAGGGCTGGGACATCGGCGACATCATCGGCGTGGAAGGCGGGCTGACCCGCACCAAGACCGGCGAACTGTCGGTCAAGGCCACCGCGCTGCGGCTGCTGACCAAGGCGCTGCGCCCGCTGCCGGACAAGTGGCATGGCCTGTCCGACGTGGAGCAGCGCTACCGCCAGCGCTACGTGGACCTGATCGTGTCGCCGGAGGCGCGCGAGGTGTTCGTCAAGCGCTCCAAGATCATCCGCGCGATGCGCGCCTGGCTGGACGCGCGCCGCTTCCTGGAAGTGGAGACGCCGATGATGCATTACATCCCCGGCGGCGCCACCGCCAAGCCGTTCACCACCCACCACAACGCACTGGACCTGGACCTGTACCTGCGGGTGGCGCCGGAGCTGTACCTGAAGCGGCTGGTGGTCGGCGGCCTGGAACGGGTCTACGAGATCAACCGCAATTTCCGCAACGAAGGCGTCAGCACCCGGCATAATCCCGAATTCACCATGATGGAGCTGTACGAGGCCTACGCCACGTACCACGAGGTGATGGACCTGACCGAGAGCGTGATCCGCGACGTGGCCCAGGAGGTGCTCGGCACCACCCAGGTGCACTGGGACGGCGCCGACATCGACCTGGCCCCGGCGTTCCGCCGCTGGCGCATGGACGAGGCGGTCCGCCACCACAACCCCGAGATCAGCGCCGCCGACTGCACCGACCGTGAGGCGCTGCTGCGCCACTGCGAGCGGCTGAAGATCCGCACCAAGCCGTCCTACGGCTGGGGCAAGCTGCTGCTGGAGATCTTCGAGGCCACCGTCGAGCACACCCTGATCCAGCCGACCTTCATCACCGACCACCCGGTCGAGGTGTCGCCGCTGGCCCGTTCCAGCGACACCGAACCCGGCTATACCGACCGCTTCGAGCTGTTCATCAACGGCAAGGAGATCGCCAACGGCTTTTCCGAACTCAACGATCCGGAAGACCAGGCCGCCCGGTTCCAGGCCCAGGTGGCGGCGAAGGAGGGCGGCGACGACGAGGCCATGCACTTCGACGCCGACTACATCCGTGCGCTGGAGGTCGGCCTGCCGCCCACCGGCGGCCTGGGCATCGGCATCGACCGGCTGGTAATGTTGCTGACCGGCAGCAATTCGATCCGTGACGTGCTGCTGTTCCCGTACATGCGTCCGGAGGCTTAATCTAGCCGAAGGCGGCGGTGGCCTTGGCGTGGGGTTCTCGTATCGGGCGTCGGCAAGCAAGCGGTTGGCAAGCAAGCGAAGTGAGGCGGTTGGGTCGGCATAGCCGGCGCCGGAGCGTTTCCCGTTATTGTCTCAGCAGCCCGAAGCCCGTGGGCAAGAGGATCGCAGATGCAAGATGCCAGCATGAGCCTGTCCGGAGTATCCTCCAGCAGCGACCGCCCGGACTGGGCGGAGGGGGCGGACAATCGCTTGAACATCGTCATCGTCGACGATCAGACGTCCGCGCGCACCATGCTGCGCCACGTGATCGAGGACATCGCCCCGGAACTCACCGTCCGCGACTTCGGCGACTCGCAGGCCGCCCTGGCCTGGTGCGAGGCCGGCAAGGTCGACCTGTTGCTGCTCGACTACCGCATGCCCGGCATGGACGGGCTGGAATTCGCGCGGCGGCTGCGGCGCCTGCCCAAGCACCGCGACATTCCGATCATCCTGATCACCGTGGTCGGCGACGAGCCGATCCGCCAGGCCGCGCTGGAAGCCGGGGTCATCGACTTCCTGGTCAAGCCGATCCGCCCGCGCGAGCTGCGCGCGCGCTGCCACAACCTGCTGCAGCTGCGGCTGCAGAGCGAGAACATCAAGCAGCGCGCGATGTCGCTGGAGCAGCGCCTGCTGGCGAGCATGCGCGAGGTCGAGGAACGCGAGCGCGAGACCCTGTCGCGGCTGGCGCGGGCGATCGAGTACCGCGACGCCGGGACCAGCGCCTACCTGGAGCGGATGGCGCACGTGGCCGGCCTGATCGCCGAGCAGCTGGGCCTGTCCGAGGACGAGGTGCGGGTCATCGAGATGGCCGCGAGCCTGCACGACATGGGCAAGATCGCCATTCCCGATGCGGTGCTGCTCAAGCCCGGCAAGCTCAACGAGGAAGAGATGGCGGTGATGCGCATGCACCCGCGCATCGGCTACGAACTGCTCAGCGGCAGCCAGAACCGCTTCATCCAGGTCGGCGCGCTGATCGCGCTGCGCCACCATGAGCGTTACGATGGCAGCGGATACCCCGACGGACTGGTCGGCGAAGCGATCCCGCTGGAGGCGCGGATCGTGGCGGTCGCCGACGTCTTCGACGCGCTGATCTCGCCGCGTCCCTACAAGGAAGCCTGGACCATGGATGCGACCCTCGCCTATCTCTACGCGCAACGCGGCCGTCTGTTCGACCCGCGCTGCGTGGACGCGCTGTTCCGCGGGCGCGAGCAGTTGCATCTGATCTGCGAGAAGTTCTCAAGCGCCTCGGTCCGGCCGGGGGTCGCGCTGTGAAACCGCGGCTGGAATGGATCAGGGCCCGCTTGCGACAACGCACGGACACCGAACACGGGCAGACGCTGATCCGGGTCGGCATCTTCCTGTGCGTCATCGTCTGCATGACGATCGCCGAAAAGCTGGGTCAGCTCGCACCCGATGTATACCTGACATCGGTGCTGATGAGCGGCGTCGGCGTGCTTGTCGGTCTGGCGCTGTTCGCCGCGATTCTGGTGCGGCCGGGCACGTCGAACGTTCGGCGCGTCATCGGCATGGTGACCGACTATGGCCTGATGACGGTGGCGATGATCCTGCAGGGAGAACCGCTGGCCTGGCTGTACGTCATCATCATGTGGGTCACCGTCGGCAATGGCCTTCGCTACGGAAACCGCTATCTGATCGGCGCCGTGGTGTCCGCCTGCATCAGTTTCGGTTGCGTGGTCCTGCTCAATGGCTACTGGCGCGAGAACATCACGCTGAGCGCCGGGCTGTGGGCCGGTCTGATCGCCATTCCCATGTATCTGTCGGGGCTGCTGCGGCAGTTGACCCAGGCGACCGCGGAGGCGCGGCGCGCCAGCGAAGCCAAGAGCCGATTCCTTGCCAACATGAGCCATGAGTTCCGGACGCCGTTGAACGGGTTGTCCGGCATGACCGAAGTCCTGGCCACCACCAAGCTGGACGCGGAACAGCGCGAGTGCGTGGGCACCATCCAGGCCTCCGCGCGCAGTCTGCTGTCCCTGGTGGAAGAGGTGCTGGATATTTCCGCCATCGAGGCGGGCAAGATCCGCACCGAGAAACACGATTTCTCGCTGCGCGAGACGCTGGCGCAGATCGGCTTGATCCTGCAGCCGCAGGCGCGCGCAAAGGCGCTCGGCTATCACCTGGAGGTCGCGGCCGATGTGCCGGACAATGTGCGTGGCGACGCGGGGCACCTGCGGCAGATCCTGTTGAACCTGGCCGGCAACGCGATCAAGTTCACCAACATGGGGCGGGTGGACATCCGTGTCCGGATACAGCGCAACGATGCCGGCGAACCGTTCCGGTTGAGTTTCGACATCGTCGACACCGGGATCGGCGTGCCGCCCGCGATGCGCCCGCGCCTGTTCGAGGCCTTCGAGCAGGCGGACGTGGGCCTGTCCCGGCGCTACGAAGGCACCGGCCTGGGAACCACGATCGCCAAGGGCCTGGTCGAAGCGATGGGCGGCAGCATCGGCTACCAGGAGAGTCCTCCGCGCGGGAGCCGTTTCTGGTTCGAGCTGCCGTTCGAGGCGGCCGCCGCCGCGCCGCTGTCCAGCACCGCTCGGGATGGCGCAAGCGAAGAAGAGCCGTCGCCGAGCGGCAACATCATCGCGTTCACGGATCCGTTCTTGCGCCACCGTGCGCGGGTGCGCAGCATGCGCATCCTGGTCGCCGACGATCATGCGGCCAACCGCATGGTGCTGCAGCGCCTGCTGCAGAAGGCCGGCCATCGCGCGATCTGTCTCGATGGCGCGGAAGCGGTGCTCGATGCGCTTGCCGAAACCGATTTCGATGCGGTCATCGTCGATCTGCACATGCCCGGGATGAGTGGCCTGGACATGCTCAAGCACCTGCGGATCATGCAGGCCGGCCGCTCGCGCACGCCGGTCGTGGTGCTCAGCGCGGACGTCACGCCGGAGTCGATTCACCGCTGCGAACAGGCCGGCGCACATACGTTCCTGGCCAAGCCGGTGGTGGCCTCGCGGCTGCTGGACACGCTGACGGATATCGCCACGGACGGCAGGTTGCGCCCGGCCGAACCGCAATCGCGGCTTTCCAAGGAGGGTGTGTTGGATTCGTCCGTGCTCGACGAACTGGCCGGTCTGGGCATGGGCGACGGATTCGAGCGGGAATTCATTTCCCAGTGCCTCAACGATGCCGATGGCTGCCTGGGCGGAATGCAGGTGGCGGGCGAGTCCGAGAATTGGGAGCGGTTGCGCGAACATGCGCACGCGGTAAAGGGCGTGGCGAGCAACCTGGGGCTGGTGAAGATGGCCAACCTTGGCGGCGAACTGATGCGGATGGCGGATTGGCAGATGCGCAGCGAGTGGCGGCAATGCCTGGCGACGCTCAATGCCAGCCTGACCGAGGGCAGGGAGGTGCTGGACCTGCGGGCGCTGCGAAGCAGTCAGCAGGACGGCAACGAGCTGCGCTGAGGGGAAAGCCCGGCATACGGCCGGGCCCGGCCCCTTCCGGTCCGAGTCTTCTAGGCGAGCGCGGCGACGTTGTGCGCGCGCCGCGTCTGCGCCCGCACCAATCGGTCCATCATGCGTAGCGACTTGTCGTCGAGCGCAAGCGCCGTGTCTACCCAGACTTCGGTGATGTCCATGAGTTCCCGCAATGGCACGTGTTGCGAGATGCGGCGTGCCGCGTTCATCGCGAGATAGGACAGCTTGCTGCGCTGCTGGATGCGGATCAATTCTTCGACCGCCGCCTTTCCCTCGCCCTTGGGGACCAGGATGTCGACCACGCCGAGTGCGTGCATCTGCTCGCTGCTGTAGACCGTTCCTTCCAGAATGATCTTCTCCGCCAGTTGCGGCGATACGCGCTGGCACAGGAAGGAATAGGCGCCCATGCCTGGGAACAGGCCGAACATCACCTCCGGCAAGCCCATGCCGACGCCTTCCTCCGCCACGATGGTGTGGCATGCCAACGCCATCTCCAGGCCTCCGCCCAGGGCGTCGCCCTGCAGCAACGCGATGGTCCGTACGTCGCCGCCGAGGCCGGTATGCAGGGTATGCACGCCTTCCACGCAGCGCTTGGCGTAGGCGAGCAAGCTATCCCTGTCGCGCAGGCGAATGAGCTGGGTAAACAGCTCCAGGTCTCCGCCGAGGTTGAACACGTTCGCATCCGAAGCCAATACGAAGTGCCGCAGTTGCCCGCGCTGCAGCGCATTGCCGCCGCTCAGGGTGATCGCATCGGTAAAGCTCCACATGTCGTCGAGCAGATCGTCCCTGAAGCACGGTCGCGAGCCGATGGCCGCGTCGTTGTGCATGAACATCCAATGCGCGTTGCCATCCACGCTCGACTCGACGCGGATGGTGGGGAAGCTGGGGTTGAAGAAGCGTTTGTCAACGTTCATGGGATTTCCTCGGTGTTTTGGTTGGCGGCGAAACGGCGTGCGCAGGGGCCGGGAAGCGGCGCGCGAGCCGATGCTACACCTACGTAAACTGAGGACTGATGGCGACGCAGACGGAGAAATTCGCGTCTGCTGGCGCGCGTGGCTGGCTGCAGCCACGCGGCTTGGCGGCAGGGGCCGCGAAGGGGAGGGCATGGCCTTCCCTTGCCCGGGCGGCGTGGACCCGCAGTCCACGCCAGCGGCGACCTAGGCCGCCGGCGGACTGTCGCGCAATTCCCGGCGCAGGATCTTGCCGACATTGGTCTTGGGCAGTTCCTTGCGGAACTCGACGATGCGCGGATGCTTGTAGCCGGTCAGGTTGGCGCGGGCGTGGGCCTTGACGTCCTCGGCGGTGAGGTTGGGGTCCTTCTTGACGATGACCACCTTGACCACTTCGCCGGACTTCTCGTCCGGCACCCCGACCGCGGCCACTTCCAGCACGCCGGGCATCATCGCGATCACGTCCTCGACCTCGTTCGGGTACACGTTGAAGCCGGAGACCAGGATCATGTCCTTCTTGCGGTCGACGATGTAGAAGAAGCCCTGCGGATCCATCCGCGCCATGTCGCCGGTGTGCAGCCAGCCGTCGGCATCGATGGCGCCGGCGGTTTCCTCGGGACGGCGCCAGTAGCCCTTCATCACCTGCGGACCCTTGATGCACAGCTCGCCGACCTCGCCGGGCGCCATGGTCTGGCCCTGGTCGTCCTTGACGCAGGCGTCGGTGGACGGGATGGGCAGGCCGATGGCGCCGTTGTATTCCTTCAGCGTCAGCGGGTTGATGCAGGCGGCGGGCGAGGTCTCGGTCAGGCCGTAGGCCTCGACCAGAGTCACCCCGGTCACCTGCTTCCAGCGCTCGGCCACGGCGCGCTGCACCGCCATGCCGCCGCCCAGGGTGAACTTCAGCGTCGAGAAATCCACCTTGTCGAAGCCGGGCGTGTTGAGCAGGCCGTTGAACAGCGTGTTGACCCCGGTGAAGGCGGTGAAGCGGGTCTTCTGCAGCTCCTTGACGAAGCCGGGCATGTCGCGCGGATTGCTGATCAGGTGGTTGAGGCCGCCGAGCTTCATGAACACCAGGCCGTTCGCGGTCAGTGCGAAGATGTGGTACAGCGGCAGCGCGGTGATGATGACTTCCTTGCCTTCCTCCAGCTTGCCGGTCGCCGCGATCCAGGCGCCGGCCTGCAGCATGTTGGCGACCAGGTTGCGGTGGGTCAGCATCGCGCCCTTGGCCACCCCGGTGGTGCCGCCGGTGTACTGCAGGAAGGCGATGTCGTCCGGCTCGATGTCCAACTGCGGCAGCGTGTGCAGGCGGCCCAGGGTCAGCGTGTCGCGGAAGCGCACCGCGTTGGGGATGTCGTAGTCGGGCACCAGCTTCTTGACGTACTTGAGCACGAAGTTGACCAGCGCGCCCTTCGGGAAGCCGAGCATGTCGCCCAGGCCGGTGGTGATGACCTGCTTGAGCGGGGTGTCGGCCAGCACTTCCTGCACGGTCTTGCCGAAGTTGTCGATCACCACGATCGCGCTGGCGCCGGAGTCGATCAGCTGGTGGCGCAGTTCGCGCGGCGTGTACAGCGGATTGACGTTGACCACGGTCATGCCGGCCAGCAGCACGCCGAAGGTGGCGATCGGGTACTGCAGGCAGTTGGGCATCATCAGCGCGACGCGGTCGCCCTTCTTGAGCTGCAACTCGCCCAGCAGGTAGGCGGCGAAGTGCCGGGCCAGTTCGCCGGCCTCGCGGTAGGTCAGGGTCTTGCCGAAGTTGCAGTAGGCCGGACGGTCGCCGAACTTGGCGACGGAGGTTTCGAAGACGGCGGCGACGGACCGGTACTCGTTGACATCGATCTCGGCGGGAATGCTGGCCGGATAACTCTGCAACCACGGACGTTCCTGACTCATGTACTCCCCCCTCGTGTGGAATGCTGCCGCACGCCGACGCAACGCTGCGGCGTGGCGAGTGGCAGGATACCGTTCCGCATGGAAAAGGCGAAGCCGAGGAGGAATCCGGATGCGACAGGCATGGGCGTGGGGATGGGGATGCGCGTTGCTGCTGGCCTTGCCCGGCTGCCAGCGCGATTCGGCGGAACAGCGGCTGCGCAAGGACATCGCCGCCATGCAGGAGGCGGTGGAGGAACATCGCCTGCGCGATGCGATGGCCGCGGTGGCCGACGATTTCGCGGGCGAGGCGGGGATGGATCGTGCTGCGCTGCACAACCTGTTGCGCGCGCAATTCCTGGCCAACGCGCGGATCGGGGTGAACACCGGACCGCTGTCGATCGCGCTGCAGGGCGACGACGCCACGGTACGGTTCGACGCGGTGGTCAGCGGCGGCGATGCGCGCGTGTTGCCGGAGCGGATGCAGCGCTACGAGGTGGTCACCGGCTGGCGCGAGCAGGACGGGCGCTGGCGGCTGCGGCATGCGCAATGGAATGCAGCGCCGTAGCGAGCCGTGCGTAGCGCCAAACGGCAATCGCCCCGTTCTGGAAACGGGGCGCCTTCAATACGGTCTGTCTGGCGGGCAAAGACCCGTTATTTCGAAACGCGGTGCCGATGAAAAGGCGGTGCGCGTGCGTGGCGGTGCGTCCCCGCGCGAGCGTGCGCGGCGCCCGTGCAGGCGCCGCGCCGCCATGGCCGCTCAGGCGGCCTTGCGCGCCGCCAGCTGGCGCAGCACGTACTGCAGCAGGCCGCCGTGCTTGAAGTACTCCACTTCCTTCGGCGTCAGCAGCAGCACCTTGACCTGGAACTGCTTGACGCTGCCGTCGGCCTTCTTCGCATCGACGGTGGCGCGCTTGCTGGCGCCGTCCTGCAGCCCGGTGATGTCGAACACCTCCGAACCGTCCAGGCCCAGCGACTGCGCGTTCTCGTTGTCCAGGAACTGCAGCGGCAGCACGCCCATGCCGACCAGGTTGGAGCGGTGGATGCGCTCGAAGCTCTCGGCGATCACCGCCTTGACCCCGAGCAGGTTGGTGCCCTTGGCCGCCCAGTCGCGCGAGGAGCCGGTGCCGTACTCCTTGCCGGCCACGACCACCAGCGGCACGCCGTCGGCCTTGTACTTCATCGCCGCGTCGTAGATCGCCAGCTTCTGCGGCTGCGCGCCGTCGGGCCCGCGGTACAGCGTGTTGCCGCCTTCTTCGCCGCCGAACATCAGGTTCTTGATGCGGATGTTGGCGAAGGTGCCGCGCACCATCACGTCGTCGTTGCCGCGGCGGCTGCCGTAGCTGTTGAAGTCGGCCGGCTGCACGCCGCGTTCCTGCAGGAAGCGGCCCGCCGGCGAGTCCTTCTTGATGTTGCCGGCCGGGGAGATGTGGTCGGTGGTGATCGAGTCGCCGAACAGGCCGAGCACGCGCGCGCCGTGCACATCGTCGATGTTGCCGACCTGCATGGTCATGCCGTCGAAGTAGGGCGGGTTCTTGATGTAGGTGGAGGCCGCGTCCCAGGCGTACAGCTCGCCGTCGGGCGAGGCGATCGCGGCCCAGCGGCTGTCGCCCTTGAACACGTCGGCATAGTTCTGCTTGAACATCTCCGGGCCGACCGTGGCGGCGATGGTGTCGCCGATTTCCTTGTTGCTCGGCCAGATGTCGCGCAGGTATACCGGCTGGCCGTCGCTGCCGGTGCCCAGCGGGTCGCGGCTCAGGTCGATGTCGGTGGTGCCGGCGATGGCGTAGGCGACCACCAGCGGCGGCGAGGCCAGGTAGTTCATCTTCACTTCCGGATGCACGCGGCCTTCGAAGTTGCGGTTGCCCGACAGCACCGAAGCCACCACCAGGTCGTCCCTGGCGATCGCCGCCGACACGTCGTCCGGCAGCGGGCCGGAGTTGCCGATGCAGGTGGTGCAGCCGTAGCCGACCACGTAGAACCCCAGTCGTTCCAGGTCGTCCATGACCCCGGCCTTCTTCAGGTAGTCGGTGACCACCAGCGAACCCGGCCCGAGCGAGGTCTTGACCCAGGGCTGCGCCTTCAGGCCCTTGGCCACGGCATTGCGCGCCAGCAGCCCGGCGCCGAGCATCACCGCCGGATTGGAGGTGTTGGTGCACGAGGTGATCGCGGCGATCACCACCGAACCGTCGCGCAACTGCCAGCCGGCGCCGCTGTCTTCGCCGGTCTCGGCCTGCGCGGCCTTGGCGCCGACCGCGGTGCCGCCGCCGCCTTCGTTCTTGAGCCGGTCTTCCTGCTTGAGGTCGCTGTGGCGCTTGTGGCGCGCTTCGGCGAAGGGCACCAGGTTGTCGCGGAAATTGCGCTGCATGTCTTCCAGCAGCACCCGGTCCTGCGGCCGCTTGGGGCCGGCCAGCGATGGCTTGACCTGGCCCATGTCCAGTTCCAGCGTGGCGCTGTAGTCGGCATGCGCGGTGTCGGCGTCGTGCCACAGGCCCTGCGCCTTGGCGTAGGCCTCGACCAGCGCGATCTGCTCCTCGCTGCGCCCGGACAGGCGCAGGTAGGTCAGCGATTCGGCGTCGACCGGGAAGATGCCGCAGGTGGCGCCGTACTCCGGCGCCATGTTGCCGATGGTGGCGCGGTCGGCCAGCGGCAGGTGCTGCAGGCCCTCGCCGAAGAACTCGACGAACTTGCCGACCACGCCGTGCTTGCGCAGCATCTGCGTCACCGTCAGCACCAGGTCGGTGGCGGTGGCGCCTTCGGGCAGCCTGCCGGTCAGCTTGAAGCCGACCACCTGCGGAATCAGCATCGACGAGGGCTGGCCGAGCATCGCCGCTTCCGCCTCGATGCCGCCCACGCCCCAGCCGAGCACGCCGATGCCGTTGATCATGGTGGTGTGGCTGTCGGTGCCGAATACGGTGTCCGGATAGGCGATCGCCTCGCCGTCGCGCTCGCCGGTCATCACCACCCGCGCCAGGTGCTCGAGGTTGACCTGGTGCACGATGCCGGTGTTCGGCGGCACCACCTTGAAGTTGTCGAACGCCTTCTGGCCCCAGCGCAGGAAGCCATAGCGTTCCTTGTTGCGCTGGAATTCGATCTTGCCGTTGAGATCGAGCGCGTCGGCCTTGCCGAACACGTCCACCTGCACCGAATGGTCGATCACCAGTTCCGAGGGGATCAGCGGATTGATCTGCTCCGGGCGCCCGCCGAGCTTGACCACCGCATCGCGCATCGCGGCCAGGTCGACCACGCACGGCACGCCGGTGAAGTCCTGCAGCACCACCCGCGCCGGCATGAACGCGATTTCGGTGTCGGGTTCGGCCTTGGGATCCCACTTCGCCACCGCCTCGATGTGGTCCTTGCCCACGGTGACGCCGCCGTCTTCGTGGCGCAGCAGGTTTTCCAGCAGGATCTTCAGCGAGTAGGGCAGGCGGCCAATGTCGAAGCGCTCGGCGAGCTTGGGCAGGCTGTAGTAAGCGTAGCGTTTGCCGTTGACCTCGAGCGAGGCACGGGTGGAAAAGGAATCGCTCATCACGGAACTCCTATGGCATCGCGGCTGTAGGGAATGCGGTCATTCTGACCGATTCAGTGTGTACGGATGGTGTGACCGGGACTGTATGCGGACTTGAGTATGATGTTTCAAGTATGTAAAATTTGTGCATACCTTGAGGAGTCCGCCCATGGAAGCCACCGTCGCCGAGCGCGGTCAGATCACCTTGCCCAAGGCCGTGCGCGATGCGCTGGGACTGAGCAAGGGCACCATCCTGAAGGTGGAGCTGGACGGCGGCCGCATCATCCTGCGCAAGAGCGTGGACGATGCGATCTCGCGCGCCCGCGGCCGCTTCAAGCTGGACGGCTTCGCCAGCACCGACGAGGCGATGCGCGCGATCCGCGGCCGCGCGCCGGGCGATCCGTTCGGACCCGACCCCAAGGCATGATCGCGATCGACTCGTCCGTGCTGGTGGACCTGCTGGCCGACGGCCCGCAGGCCGATGCTGCCGAAGCCTGCCTGCGCCAGTGCTTGAGTACCGGCCCGGTGGTGGTGTGCGACATCGTCCTGGCCGAGGTGTGCGGCGCGCTGCGCGACGGCGCCGAGGCGCTGTCGGTGCTGGAGGACATGAGCATCCGTTTCAATGCGCTCGAGGCCAAGTCGGCGTTGCGTGCCGGCGAGATGCAGCGCCGTTTCCGCGCCCGCGGCGGCCAGCGCGAGCGGGTGGTGGCCGATTTCCTGATCGGCGCCCACGCGCTGCTGCAATGCGATGGACTGATCACCCGCGACGACGGCTTTTTCCGCGATTACTTCAAGGGCCTGAAGATCATCGTGCCCAAGCCGTCCGCCTGACGCCGCTATTCGTTTACCGCTCACCCCTACCGAAATTTCCGGAGAACCCGCATGTTGGAAGCCTACCGCCACCACGTCGCAGAGCGCGCCGCGCTCGGTATCCCGCCGCTGCCGCTGAGCGCGCAGCAGACTGCCGAGGTGGTCGAGCTGCTGAAGCAGCCGCCCGCCGGCGAAGAACAGTTCCTGGTCGAGCTGCTGAGCCAGCGCGTGCCGGCCGGCGTCGACGACGCGGCCAAGGTCAAGGCGTCGTACCTGGCCGCGGTCGCCTTCGGCAGCGAGCAGTGCACGCTGATCTCGCCCAAGCGCGCCACCGAACTGCTGGGCACCATGCTCGGCGGCTACAACATCCACCCGCTGATCGAGTTGCTGGACCACGCCGAGCTCGGCGCGGTGGCCGCCGAAGGCCTCAAGCACACGCTGCTGATCTTCGACGCGTTCCACGACGTGCAGGAAAAGGCCGAAGCCGGCAATGCGCACGCCAAGGCGGTGCTGCAGAGCTGGGCCGACGCGGAGTGGTTCACCAGCAAGCCGGAAGTGCCGCAGAGCCTGACCGTCAGCGTGTTCAAGGTGCCGGGCGAGACCAATACCGACGACCTGTCGCCGGCGCCGGACGCGACCACGCGCCCGGACATCCCGATGCACGCGCTGGCGATGCTGAAGAACAAGCGCGACGGCGCCGCGTTCGTGCCGGAAGAAGACGGCAAGCGCGGCCCGATCCAGGCGATCGCCGACCTCAAGGCCAAGGGCCACCTGGTCGCCTACGTCGGCGACGTGGTCGGGACCGGGTCCTCGCGCAAGTCGGCGACCAACTCGGTGCTGTGGTGGACCGGCGAGGACATTCCGTTCATTCCGAACAAGCGCTTCGGCGGCGTGTGCCTGGGTTCGAAGATCGCGCCGATCTTCTACAACACCATGGAAGACGCCGGCGCGCTGCCGATCGAGCTGGACGTGTCGCAGATGGAGCACGGCGACGTGGTCGAGCTGCGTCCGTACGACGGCAAGGCGCTGAAGAACGGGCAGGTGATCGCCGAGTTCGCGATGAAGTCGGACGTGCTGTTCGACGAAGTGCGCGCCGGCGGCCGCATCCCGCTGATCGTCGGCCGCGGCCTGACCGCCAAGGCGCGCGAGTTCCTCGGCCTGCCGCCGTCGGACCTGTTCCGCCTGCCGATGGTGCCGCCGGATACCGGCAAGGGCTTCTCGCTGGCGCAGAAGATGGTCGGCCGCGCCTGCGGTCTGGCGGAAGGCCAGGGCATGCGCCCGGGCACCTATTGCGAGCCGAAGATGACCTCGGTGGGCTCGCAGGACACCACCGGGCCGATGACCCGCGACGAGCTGAAGGACCTGGCCTGCCTGGGCTTTTCCGCCGACCTGGTGATGCAGTCGTTCTGCCACACCGCCGCGTATCCGAAGCCGGTGGACGTCAAGACCCACCACACCCTGCCGGAGTTCATCTCCACCCGCGGCGGCGTGTCGCTGCGCCCGGGCGACGGCGTGATCCACAGCTGGCTCAACCGCATGCTGCTGCCCGACACCGTCGGCACCGGCGGCGACTCGCACACCCGCTTCCCGATCGGCATCTCGTTCCCGGCCGGCTCCGGCCTGGTCGCGTTCGCCGCCGCCACCGGCGTCATGCCGCTGGACATGCCGGAGAGCGTGCTGGTGCGCTTCAAGGGCGAGATGCAGCCGGGCGTGACCCTGCGCGACCTGGTCAACGCGATCCCGCTGTACGCGATCAAGGACGGCCTGCTGACCGTGGCCAAGCAGGGCAAGAAGAACATCTTCTCCGGCCGCATCCTGGAGATCGAAGGCTTGCCGAACCTGAAGGTGGAGCAGGCGTTCGAACTGTCCGACGCCTCGGCCGAACGTTCCGCCGCCGGCTGCACGGTGCGCCTGGACAAGGCGCCGATCATCGAATACCTGACCAGCAACATCACCCTGCTGCGCTGGATGATCGCCGAGGGCTACGCCGATGCGCGCACGCTGGGCCGCCGCATCAAGAAGATGGAAGAGTGGCTGGCCGATCCGCAGCTGCTCGAGCCCGATGCCGATGCCGAGTACGCCGCGGTGATCGAGATCGATCTGGCCGACATCCACGAGCCGATCGTGGCGTGCCCGAACGATCCGGACGACGTCAAGACGCTGTCCGAAGTCGCCGGCGCGGCGATCGACGAGGTGTTCATCGGCTCGTGCATGACCAACATCGGCCACTTCCGCGCCGCGGCCAAGCTGCTGGAAGGCAAGCGCGACATCCCGACCCGGCTGTGGGTCGCGCCGCCGACCAAGATGGACGCCTCCGAGCTGACCAAGGAAGGCCACTACGGCACCTTCGGCGCGGCCGGCGCGCGCATGGAAATGCCGGGCTGCTCGCTGTGCATGGGCAACCAGGCGCAGGCGCGCGAGGGCGCCACGGTGTTCTCCACCTCCACCCGCAACTTCCCCAACCGCCTGGGCCGCAACACCAATGTGTACCTGGGGTCGGCGGAACTGGCGGCGATCTGCTCGCGCCTGGGCCGCATCCCGACCAAGGACGAGTACATGGCCGACGTGGGCGTGATCAAGACCAGTGGCGAGCAGATCTATCGCTACATGAACTTCGATCAGATCCAGGAATATCAGGACGTGGCCGATACCGTCGCGGCCTGATCCAGGCGGTCGAACAGTGCAACGAAAAAGCCCGGCGATGCCGGGCTTTTTCTTTGGCGCTCGTGTGATCGCACTGCGCCGCAAGCGTTGTGCACGCCATGGCCGACCCAGCGTCGGCGTCGTGCGTCTTCGGCTTCAGCCGGCATCCGTGCGAAAGCGACGCGCAAGATCCGGTTCTCTTGCGCGATGGCGTTGCCGCGCGAGCGATGCGCCATCGGCACCGCCCATGTCGCGCTCCGATTCCACCCCTGCGCTGCTGGCAGCGTGCTCACCAGGGATCGCGTGCCTTGCGAAAGGGTTTTTGCGTTTTTACGGTCGCGCCGGCCTGCAAGGCATCCGCTTGGCCTGCTGCTGACCACAGCTTGCCGGCGGCGTCGCGCAGGCACGCCGGCTGGCCGCCGCCGTTGGTTTCGGCCGGTTCCAGGCCGTCGCTTTCGGAAAAGCCGATCGCGCTCAACTCCTCGCTGCCGGCGGCGGCCTTGGCCAGTTCCTCCGGCAGCAGCAGGGAAATGCCGCGGTTGCCGCTGAGCCACAGCCCGCCGCGCGCGTCGGCGACCATGCACGAGACCACGTCGTCGAACAGGCCGCTGCCGCGATCGAAGCGCTGGACGCGGCCGTTGCCGATGCGGTTGAGGCCGCCGCCATAGGTGCCGATCCACAGCGTGCCGTCGGGCTGTTCGTACAGCGAGCGCACGAAGCGGCTGGACAGGCCGTTGCCGGTGTTCCAGCGTTCCACCACCCGTTGCCGTCGCCAGCGCACCACGCCTTCGCCGCCGGCCAGCCACAGGCCGCCTTGCTGCGCCGGCTGGATCAGGGTGACGCTGCCGGGCAAGCCGGGGAGGCGCTGCGGCGCGCCGGTCTCGCCGCCGGCGCCGACCGGGACCGCGTAGACGCCGTGGCCGCTGGCGACCAGCAGCCTGTGCTTGGCGGTGCGGTACAGGGCGCGGATCGGCAACTGGTCCGGCCATTGCGCGACCAGCCGCAGCGCCTGGCTGCGGTAGGCGTCGTTGTCGCGATCGGCGCGGTCGTCCTGCGCGTCGGGCTGCAGATAGCCGACGCGGCCATCGACGGTGCCGATCCACAGGCCGCCGGCCTCGTCGCGGTGCAGCGACCACACGCACTCGTTGCCGAGCGCGGATTGCAACGACCAGCGGCGCAGGCGTCCGCTGGGCGCGTCCCAGTGCCGCAGTCCGCCGCATACGGTGCCCAGCCACAGCCCGCCGCTGCCGTCGCCGATCACCGGCAGGCCGGGCAGGTCCATGCCCTGCTGCGCGTCGTTGAGCAGGCCGATGCGCGAGCGCGCGATGCGCAGCAGGCCACGCGCGTTGCTGCCCAGCCACAGGTTGCCGTCGCGGTCGCTGAGCAGGCTGTGCGACGCCGGCAGCGCCGGCGTCGTCAACGGACGCAGCCCAGCGCCATCGTCGTCGTCGCGGAACAACTGTCCATCGACATCGACCGCCCACAGCCGGTGCTGCGCATCGCGCGCCAGCGCCTGCGCGCCGCGCACCGGCGCCGCTGCCGGCAGCCATTGCCGGCGCAGCGTGTCGTAGCGGTGCAGGGCCGCGCCGGCACCCACCCACAGCACGCTGCCTTCGCTGTGCAGCGAACTGACCCGGGTTTCCCCGGCCGGTAACGGCACCGCTTCGCGGCGTCCCTGGCGCAGCCGCCACAGGCCTTGCCCACCCAGATAGAGCTGTCCGTCGCCGCCGAGCGCGGCGGCCATGTCCAGCGCCTGCGGCTGCTGTTCGAGGGTGCGCAGGGTGCCCGGGTCGATCCGGTAGGCGCCGGCACTGCTGAAGACCCACACGCTGCCGTCGGCCGCGGCGACGAAGCGGCGGATCAGGCAGCGGCCGCCGCACAGGTCCAGGCGCAGGAAGCGGCCGTCGCGGTAGACGCTGACGCCGGCGTCCTCGCTGCCGATCCACAACTGGCCGCGCTCGTCCTCCAGCAGTTGCAGGATGCGGTCGCTGGACGGGCCGCTGCCGGCCAGGCTGCGGTAGACGCTGAACCCGCTGCCGTCGAAGCGTGCCAGCCCGCCGAAGGTGCCCAGCCACAGGAAACCGTCGCGGTCCTGCACGATCGCGTTCACCGAATTCTGCGGCAGGCCGTCGTGGGTGGAGAAGCGGCGCACGACGTCGGGATAGGCAGGGCGCAGCGTCTGCGCGGCGAGCGCAGCACTGGCGGACCACAGCAGCAGCGACAACAGGAAGCGGATCGGCATTGCCTGACGGGGGGTAAAAAAACGTGCTGCGGATCAAGCAATAACTGTGCCGCGACCGGCTACGGAGGCGCCGCGCCGGACGTTGCGGGCGGCGCGGCCGCTGCCGCCTCGGCCCGATGCGCGCCGATCCAGTGTTCCAGCTGCGTCGCCGGCAACGCGGGCGCGAACAGGAAGCCCTGCAGCACGTCGCAACCGAGCCACGCCAGGAAGGCCCGCTGCGCCTCGGTTTCCACGCCCTCGGCGACGGTATGCAGGCGCAGGCTCTCGCCGATGCGCAGCACCGAGGTGGTCAGCGCGCGTGCGGTCTCGCTGTGTTCCAGGTCGCGGACGAAGCTCATGTCCAGCTTGAGTTCGTTGACCGGCAACTGGTGCAGATGGCTGAGGCTGGAATAGCCGGTGCCGAAGTCGTCCAGCGACAGGCGTACGCCGCTGGCCTGCAACTGACGCAGATTGGCCAGCACCGCCGGTGCGTTGGACAGCATGACGCTCTCGGTCATTTCAAGCGCCAGGTCGCTGGGCGCCAGCGCATGCGCGCTCAGCATCTGCGCCACCCGCGCCGGCAACTGCGCGTCGGCGAAGTTGCTGGCCGACAGGTTGACCGCCACGCGCGGCACCGGCACGCCGCGCAGGCGCCAATCGGCCATCTGCCGGCAGGCCTGGCGCAGCACCCAATGCCCGAGTTCGTCGATCAGTCCGCATTCCTCGGCCATCGGCACGAAGCGCGCCGGCGAGATGTCGCCCAGATGCGGGTGCTGCCAGCGCAGCAGCGCCTCCACCCCGTACAGCGCGTAGGGCGGCTGGCTGTGCAGCTGCGGCTGGTAGTGCAACTGCAGCTGGTCGCGGCGCAACGCTTCGCGCAACGCGGTCTCCAGCGCCACGCGTTCCTGCGCCATGCGGTTCATGTCGGCGCTGAAGAAGCGGAAACTGCCGCCACCTTCGTTCTTGGCCCGGTACATGGCCAGGTCGGCGTGGCGCAGCAGGGTCTCGATGTCGCGGCCGTCGTCGGGGAACATCGCCACGCCGATGCTGGCGCCCGGGTGCAGGGTTACGTGCCCGACCACCAGCGGCTCGGCCAGCGCCAGCAACAGGCGCTCGGCCACCCCGGCGGCCTGCTCGGCGCCGCACTGCGGCAGCATCAGCACGAACTCGTCGCCGGCCTGGCGGCCGATCAGGTCGGTCGCGTTCAAGGTCTCGCCCAGGCGCCGCGCGATGTCGCGCAGCATGCCGTCGCCGGCGGCGTGGCCCTGGGTCTCGTTGACGCGCTTGAAGCGGTCGATGTCGACGAACAGGATCGCCACCGGAAACGCGTGGTATTCGGCGGCGGCCAGCGCCTGCTCGGCGCGGGCGCTGAACATCACCCGGTTGGGCAGGCCGGTCAGCGAGTCGTAGAACGCCAACTGGTGCACGCGCGCCTTGGTCTGCTCGCGCTCCAGCGCCAGCGCGCACAGATGCAGGCACAGCTCGATCAGCCGCAGGTGCCAGGCCTGCGGTTCGCAGACGTCGCGGTAATACAGCGCGAAACTGCCGAGCACGCGCCCGCCGCTGGACTTGATCGGGCTGGCCACGCAGCTGCCCAGGCCGAGCTGCTGCACCAGCGGCCGGTACTCGGCGAACAGCGGATCGGTGGCGGCGTCGCGCACCAGCACCTGCTTGCCGCGCCAGATCGCCGCGCCGCAGGCACCGGCGGTGGGACCCACGCGCATGCATTCGACCGCCTCGTTGAAGGCGGTCGGCAGGCTCGGCGAGGCCAGCGGGTGCAGCCGCCCGTCGCCATCGACGCTGATGATCGAGGCCACCACCTGCGGGGCGATGCGTTCGACCTCGCTGCAGATCAGCGTGGCCACGTCGACCAGCGGCTGTTCGCGGACCAGCGCGTCGAGCACGTTCTTGTGCAGGATCTCGTGCATCTTGCTCTGGGTGATGTCGGTGAACGAGACCACGTAGTGCTGGATGCCGCCGTCCGCGTCGGCGATCGGATTGGCCATCAGCGTGGTCCACAGCGGCGAGCCGTCCTTGCGGTAGACCAGCAGATCGGTCTGGTGGCCCAGTCCGCCGACCACGCGTTCGCGGGTCAGCCGTACCGCCTGCATGTCGGTGCCGATGCCGGGCAGCACGCTGCTGGGCAGCAGTCCGCGCACTTCCTCGGCGGCATAGCCGAACATGTGCACGAAGCCGGCGTTGACGTACAGGATCGCCAGCTGCGGGTCGCAGACCACAATGGCGTTGTCGCTGCGGTCCAGGGCCAGCGACAGCAGCCGCATCTTGGCGTCGCGCTCGCGTTCGGCGCTGATGTCGCGCACGAACACCACGGACAGCGGCGCCGGTTGCTGCGGCACCGTGGCCGCGCTGACCGACACCCAGCGCTGCACGCCGTCGTTGCCGGGCAACTGCAGTTCGTAGCCGTCGCCGGGCGTGTCGGCGCGCTGCCGCATGCACCTGGCCAGGAACGGCGCGCGCGCCTCGTCCGGTACCAGCTCACCGAGCGAACGCCCCAGCACCTGCGCCTGCGACAGGCCCCACAGCGCCTCGGCGGTCTGATTGAAGGCGAGGATGCGCGCGTCCGCGTCGATCACCACCACGCCGTCGGGCGCCTGCTGCAGGCAGCTCAGCAGGGCCTGCTCGGAATCCTGCAACCTGGCCAGGCAGGAAGCCGAGGTCGCAGCGGGTTCGCTGGGCGCGTTCGGGGTGCGGACGCGCTGGCGCGGCATGGGGCTAGCGGGCCTGGTTGGACAAGGCGATCAGGCGTTCGGCGATCCGGTCCAGCGGCAACACCTCCTGCGCGGCGCCGAGCCGGAATGCGGTGCCGGGCATGCCCCAGACCACGCTGGTGGCTTCGTCCTGGACCAGGGTGCTGGCGCCGGCCTGCAGCATTTCCAGCAGGCCGCGTGCGCCGTCGTCGCCCATGCCGGTCAACACCGCGCCGATCGCGTTGGCGCCGGCGTTGCGCGCCACCGACTGGAACAGCACGTCCACCGCCGGCTTGTGCCGGTTGACCGGCGGGCCGTCGTCGATCTTGCAACGCCAGCGGGCGCCGTCGCGGACCACCTGCAGGTGCTTGCCGCCGGGCGGCAGGTAGGCGTGGCCGGGCAGGATCGCTTCGCCTTCGCTGGCCTCGCGTACCGCCATCGCCGAATGCCGGTTGAGACGGTCGGCGAAGGCGGTGCTGAAGCCGGCCGGCAGGTGCTGGGTCATCACCACCGCCGGCGCATCGGCCGGCATGCCTTCCAGGACCACGCGCAGCGCTTCGGTGCCGCCGGCGGAGGCGCCGATCGCGATCAGCCGGTCGGTAGTGCGGAATTTCAGCGTGGACACGGCGCTCGGCGTGATCACCGCGTTGCCGGCGGGCCGCGGCGCGGCCGGGCGGTCGAGCGCGCGGACCTTGGCCTTGGCTGCGGCCTTGACCTTGCCGACGATTTCCTCGGCGTATTCCTCCAGGCCGCGGGCCACGTCGAGCTTGGGCTTGGAGATGAAATCGACCGCGCCCAGCGCCAGCGCCTGCAGCGTGGTGTCGGCGCCGCGCTCGGTCAGCGAGGAGATCATCACCACCGGCGTGGGCCGCAGCCGCATCAGGTTTTCCAGGAACGCCAGGCCGTCCATGCGCGGCATTTCCACGTCCAGGGTGATCACGTCCGGATTGAGCCGCTTGATCTTCTCGCGGGCCAGGATCGGATCGGCGGCCGAGCCGACCACTTCGATGCCGGGCGCGCGCGACAGGATCTCGGTCAGCATTTGCCGCACGACCGCGGAGTCGTCGACGATCAGCACGCGGCAGGGGATTTCTGACGTCATTCGAACAACTCCACGGCGCCGGTGACGGGCGCTTTGGCGAGGCGGGCACGCACCGCCGATTCGGCGGCGGCGATTTCGGCTTCTTCGTGCGCATGCGGCAGGCGCTGCACGACCACGCGGCCGGTGCCGGGGAAGAACCAGATCTTGCGCGGATGGATGCCGCGCAGGTCCTCGGCCACCACCGGAATCTGCTCGGCTTTCAGGTAGTTCAGCACGAACTCGGCGTTGCGGGTGCCGACCGGGTTGTTGGTGAAACCCTTGAGCACGTTGCCGCCGCCGAACACCTTGGCTTCCAGGCGGCTGCGGCTGGCGCCGCGCTTGAGCAGGTCGTTGATCAGCACTTCCATCGCATAGCTGCCGTAGCGCGCCGGTGCGCCGTCGCCGGCCTGGCCGTCGGGCAGCATGAAGTGGTTCATGCCGCCGATCTTCAGCAGCGGGTCGCGGATGCAGGCGGCCACGCAGGAGCCGAGGATGGTGGTCAGCGCGGTGTCGTCGTCCACGACCAGATACTGGGTCGGCAACAGCTTGGCCGCCATGGTCTGGAAGCGGGTGTCGTGGTAGCGCATCACCTGATCCGCGACCATCGTGGCGGCTCTCATGCGCGTGCCTTGGCGGCGCGCCGGTACAGCGTGCGGCCGCAGGGCTGGATCAGGTCGGCCGCATGCAGGTAGTTTTCCGAATGGCCGGTGTAGAGCATGCCTTCGTCGTCCAGATGCGGGATCAGCCGCGACAGGATGCCACGTTGGGTGGGCTTGTCGAAATAAATCATCACGTTGCGGCAGAACAGCGCCAGGTACGGGCCGCTGACGTCGTAGCGCGGCTCCAGCAGGTTCAATTGGCGGAACTCGAGCAGCTCGCGCAGGGCCGGCACCACCCGGCACTGGCCCTCGTTGGCGCCGCTGCCGCGCTGGAAGTACTTGCGCTTGAGTGCCGGGTCCAGGCTGGAGATGCGATCGACCGCATACACGCCGCGCGAGGCGGTCGCCAGCACCTGGGTGTCCACGTCGGTGGCCAGGATCCGCACCGGCGGGGTCAGCGTGCCGAACGCCTCGCAGGCGGTGATCGCCAGCGAATACGGCTCCTCGCCGGTGGAGGCGGCGCACGACCAGATCTTCACCGGCGCCGAGGCGGCGTGCTTCTGCAGCTCTTCGCGCAGGCGCTCGAAGTGGTGCGGCTCGCGGAAGAACGAGGTCAGGTTGGTGGTCAGCGCGTTGGTGAACGCCTCCCACTCGTCGCCGCCGTCGCGCTCCAGCCAGTCCAGGTACTCGCGGAACGAGCGCAGGCCCAGCGTGCGCAGGCGCCGCGACAGCCGGCCGTAGACCATGTCGCGCTTGGCCGGGGCCAGCGCGATGCCCGCCTTCTGGTAGATCAGGTCGCAGACCCGCTTGAAATCGCGATCGCTGAATTCGAAGTCGCGGTTGTCGGAACCGGGGTGGGGCAGGGAAGACGTTGGAGTGGCCATGGCTCGCAGCGGTGATCGGTCTATCGGGTTATCGGCCGGCGCCGGGCGAAATTGACGCCGGAACAAGGCGCGGCCTGCGCCGCTGCCGCTGCCGCCTTCAGAACTCCTGCCACTGGTCTTCGGCGGCGGAGGCGCGTGCCGTGCCCGTCACGCTGCGGATGCGCGCGGGCGCACGCGGTGCGGTCGCCACCGCAGAGACCTTGGCGCGCACGGACGGCCTGGCTTTTGCGACAGGCGCGGCCTGCGGCGCCGGTGCGCTGGCCTGCGGGTCCAGCTTGAACTCGGCGACGGTGGCGCTGAGCTGGCCGGCCTGGGTCTGCAGCGTACGCGCCGCGGCGGTGGCTTCCTCGACCAGCGCGGCGTTCTGCTGGGTGGCCTCGTCCATCTGGGTGACGGTCTGGTTGACCTGCTCGATGCCCAGCGACTGCTCCTGCGAGGCGGCGGAGATCTCGCCCATGATGTCGGTGACGCGCTGCACCGAGGACACGATCTCGGCCATGGTCTGTCCGGCGCGATCGACCAGCGTCGAGCCTTCGGCGACGCGGGTCACCGAGTCGTCGATCAGGCCCTTGATCTCCTTGGCCGCGCCGGCCGAGCGCTGGGCCAGCGTCCGTACCTCGCTGGCGACCACCGCGAAGCCGCGGCCCTGCTCGCCGGCGCGCGCCGCTTCGACCGCGGCGTTGAGCGCCAGGATATTGGTCTGGAAGGCGATGCCGTCGATGACGCTGATGATGTCGGCGATCTTCTTCGACGAGGTCTCGATGCCGCTCATGGTGGCGACCACCTGGCCGACCACGTCGCCGCCCTGCGAGGCGACCGCGGCCGCACCGACCGCAAGCTGGTTGGCCTGGCGCGCGTGTTCGGCGTTCTGCTTGACGGTGGAGGTCAGTTCTTCCATCGAGGCGGCGGTCTCTTCCAGGCTGGCCGCCTGCTGCTCGGTGCGCCGCGACAGGTCGTCGTTGCCGGCGGCGATCTCCGACGAGGCGACGTTGATGCTGGCCGCTGCGCCCTGGATGCGGCCGACGATATCGGCCAACTGCTCGGCGGTGGCATTGGCGTCGTCGCGCATCTTGGCGAACACACCGTGGAACTCGCCATGCATGCGCACGCTCAGGTCGCCGGCGGCGATGGCCTGCAGCAGCTGCGACAGCTCGCCGAGGGTGCGGTCGCTGACCTCCATCATCGCGTTGAGGTTCTGCACCATCGCCCGGAAATCGTACTGGAAGCGCTCGGCGTCGCCGCGCGCGCTGAAGTCGCCGATCGCCGCGGCTTCGGCCAGTTGCTTGACCTGTACGTTCATCGCGGTCAGGTTGGCCTTGGCGGTGTCCATCGCCTCGGTCAGCACGGCTTTCTCGCCGGGCAGGCGCTCCATGTCCTCGGACAGGTCGCCGATCGCGTAGCGCTGGATGATCTGCACCAGGCGCAGCTTCACCGCCACGTGCGAGGCGACCAGATCGTTGGTGGCCTTGACCATGTGCCCGTAGTCGCCGGGGAAGGCGGTCGCGTCCATGCGATAGCTGATCGTGCCCTGTTCGTGGCGCTGCGCCATCAGGTTCTGCGCATCGATCACCTCGCGGATGCGGCTGCGCATGTCCAGCATGTCGCCCATCAGCTGGCCGACCTCGTCGTTGGAGCGCGCGCGCACGGCGCTGTCCAGTTCGCCGCGGGCGATGGCCTGCGACAGTTGCCGTGCCGCGTCGAGCTGGCGCGCGATGCCGCGCGAAATCATCCAGCCGACGCTGGCTGCGGCCGCGATGGCCAGTGCGAGCAGGCTCATGATCAGCAGCTTGGTGCGCGCCAGCTGCGCGTTGATCGTGTCCATTTCCTGGTTCAGCTGGGCGACGTTGTAGTCGGTCAGCGCCACGATCCGTTCGAACAGTTCGCGCCGCAGTGGCCGCGACTGCTTGTCGGAGATGGTCTGCGCCGCGGCGACGTCGCCGCCGCGCATCGCATCGCCCATCAGCGTGTTGGCCTGCAGGTAGGCGTCCAGTTTTTCCTTGACCCCGACATACATCTGCCGCTGCGTCTTTTCCAGCATCACCCGTTCGATGATGGCCTGGTTCTTGGCCACTTCCGTGCGCACCTTCTGCATGCGCTTGAAATAGTCGGCCATCGCTTCCGGGTCGTCGGCGCGCGCGATCTGCGCCAGCTCGTAGGTGCGGAACTCGCCGAGCTGCGCGCGGACTTCGGCCAGCGCCTGCGTGGCCGGCACCCAATCCAGCTCGATGCGCTTGAGCTCGGACATCGCCAATGTGGTACGCGAATAGGTGAACACGCCCAGGATCACGGTCAGCAGCGTGGTCAGGGCGAATGCGAAGATCAGCTTGTCGCGGATTTTCAGTTGCTTGAAGACGTTCATTGGCGTTTCCGTGCAGCGGATTGGGCGATGGCGAGGCAGTACCGCAGTGGGGCTAGCGGGCGACGTAGGCGGGCGCGTCGGCGTCCGCGTGCAGCGCGTGCGCGGCGTTGACCCGGCTCAGTTCCTCCAGGTCGGCGAACAAGGCGCGGCGCTGCGGCAGCGCCTGTTGCGTGGACAGCTGGCGGGCGCGTTCGCGATCGCCGGCATGCACCGCGCTGCTGATCTGCCGGTGCAGCTGCAGATAGGCATCCAGCTCCGCCTGGACCGTGGCGAAGCGGCGGCGTTCGTCGCCGCTCGGCGCGGTGGCGATGTACCGCGCCACCTGCGTGCGCGCGCCGCGCATCGAGCGTTCGATGCGCTGGTCGTAGTCGGCCACTTCCGCGGCATTGCCGGTCGCGGCGATCAGCGACAGCTGGTACAGACGCAATTCCGCGAGCTGCGCGCGCAGCTCGCGCAAGGCCATCGCCGACGGCGCTTGCCGGGTCTGCAACTGCAGCAGGTGCTGGCGCGAGTCGTCGAGGGTGCGGGTGCTCAGATGCGCCACCCCGATCACCGCGGCGCAGCCGAGCACGCACAGCAACGACGCGAGCAGGGACGATTTCAGATCGGTATAGCGCGGCATCTCAGGCTCCCGAAGCGGCGGCAATGGCGAGGTGGCTGCGGTGACCGCATTCACGCGTCGTTAATTCGATATCGACTGCGGGGACGGACGCTTGAGATCGCCCGTGCGCGGCACCGATGCAACTGTGATGCAAGTCCGATTGGATGGCCGGGCCGCGGCGCAGCGCTCAGAACTCCGCCCAGTCCGTTTCCGTCACCGCCGCGCGCTTGCCCGCCGCCTGGCGCGGGGCCGGTTTGGCCGCCGCCGGACGCGACGCCGCGCGTGCGGGCGCTGCGCGCACGGGCATGGCCGCAGCGGGGTTGCTGCCGCCGCCGGTGCCGAGCCGGAACACCGCTGCGGCCTCGCTCAGCCGGCGCGCCTCTTCTTCCAGCGCCCGCGCCGATGCGCTGGCTTCCTCGACCAGCGCGGCGTTCTGTTGCGTGGCCTCGTCCATCTGGGTCACGGTCTGGTTGACCTGTTCGATGCCGGCGTACTGCTCCTGCGAGGCGGCGGAGATCTCGCCCATGATGTCGGTGACGCGCTGCACCGAGGACACGATCTCGGTCATGGTCTGGCCGGCCTGGCGCACCAGCGCCGAGCCGTTGGACACCTGGCTGACCGAGTCGTCGATCAGGCTCTTGATTTCCTTGGCGGCGTTGGCCGAGCGCTGGGCGAGGGTACGCACCTCGCTGGCGACCACGGCGAAACCGCGGCCCTGTTCGCCGGCACGCGCCGCTTCCACCGCCGCATTCAAGGCCAGGATATTGGTCTGGAAGGCGATGCCGTCGATCACCGAGATGATGTCGGCGATCTTCTTGGAGGAGGTCTCGATGCCGCTCATCGTGGTGACGACCTGGCCGACCACGTCGCCGCCCTGCGAAGCGACCGCGGCGGCACCGACCGCAAGTTGGTTGGCCTGGCGGGCATGTTCGGCGTTCTGCTTGACCGTGGAGGTCAGCTCTTCCATCGAGGCGGCGGTTTCCTCCAGGCTGGCGGCCTGCTGCTCGGTACGGCGCGACAGGTCGTCGTTGCCGGTGGCGATCTCGCTCGAGGCACTGTTGATGCTCAAGGCGGCGGTCTGGATGCGGCCGACGATGGCGGCCAACTGCTCGGAGGTGGCGTTGGCGTCGTCGCGCATCCGGGCGAACACACCCTGGAATTCGCCGTGCATGCGTGCGGTCAGGTCGCCGGCGGCGATGGACTGCAGCAGCGTGGACAAGGACTGCAGGTTGCCGTCGGCGGTGGCCATCAGCTGGTTGAGGTTGTCGACCATGGCGCGGAAGTCGTACTGGAAGCGCTCGGCGTCGCCGCGCACGCTGAAGTCGCCGGCCGCTGCGGCAGTGGCCAACTGGCTGATCTCGCGATTCATCGCGGTCAGATTCTGCTTGACCGTGTCCATGGTCTCGGTCAGCACGGCCTTTTCGCCCGGCAGGCGATCCATGTCCTCGCTGAAGTCGCCGATCGCATAGCGGCCCATGATCTGCGCCAGGCGCATCTTCACCGCGATGTGCGAACCCGCCAGTTCGTTGCTGTCGTGCACCATGCGGCCGTATTGCCCCGGGAACGCCTTGGCATCCATGCGGTAGCTGATCTGGCCGGCATCGTGGCGTTGGGCCATCTCCGCCTGCGCTGCCAGCACCGACTGCAGTCGATCCTGCATTCTGGACATGGCAAACAAGAGCCGTCCTGTTTCGTCTTGTGCATGGGTATGCACATCGTTTTCCAGCTCGCCATTGGCGATGGCTTCTGCGGCACGTGTGGCGCGTTCCAGCGGCATGGTCAGGCTACGCGTGATCAACAACGCAAATAGACTGCTGATCAGAAACACGGCCCCGGCTCCGATCATCAACTGGGTTCTGCCGCGGCTCATCGACGCGATGGCTTGCTTGTAGGCGTCGTTACTTTGCGCGCGTTGCCTTGCGCCGAAACTGCGGATCTGTTCCTGCCACGCCAGCGTCGCTGGGCCTGCCTTGTCGTTCAACATGGCCTGGGCGGCCGCATTCTCGTTGCGTGCGCTCAAGGCCATTACCGCGTCGTTGATCTTTCCGGCAATCGTGCGCTTAACGTCCATCTCGGCGCGGATTTTGCGTCCAGCCTCGGTGCTGGACAGGCCGTCCAGTTTGCCGCGAAGTGCGCTGTAGCGCTCGCGCTGTTGCTTGATTGCGGCAACCGCCTTGCTCTTGAGTGCTGGCTCGGAAGCGGTCGAGTAGGTGCCGAGCGCGACAAGAATGGAGGAGTTGGCATCGAGCATCTGGTTGCTGATGTCGATCTTCTCCATTCTGTCCAGCACGATGACATCCAGCTGTTCGCGTGCGTTGGACATGGCATTGACGCCGATCGCCACCAAGAAAAAGGAAAGCAGGATGAGGACGCCGAAAGCGGTAATGAGCCGGGGGCCGACATTGAAGCGTTGCAGGACATTGTTCACGAAGGGTTCTCCAATGACGGATTGATTCCGGCTGTGCCGTAGGCCGACCGAGGACGTTTTCTGTACAGATTCACGTTGATGAAAATTCGGCATGGCAGCGGGAGCCTCGGCAGCGGAGAACCGCCTCCAGGACGTTTTCTAGACCATGGGCGCGCAGTTCGTTGGATACGCGCTCTTCCATCGGCAGCCGGCCGTGTCGATGCGACATCCAAAAACTTTAGTAGTATTTTTTAGACAAAATCCCGTAGTGAGACTTTTAGCGGCATTTTCTGGATTGACTTTAGGGTGCGAACGAAAAAATGTGCGACTCAAGATGCCGATCCCAAAAGCGCCGGAGTTTTGACACGATTTTTTGCCGCTTATGAGAACGATTCCCATGCGGCGCGGCCGCTGCCGCGATGCCTGCAGCACATTCAGGCATGGCCTGCTCGGGCTTGGATGGTTGCCATGAAGCGCCGATCCAGTGGGGATTGCGGCTGCCAGTAGCGAAGGTTCGTGGTGCGGAAATCGAAAAGCCCGAGTCCGCGACTCGGGCCTGCCGGTCATGCGATGTCGACACTGCCGGTACAGTTGCCGAAGTCGTGGTCGTTGCGCAGGGCGGGCGTGGTTCTGTAGGCCAGCCAAGGCTGCAGCCGCATTGCCGTCGCCGGCAACGCGGCCGCAGGACTCAGAACTCCTGCCAGCTGGCGTCGCCGCCCCCTCCGGCCGCGCGCTTGGGCGCATTGCGCACCGCACGCGTCGCAGCGGCGACCTGTGCCTTGACCACGGCGGCCACCTCCGGCGCGCTGACCGTGGGGCGGCGGCGCGCTGCCGCGGGAGCGTCGTCGATCTTGAACACGGCCACCGCTTCGGTGAGCTGTCCGGCCTGTTCCTCCATCGAGCGCGCCGCGGCGGTGGCTTCCTCCACCAGCGCGGCGTTCTGCTGGGTGGTTTCGTCCATCTGGGTGACGGTCTGGTTGACCTGCTCGATGCCGGCGTACTGCTCCTGCGAGGCGGCGGAGATCTCCCCCATGATGTCGGTGACGCGTTTCACCGAGGACACGATCTCCTGCATGGTCCTGCCGGCCTGGTCGACCAGTACCGAGCCCTCGGCGACGCGGGCCACCGAGTCGTCGATCAGGCCCTTGATTTCCTTGGCCGCGCCGGCCGAGCGCTGGGCGAGGGTGCGCACTTCGCTGGCGACCACGGCGAAACCGCGACCCTGGTCGCCGGCGCGCGCGGCCTCCACCGCGGCATTGAGCGCGAGGATGTTGGTCTGGAAGGCGATGCCGTCGATCACCGAAATGATGTCGGCGATCTTCTTCGACGAGGCTTCGATGCCGCTCATCGTGCTCACCACCTGGCCGACCACGTCGCCGCCCTGGGTGGCGACGCCTGCCGCGCCGACCGCGAGCTGGTTGGCCTGGCGTGCGTGCTCGGCGTTCTGCTTGACCGTGGAGGTCAGTTCTTCCATCGACGCAGCGGTTTCTTCCAGACTGGCCGCCTGCTGTTCGGTGCGCCGCGACAGGTCGTCGTTGCCGGCGGCGATCTCGGTGGCGGCGGCATTGATGCTGACCGCCGCGGTCTGGATGCGGCCGACGATGCCGGTCAACTGATCGGCGGTGGCGTTGGCGTCGTCGCGCATCCGCGCGAACACGCCATGGAACTCGCCGTGCATGCGCGCGGTCAGGTCGCCGGCGGCGATCGACTGCAGCAGCGCGGAGAGCTTGCCGAGGTTGCGGTCGCTGACTTCCATCATGGCGTTGAGGCCTTCCACCATCAGGCGGAAGTCGTGTTGGAAGTGCTGCGCATCGCCGCGGGCGCTGAAGTCGCCGGCGGCGGCGGCCGCGGCCAGGCGCTTGATCTCGGTATTGATCGCCAGCAGGCTGGCCTTGGCCGCATCCATCGATTCGTGCAGCACCGCGCGGCTGCCGGGCAAGCGCCGCGCGTCGCGGCGCAGGTCGCCATTGGCGTATTCGTTGAGCACCGCGATCGCATCGACGATCGCGTCCAGGTGCTCGAACATCATGGTGTTGATGCCCTTGCTCAGGTCGCCGTACACGCCGGGGAAATCCAGCGGCATGCGATGGGTCATGTCCTTGTCGGCATGCAGTTCGATCATCAGCGCGGTCTCGCTGGAGAAGCGCTGCAGCTGCGTCTGCATCTTGTCCATCGCGTTGAGCAGGCGGCCGGGCTCGTCGCGGGCCTGGGTACTGACGTCGTTGTCCAGGCGGCCGTTGGCGATCGCCTCGGCGGCGCGGGTGGCGCGGTTCAGCGGCTGGGTCAGGCTGCGGGTGATCGCCCAGGCCAGCAGGCTGCTGACGATCAGTACCGCCACGCCGCCGGCGATCAGCATGTTGCGACCGCTGGCGATCGCCTGCGTCGCCTCAGCATAGGCCGTCTGCAGCTGTTCGTCCTGCAGGTCCACGTTCTCGCGGATCTTCGCATTCCAGGCGAGGGTGGCCGGGCGCGAGTGTTCGCTCAGCGCAGTTTGCGCTTCCGCATTGCGGTTGGAGGTGGCGAGCGCGATGACTTCGTCGTTCATGGTGCGGGCGGTGGCGCGTGCGGCGTCGATCTCGGCGCGAAGCACCTTGCCTTTCTCGCTCGGCGGAAACGCGTCCAGTTGCTTGCGCAAATCCGCATAGCGCTGGCGCTGCTTCTTGATCTCGGCCAGCGCCTGCTGGTTGAGTTCCTCGCTGGTGACCATGGACAGGGTGCCCAGTGCGACCAGGATGTTGCTGTTGGCGTCGAGCATGCCGTTGCCGATCCGGGCCTTCTCGACATTGACCTTGACGATGTTGTCGAGCTCTTTGTGGGCGCGTGACATGGACAGCAGACCCGCGGCGACCAGCAGGCAGGACAGCAGGATCAGAAGACCGAAGGCGCCGCCGAGGCGGCGGCCGACGTTGTAGCGTTGCAGGAACGAATTCATGGCTGACCTCTTTGGATTACCGAAGGTTGGCTGTCGCGATTCGATTGGCGACGCCCAATGGGCGGTGCCGAAAGAAACCTTGAGCGGCGAGACGTGGCGGTAAGCAAATGGAGCGAGAATTCAACTGTTTCGTTGTACTGCTGTGCAGCTGCCGTGCCGTCGCCTCAAGGCTCTATCGGCACGGAAGCCGGGGTGCTGCATGAAACATTAGGCGTAAGGCGATTCCCGACCTCGGGTGCGTGCGCTCCCTACGCCTGGGAGGCGCGCCATTGCGCCGCGTCGTGCATGTCGCGTCGGTACCGAAGGCCAGCCGGACGAACTGTCCGCCTGGCCCTCGGTCAGAACTCCTGCCAATCCGTCTCGGCCGCGGTACTGGCGGCGGCGCGGTTGCCGGGGATCGCGCGCATGGCGGGCTTGCGCGCGCCGCTCGCCGGCTGAGGCCGCTTCGCCTGCGTCTGCGCCGCAGCCACGGGGCGGCTCGGTAGCGCCGTGCCCGGCGCGCTGCCGTCGAGCCTGAAGATCGCGACGACCTCGCTGAGCTGGCCGGCCTGTTCTTCCATCGCGCGCGCCGCGGCCGTGGCTTCCTCGACCAGCGCGGCGTTCTGCTGGGTGGCCTCGTCCATCTGGGTGACGGTGTGGTTGACCTGCTCGATGCCCGCCGACTGTTCCTGCGAGGCGGCGGAGATCTCGCCCATGATGTCGGTGACGCGCTGCACCGAGGATACGATCTCGGCCATGGTCTGGCCGGCGCGATCGACCAGTGCCGAGCCTTCGGCGACGCGGGTCACCGAGTCGTCGATCAGGCCCTTGATCTCCTTGGCGGCGTTGGCCGAGCGCTGCGCCAGCGTGCGCACCTCGCTGGCGACGACCGCGAAGCCGCGGCCCTGTTCGCCCGCACGCGCCGCTTCCACCGCGGCGTTGAGCGCCAGGATATTGGTCTGGAAGGCGATGCCGTCGATCACCGAAATGATGTCGGCGATCTTCTTGGAGGAGATCTCGATGCCACTCATCGTGGTCACCACCTGGCTGACCACGGCGCCGCCCTGCGAGGCGACGGAGGCGGCGCCGACCGCGAGCTGGTTGGCCTGACGCGCGTGTTCGGCGTTCTGCTTGACCGTGGAGGTCAGCTCTTCCATCGAGGCGGCGGTCTCTTCCAGGCTGGCCGCCTGCTGCTCGGTGCGGCGCGACAGGTCGTCGTTGCCGGCAGCGATCTCGCTGGCCGCGGTGTTGATGTTGCCGGCGGCCTGCTGGATGCGGCCGACGATGCCGGCGAGCCGTTCGGCGGTGGCGTTGGCATCGTCGCGCATGGTCGCGAACACGCCGTCGAACTCGCCGTGCATGCGCGCGCTCAGGTCGCCGTCGGCCAGTGCGCTGAGCAGGCGCGACACTTCGGCGATGCTGCCCGCATTGGCGTCGAGCAGGCCGTTGAGCTGCTGCGCCAGCAACAGGAAGAAGCCCTGCTTGCCGTCGCTGTCGATGCGTCTGGACAGGTCGCCGGCCGCGGCGCTGCGCACCACCTCGGCCACCTCCACTTCGACCCTGGCTTCGGCGGTGCGGTCGCGCCATTCGCAGACGAAGCCGACGTGGGCGCCGACCTCGTTGCGGATCGCGGAGACCTCCTGGGCGATGCAGGCTTCGCGGTAGCGCACCTCGCGCTGCGCGACGCCCTGGCGGTCGAGTTGCTGGTAGATCTCGGCGTCCTGCGAGTTGCCCACTTCCAGCAACGACACCGGCTGGCCGAGCAGGGGGCTGGAGCGCTGGAACGCCGGCGCGCAGGCGTGGATGTCGTCGGCGTAGGTGTCCAGCAGTTTCTGCAGCGCGCCGTTGGCGTAGACGATGGTCAGGTCGGGATCGGCGATGTACATGCCGGTCGAGGCGTTGTCCAGCGCGGTGCGGATGCGCAGGTTCTCGGCGGCGACGCTGCGCTCGCGTTCGATCCGCTCGCGCAGTTCGCGCTGCATCCGCGCCAGCGCCGCCATCAGGCTGTTGGCGTGCTTGGCGGCGACCGGAATCGGCTGGTCCAGGCGGCCCGCCGCGATGTGTTGGGCGGCGGCCATCGCCACGCTCGGCTCGCCGCCGAGCAGGCGCGAGACCGAGCGCAGGATCCAGCCGGCGGCCAGTCCCAGGCACAGGATCGCCAGCACCACCGCAGCGGACTGTTGCCAGGTCACGCGGTGGCTGTACTGCTCGGCCGCGCTGCGATTGGCCTCGTTCAGCGCCGCGATGCGGTCGCTGATCGAGCCCATGCGGGTTTCGAGCTGCTCGAACTTTTCGGTGAAGGCGGCGTAGGCGGCGGCGCTGTCCGCACCCGTTTCGACCAGGCCCACGACCTGGCTCGCCGCGTCGATGTAGCCCTGCAGCGCAGGCGTGACCGCGTCCAGTTCGCGACGCAGGGCCGGATCCAGCGGCAGCTTGCGGTTGTCGGCCAGGGCCTGGCGGAACTCCGCGGCGTGCTCGCCCAGCGAGGCGCGCGCGGCCTTGATGCCGGCATCGTCCTGGCGCGAGGCGGCCAGTAGCGCGGTGGTGACGTCGCCGCGCAACGCGTCGTGCATCATGTCCGCCTGCATGTGGTTGCGCAGCGCATCGGACGAGGTGACCTGTGCGGCGACCGCGCCGAGCAATCCTTGCTGGGCGCTGTAGCCGACGCCGCCCAGCGCCAGCAGTGCGAGCACCGCCACCAGCACCAGGATTGCGAGCATGTGCATGATCTTCATCGGTATCGCCTGGTTCGGTTCAAAAACGGAAAGACAAACCCGCGCCGAGCGCGTGATCCGGCGAACGATCGTTGAGGCCGTAGCTGTAGGCCACATCCAGTTGCACGTCGTTGCTCAGCAGCCAGGCCGAGCCGACGTCGAGCAGGGCGACGGTGCCGCCGTCGTCGCTTTTCGCGATCTGCGGCAGCGCCAGTTCGACGAACGAACGGCTGCGTTCGCTCCATGACTTGCCGAGCACCACGCCGAAGATGCCGGCCGCGTAGCGGTGGCCATCCTCGTTCTCGTCCCAGATCACGCCCGGCATCACCCCGGCGGAGAGGCTGTCGCTGAGCTCCCATTCGGCGACCAGGCGGAACGAAGGCCGCGCGCCGTTGCCGCGCAGGCGGCGCGCGCCGCTGGGCAGGTCCACGTGCAGCAACCACGCCAGCGAGGCGCCGCCGTCGTCGGACGCGGCCAGGTGATGCTTGACCCCGAGCGAGACGTCGGCGAAGCCGGAGATGTCGCCATCGCCGCCGGGCACGTCGTTGTGCTGCCAGCCGTCGGTTTCCAGGCGCAGTTCCCAGGTCGGGCCGAGCCCGTAGCGGAACAGGGTGGGCGTGGCGTAGCCGTCGACACCGTCGTCGCGCTCCCAGGCCACGCTGGTTTCCACTTGCAGGCGGCGATCGCCGACGGTGAGGCTGGATTCGACGAAGTCGGGGCGATCGGTGGCGATCGGCTCCTCTTCGGCGTGCGCGAGGCTGGCGATGCCGAACAAGGTCAGGCAGCTGGCAAGAACGATAGGTTTCATTGTGTTCCCCGTGAACGGTCGACCGTGAAACGCATGCGCCTGGCCGGGCTGTCCCGGACTGGCCGCATGGTCCGTTTGGACCGGCTGTCGCGTCCCCAAGACGCGGTCAGCCAAATGTCATACTGGCTAGCGGCCAGACGCGACGTATCTTTAAACATGTCCGACCGATGGCGCGCGGAGGTCATCGAAAGGACAACGCAGCGGCGGTTGGCGTGGCGTGCTTGTCGCACGTCACCCCAATCCTCTCTCCCACAGGGCTTTCCTTCGGTCGCCGGTGGGAGAGGGGTCCAGCCGATGGCGACGCGATGGAACGGCTGGCGACAAGCCATCCAACCAGGCACCGCCGCCCATGCCGTTCCGGCGCATACCCGCGGTGGTGCGGGTATGCGCCGAACCGCAACGGCTCAGAACTCGTGCCACTGCGTGTCGGCGGTGCTCGCCGGCTTGCCTGGCACCGCGCGCATCGGCACGTTGCTGCGCTTTGCCGGCGCGCGCTTGGCGTTCGTGCCTGACGCGGCGACCGCGAGGCCGGGCTTGGCCACGGCTGCCGGCGTGGAGACGGCGGCGTTGTCGAGCTTGAACACGGCCACGGCCGCAGTGAGCTGGCCGGCCTGTTCTTCCATCGCGCGCGCCGCGGCCGTGGCCTCCTCGACCAATGCGGCGTTCTGCTGCGTGGCCTCGTCCATCTGGGTGACGGTCTGGTTGACCTGCTCGATGCCGGCGTACTGCTCCTGCGAGGCGGCCGAGATCTCGCCCATGATGTCGGTGACGCGCTGCACCGAGGACACGATCTCCTGCATGGTCCTGCCGGCCTGATCGACCAGTGCCGAGCCCTCGCTGACGCGGGTCACCGATTCGTCGATCAGGCCCTTGATCTCCTTGGCCGCGCTCGCCGAGCGCTGGGCGAGGGTGCGCACTTCGCTGGCGACCACAGCGAAACCGCGGCCCTGTTCGCCGGCACGCGCCGCTTCCACCGCGGCGTTGAGCGCCAGGATGTTGGTCTGGAAGGCGATGCCGTCGATCACCGAGATGATGTCGGCGATCTTCTTCGACGAGATCTCGATGCCGTTCATCGTGGTCACCACCTGGCTGACCACGTCGCCACCCTGCGAGGCGACGGTGGCCGCACCGACGGCGAGTTGATTGGCCTGGCGTGCGTGCTCGGCGTTCTGCTTGACCGTGGAGGTCAGTTCTTCCATCGACGCGGCGGTTTCCTCCAGGCTGGCGGCCTGCTGCTCGGTGCGGCGCGACAGGTCGTCGTTGCCGGCGGCGATCTCGCTGGAGGCGCTGTTGATGCTCAGCGCGGCGGTCTGGATGCGGCCGACGATGGCAGCCAACTGCTCGGAGGTGGCGTTGGCGTCGTCGCGCATCCGGGCGAACACGCCCTGGAACTCGCCCTGCATGCGGGCGCTCAGGTCGCCGGCAGCGATGGCCTGCAGCAGCGTGGACAGCGCTTCCAGATTGCCATCGGCGGTGGCCATCAGCTGGTTGAGGCTGTCGACCATGGCGCGGAAGTCGTACTGGAAGCGCTCGGCATCGCCGCGCACGCTGAAGTCGCCGGCCGCGGCGGCAGAGGCGAGCTGGTTGATCTCGCGGTTCATCGCGGTCAGGTTCTGCTTGACCGTGTCCATGGTCTCGGTCAGCACGGCCTTCTCGCCAGGCAGGCGGTCCATGTCCTCGCTGAAGTCGCCGATCGCGTAGCGGCCCATGATCTGCGCCAGGCGCAGCTTCACCGCGATATGCGACGCGGCCAGCGCGTTGCTGTCGCGGACCATGCGCCCGTAATCGCCGGGGAAGGCGCTTTCGTCCATGCGGTAGCTGATCTAGCCGGCGTCGTGGCGCTGCGCCATTTCCTTCTGCGCATCGAGCACGGCACGCAGTTGTTCCTGCATCCGCTGCAACGAACCGAACAGGCGGCCCAGCTCGTCGTTGCGCTGGTAGTGGATGCGGCTGTCCAGGCGCCCGGCGGCGACGGCGCCGGACACCTCTACGGCGTTGGCCAGCGGGGTGACCACCAGGCGCCGCAGCAGGAGGTAGAGACCGGCGCTGAGCAGCAGCGCCGCGCACAGGCCGACCGCGACGATGGTCCACAGCAGCGAGCGCGCCTGGGCCATCAGCAGCCCGCGTGGCACCGCCACGCCCAGCGCGAAGCGCTCCTGCGCCTGGCCGATCTGCAGCGGCACGTAGACTTCGATATCGGTGGCGCCGGTCTGCGCATCGTCGACTTCGCGGGTCACGCTCTCGCCCTTGGCGATGGCGGCCAGCAAGGCGCGCGTGGCCGGGTCGTCCAGCTTCTTGCCCACCTTGGCCGGGTCGCGGTCGGCGATGATCGCGCCGCCTGGCGACAGCAGGCGCACATGGCCGGCGCCGAGCGGGCGCAGCTTGGACAGGCGTTCCTGCAGCTTGGCCAGGCCGAAGTCGGTGGTCACCACGCCCAGGAACTTGCCGTCCTCGAGCACCGGCGTGGTCAGCGTGGTCATCAGCACCTTGTTGCCGCCGATCTCGTACACGTAGGGTTCCACCACGGTCGGGCGGTGCTGCTGGCGCGCCTTCAGATACCAGTCGCCGGAGCCGGGCACCTCGTAGTCGCGCAGCGGTTCGCGCACCTGCTTGTCGCCCTGCCAGGCCCAATACACCATGTAGCGGCCGCTGGCGTCGTGGCCGTCGGCGTTGGCATAGGCCGTGTCCTTGCCATCGAACGCCTGCGGCTCCCACAGCGTGCCCAGGCCGGTCCAGTCGGGGTGCTGGCGCAATTCGCGCAGCACGATATCGCTGAACGTCTCGCGCACCTTGCCGTCCTGGTTGCGCTGCGCCAGCAGGCTGTTGGCGAACACCTGGTTGGAGACGAAGGCCGCGCCGATATCGTTGGAAATGCGCTGCGCTTCCAGGTAGGCGACATCGGTCATGCCGGCTTTGGCCGAGGTGAGCAGCGCATCGCTGCTGCGCACGTAGATGATCGCGGCGGTCACGCCGAAACACAGCACGGCGATCGCGGCCACGCCGAGCATCAGGCGGGTGGCGACGCTGGTGAAGCGGGGGGCTGGGGTCGGGCTCATGGCGTTCATCGCTGGCAGAAGTGGAGAAAAACGAAGCAACCGATCCGTTCGCCCGCGCTGTGGTGCCGCGTTTCTTGTTGGGTACGACGGTATCGGCACTATCCTGGGTCTGATTCCTTATCGGCACTGCGTCTCATAAATTGAATCGGCCGCAGCGAGCTGCGGCCGATCGGAACCTCATGCAGCGGTGGGAGCCGCCGCCGGACTCAGAACTCCTGCCATTCCGTTGCGGTCCCCACGGCGGCCAGGGCCCGCGGCCGCGGCGCCGGGCGCAGCGGCGAACGCGGGGCCGGCACGCTGCGCAGCCCGGGTCGGGCCGCGACGGCGTCGTTGGCGGCCTCGATCTTGAACACCGCCACGGCGCCGGTGAGCTGATTGGCCTGTTCTTCCATCGCCCGCGCCGCGGCACTTGCTTCCTCGACCAGGGCGGCATTCTGCTGGGTGGTCTCGTCCATCTGATTGACGGTCTGGTTGACCTGCTCGATGCCGGCGTACTGCTCCTGCGAGGCGGCGGAGATCTCGCCCATGATGTCGGTGACGCGCTGCACCGAGGACACGATCTCGCTCATGGTCTGGCCGGCCTGGCGCACCAGCGCCGAACCGTTGGACACCTGGCCGACCGAGTCGTCGATCAGGCTCTTGATTTCCTTGGCCGCGCCGGCCGAGCGCTGGGCCAGCGTCCGCACCTCGCTGGCGACCACGGCGAAGCCGCGGCCCTGTTCGCCGGCGCGCGCCGCTTCCACCGCGGCGTTGAGCGCGAGGATGTTGGTCTGGAAGGCGATGCCGTCGATCACCGAAATGATGTCGGCGATCTTCTTGGACGAGGCCTCGATGCCGTTCATGGTGGTCACCACCTGGCCGACCACGTCGCCGCCCTGCGCCGCGACCGAGGCCGCGCCGACCGCGAGCTGGTTGGCCTGGCGGGCATGTTCGGCGTTCTGCTTGACGGTGGAGGTCAGCTCTTCCATCGAGGCGGCGGTCTCTTCCAGGCTGGCGGCCTGCTGCTCGGTGCGGCGCGACAGGTCGTCGTTGCCGGCGGCGATCTCGCTGGCCGCCGCATTGATGCTGATCGCCGCGGTCTGGATGCCGCCGACGATGCTGGCCAGTTGCTCGGCGGTGGCGTTGGCGTCGTCGCGCATGGTCGCGAACACGCCGTTGAAGTCGCCGCTCATGCGGGCGGTCAGGTCGCCGGCGGCGATGGCGCGCAGCATTTGCGACAGCGCGTCGAGGTTGCCGTCGGCGGTGGCCATCAGCTGGTTGAGGCTGTCGATCATGGCGCGGAAGTCGTATTGGAAGCTTTCGGCGTCGCCGCGCACGCTGAAGTCGCCGGCCGCCGCGGCATCGGCAAGCTGGCCGATCTCGCGGTTCATCGCACCGAGGTTCTGCTTGACCGTGTCCATCGTCGTGGTCAGCACGGCCTTCTCGCCGGGCAGGCGGTCCATGTCCTCGCTGAGGTCGCCGATCGCATAGCGGCCCATGATCTGGATCAGGCGCATCTTCACCGCGATATGCGCAGCGACCAAGCCATTGCTGTCGCGGACCATGCGCCCGTAGTCGCCGGGGAAGACGCTCTCGTCCATGCGATAGCTGATCTGGCCGGCGTCGTGGCGCTGCGCCATTTCGGTCTGCGCGGCGAGCACGGCGCGCAACTGGTTTTGCATGCTGCTCATGCTGACCAGCAGGCGCCCGGTCTCGTCGCGCGATTGGGTATCGATGGTGTTGTCCAGCTTGCCCGAGGCGATGGCGTCGGCCACGTCGATCGCAAGGCCCAGACGCTTGACCAGCTGGCGGCGGATCACCAGGCCCATGCCCACGGCGACCAGGATCGCGACCAGGCTGCCGAGCAGCACCGACCACTTGCCCTGCGCGCGCACCGTTTCCAGCTGTTGGCTGCGCTTGACCAGCAACCCGCTTTCCTCGTCGGCGAATGCGCTCAGCAGTGGGCGGATCTTGTTCATCGCCTCGCGGTCGCGGCCTTCGCCGAACGCGGCCAGGACCTGTTGCTGGCTGTCGGGACGCTCGCGCAAGGCGATGACCTGCTGCTCGATCTGCACCAGCTCCTGGTATGCGGACTGCAATTGCGCCAGGCGCGCCTGTTGCCGCGGATTGTCCGCGGTCAGGCGCTTGGCCTCGGCGAAGCTCTTCTCGAAGCCGGCCTGGCCGAGTGCGAACGGCTGCAGGTAGTCCTTGTTGCCGGACAGCAGATAGCCACGGGTGCTGGTCTGCACGTTCAGGGTGTTGGCCTGCATCAGTTCGCCGGTAGCCAGCACCTTGAAGGTATGTTCGTTGATGGCGACGGCGTCGTTGAACTGGAACTGGCTGCGCAGGCTGATCGCGCCGACGATGAGCAGCACCAGCACGACGGCGCCGAAGCCGATGGCGAGTTGGGCCGACAGGGGCAGATTCTTGGTCTTCATCGATGGATCCCGGAGTTGAGGATGAAACGGGCTATGAAAGGGCGACAGCAGCGCGTCGGATGCCGATCACTGCATCCATGTCCTCTGTAACGGCGGATCTATCGTTAAATTCAATCGATTTCTTGATATCAATAGATAGTCAAAGCATATCGATATTTGGTTTATTGATGCATGACGCCTTTATCCGGCTGGCCAGTGGCACGCGACGGCGTGCGGTTGTGGCTTGCCGCACAATGGCCGTGTGCGGCGAATCCCAGCACGGGGTAAGTCGGCACTGTGTCCCAGAACGCGATTCGGCCGCGGGGGTCCGCGGCCGATCGGTGTCGCATTGCGCTGGGTCAGGTGGCGGCTGGACTTGCGATCGCCGCCATTCCTGTCTGGCTGGGCCTGGCGTCTATGCCTGACGCAATTGCGTCGGCTGTGCCGGCAGGTTGCGCAGGGCGGCCCGGCTGGCCGGCGCGGCGTTGGCCGCCTCGAGCTTGAACACCGCCACGGCTTCGGTGAGCTGGCCGGCCTGGTCTTCCATCGACCGCGCCGCGGCCGTGGCTTCTTCCACCAGCGCAGCATTCTGCTGCGTCGCTTCGTCCATCTGGGTCACGGTCTGGTTGACCTGTTCGATGCCGGCGTACTGCTCCTGCGAGGCGGCGGAGATCTCGCCCATGATGTCGGTGACGCGCTGCACCGAGGACACGATCTCGGTCATGGTCTGGCCGGCCTGGCGCACCAGCGTCGAGCCCTCGGCGACGCGGGTCACCGACTCGTCGATCAGGCTCTTGATCTCCTTGGCCGCACCGGCCGAGCGCTGGGCGAGGGTGCGCACCTCGCTGGCGACCACGGCGAAACCGCGACCCTGTTCGCCGGCACGCGCCGCTTCCACCGCGGCATTCAAGGCGAGGATATTGGTCTGGAACGCGATGCCGTCGATGACGCTGATGATGTCGGCGATCTTCTTCGACGAAGTCTCGATGCCGCTCATCGTGGTGACGACCTGGCCGACCACCTCGCCGCCTTGCGAGGCGACCGTGGCGGCGCCGACCGCGAGCTGGTTGGCCTGGCGCGCATGCTCGGCGTTCTGCTTGACGGTCGAGGTCAGTTCTTCCATCGACGCGGCAGTCTCTTCCAGGCTGGCGGCCTGCTGCTCGGTGCGCCGCGACAGGTCGTCGTTGCCGGCGGCGATCTCGGTGGCGGCGGCATTGATGCTGACCGCCGCGGTCTGGATGCGGCCGACGATGCCGGTCAACTGATCGGCGGTGGCGTTGGCGTCGTCGCGCATCCGCGCGAACACGCCATGGAACTCGCCGTGCATGCGCGCGGTCAGGTCGCCGGCGGCGATCGACTGCAGCAGCGCGGAGAGCTTGCCGAGGTTGCGGTCGCTGACCTCCATCATGGCGTTGAGGCCTTGCACCATTGCCTGGAAGTCGTGCTGGAAGTGATCGGCATCGCCACGCGCACTGAAGTCGCCAGCGGCGGCCGCCGCGGCCAGGCGCTTGATCTCGGTGTTGATCGCCAGCAGGCTGGCCTTGGCCGCATCCATCGATTCGTGCAGCACCGCGCGGCTGCCGGGCAGGCGCCGGGCGTCGCGGCGCAGGTCGCCGTTGGCGTATTCGTTGAGCACCGCGATCGCATCGACGATCGCGTCCAGGTGCTCGAACATCATGGTGTTGATGCCCTTGCTCAGGTCGCCGTACACGCCGGGGAAATCCAGCGGCATGCGATGGGTCATGTCCTTGTCGGCATGCAGTTCGATCATCAGCGCGGTCTCGCTGGAGAAGCGCTGCAGCTGCGTCTGCATCTTGTCCATCGCGTTGAGCAGGCGGCCGGGCTCGTCGCGGGCCTGGGTACTGACGTCGTTGTCCAGGCGGCCGTTGGCGATCGCCTCGGCGGCGCGGGTGGCGCGGTTCAGCGGCTGGGTCAGGCTGCGGGTGATCAGCCAGGCCAGCAGGCTGCTGGCCAGCACCGCGGCGATGCCGCCGCCGATCAGCATCGCGCGGCCGCGTTCGATATGGCCGACCGCGGTCGCATGCGCCTCCTTGCTGAGCTGGTTCTGCAGGACCGCGTTCTCGCGGATCTTGGTCTGCCAGGCGAGCGTCGCGGGACGCGATTTTTCGTGGAAGAGTTGCTGCGCCTGAGCATACTCGCCCGCCTTGACGGCTTCGATCACCGCGTTGTTCAGCGGTCGTGCCTTGTTCATCAGGTCTTGGATTTCGGCACGCAGGCGCTTGCCGGCGTCATTGGTCGGCATCGCATAGAGCTTGTCGCGTTCGGTGTTGTAGTGCTGGCGTTCGGTCTGGATCACTGCCAACTCCTTGTCGGCATCGGTGTTGCCGACCTGGGTGGCATACGTTCCCAGCGCCACCAGGATGGCGGAGTTCGCATCCAGCATGCCGTTGGACAGGTTGATCTTCTCGATATTGGAATGGACGATGCTGTCCAATTGCTTGCGCGCGCCGGACATCGCGAACAATCCGGCGGCAACCAGCAGGCCGGAGATGAGGATCAGGATGCCGAATGCTGCTGAGAGTCGATTGCCAACGCTGTAGCGCTGCAGGAATGCGGTCATGTAGCTGGCTCCTTTCGTAGAATGGATTTTAATTCACTAAGCAATAGTATTTTTTTGAAATTGTGAATTTCGTCGTGTTTTGTCTAATTCATAACGGCGGCGTGGTCGGGATCTTTAGCCGGTTGAGCGCATCGCAGCGCACCTGTAGATGGCAGGGTTCGGCTGCCAAGCGCCCGAGTGCCGGGCGGGATGCACCCTGGTCCGCGATCGGCTGCGGCCGGACTGAAGCGCGCGATGCGCCCATGCACACAAAAAAGGCCGTGGGGTGAGCACGGCCGATGGGGCGCTTCGCAGGGCAATGCCCTGGCCTGGCTCAGAAGGTCTGCCAATCCTTCGCGGTGGAGGCTGTCGCTGCCAGCGCCGGCTTGGCGCGTACGGGCAGCTTGCGTGCGGGCACGGCATGCAGGGCCGGACGCGATGCGGCCGAGGTGCGTTGCGGCGAAGGCGCGGCGGCGGCTTCCAGCTTGAACAGGGCGACGGTTTTGGTCAGCTGACCGGCCTGTTCTTCCATCGAACGGGCCGCGGCAGTGGCTTCCTCGACCAGGGCGGCATTCTGCTGCGTCGCTTCGTCCATCTGGGTCACGGTCTGGTTGACCTGTTCGATGCCGGCGTACTGCTCCTGCGAAGCGGCGGAGATCTCGCTCATGATGTCGGTGACGCGCTGCACCGAGGACACGATCTCCTGCATGGTCTGGCCGGCCTGGCCGACCAGGACCGAACCTGCGGCGACACGGCCGACCGAGTCGTCGATCAGGCTCTTGATCTCCTTGGCGGCACCGGCCGAGCGCTGGGCGAGGGTGCGCACCTCGCTGGCGACCACGGCGAAACCGCGACCCTGTTCGCCGGCCCGCGCCGCTTCCACGGCCGCATTCAAGGCCAGGATATTGGTCTGGAAGGCGATGCCGTCGATGACGCTGATGATGTCGGCAATCTTTTTCGACGAGGTCTCGATGCCGCTCATGGTGGTCACCACTTGACTCACGACATCGCCGCCCTGGGTGGCGACGGCCGCCGCGCCGACCGCGAGCTGGTTGGCCTGGCGTGCATGGTCGGCATTCTGCTTGACCGTGGAGGTCAGCTCTTCCATCGACGCGGCGGTTTCCTCCAGGCTGGCGGCCTGCTGCTCGGTGCGGCGCGACAGGTCGTCGTTGCCGGTCGCGATCTCGCTGGCGGCGGCGTTGATGCTGATCGCGGCGGTCTGGATGCCGCCGATGATGTCGGTCAATTGCGCGACCGTGGTATTGGCATCGTCGCGCATCGTGGCGAACACACCCTGGAACTCGCCGTGCATGCGTGCGGTCAGGTCGCCTTCGGCGATGGAGCGCAACAGCGTGGACAGCTTGCCCAGGTTGCTGTCGCTGGCCTCCAGCATCGCGTTGAGATCCTGCACCATCACCCGCGAATCGTACTGGAACCGTCCGGCATCGCCGCGGGCACTGAAGTCGCCGGCGGCCGCCGCTGCCGCCAGGCGCTTGATCTCGGTGTTGATCGCCAGCAGGCTGGCCTTGGCCGCGTCCATCGATTCGTGCAGGACCACCCGGCTGCCCGGCAGGCGCCGCGCATCGCGGCGCAGGTCGCCGATCGCGTACTCGTTGAGCACCGCGATCGCATCGACGATGGCATCCAGGTGCTCGAACATCATGGTGTTGATGCCTGCGCCGAGCTCGCCGTACACGCCCGGGAAATCCGACGGCATGCGGTGGGTCATGTCCTTGTCCGCGTGCAGTTCGATCATCAGCGCGGTTTCGCTGGAGAAGCGTTGCAACTGGGTCTGCATGCGATCCATTGCATCGAGCAGGCGGCCGGTCTCGTCGCGCGCCTGGGTCTTCGCATCGTTGTCCAGGCGACCGTCGGCGATCGCCTCGGCAATGCGGATGGCGCGGTTCAGCGGCTGGGTCAGGCTGCGGGTGATCATCCAGGCCAGCAGGCTGCTGACCAGCAGCACGCCGAAGCCCCCGGCGACCATCGTATTGCGCCCGTTCGCCATTGCCCTGGTCGCCGTGGTGTAGGCGATGGCGGCATTCTTGCGCTGGGTGGAAACGGCGTCACGGATGCCTTTTTGCCAGGCGTTCATCGCTGATCCGCCTGTCCCCATCAACATCGCTTGCGCTTCTGCCTGGCGGCCTGCGATGGCGCTGTCGATGATCGCATCGTTCGCTACGCGGGCAATGTCCCGTTGCTTGGACACCAGCGCGCGGTTCGTCATGCCCTGCGCATCGGTGGGCTTGGCGAACAGCACATCGCGGTTGGTGTTGTAGCGCAGGCGCTGGTTATCGATGACGCCCTTGGCAGTGGCGATGTCGTCGGCATCCTTGGCGATGGACAGGTCGCGCAACGCGATCGAGATGCTGTTGTTGGCATCCAGCATCTCGCTCCATAGCCGGATCTTTTCCATGTTGACGTTGACGATGTCGTCGAGCTCGCCGCGCGCTTTGGCGAGGGTGACGAGGCCGGCGGTGACCAGCAGACAGGACAGCAGGATCAAAAGGCCGAAGGCCATCGTCAGCCGGCGGCCGACGTTGTAGCGTTGCAGAAGTGCGTTCATTGCAGAGTTCCAGGAAGCCCGAGGGCACGGAAGATCGGCTGACGTGAGGATGTCAGTTGCGTTTGCGGCGTCCCTGCAGGAAGGCCGCTGTAGCCGCAAGACCGCGCGCCCTGCCCATGGATCCTGGGCATCGCGTCTGGGGTCTGCGGCGTAGCGGTCGTGGCGTCTGAAAAATGGAGCGTCGGCGGCCAGCGTCGGTGTCCGGCCTGCTTTTCTTCGCGCCGGCGATGGTGCCGGCGTTCTTGGGGCGCATGCGGTGGGGTCGTGCGGCCTGCTGCATCGCCGCTGCAGCCTGCGCGATCGGCGCCCGATCCCGGCGAAGCGGGTCGAGCGCAGTTGCGTGTTCGGCTACCTGATTTCTGGTGACTCTGCGGTATGCATCAGGCGCATCCGCGAGCAGGCATCATGCCCTGGGCGTTCTCGGCATTGCACCGAGCCGAACGCCAACGTCGATGTGTTCGACTGCACGGACCCGTCTGCGTCACGACGCGTGGGGAGTCCGTCCAGGATGCGGCGTGTTCCGAAAGCAACGGCTTTGGCCGCGATGTCGTTGGCCGACGACGCGCTGCCGCGTCGTCGGCGGTGCATCGACCGAAGCGATCAGGCCGCTTGCGGCACCTTCAGCGAACGCACCAGCCCGCCGATGTCCACGATCAGGGCGACGCGGCCGTCGCCGAGGATGGTTGCGCCGGAGATGCCGCCGATGCGCCGGTAGTTGTTCTCGATGTTCTTGACCACCACCTGCTGCTGGCCGACCAGTTCGTCCACTTCCAGCGCGATCTTCTGGCCGTCTGCCTCGACCACCACCACCAGCGGCTCGGCCTGCTCGGTGCGGCCGTAGCCGTACGAATCGCTGAGCGAGAGGATCGGCAGGTATTCGCCGCGGACCCGCAACACGCGGCCTTCGCCGGCCATGCTGCGGATGTCGTCGGGCTGCGGCTGCAGCGCTTCGAGCACGTAGGCCAGCGGCAGGATCAGGGTCTCGCCGGCGACCGACACGGTCATGCCGTCCAGGATCGCCAGGGTCAGCGGCAGGCGGATCAGCACGCGGGTGCCGCGGCCGGAATTGCTTTCCAGCTGCACTTCGCCGCCCAGGCCCTGGATGTTGCGGCGGACCACGTCCATGCCCACGCCGCGGCCGGACAGGTCGGTGACCGCGTCGGCGGTGGAGAAGCCGGGGGCGAAGATCAGGTCCCACACCTGCGCGTCGGTGGGGTTGTCCGGCACGCTCAGGCCGCGTTCGGCGGCCTTGGCCAGGATGCGGTCGCGGTTGAGGCCGGCGCCGTCGTCGCTGACTTCGATGACGATGTGCCCGCCCTGGTGCGAGGCGGCCAGGGTGATGGTGCCGGTCTCGTCCTTGCCGGCGGCGCGGCGCGCTTCCGGCATTTCCAGGCCGTGGTCGATCGAATTGCGCACCAGGTGCACCAGCGGATCGGCGATCTTCTCGATCAGGCCCTTGTCCAGTTCGGTGCCTTCGCCGATGGTGCGCAGCCGCACCTGCTTGCCGAGGCGGGTGGACAGGTCGCGGACCAGGCGCGGGAAGCGGCGGAACACCGCGTCCACCGGCAGCATGCGCACGCCGATCACCGCTTCCTGCAGGTCGCGGGTATTGCGTTCGAGCAGGTCCAGGCCGGCGAACAGGCGCTCGGCATGGGCCGGGTCGAGATCGCCGGAGACCTGCTTGAGCATGGCCTGGGTGATGACCAGTTCGCCGACCAGGTTGATCAGCGCATCGACCTTGTCGACGCTGACCCGGATCGAGCTTTCCGCTTCGTGCGCGGCGGCGGCGTTGCCGGCCGGCGCATTGGCGGCCACGGCAGCGGCCGGCGCGGCGGTTGCGCTGGCCGGCGGCTGCGCCAGGGTCGGGGCGGGCGCGCTGGCCAGGCTCGGCGGCGGCACCGCGCGGATGTCCAGTTCGCAATCGTCGATCACCCAGGCGAAAGTGTCTTCGATCGCGCTGCGCGGGATCTTGCCGACCAGGCCCAGGTCCCAGGCCAGGTAGGCCTCGAGCGGGTCGAGGTCGCTGAAGCCGGGCAGGCGCGCGGTGCGGCAGGCGACCTGCAGCGGGCCGAGGTGTTCGAGTTCGCGGATGATGCGCAGTGGGTCGTTGCCGCTCATGAACAGCGACGGCGCCGGGGTGAAGCCGATCTGCCAGGCTTCCGGTTCGGCCGGCTGGTTGGCGGCCGGGGTCGCGGCGGGCGCGGCGGCGGCGTTGCCGTTGAGGGCCTGCTGCAGGCGGTCGTGCACCGCCTTGACCGCGACCGGATCGGCCGGGGTGCCGTGCTCGGCTTCGCGCAGCAAGGCGCGCAGCACGTCCACCGACCCCAGGATCGCATCGATCGCGTGCGCTTCCACCTCGCGCTTGCCCGAGCGCAGCTCGTCGAGCAGCGTCTCCAGCACGTGGGTCAGGCCGGCCATCGCCTCGAAGCCGAAGGTGGCGGCGCCGCCCTTGATCGAGTGCGCGGCGCGGAACACCGAGTTGATCACTTCGGGATCGCGGTTGCCTTCTTCCAGCGACAGCAATCCGGCTTCCATCGCGTCCAGCCCTTCGCGGCTCTCCTCGAAGAAGGTGGCGTGGAAACGTTGCAGGTCCATGCTCATGGGCGGGGAATCCGGAAAAAGGGTGGAGAGGAAATCAGCCCAGGACTTTCTGGACGGTGGCGATCAGCTGTTCCGGGTTGAACGGCTTGACCAGCCAGCCGGTGGCGCCGGCGGCCTTGCCTTCGGACTTCTTGTCCGCCGCCGACTCGGTGGTCAGCATCAGCATCGGCGTGAACTTGTAGTCCGGCAGCTGGCGCAGCGCGCGGATCAGCGAGATGCCGTCCATGTTCGGCATGTTGACGTCGGTGACCACCGCGTTGAAGCGCTGGCCCTGGGCGCGGCCGAGGGCGACCTGGCCGTCTTCGGCTTCCTCGACCGCGAAACCGGCCGAAGTGAGGGCAAAGGAGACCATCTGGCGCATCGACGCCGAATCGTCCACCACCAAGATACGTGCGCTCATGCGGCGTTCTCCACAGATTTCAGGTTGTCAGGGGTTGCAGGAAGGCCCAGCGATGCGCTGACCCCTAGCAGGCGTGCCGCGTCGCGGAACGTGTCGTTGCAGGTTGCGAACACAGTGCTCTTGCCGTCCTTCCGACGTGCATCGACGAATGCGCACAGCACCTGCACGGATGCGGTATGGATGCGGCGGACCTCGCCGGCGTCCAGCTGCAGCTCGTCGTCCGACGCCAGGAACGGGGTCAGCCGTTGTTTCAGGTCGGCGCTGGTCTCGATGCCGAGATCTTCGCCAAGGGTCACTGTGCTCATCATTGCTCCGCACGGAATGGTTCTAGGGCAGATAACGGCCAATGCGCGGGAAGCTTTAGCGGCGCATCGGGAAAGTGCGGCAGGGTTGGCAGTTGCCGGCCGCCGCTGCCACGGCGCATCGCCGCTGGCTCGGGGCCTGGGTTGGGCGCGCGCCGCACACGGCCACTGGCCGTGCGGCGCCCGGGCGCGCACGGCACTGCGCCGTTGCGGGGCGCCTGCCGGCACAGGTTCCCTTGCTGGCCCGGCTTGCCGCACACGTGCGCAAGCACGGCGGGCCTGCCCTCGTGCGCTCAGTGCAGCAGTTGCTCGGCGTCGAGCAGGATCATCGGCTGCGGCCCCAGCCGCGCCACGCCGCGGAACAGGTGGTTGGAGATGCGGCAGATGCGGGCGTTGTCCGGCGGCTCGATCTGCTGGTCGGTGAGGCTGGCCACGTCCTCGACCGCGGACACGCGCAGGCCCAGGGTCTCGCCGTTCTCTTCCAGCACCACCACCCGGGTCAGCATGTCCATCTCGATCGGCGCGGCGCCCAGGTGGATGCCCAGGTCGATCACCGGCACCACCTGGCCGCGCAGGTTCATGATCCCCAGCATCGCCGTCGGGGTGCCGCGCAGCGCCAGCAGCGGCACCGGCAGCACCACTTCCTGCACCTTCAGCAGTTCCAGCGCATAGGCCTGTTCGCCGCAGCGCAGGCGCAGCCAGCGGGTGCTGCGGTCCGGCGCGCGACGCTGGTGCGGGGAGGCTTCGTGGGGGGCGCTCGGGGCCATGAACGCCTGTAGGTTGGGCGGCAGCCGCGATCCCGCGGCCTGCGCACGCTCGGCCTCGACGCGGCGTTCCGGCGGCACCGCCATCGGCGGGCGCTTGACCGCACGCGCGGCGGCGGCGTCGTCTTCCGCGGCCAGGTCGCGCGGCGGCGCGGCGGCGCGTTGCATCTCCATCGCCGCGACCACCTCGAGATCGGCCTCACGGTCGGCGGCGGACGGCGCCTGCTGCGACATGATGCCGGCCAGGGCCGGGTCGGAATCGGCTTCGGCCAGTACCGCGGCGGCGATTTCTTCGGCGGTCGGGCCAGCCGGCTTGGGTGCCAGGGCCTGCTGCGACATGATGCCGGCCAGGGCCGGATCGGCGTCGGCTTCGGCCAGCACCGCGGCAGCGAGTTCTTCCGGGGTGGGGCCGGCCGGCTTGGGCGCCAGGGCCTGCTGCGACATGATGCCGGCCAGCGCCGGGTCGGCGTCGGCTTCGGCCAGTACCGCGGCGGCGAGTTCTTCCGGGGTCGGGCCAGCCGGCTTGGGCGCCAGGGCCTGCTGCGACATGATGCCGGCCAGGGCCGGATCGGCGTCGGCTTCGGCCAGTACCGCGGCGGCGAGTTCTTCCGGGGTCGGGCCGGCCGACTTGGGCGTCAGGGCCTGCTGCGACATGATGCCGGCCAGGGTCGGATCGGAATCGGCTTCGGCCAGCACCGCGGCAGCGATGTCCTCCGCGGAGGGGACCACCGGCGCGGCGGCCTCGACGGCGCGCACCGGTTCCGGTTCCGGCGTCGCTGCGGCGCTGGCCGCGGCGAGCGTGGCCTGGCGTTCGGCGTCGCGCTCTTCGGCGATCACGTCGTGCAGCAGGCCTTCCAGATAGTCGTCGATGACCCCGGGCGTGTTCATGCGGCCTGCTCCTGCTCCATGGGCGTGGCGTCGCTGGCGATCAGCCATTCCAGCGCGCGGCGGTAGGCGGCCAGGCCGCGGCCGGGGTAGTCGCCGGGGACGCCGGCCACCGTCAACGCCTTGACGTTGCAGATCTTGGTGTCGACCGGGATCGCGTCTTCCCAGACCCGCTCGCCGTAGCTGTCCTGCATCTGCCGCAAGGTGTCGTTGCCGGCGCGGGTGCGCTTGTCGAACAGGGTCGGCAGGATCGAGGCGGGCAGGGGACGGCGGCGCGAGCGCTCGACCATGTCCACGGTGCGGACCATGCTGGCCAGGCCGTGCAGCGCCAGCGGCTCGGCCTGGGTCGGGATGATCACCCGGTCGGCCGCGGCCAGCGCGTTGATCATCAGCAGGCCCAGGGTCGGTGGGCAATCGAGCAGGATGTAGTCGTGCTGGCCGGCATGCCGCGCCATCGCCTGCTGCAGCGCCAGGCCCAGCCCGGGCTGGTTAGCGCTGCGCCGCTCCAGCGTGGCCAGCGCGGTCTGCCCGCAGACGTAGCTGAGGCGTTCGATGGCGCTGCCGCGGGCCAGCGCGGCCAGGTCGCTCGGCGGCGTGGCGAACAGGTCCAGCACGCCGCTCGGCGGCGGGTCCTGCGGCACGTCGAAGGCGCGGGTCAGCGAGGCGTGCGGATCGAGATCCAGCATCAGCACGCGGTGGCCGAGCATGGCCAGGCCACGGCCCAGCGCCAGCGTGGTCGTGGTCTTGCCCACGCCACCCTTCTGGTTGGCAATCGCCCAGATGCGCATCAGTTCACTCCTTCAATGGCGGCAGGTACCGCGCGGGACGGGCCGGCATTGCCGGCGGCCGCCGCGGCGGAATGTAGCGGGGTCGCCGGCGCGGCGCCGGCGGTATCGGTCAATCGGTCTTGCGGCGTCGGCGTGCCGGCCGCGGCGACGGGCGCCGTGCCGCTGCCGCTGTCGGGACCGCCGGCGTCGGCCAGGATCACCAGCACCACGCGGCGGTTGGCGTTGCGGCCGGCCTGGCTGTCGTTGTCGGCCCGCGGGCGGAACTCGCCGTAGCCGATCATCGACAGCCGCGACGGTTGCAGGCCCTGGTCGGCGAACAGATGCACCACGCTGGCCGCGCGCGCCGCCGACAGTTCCCAGTTCGACGGGAACTGCAGGGTGGCGATCGGGCTGTTGTCGGTATAGCCCTCCACGCGCACGCCGTTGGGCACCGGCACCAGCACCTGCGCCAGCTGCGCCAGGGTGGCGCGGGCGCTCTGGTCCAGCGACGCGGAGCCGGAGCCGAACAGGATGTCGCTGTTGATCTCCACTTCGATCCACAGCCCGGCATGGCGCACGGTGATCAGCTTCTTCTGGATCAGCGGCGCGAGGGCGGCGCCGAGCCGGTCGGCGATGCCGTCGAGCTGGCGCTGCGCGCGCCGCAGCTGCTCCTCGTCGCGCAGCGCGCTGGGCGAGCGCAGCGGCGAGGCCGAGGGCAGCCGGTTCGGGTCGGGCAGGGACAGCGCCGGGCTGGACTTGATCGGGGTCGGGCGCGCGCCGCCCTGGCCCTGCATCAGGTGATCGCCGACCTGCACCGGGCTCATCGTCCGCGGCGCGCCGCCGAAGGCGGTGCTCATCGCGTCGGCCATGACCCGGTACTTGGCCTCGTTGACCGTGGACAGCGCGTACATCACCACGAAGAAGGCGAGCAGCAACGTCATCAGATCGGCATAGGGGATGGCCCATGCCTCATGGTTGACGTGATCTTCGTGCTGACGCTTGCGGGCCATAGTCGTCGGGTCAATGCAAGAAGCCGGCCAGCTTCGATTCGATGTTGCGCGGGTTCTCGCCCTGGGCGATGGCGATGAGCCCTTCGATGATCATTTCGCGCTCGCCGCTGCTGTGCTTGATCACGCTCTTGAGCTTGCTGGCCATCGGCAGGAACAGCAGGTTGGCCGAGGCGATGCCGTAGATGGTGGCGGTGAACGCGGCGGCGATGCCGTGGCCGAGCTTGCTCGGGTCGGCGAGGTTCTTCATCACCGCGATCAGCCCCAGCACCGCGCCGATGATGCCCAGCGTCGGCGCATAGATGCCCATGCCTTCGAACACCTTGGCCGCGGCCAGGTCGCAGTGTTCCTGGCCGTCCAGGTCGATTTCCAGCATGTGCCGGATCGATTCCGGCTCCACCCCGTCGACCAGCATCTGCAGGCCCTTGCGCACGAACGGGTCGTGCTGCTGCTGCACCTGGTTCTCCAGGCCGAGCAGGCCCTGGCGGCGGGCGATGTTGCTCCACTCCACGATCTGCTGCAGCAGCGCCTGGCGATCGCTGGCCGGCGGATGCAGGATCCACTTGGCGATCTGGAACGCGCGCTTGAACACCGCCGGCGGGGTATGCACCAGGATCGCGGCGACGGTGCCCACGATCACGATCACGAACGCGGCCGGCGACCACAGCGCCGACACGCCGGCGCCCTTGAGGATGCTGCCGCCGACCAGCGAGGCGATCGCCAACAGCAAGCCAATGAGACTGAGTTTGTCCATGCAGAAACTATCGGCAGCTAGGGGAGGGACTTGATGGGACGGCCGGGATTGGGGAGTCCGGAGTGGGGATTCGAGGCGCCAGGCCGTCGGCTGTCGAGCCGCGGATCGGCGCGCGCGCGGCACCCTGCAGGAGCGGCTTCAGCCGCGAGGCGTTACCGGTAAGGCGTCGCGGCTGAAGCCGCTCCTACAGGAGCGCGCGGCGGGAAACCGACGTTGAACTTACCGGCAGGTCGATGACACTTTGGGCATCGGATCGCCCGCCGGCGATCCGCACCGGGACCGCCTTCAAATCCCCAATCCCGACTCCCCAATCCCGGCTCTATCAGCTCTTCAACCCGTCCACATCCAGGATCAACGCCAGCCGGCCATCGCCGATCAGGGTCGCGCCGGCGTAGCCGGGCAGGCCGCGCAGTGCGCGCGGCAGCGGCTTGATCACCACTTCCTCGCGGCCGCGGACCTGGTCCACGACCAGGCCCATGCGCGATTCGCCGGCCTGCAGCACCACCACGGTCAGCAGCGGCAGTTCCGGCGCTTCGATGTTCAACCAGTGACGCAGGTCCACCAGCGGCAAGGTGTGCGATTGCCGGTCGAGCACGGCGCGGCCGTCGAACCAGCCCAGCGCGCGGCGCGGCGCGTGCAGCACTTCCACCACACGCGCCAGCGGCAGCGCATAGACGGTGTCGCCGGCCTGCACCAGCAGGGTCGGCAGGATCGCCAGGGTCAGCGGCACGCGGATCAGGAAGCGGCTGCCGCGGCCCAGTTCGGACTGGATCTGGATCTGCCCGCTGAGTTCGCGGATGCGCGACTGCACCACGTCCATGCCGACGCCGCGGCCGGAGATGTCGGTGACTTCGGACTTGGTCGAGAAACCGGGCAGGAACACCAGGTGCAGGCATTCCTCGGTGGTCAGCCGCGCGGCGGCCTCCGGATCGATCAGGCCCTTTTCGCGCGCCTTCTGCCGCAGGCGTTCGGGGTCGATGCCGGCGCCGTCGTCCTGCACTTCGATGCTGACGTAGTCGCCTTCCTGCTGCGCCGACAGGCGCACGTGGCCGCCGCGCGGCTTGCCGGTGGCTTCGCGCAGCGCCGGCGTCTCGATGCCGTGATCGATCGCGTTGCGCACCAGGTGCACCAGCGGATCGGCCAGCGCCTCGACCAGATTGCGGTCCAGTTCGGTGTCGGCGCCGATCAGTTCCAGGTCCACTTCCTTGTTCAGGGAGCGGGCGACGTCGCGCGCGACCTTGGGGAAGCGCGAGAACACCTTGCCGACCGGCTGCATGCGGGTGCGCATCACCGCCGATTGCAGGCGCGAGGTGGCGATGTCCAGGCTGCTGACCGCGCGGTCCAGTTCTTCGTCGCGCAGGCGCACGCGCAGGGTCTTGAGCCGGTTGCGCGACAGCACCAGTTCGCCGATCAGGTTGACGATCGCATCCAGGCGCTTGGTGTCCACGCGCACGGTGTGTTCGGGTTCGGCGGCCTTGCCGGGCGCAGCGGCGGGCTTGGCGCTGGGCGCCGGCCGCGGCGCGGCGGCCGGCACCGGCAGCGCGGCCGGCGCGGCACCGCCGTGCAACTGGTCGAGCAACGCTTCGAATTCGTCGTCGTCGATCATGTCGCCGTTGCCGCCTGCGGCGGGCGGCGGCGCGGCGACGGCGGCCTTGGCGCTGGGCGCGGCGGTCTCTTCGCCGCTGGTGGCGAACTGCGCGATCAGCTGTTGCGGCGCGCGCGGCGGTTCGTTGCCGCTGCCGAACGCGTCGAGCATCGATTGCAGGTAGTCCAGCGACTGCTGCGCGGCGTCGAAGTGCCGCGCCTGCAGGGTGGCCTGGCCGGCACGGGCCTGGCCCAGGGTGTCCTCGGCGGCGTGGCACAGCTCGACCATCGGGGTGATCGCCAGGAACCCGGCGCCGCCCTTGAGCGTGTGGAAACCGCGGAACACCGCGTTGAGCTGGTCGCTGTCCTCGGGCGCCTGCTCCAGCGACACCAACTGCTCGCCGAGCCGGTCCAGGATTTCCTGGGCCTCGATGATGAAGTCGGCAGCGATGTCGTCGGGCACGGCGCTCATCGGATTACAGCCCCAGTCCGGACAGCAGGTCGTCGGCGTCGTTCTGCGACACGCCGTGGCGGTCCAGCCCGGCCAGCGCCGGGCCGGCCAGGCTGCCGTCGGGCTTCTTGTCTTCCTTCGGCGGCAGGCCGAGCGCGCCGAAGCCCTCGTGCACGCGGCGCACGATGGTCGCCACGCGGCGGATGATCTGCCCGGTCAGGTCCTGGAAGCTCTGCGCCAGGGCCATCTCGGTGAGGTTGTGGCGGATCTTGTCGAGGATCTCGCCCTGGTCGCCGGTCAGGCCGCCGGCGCGCAGCTGGTCGGCCAGCGCGCGGCATTCCTCGGCCAGGTCCAGGGTGCGGTGGCTGGCCTGTTCGGTCATCGCCACCACGTGGTCCAGGCGCGAGCAGGCGTCGTCCAGCTCGCCGGCTTCGGAGGGAATGGTGGGCAGCTCGCCGAGCGCCTGGCCCAGGTCGCGCGCCAGCCGGCTCAGGCCCTGCATCATCGGCCGCGTGCGCCACGCGGCGAGCGTGTCGATTTCCTTGCGCCAGGCGGTTTCGTCGCCGCGCTCCAGTGCGTCCAGCGCACCTTGCAGGCGTTCGATCAGGGCGCTGCGTTCGGCGGTGGCTTGCATCAGGCGGTCGCTCCCAGGCGTTCGAAGATCTTGCCCAGCTTCTCCTGCAGCGTCTGCGCGGTGAACGGCTTGATGATGTAGCCGTTCACGCCGCACTGCGCCGCCTCGATGATCTGCTCGCGCTTGGCCTCGGCGGTCACCATCAGCACCGGCAGGTGCTTGAGCTTGTCGTCGGCACGGATGTTGCGCAGCAGGTCGATGCCGGTCATGCCGGGCATGTTCCAGTCGGTGACCACGAACTCGAACGGTGCCGAGCGCAGTGCCGCCAGCGCACTGTTGCCGTCTTCGGCCTCTGCAGTGTTGGTGAAGCCCAGATCGCCGAGCAGATTCTTGACGATGCGCCGCATCGTCGAGAAATCGTCCACGATCAAAATCCGCATGTTCTTGTTCACCGCTAACTCCCTTGGGTCTTATTCTTCGTCTTCCAGGCCGGCGTCCGCCGCTTCGAACGCTTTCAAGCGTCCGCGCAAGCGTACCGTGGCCTGGCCGTGGATCTGGCAGACGCGCGACTCGCTGACACCGAGCACCGCGCCGATTTCCTTCAAGTTCAATTCTTGTTCGTAGTACAGCGACAGTACCAGCTGCTCGCGCTCGGGCAGCTGCGCGATCGCCTTGCCCAGTTCGCGCCCGAACTCGCTGCGCTCCAGCATCTGCTGCGGATTGGGCCCGCCCTTGGCGATGGTGTCCAGTTCGCCGTGGTCTTCGACCCGCGACTCCAGGCTCAGCACCTGGCCGCGCGCGGCATCTTCCATCAATCGCAGGTATTCGGGAAGCGGCATGTCCATCGCCGCGGCCACTTCGTTGGCGGCGGCGGCGCGGCCGGTGCTCTGCTCGATCTTGCGGATCGCCGAGGCGGCGTCGCGGGCGCGGCGGTGCACCGAACGCGGCACCCAGTCGCCGCGGCGGATCTCGTCGATCATCGAGCCGCGGATGCGGATCGAGGCGTAGGTCTCGAACGAGGCGCCCTGGTCGGCGTCGTAGCTGCGCGAGGCCTCGATCAGGCCGATCATGCCGGCCTGGATCAGGTCGTCGATCTCGACGCTGGCCGGCAGCCGCGCCGCCAGGTGGTGGGCGATGCGCCGCACCAGGTCCGAATGCTGGGCGATGTAGTCGTTGGAACTGTTGCGCTGCACGGCGCGGTACTGGGCGGCGGCGTTCATGCGGCGACCCCCCGCTGGATGATCCGTTCGACGAAGAACTCGACGTTGCCGCGCGGCACGGTCGGCGCCTGCCAGCGCGAGGTGCGGCGGGCGATCTCGGCGATCGCCTGCGCCGACGGGCTGGACGGGTAGGCCTTGACCACCGGCTGCTGGCGCTGCACCGCCAGGCGCAGCCAGTCGTCCTGCGGCACGCAGCCCAGGTAGTTCAGCGACACGTCGCCGAGGAACTTCTCGCACACCCGGCTCAGCTTGTCGTACAGCAGGCGGCCTTCGTTGAGGTCGCGGACCATGTTGGCGACGATCTGCACCCGGTCCACGCCGCGTTCGCGCGACAGCACCTTGATCAGCGCGTAGGCGTCGGTGATCGAGGCCGGCTCGTCGCAGACCACCACCACCGCGTCCTGCGCGGCCTGGCAGAAGGTCAGCACGCTGTCGGTGATGCCGGCGGCGGTGTCGATGATCATCACGTCCAGCTCGCGCTTGAGCTCGGAGAACACGTTGACCAGGCCGACGTGCTGGGCCGGCGGCAGCTCGGCCATGTGCCGGCGACCGGAGGCGGCGGGCACCACCATCAGCCCGTTGGGCATGTCGATCAGCACCTCTTCCAGGGTGCAGCGCCCGGCGACCAGGTCGGCCAGGGTGAACTTGGGGGTCAGCCCGAGCAGCACGTCGACGTTGGCCAGGCCGAGGTCGGCGTCCAGCAGCAGGGTGCGCTTGCCCATGTCGGCCAGCGCCATCGACAGGTTGACCGAGATGTTGGTCTTGCCGACGCCGCCCTTGCCGCCGGTCACGGCGATCGTGCGCACCGGGCCGAGCGGTTCGCTGCGCGTTGCCGACAGGGGGAAGGCATTGGTCAGATTGGCGTAATCACGCGACGGCATGGTTCTGCTCCGGAGTACAGGGCTTATCGGCAGCGCGCCGCAAATCTTCAAGGCGCAATACCAGGCTGGCGGCGTTGGCGCGGTGCAGGTCGTCCGGCACGCGCTGACCATCGGTCACCCAGGTGATGGGAAGCCGGTGGTCCGCGACCACCGACAGGGCACTGCCAAACCGCCCGGTTTCATCCAGCTTGGTCAAGATCACCCCCTGCGGATCGGCGCCGGCAAACCGGCGCACCACCTCGTCCAGGTCGGAGAAATGAGCGTTGGCAGGGAGTACTAGCAAGGACCGGACCACTCGCGAGGCGCGCAGCCAGTGCAGCTGTGCGGCCAGGGCGCGGTCGCGCTGGCCCATGCCGGCGGTGTCGATCAGCACCAGCTTGTAGTCGCGCAGGCGCTCCAGCAGCTGCTGCAGGGCGGCGTCGCTGTCGGCCTCGTGCACGGCGATGCCGAGCTGGCGGCCGTAGCTGTGCAGCTGTTCGCGGCCGCCGACGCGGATGGTGTCGGTGGTGACCAGGGCCACGTCGCGGGCGGCGTGGCGCTCCAGGAAGCGCGAGGCCAGCTTGGCGATGGTGGTGGTCTTGCCGGCGCCGGTGGGGCCGATCAGGGCGATCACGCCGCCTTCCTCGATCGGGTCCAGCGGGGCGATCGGCAGGCGCTTGGACAGCAGCCCCAGCATCAGCCCGCGGCCGCGGTGCAGCTCCAGGTCGGCGGGGATCTGCATCACCACGTCGCGGGTCAGGCCGCTGTCGAAGCCGTAGTCGTCCATCAGCTCCAGCGCCTGGGCGCGCACCGGCGAGCCGCGCAGGCGTTCGTCGGTGAGCCGGTTCATCTCGCGCTCGATCATCTGCCGCATCAGCGCCAGTTCGTCGCGCAGCTGAGTCAATTGTTCGTCGTTCTGCACGCCGGGGAAGCTCGCCACCGGCGCCAGCGTCGGCGCCGCCGGGATCCCGGCGCTGGCCGCCGGCGCCGCGGCCGGCAGCGGCACCACGTTCGCGGCGCTCGGCGCGGCGGCCGGGGTCAGCGACACGGCGGCGATGTCCTCGAGCCAGGCCGGCACGTCGGCGGCGATCGCGGCGGCGCTGGCAGCGGCGGCCGGGGCGGCGAACGGGCTGGGCATCGGCACGCTGATCGGTGCGTTGCGGAACACGTCCTCGGGAATGCGGAATTCGGCGAAGGGGGCGGCTGGCTGGGCCGGGGCAGGGGCCCGCGGCGCGGCGGCGGGGCGGCTCGGCGCCGGCGCGGTGCCGCCGGGCATCGCCGAAGCGGCGATCGCGGCGGGCTGGGTCAGCGGCCGCGCCGGCGCGGCCTGCGCCACGCTCGCGCTGCTGCCGGCGCCGGCCATGGCCGCGGCCGGCGCGCGGCGCTCGCTGATCGCGGCCATCATCGCCATCGCCGGGTTGGCGGCGGCCTTGGCCGCACGCGGCGCCGGATTGGCGGCCGACACCTGCAGCCGCGGCGCCGCCTCTTCCGGACGCGCCGCGTCCAGCGCCTGCTGCACCAGGGCTTCGTCGTAGTTGCTGGCGGCGACGATCTCGATGCCCTCGTCGGTGCGCCGGTTGGACAGGATCACCGCATCCGGACCGTGCTCGTCGCGGACCATGCGGAACGCGGTGCGCATGTCGGGGGCTACGAAGCGTTTGATCTTCATGGGTGGAAACCGGGATTCGGGAGTGGGGATTGGGGATTGGTCGCGGATGCCGCCATTGCGCGGCTGGCATCCGGTCGCCTTGCTCTGGTTGTCTTCGATCGTTTCACTGCTGTCTCTCTCCGCTCGCGGGACCCGCTGTTGCGAATCCCGATCCCAAATCACCAATCCCTGCCTGTCAGCTGATCGTCCCGACCAGCTTCAGCCGCTTGTCTTCCGGTACCTCGCTGTAGGACAGCACCGACAGCGAGGGGACGCTGTGGCGGACCAGCCTGGCCAGCGCGGCGCGGACTTGCGCCGGGACCAGCACCACCGCCGGTTCGTTGCGGGCTTCCTGCTTGCTGACGCATTCGGCTAGGCTCTGGTGCAGTCGCTCGGCCAGGCCGGGTTCCAGCGCGGCACCGTTGCCTTGGGTAGAGTCTTGCAAGACACGTTCCAATTGCGGGGCCAGGGTGAACACCGGCAGCTCCGCCGACATTCCGGCGATTTCCTGGACGATGAAACGGCCCAGCGCATTGCGCACCGCCGCGGTCAACGCGCCGGGTTCCTGACTCTGCGGGGCGTGCTCGACCAGCGCCTCGACGATCTTGCGCAGCTGCCGCACCGGGATCTTCTCGATCAGCAGGTTCTGCAGCACGCGCACCACCACCGACAGCGGCAGCGCCTTCGGCGTGAGGTCCTCGACCAGCTTCGGCGCGCTCTTGGCCAGGGTGGCCAGCAGCTGCTGCACCTCTTCGTGGCCGAGCAGTTCCGGGGCGTGCTCGCGGATCAGGTGCGACAGGTGGGTGGCGATCACGGTGGCCGGGTCGACCACGGTGTAGCCCATGGTCTCGGCCTGGGCGCGCTGGTGCGGCTGGATCCAGATCGCGTCCAGGCCGAACGCGGGGTCCTTGCCGGCGATGCCGTCGATCTTGCCCAGCGCGCCGCCCGGGTCCAGCGCCAGTTCGCGATCGGGGTGGATGTCGGCGGTGGCCACCGGCACCCCGTGCACCAGCAGGCGGTAGGCGTTGGCCGGCAGCTCCAGGTTGTCGCGGATGTGCACCGGCGGGATCAGGAAGCCGATGTCCTGGGTCAGCTTGCGGCGCACGCCCTTGATCCGTGCCATCAGCTCGCCGCCCTGGGCCTTGTCCACCAGCGGGATCAGCCGGTAGCCGACCTCCAGGCCCAGCGGATCGATCGGGCGCAGTTCGTCCCAGCCCAGTTCGGCGTTGGCCTGCGCGCCGGCGCTGGCCGCCTGCTGCGCCGGATCCGGCTTGGCTTCTTCCGGCAGCAGGCTGCGCTTCCACATCTTCCAGGCCAGCAGGCCCAGGATCAGCGCCAGCGTCAAGAAAGCGACGTTGGGCATGCCCGGGACCAGGCCGACCAGGCCCATGATCGCCGCGGCCACCGCCAGCGCTTTGTGCTGGCCGAACACCTGGCCCATCATCGAGGCGCCCATGTCCTGCGAGCGCGAGGCGCGGGTGACCAGCATCGCCACCGCCGAGGACACCAGCAGCGCCGGCAGCTGCGCCACCAGGCCGTCGCCGATCGACAGCAGGGTGTAGGTGGACGCGGCCTGCGCCACCGGCATGCCGTGCTGCAGGACGCCGACCGCCATGCCGCCGATCAGGTTGATGAACAGGATCAGGATGCCGGCGATGGCGTCGCCGCGGATGAACTTGCTGGCGCCGTCCATCGAACCGTAGAAGTCCGCTTCCTCGCGCACCTCCTCGCGCCGGGCCTTGGCTTCCTCGCGGGTCAGCAGGCCGGCGTTGAGGTCGGCGTCGATCGCCATCTGCTTGCCGGGCATGGCGTCGAGGATGAAGCGCGCGGTCACTTCCGACACGCGCCCGGCGCCCTTGGTGATGACCACGAAGTTGATGATGGTGAGGATCGCGAACACCACGATGCCGACCGCGTAGTTGCCGCCGATCACGAACTCGCCGAAGGCCTCGATGACCTTGCCGGCGGCGCCGTGGCCGTCCTGGCCGTTGATCAGGATCACGCGGGTGGAGGCCACGTTCAGCGCCAGGCGCAGCATCGTGGTCATCAGCAGCACGATCGGGAAGATGCTGAACTCCAGCGGCCGCTTCACGTAGACCACCGCCAGCAGCACCATCAGCGAGATCGCGATGTTGAAGGTGAACAGCGCATCCAGCACCGGCGCGGCCAGCGGCACCACGACCATCGCCAGCATCGCCATCACGATCACCGGCGCGCCCAGGCCGTGCTTGATCATGTCCATCATCTTGCGCGTGTTCATCTGCGCGGCAGGCTGGCTCACGGCTTGCTCCCCGGGGCGAATTCATCGACCTCCAACGGCGGCAACGGCGGCATCGGCCCGCTGCGCCAGGAGCGCAGCTGGTAGACGTAGGAGAGGATCTGGGCCACCGCCGAATACAGTCTCACGGGAATTTCCTTGCCGAGTTGCCCTTCCCGATACAAGGCGCGTGCCAAAGGTGGCGCAGACACCACTGCGACGCGGTGCTGCTCGCCGATCTCGCGGATGCGGAAGGCCAGTTCGTCCACGCCCTTGGCGACCACGGTCGGCGCGCGCATGCGGCCGCTCTCGTACTTCAGCGCCACCGCGTAGTGGGTGGGGTTGACCACCACCACGTCGGCGCTGGGCACCGCCTCCATCATCCGCCGCTGCGACAGCTGCATCTGCATCTGCCGGATGCGGCCCTTGACCTCGGGGCTGCCCTCGCTCTCCTTCATTTCCCGGCGCACTTCGTCGCGGGTCATCATCAGTTTGCGGGTGTAGTTCCACTTCTGGTACGGCGCGTCGATCGCCGCCAGCAGCGCCAGCGCGCCGGCGGTATACAGCAGCAGGTGCAGGGTGAAGCCCAGGCCGTCGCCGATGGCGGTCTCCAGCGGTTGCCGCATCAGGCTGCGCAGGCCGTCCACGTTGTTGGAGATGCACAGCGCGGCGGCGCCGCCGACGAAGCCCATGCGCAGCATCGACTTGAACAGTTCGGCCAGGCTTTCCGGGCCGTACAGCCGGGTCAGTCCGGCCATCGGGTTGAGCCGCTCGAACTTGGGGATCAGCGCCGCCCCGGAGAAGCGCAGGCTGCCCATCAGGATCGGCGCGACGAAGCCGGCCGCCACGCAGATGCCGACCAGCGGCAGGGTCACCCACAGCAGCCCCAGCAGCAGTTCGCCGAAGTGGCCGAACAGCGCGTCCGGGTTGTCGTGCAGGCGCGGATCCGGGCGCAGCGCGCCCTTCATCCAGTTCGCCGCGCCGGCCGCCAGCGAGCCGGACATGCCCATCAGGGCGAAGATGCCGGCGCTGAACACCGCCGCTGTCGCCAGTTCGCGCGAATGCGGGATGTTGCCCTGCTCGCGCGCCTCGCGCAGGCGTTTTTCGGTCGGTTGTTCGGTTTTTTCGGTGCCTTCTTCGTTTTCGGACATGACGGTGAGGCGTGCCGGGCAGGGGGTTCAACCCAGCCTCCTGCAAGGACCGTACCGTTCGCTGCACGGTCGCGTCGCGTCTCCGCCGCGGCGCCTCTGCCTAGTCCTGCTGCAGTTCCACGCGATTGCGTCCCAGGCGCTTGGCCCGGTACAGCGCCTCGTCGGCACGGGCCAGCAACTGCTGCAGGTTCTCGCCCGGCCGGTACCAGGCCACGCCGATCGAGGCGGTGACCGCCAGGTTCTGCGTGCCGACCCGCAGCGGATGCCCGGAGACCGCCACGCGCAGGTCCTGCAGCCGCTCGTGGGACGGGATCGGCAGTCCGGGCAGCACGCCCAGCAGTTCCTCGCCGCCGTAGCGGCCGATCAGGTCCGATTCGCGCAGATTGCTGTTCAGGCGCTGCGCGACCTTGGTCAGTACCGCGTCGCCGATCAGGTGGCCGTGCGTGTCGTTGATGCGCTTGAAGTGGTCCAGGTCGATCATCGCCACCGCCAGCGGCCAGCCTTCGGCCAGGCTGTGCCGCATCTGCGCGGCCAGCGCATCGAGGATGCCGGCGCGGTTGAGCAGGCCGGTCAGGGAGTCGTGCGAGGCCTTCACCGCCAGCGCGGCGCGGGCGATCTCCAGCTCGCGCTTGTCGTGTTCCAGTTCCTGGGTGCGCAGCGCGACCAGGTCGGCCAGGTGGCGCTCGCGCTGGCGCAGGCGGCCCTCGCGCCAATGCAGCGCGGCGATCGCCAGCCCGCCGCCGAGCAGCGCGTACAGCGCCAGCATGGTCTGGCTGCGCCACCACACCGGCGCCACCGAGAACGCCACCCGCACCGGCGCCGAGGCGCTGTGCCGGTAGGCGTCGAGCAACTGCAGTTCGAACGTGTAGTCGCCCGGCGCCAGCGGCGGATGCTCGATCTCGAAGTTGGGCGTGTAGATCCAGCGCGTATGCGCGCCTTCGAAGCGGTAGCGCAGCGAAACCCGGTTGCGGTCGTCGTACAGGTCCGGCGACCCGGCCTCGATGTGCAGCGGCTCCTCGTTCCAGGGCAGGCGCGCGCCGGCGGTGATCGGATGGCCGCCGCGGCTGAATTCGCTCAGCATCACCCCTGGCGCGTTGGCCTGGAACAGGCGCGGCGGGGCCAGGATATGGCTGACGCCCTTGCTGGTACCGATCCACACAGAGCCGTCGTGGTCCTCGAAGAACGCCGATTCGGAGATGTCGTCCCACAGCAGCCCCTGCGACTGGGTCAGGCGCGACCAGCGGCGGCCGTCGTAGACGTCCACGCCCTGGTTGTGGCCGATCCAGATCCAGCCGTTGCGGGTGCGCCGAATCAGGTAGATCTGCAGTTCGCGCTGCTCGGGTTGGGCGCTCGGCCGCAACTGCAGGGTGTCGCCGTCGAGCCGGCCCTGCCACACGCCCGGGTTGTACAGCGCGGCCCAGACCTGGCCGTCTTCCTGGATCAGCAGCTTGCTGACCCACGGCTGCGCCGGCTTGCCGTCCAGCTGCAGCCGGATCGGGGTCCAGGTGTCGCCGCGCAGCCGGAACACGCCGGCCGCGCCGGCCAGCCACAGGGTGCCGTCGCGGCGCTGCTGGATGTCCGAGTACTCGCCGGCGGGCAGTGCCTGCACCCGCTGCGGCACGTCGTCGGACTGCGGCCGCTGCAGCAGGTACAGCCCATCCGCGGCGAGGATCCAGATCCGGCCGTCGGCATCCAGGAACACCCGTCTGATCGAGCCGCCCAGGCGCGGATAGCTGCGCAGCAGGCGGCCGTGGCGATCGTGGTGGCGCAGTTCGCCCAGCGAGCCCAGGCTCCACAGCGATCCGTCCGCCGCGATCTGCAGGCTGATGACCTGCAGCCCGGCATCCGCCAGCCAGGGCTGGAAGCGCTGGTCGGGACGGCGTTGGCGGTTGATGCCGGCTTCGTTGCCGAGCAGCAGCGCGCCGTCGCCGTTGCGCAGGATGCTCCAGGTCGGCGCGGTGCTCATGCCTTGCGAGACGTCCCAGTTCTCGATCCAGCCGTAGCCGTTCCAGCGCACCACGCCTTCGCCGTCCACCGTCATCCACAGGTCGCCGGCGCGGTCGAACAGCAGCACCACGATGCCGCCGTCGGGCAGGCCGTTGCTGCGGTCGAACTGGCGCCAGTGGCCATGTTCCCAGCGCGCCAGGCCCTGGCCGGTGCGGACCAGCACGCGCCCCTGCGGATCGAGCAGGATCTGCGCCTGGCCGACCACCTGGCGCTGGCCGGCGCCGGGCGGGGGCCGCGCGACGAAACGCTCGGCCGCGGCCGGCAACTGCATCACGTGGTGGTCGCCGCGCAGCCACAGCGCGCCGTCGTGGTCGCGCACGACATGGCGCCAGCGATCGGGCGGCAGGCCCTGCGCCTGGCCGTAGACCGTCACCGAACCATCGGCGGCGACCCGGCACAGCTCCTGGTCGCAGCCCAGCCACAGCGTGTCGGCTTCGCTCTGCGCCGCAGCGAGCTTGCCGAGCTGCGGCAGCCGCGCCAGGGTCGCCGCGTCGAACAGCGGCCGCAGCCGCCAGCGGCCGTCGCTGGCGGGCACCGCGCGCAGCGCCTGCTGGCCGTTGAGCAGCACCATGCCCCAGGGGGCGCTGGCCAGGCGCAGCTTGTTCTTGTGCAGCGGTCCGGTCTCCTGCGTGGTCAGCCGGCGCAGTTGGGTGCCGTCGCCGACATAGAGCGCGTCGAAGGTGGCCACCCACAACCGGTGCTCGGCGTCCTCGGTCGCGGCGCTGATGAAATGGCCGCGCTGCCCCTGCAGCGGCACCTGTTCGAAGCGATGGCCATTGAAGCGGTACAGCCCGCTCTCGGTGCACACCCACAGGCTGCCGTCGCCGGTCTGCAGCAGGCAGGTGTCGGCCAGGCCGAGCAGGCCCTGGTCGTGGGCGTAGCGGCGCAACGGAATCGATTGCGCACGGGCGACGCCGGCCGACAGCAGTTCCAGGGCCAGCCACAGCAGCAGGGCCTGCAGCGGCCACAGGCCGCGCCGGCGCGCGCGCATGCCGGGCCCCTCAGCCGCCGCGTGTGCCGCGGCAGTCATCGGCGGGGGCTGGCAGGAAATCCGACATCGCGTGCGGCACCGGGCAAGAAGTGGAGAAGGAGCGCGACCGTTGCGTGCCGTGGTCGCAGCGGTCGGCGGCCGTGGCGCTGCGCGCGCGGCGCGTCGCTCGCTGTCTGTTATCGGCCGCGCCGCGGCTGGGCTTGAGCCGGCGCCGCTCAGCGCGGCACGCTGGCTCCCAGGGCCGGGTCCAGATGCAATTCGATCCGGTTGCGGCCGCCATGCTTGGCCCGGTACAGCGCGTCGTCGGCGCGGCTGAGCAACTGTTGCACCGACTCGCCCTCGCGGTACCAGGCCACGCCGATCGAGGCGGTGACCTCGAGCAGGCCGGCATCGGTGAGGAACGGGGTGGCGCCGATCACCTGGTGCAGGGCGCGCAGCCGGCTCTGCGCCGGCGGCGACAGGCCCGGCAGCACCGCCAGCAGTTCCTCGCCGCCGTAGCGGCCGATCAGGTCGGCACCGCGCAGGTTGGCGTTCATGCGCCGCCCGACCCGCGCCAGCACCGCATCGCCGATCAGATGGCCGTGCTGGTCGTTGATCTGCTTGAAGTGGTCCAGATCGATCATCGCCACCGCCAACGGGCTGCCGTCGTCCTGGCAGCGCTGGATCTGCACCGCCAGCGCGTCGAGGATGCCGACGCGGTTGAGCAGGCCGGTGAGGTCGTCGCGCACCGACTTCAGCGCCAGCGTGGCACGCGCCTGCTCCAGTTCGCGCTTGTCGTGCTCCAGTTCCTGGGTGCGCTCGGCGACCAGGCGCGCCAGGGTGCGCTCGCGCACCAGCAACTGCTTCACCCGCCAGCGCCAGACCACGGTCAGCAGCAATGCCGCCGCCAGCAGGTACGCCATCCATGCCAGCGGGCTGCGCCACCACGGCGGCATGATCGAGAATTCCAGGCGCACCAGGTTGCTGCGGGTGCGCTGGCGTTCGTCCAGCGCCTGCACCTCCAGCGCGTAGCGGCCGGGCGAGAGCAGGGTGTAGCTGAGATGCGCCTGCTGGGTGCCGGCCCATTGCTCCTGCAGGCCCTCGAGGTGGTAGCGGAAGCCGATGCTGTCGCTGCCGCCGACCGCGCCGGGGGCCGAGAAGGCGAACTCGATCGGCTGCTGCGACCACGGCAGCTGTGCGCCGGCGGTGACCGGTTTGCCGGCGCGGGTGGCGCGCAGCAAGCGCAGCTGCAGTGGCCGCACGGCGAACAGCCGCGCCGGGTCCAGGATCTGGCTGACGCCCTTGCTGTTGCCGATCCACACCGAGCCGTCGCTGTCCTCGAAGAACGCCGATTCGGAGGTGTCGTCCCACAGCAGTCCATCGGCCTGGGTGACCCGGATCCAGCGCCCGCCCGACCACAAATCCAGGCCCTGGCTGCTGCCGACCCACAACCGTTGCTGCCGGTCCTGGCGCAGCACGTAGGGCACGATCCGCGCCAGCAGCGGGTCGTCCACCTTGCGCAGCGACAGGCTGGCGCTGCGCGGGTCGAAGCGCCCGCGCCAGATCCCGACATCGTCGAACGACAGCAAGGCTTCGTCGCTGGCGTCGATGCTGAACTTGTCCAGTTCCGCATCCGGCAGCGCGGCGCCGCGCAGCCGGATCGACTGCCAGCCCTGCGCCTGGCGCAGGTACAGGCCGTTCTTGCCGACCAGCCAGAAGCGGCGGCGCGCATCGTAGCCGCCGCCGACGAACTGGTCGCGCGGCACGTCGCGCGCCGGCCGTGCGCTGGATTCGCCCGGCGGCAGCAGGAACATGCCGCGGGTGGTCAACAGCCACAGCGTGCCGGCGTCGTCGAAGAACATCCATCTCAGCGCCGACAGCACCTTGGTCCGCTCCAGCATGCGTCCGCTGCCGCGATCCAGCTGCAGCACCCGCCCGGACGACTGGCCCAGCCACAGGCTGCCGTCGGCGGCATCGATCAGTTGCACCGTCTGCCGCAACGCCTGCCCGTCGCGGTCGGTCAGCGGCAGCATGCGCCCGCTGTCGGCGTCGAGCACGTTGGCGCCCATTTCGCTGCCCACGTACAGGCGGCCGTCGCCGCGGCTGCGCAGGATCGACCAGGTCGGCCCGGTCGCCAGTCCCTGCGGTTCCTCCCAATGCTGGATCAGCCCGTAGCCCAGCCAGCGCTGCACGCCGCGGCCGCGGGTGCCCATCCACAGGCGGCCTTGGCGATCGCTGAGCATCGGGGAAATGTTGGCCGCCAGCGCGCCCAGGCCCTGCGCACGCTCGAACGCGCGCCAATGCCCGCCTTCCCAGCGCAGCAGGCCGGTGTCGCTGCGGGTCAGTACGCGGCCAGCGGCGTCCTCGACCAGGTTGATGCCCACCGCCATGGTCGACAGGCTGCTGCCCGGCGGCGGCGGCCGCTCGGCGAAGCCCGCCGCGCCGGCGGGCCAGGCCAGCACGTGGTGGATGCCGCGCGCCCACAGCGTGCCGTTGCGGTCGCGCAGCAGCGCCAGCCAGCTGTCGTCGGGCACGCCGTCGGCGCGGCCGAGCCGCTGCAGGCGGCCTTGCGCATCCAGCCGGCACAGCTGGCGGCCGCAGCCCAGCCACAGCGCCTCGCCGATCGCGGTGACGCTGGAGATCTCGGCCAGGGGCGCACCGTCGGCGGTGCGCAGCGGCGCGACCTGCCAGCCGCCAGCGGCGCCAGCGGCGATCCGCAGCGGCTGTTTGCCGCTCAGCGCCACGATGGCGTCGCCGAACGCCGCCAGCGATTGCCCCTGGTCGATCCGCAGGCGGCGCCCGTCGGCGCCGGGCACGGCGGCGAAGCGGCGCCCGTCGCCGACGTACAGCGCATTGGACGCGCCGACCCACATGCGTTGCCGGCGATCCTCGGCGATCGAATAGACCAGCGGACTGCCGAAGCCGGCATCGGTGCCGACCTGTTCGAAGCGTTCGCGCTCGTAGCGGTGCAGGCCCAGTTCGGTGCAGGCCCAGACCACGCCGTGCCGATCGGCGTACAGGCAATTGATGCTCAGGCCCTGCAGGCCGTCGGCCTGCGCGTAGTCGCGGAAACTGTATTCCTGCGCCGGGGCGGCGCCGATGCAGGCGCATAGCGCGAGCAGGGCGGCGAGCCGCCATGCGATGCCGCGCGACGGGGAGGGCGACAGCGGCGGGTGGCTGTTCGGCACGGCGATGACTGGCGTCCCCGGAAGGCGCTGCGCGGCGGTAAGTGCTGCACGCGCAACACCGTTGGAAAGGATATCGGCGCAGCCGCACGGGGCTTGAATGCGCAAGGCCCGGCAGCGCGCCTGCGCCCGCGTAGTCTAGGCGGTGACCTGCCGGGCGGCGTCAAAGGCGGCATCGAACAGGCGCTGCACCGGCGGCCCCATCTCGCCGACCAGCACCGCCAGCAGCGCCAGGCCGATCACCACCGCTACCGGCAGGCCGAGCTGGATCGGATTCAGCGCCGGCGCGGCCTTGGCCAGCGCGCCGAACGCCAGGTTCACCGCCAGCATCGCCACCATCACCGGCAGCGCCAGGGTCACCGCGCCGCGCATCATGCTCATGAAGAAATCCGGCGCCACCGAGGCCATCGCCTGCGCATCCGGCAGCGCATTGCCGATCGGCAGCGCCTTGTAGCTGTCCACCAGCAGCTGCACCACGGCCAGGTGGCCGTTGGCGGTGAAGAACAGCAGGCCGAAGGCCAGGTAGAACCATTGCCCGATCACCCCGGAGGTGACCCCGCGCAGCGGATCGGCCATCTGCGCGAAGCCCAGGCCGGTGCTCTGCGAGACCAGTTCGCCGGCCAGCGCGCCGGCCTCGAAGATCAGCCGCAGCATGAAGCCCATGCTCGCGCCCACCGCCAGTTCGCGCGCCACGCTCAGCACCACCGCGGCGTCGAAGCCGTTCCAGTCCGGCACCGGCGGCAGCAGCGGCGCCAGCGCCATCGCCAGCGTCGCCGCCAGCATCACCCGCACCCGCGCCGGCACCGCGCGGGTGCCGACCAGCGGCATCGCCATCAGCATCGCGCCGATGCGCAGCATGGTCCACAGGATCGCCCCGACCATCGCGAAGGCCTGCTGGCCATCGATGACCATTTGCGTTGCGGAGTCCATGGCGCTGGCGGCCCGCTAGCCGATCAGATGCGGAATGCGCTGGAACAGCATGGTGGTGTATTCGACCAGGTGCGCCAGCAGCATGCTGCCGGTGGCGAACAACATCGCGGTCAGGGTGATGACCTTGGCGATGAAGGCGATGGTCGGTTCGTTGAGCTGGGTGGCGGCCTGGAACACGCCGATCACCACGCCCACCACCAGCATCGACAGCAGCAACGGGCCGGCCACCCACAACACGGTGATCAGGCCGCCGCGCAATTCGGTCAGGGCCAATTCGGGACTCATCGGCTCAGACTCCGTTGAAGCTGGCGGCGAGGGTGCCGACGGTCAGCACCCAGCCGTCGACCAGCACGAACAGCAGGATCTTGAACGGCGCCGAGACCAGCATCGGCGACATCATCATCATGCCCATCGACATCAGCACGCTGGCCACCACCAGGTCGATGATCACGAACGGGATGAAGATCAGGAAGCCGATCTCGAACGCGGTCTTCAGCTCCGAGGTCACGAACGAGGCCACCAGCACCGGGAACGGGATCGCGTCGGGGCTGCTGTAGGTGCCGTTGCCGGCCATGCCGGCGAAGGTCATCAGGTCGGCCTCGCGGATCTGCGCCAGCATGAACGCGCGCAGCGGCTGGGTGGTCAGGGTCCAGGCGGTCTGGAAGTCGAGCTGGCCGTTGAGGTAGGGGCTCATGCCCTGGCCCCAGGCCTTTTCCCACACCGGCATCATCACCAGCGCGGTCAGGAACAGCGCCAGGCCCATCAGCACCTGGTTGGACGGGGTCTGCCCGGTGCCCATCGCCTGGCGCAGCAGGCCGAGCACGATGGTGATGCGGGTGAACGCGGTCAGCACCAGCAGCATCGACGGCAGCAGGGTGATCGCGGTCATCAGCAGCAGGGTCTGCAGCGGCAGGCTCACCGGCTGCGCGCCGACCTTGCCGACGTTCACTTCCGGCAGCGAGGGCAGGGTCGGGGCGGCGTTCTGCGCGGCCGGCGCGGCCGGCGCGGTCGGCGCGGCCTGGGCCCAGCCCAGCGCCGGCAGCAGGCTCAGCGTCAGCAGGATCAGCAGCAGGCGCAGGCCGCGCGCATAACGGTTCCAACGAGGCAACATGATCATTTGTCCTTGCGCAGCTTCTGCGCCAGCAGCTGGGCGAAATCGGGGAGGTTCTTGAGCTGCTTGAGGTTCGGCAGCGACGGCGCCGGCGCTTGCGGCAGCGGCTCGGGCAGGCGATGCAAGGTGCGTACCCCGCCCGGCGACACGCCCAGCAGCAACTGCTCGCCGTTGACCTCGACCACCACCACGCGCTCCTTGGCGCCGACGGCCAGGCTGGCCACCACGCGCAGGCCCTCGGCCGGGCGGAAGCCGCTGCCGGGCAGGCGCTTGAGCACCCAGGCCATGCCCAGGATCAGCCCCAGCACCAGCAGCAGCGCGAACACCGCGCCGATCAGGCTGGGCGGCGAGGGCGCGGCGCTGCCGACGCCCGAGGCCGATTTGGCCGCCTGGGTGGCGGCCGCGAGCAATAGGCTCACCGCAGTCTCCGGATGCGTTCGCTGGGGCTGACCACGTCGGTCAGGCGCACCCCGAAGCGGTCGTTGATCGTCACCACCTCGCCGTGCGCGATCAGGGTGCCGTTGACGTACACGTCCAGCGGCTCGCCGGCGCCGCGCTCCAGTTCCACCACCGAGCCCTGGTTGAGCTGCAGCAGGTTGCGGATCGGAATGCGGTTGCGCCCGACTTCCAGCGACAGCGTCACCGGCACGTCCAGGATCATGTCCAGATTCAGCTCGTTGCCGTCGCTGCCGGTTTCCGGTTGCAGGCTGTCGAACTGGGTCGGGACCGGCTCGGGGATTTCGTTCTGGCTCATGACGCGTCTTCCTGAAGGGCGGGGCGGCGGCGCAGCGCGCCCGGGGGTTGGGTCGAAGTGATCTTCACGGCGTTCTGGCCGCGGGAAATGCCGAACTCGCCGGTGAACACCGGAATGTTCTCCACGCACAGCGGCACTTGCTTGGGCAGCTCGATCGGCAGCACGTCGCCGATCTTCAGCCGGGTCAGCTCGCGCAGGGTCATCTGCTTCTGCGCCAGCACGCTGGAGATGGTGACCTCGGCGGTGTTGAGCTGCTCGCGCAGCATGATGTTCCAGCTCTCGTCGCGGTCCACGCGGTCGCTCTGGATGCCGGCGTCGAGCAGTTCGCGGATCGGCTCCAGCATCGAGTACGGCAGGGTGATGTGGATCTCGCCGCCGCCGCCTTCCAGCTCCACGTGGAAGCGGCTGACCACCACGTACTCGCGCGGGGTGACGATGTTGGCGAAGTGCGGGTTGACCTCGGAGTTGAGGTACTCGAACTCCACCTCCATCACCGGCGCCCAGGCCTCGTGCAGGTCGGCGAAGGTCTGCTTGAGCATCAGCTGGATCACCCGCATCTCGGTCGGGGTGAATTCGCGGCCTTCGATGCGGGTGGGGTAGCGGCCGTCGCCGCCGAAGAAGTTGTCGACCACGGTGAACACCAGGGTCGGTTCGAACACGATCAGGCCGGTGCCGCGCAGCGGCTTGAACTTGATCAGGTTCAGGTTGCTCGGCACGTACAGCGAGTGCATGTAGTCGTTGAACTTGATCAGGTCGATACCGCGCACCGACAGGTCGGCCGAGCGCCGGATCAGGTTGAACAGGCCGATCCGCCACAGCCGCGCGAAGCGCTCGTTGACCATCTCCAGGGTCGGCATGCGCCCGCGGATGATCCGGTCCTGGCTGGAGAAATCGTACTGGCGCGCTTCGCCGGGCGCCGGCGGCGCCGGCCCGGTGTCCACCGCACCGGCATCGACGCCATGCAATAGCGCATCGATCTCGTCTTGGGAAAGCAGGTCGGTCATCGCGGCGGCGCCTTACTGGGTCACGAAGCTGGTGAACAGCAGGTCTTCCACGCACTTCTTGCCGGTCTCGGCGGTCATCAGCTTCTGCGCGTCGGCCAGCGCCGCGGCCTGCAGCTTCTTGCGCCCGGCGATGTCGGCGATGTCCTGCGCCTGCACCTGCGAGAACAGCATCAGCAGGTGCGCGCGGATCGCCGGCGCGTTCTCGGTGATCAGCTTCAGCTCTTCCGGGTCGCGGGTCATCAGCTGCACTTCCATCTGCAGGTAGTGCGGGCCCTCGTCGGGGCTGCCGTTGAGATTGACCACGAACGCCGGGTCCATCGCGAAGTACTGCGCCGGCTTGGGAAGTTCTGCGGTCTTGGCCGCGGCCTTGCCATGGGCGGCATCGGGCTTCTTCAGGAAGAACCAGGCGCCGGCGCCGCCGCCGCCCAGCACCAGCACCGCGGCGATGACGATGATCAGCAGCTTCTTCTTCGACTTGCCGCCCTCCGGGGCCTCTTTGGCATCCTTGGCGTCGGCGGATTTCTTGGATTTGTCGGCTGCTGCTGCCACGGATGGGCTCCTTAAGGGGGGACTCTGCCCCTAAGGATGCAATCGGCGTGCCGAAACGGCGGGATGGACTCGCCGGATATTTGACGGTGGCCGCGACGGCCGATGGATGCGGCTTTTTGTGGGACGGAGTTCAACCCCGACGGGCTTGATCGGCGACCCGCGTCGGGGCTGACGCCCCTCCCACAGGCAGCGGTTGCGGCCGAGGCCGCCGCGATGCTGCGGTCGGCTTAGGCGTAGGCGTCGAGCAGGCCGCGCTGGCGCAGCACCACCGACGGAATCCCGACGTTGCCCAGCAGCTCGTCGCCAACGCCGCCGCCGGCATTGCCGGCGTTCGACCCGCTGCCTTGGCGGGCGTTCTGCGAGGCCTGCTGTTGCTGCTGGCCGACGTCGGCCTGGCCGAGCTGGAAGCCGTGCTGGCCGAGCATGTCGCGCAGCCGCGGCAGGCTGTTCTCCAGCGCCTGGCGCACTTCGGGCTGGGCGCTGCTGAAGCTGGCGTTGACCTGGTCGCCGTTCAGATGCAGGCGCACCTCGACCGGGCCCAGGTCGGCCGGGCTGAGCTTGATGTGCGCGTGGCCGATCTTCTGGTCCGCCAGCCAGCTCATGCGCGCGCCGAGTTCGTCGTCGAAGTTGTCGCCGTGCAGGTTCGGGGTCGGGGTCGGCGAGCCGGTGAACGGCGCGGCGGTGTCGGCGCTGCGCGCCGGCGCGTGGATCCCGGCCGTGGCCAGCAGGTTGATCGGATCGGTGCCGGTGCTGGCCACATCGCTGCCGCTGTCGGCGCTCTTGTCGGTGGCGGTCGCCAGCGCCGCCAGTGCGGCGACCGGGGCCGTGGCATCGCCGCCGCTGGCGGCCTGCGCCGCGGCCCCCGCGACCTGCGCCAGCATGCCGCCGAAGCCGGGGGCGCTGGCGCCGCTG
>NZ_JACSQX010000017.1:0-5645 GCF_014836395.1 Xanthomonas bonasiae
AAGTTAAATGGGAAAAGACGGCAGGTGGTGGGGGCGGGGGGGGGGGCGGCGGCAGTTCGGGAGGCGGTGGCGCCTCGGGGAGTTGGTGATGCGGCTGTTGCGCCATCTGTTCGCGCCGGCGGCGCGCACGTTGTTTCCCAACGCCAGCCTGGAGCGCATCGGCGCGGCGATCGCCGACGGCGAGCGCACGCACCGCGGCCAGGTGATGTTCGCGGTCGAATCGGCGCTGGCGCCGGCATCGCTGCTGCGCGGCATGGCGCCGCGCACGCGCGCCGAGCAGGCCTTCGCGCAGTTGCGTACCTGGGACACCGAGGCCAACAACGGCGTGCTGATCTACCTGCTGCTGGCCGACCACCGGATCGAGATCGTGGCCGACCGTGGCCTGCGCGGGCGCGTCGACGCCGCGCAATGGCGCGACGTCTGCGCGCTGATCGAGCGCGACATGCGCGCCGGCCAGCCCGAGCAGGCGGTGATCGCCGGGGTGGCGGCGGTGTCGGCCTTGCTGGCCACGCATTTCCCCGCGCAGCCGGGCCAGGCCGAGCCCGATGAATTGCCGAACATGCCGCACCTGCTGGATTGAGCGCTGCCGCGGTAGCTACCGGCGCCGATGGCAGACGCTTGCGCCTGCCGGCAGATGAAGCCTGGCGCAGTCCAGGTCGACCAAGACCACGGCAGTGGCCGGCGCCGATGGCAGACGCTTGCGCCTGCCGGCAGATGAAGCCTGGCGCAGTCCAAGTCGACCAAGACCACGGCAGTGGCCGGCGCCGATGGCAGACGCTTGCGCCTGCCGGCAGATGAAGCCTAGCGCAGTTCAAGTCGACCAAGACCACGGCGGTGGCCGGCGCCAGTGGCAGAATAGGCGACCCCCGCCCTCCGGCCGACGTTCCCGCATGACCTATCTCCACCAGATCGACCCCATCGCCTTCTCGCTCGGCCCGGTGAAGGTGCACTGGTATGGGCTGATGTACCTGGCCGCCTTCGCCTCGGCGTGGTGGCTGGGCCGGCGGCGCATCCGCGCCGGCCGCCTGCCGGGCGTGGACATGGAGGGATTCTCCGACCTGCTGTTCTACGCGATGCTCGGCGTGGTGCTCGGCGGGCGCATCGGCTACATGCTGTTCTACGCGCTGGGCGATTTCCTCGCCAACCCGCTGCTGATCTTCAAGGTCTGGGACGGCGGCATGAGCTTCCACGGCGGCCTGATCGGCGTGCTGGTGGCCGCGGCCTGGTGGTCGCGCAAGGCGCGGCTGCATTTCTTCGACACCATGGATTTCGTCGCGCCATTGGTGCCGCTGGGGCTGGGCTTCGGCCGCGTCGGCAATTTCGTCGGCGGCGAGCTGTGGGGCAAGTTCACCGACGCCGGCTGGGGCGTGATCTTCCCGCGCGCGCCGGAGCTGCAGGACTGGCCGCTGGCGCAGATCCAGGCGCAGTACGCCAGCGGTGCGCTGGACAAGTTCGCGCGGCATCCGTCGCAGTTGTACGAGGCGGTGCTGGAGGGCCTGGTGATGTTCGTGGTGCTGTGGTCGTTCTCGCTGCGGCCGCGCGCGCGCTACGCGGTGTCCGGCATGTTCGCGCTGCTGTACGGCGTGTTCCGTTTCGCGGTGGAGTTCGTGCGCGTGCCCGACGCGCCGATCGGCTATCTGGCGTTCCATTGGCTGACCATGGGCCAGATCCTGAGCACGCCGCTGATCCTGCTCGGCCTGTTCCTGCTGTGGCGCTCGCGCGGCGCGCCGGTGCTGCAGCCGGTGCCGCTGGCAGCGGACGCCAAGCGATGAAGGCCTACCTGGACCTGCTGCGCCACGTGCTCGAGCACGGCGCGGAGAAATCCGACCGCACCGGCACCGGCACGCGCAGCGTGTTCGGCTGGCAGATGCGCTTCGACCTCAACGCCGGCTTCCCGCTGGTGACCACCAAGAAGCTGCACCTGCGCTCGATCGTGCACGAACTGCTGTGGTTCCTGAAGGGCGAGACCAACATCGCCTACCTCAAGGACAACAAGGTCAGCATCTGGGACGAGTGGGCCGACGCGCAGGGCGAACTCGGCCCGGTGTACGGCAAGCAGTGGCGGCGCTGGACCGGCGCCGACGGCCGCGAGATCGACCAGATGCAATGGCTGGTGGACGAGATCAGGCGCAATCCGGATTCGCGGCGCTTGGTGATCAGCGCCTGGAACGTGGCCGAGCTGCCGCAGATGGCGCTGATGCCGTGCCACAGCCTGTTCCAGTTCTACGTGGTCGACGGCAAGCTCAGCTGCCAGCTGTACCAGCGCAGCGGCGACATCTTCCTCGGCGTGCCGTTCAACATCGCCAGCTACGCGTTGCTGACCCATATGGTGGCGCAGGCCACCGGCCTGGGCGTCGGCGATTTCGTGCACACCCTGGGCGATGCGCACCTGTATTCGAACCACTACGAGCAGGCGCGCGAACAGCTGGCGCGCACCCCGCGGTCGCTGCCGACGCTGCGCCTGAATCCCGCGGTCAGCGACCTGTTCGCGTTCACCTACGACGATATCGCGATCGAGGGCTACGACCCGCATCCGGCGATCAAGGCGCCGGTGGCGGTGTGAGCGGCGGGGAATCGGGAATGGGAAATCAGGAATCGGCGAGCGCCACTGCGGCGCCACGACTGACCCTGATCGCCGCGCTCGACCGCGCCAACGCCATCGGCCGCGACAACGACCTGCCGTGGCGCCTGCCGGACGATCTGAAGCGCTTCAAGGCGCTGACCCTGGGCAAGCCGGTGCTGATGGGGCGCAAGACCGCGCAGTCGCTGGGCCGCGCGCTGCCGGGGCGCTTGAACCTGGTGATGACGCGCTCGGGGCAGGTGCCGTTCGAGGGCATGCAGGCGGTCGCCTCGCTGCAGGCGGCGATCGAACTGGCGCAGGCGAGCGGGGCGGAAGAACTGTCGGTGATCGGTGGCGGCGACATCTTCGCGCTGGCCCTGCCGCAGGCCGACATACTGTACCTGACCCATGTGGACACCGTGGTCGAGCGCGCCGATGCGCATTTCCCGGCGTTCGATCCGGCGCAGTGGGAGGTCGTGGCGCGGCAGCCGCGTGCGGCCGATGCGAAGCATGCGCTGGCGTTCGAATTCGTCGATTACCGGCGCAGGCGTAGCGCGTCGTAGCGTAGGCGCAGCGTGTTGGGGGAGCGGCTTCAGCCGCGACCGGACGTTACCGGGGGAGATCCTGTCGCGGCTGAAGCCGCTCCTACACGTGGCAGCCTGCGTGGCCGTCACCCGCTTGCCTGCCGCCAGCCATCGTCATTCCTGATCGGGCGGCGGCGGCGCAGCAGCACCCGCACCGCGACCACCGCTGGACCTGCGCCGCGGCGGCCGTGCGCGCGGCACCGGTGGCGGCCCTTCGATCGGGCGCCCCGGCACCTGCACCACCTGCAGGTCTTCGCTGTCCAGGCGCAATGCGGTGAGCTTGCCGCCCCACACCGCGCCGGTGTCGATCGCGTGCACGCCCTGGGTGATGGTCAGGCCCAGCGTGGACCAGTGGCCGCAGACGATCTTCAGGTCGCGCTCGGCGCGGCCCGGCACCTCGAACCACGGATACAGGCCCTGCGCCTGGGTGCCCGGCGTGCCTTTCTCCTCGATCGCGATGCGCCCGCGCGGGGTGCAATAGCGGGCGCGGGTGAACAGGTTGATGATCGCGCGCGAGCGGTCGTAGCCGGTCAGCCCCGGCGACCAGGCCGGGCGGTCGCCGTACATGTTGCGGAACAGCTTGCGGTAGCCGCTGCCGTGCAGTTGCTGCTCGACCTCGCGCGCATGCTTCTCGGCCAGGGTGGTGGTCCACTTCGGCGCCAGGCCGGCATGGATCATCATCCAGCCCAGCTCGCGATCGGCGTGCAGCAGCTTCTGCATGCGCAGCCAGGTCAGCAGCTCGTCGCGGTCCTCGGCCAGCACGATGCGCTGCAGGTCCGGGTTGACCTTGCGCTGCTCGTCCGGGCTGCGCTCGCCGATCGCCAGCAGCGACAGGTCGTGGTTGCCCAGCACCACCTCGCTGTGCGCGCGCAGCGAGTGCACCAGGCGCAGGGTTTCCAGCGACTGCCCGCCGCGGTTGACCAGGTCGCCGCAGAACCACAGCCGGTCCACCGCCGGATCGAAGCGGATCTTTTCCAGCAGCCGCTGGGTGATGTCGTAGCAACCCTGCAGGTCGCCGATGGCCCACACGCTCATGCGGGCGCCATCAGTGCAGGGTCCGCGGCACGGTCAGCACGAATGGCGCGACCGGCGCGACGAAGTGGGTGCCGTCGTCGGCTTCCATGTCGTAGTGGCCGCGCATCGTGCCGTGCTCGGTTTCCAGCATCAGCCCGGAGGTGTAGCGGAAGTCCTCGCCGGGCCGCAGCCGCGGCTGTTCGCCGACCACGCCGTCGCCGTCCACGCGCTCCACGCGGCCGTTGCCGTCGGTGATTTCCCAGTGCCGGGCGATCAGCCGCGCGGCGACGCGGCCACGGTTGTGGATGCGGATCGTGTAGGCGAACGCGTAGCGTCCGTCCTCCGGCGCCGATTGGTCGTCGAGGAACCGGGGCGACACTTCGACCTCGATCCGATAGGGGGCGTCATCGTTCATGCCTCACAGTGTAAGCAAAGCCGGCGCAGGAATGGACTGCGAGCCGTCTACCGGCGCACTGCGGGCAGCGCGCGCTGCGGCCGCTGCGCGTGGCGAGGCATGGCGCCGGCCGGCCACGCAGTGCGATCTGCGACCCGCGCCGTTGCGATGTCTGTGCTTTGGCGTGCGCGTGGAGCGGAGACGCGGATCGCGCCGCGACGCGCGTACCCGGGGCTCAGGCCTGCGCCACGTTGGCCAGGCGCACGAAGTCGGCGACTTCCAACTGCTCGGCGCGGGCATCCGGGCGTACCCCGGCGGCCTCGAACTGGGCCGCATCGCAGACCCCGCCCAGCGCATTGCGCAAGGTCTTGCGGCGCTGCCCGAACGCCGCGCGCACCACGTCGGCGAAACGCCGCCGGTCGGCGATGCCGATGTCCTGCGGCGCATGCGGCACCAGCCGCACTACCGCCGAATCCACCTTCGGCGGCGGCCGGAACGCGCCCGGCGGCACCACGAACAGCGAGGTCACCTCGCAGTAGGCCTGCAGCATCACGCTGAGCCGGCCGTAGACCTTGCTGCCCGGCCCTGCGGCCATGCGGTCGACCACTTCCTTCTGCAGCATGAAGTGCATGTCGGCGATCGCCGCGGCATGGTCCAGCGCATGGAACAGGATCGGCGAGGAGATGTTGTAGGGCAGGTTGCCGACCAGACGGATGCGGCCGTCGCCGGCCAGTTCGGCGAAATCCACCGACAGCACGTCGCGGTTGAGGATGGTCAGTGCGCCGATCCCTTCCGCTGCGGCGGTCAGCGGCGCGATCAGGTCGCGGTCGAATTCGATCACGGTCAGGCGGCCGTGGCGGCGCAGCAGCGGGAAGGTGATCGCGCCCTGGCCGGGGCCGATCTCGACCAGCAGGTCGTCGGGCTTGGGATTCACCGCGCGCACGATGCTGTCGATGTAGTGGCGGTCGCTGAGGAAGTGCTGGCCAAGCGATTTCTTGGCGGGGGCGCTGAAGCCGGAATAGGAAGTCATGCGGGCATCTTATCGGGATGGGGCCGGGATGGCGTGCGCGGTGCCCTGTAGGAGCGGGGGGGG
>NZ_JACSQX010000017.1:5655-47995 GCF_014836395.1 Xanthomonas bonasiae
GGACTCTACCGGTACGCGCCCTGTCGCGGCTGAAGCCGCTCCTACAGATGCGCGCTGCGCGCGGCCAGCTGCGCGCATTGCGCGACCGCGGCGAACAGGCTGGACGGGTCGGCGATGCCGCGGCCGGCCAGCTCCAGCGCGGTGCCGTGGTCGACCGCCACGCGCGGGTAGGGCAGGCCCAGGGTCAGGTTCACCGCCTGCTCGAACCCGCTGTACTTGAGCACCGGCAGGCCCTGGTCGTGGTACATCGCCAGCACCGTGTCGAAGCCGGCCAGTTTCTGCGGCAGGAATGCGGTGTCGGCCGGCAGCGGGCCGACCAGGCGCATGCCTTCGGCGCGCAAGGCGTCGAGGACCGGCGCCATCACCTCGATTTCTTCGCGGCCCAGGTGGCCGTCTTCGCCGGCATGCGGGTTCAGCCCGAGCACCGCGATGACCGGCGCGGCGATGCCGAATTCGCTGCGCAGCGCGGCGTGGACGATGCGCAGGCAGCGTTCCAGCAGCGCGGGCGTCAGCGCGTCGGCGACCGCGCGCAACGGCAGGTGGGTGGTGGCCAGGGCCACGCGCACGATGTCGTTGGCCAGCATCATCACCACCTCGCGCCCGGCATGGCGGGCGAGCAGTTCGGTGGTGCCGGTGTAGGCGATGCCGCCGTCGTTGATCGCCGCCTTGTGCACCGGGCCGGTGACCAGGCCGGCCAGTTCGCCGCGCAGGCAGGCGTCGGCGGCCTGGGTCAGTGCGCCGATCACCGCGGCGGCATTGGCTGGTTCGGTGTGGCCGAAACGGCTGGGCACGGCATTGACGACCGCGCGCAGGCGCAGGTCGCCAGGGGCCACGGCAGGCGCGGATTCGGGAAGCAGCTGCAGCGGCAGCGACAGCGCCGCAGCGGCGGCGCGCAAGGTGTCGGGATCGGCGAAGGCCAGCAGTTGGCAGTCGCGTCGCGGCTGTTGCGCCAGCCGCACGCACAGTTCCGGGCCGATCCCGGCCGGCTCGCCCGGCACCAGCGCGAGCGAGGGCAGCACGGCTTACGGCTTGGTGGCGGCCGGTGCCGGGGTCGCCGCCGGCGCGGTGGCGTCGGCAGCGGGCGCGGCGGAGCTATCGGCACCGCCGACGCGCAGGTTCACATAGGCTTCGCCGCGCATTTCCTGCAGGAAGCGGTTGTACTCCTCCTCCAGCTTGCGGCGGCCGATGGTCTCGCGGACCTGGGCGCGCTGGGTGTCGCTGGTCACGTCGGTCTGGCGCGTGGCGACGCGCTGCACGATGTGCCAGCCGGCCTCGGTGCGGAACGGCTGCGAGATCTGGTTGTCGCTCAGGCCCTCGATCTGGTGGCCGAAGTCCGGGCCGAACGCGTCGGCCGGGAACCAGCCCAGGTCGCCGCCCTGACCGCGGCTGTTGGCGTCGTCGGAGGATTCCTTGGCCACGGCCTGGAAGTCGGCGCCGCCGGCGATGCGCGCGCGCAGGGTCTCGATCTTGGCCTTGGCGGCGGCATCCGGCTGCGCCTCGTTGACGCGGATCAGGATGTGGCGGGCGTGGTACTCGGTTACCGTCTTCTTTTCCGGGTTGGCCGAGGCATCGCGGATCTCGACCAGCTTCAGCAGCTGGAAGCCGCTGGGGCCGCGCAGCGGGCCGGCGACCTGGCCCGGCTTCATGTCGCGGATCAGCTGCGCGAAGGCGTTCGGGATCTCGTCCAGGCTGCGCCAGCCGAGGTCGCCGCCTTCCAGCGCGTTGGGGCTGTCCGAATAGCGCACCGCAGCCGCGCTGAAATCGATCTCGCCCTTGTCGATCAGGGTCTTGACCCCGTCGATCTTGCTCTGCCCGGTCTTGATCTGGTCGGCGGTGGCGCCTTCCGGCAGGCCGACCAGGATGTGCGCCAAGTGGTACTGGGCACCGGTGGTGGCCTGCTGCGCCAGCGCCGCATCGACTTCGCTCTCGCTGACGTTGATGCGGCTCTGCGCGAAGCTCTGGCGCAGGCGCTGCACGGTGATCTCGTCGCGCACCGAATTGCGGAAGTCGTCGAACGCCATGCCGTCGGCGGCGAGCTTCTTGCGCAGGCCGTCGACGTCGGTGCCGTTCTGCTGGGCGATGCTGCCGATGGCGCGGTTCAGTTCGTCGTCGCCGACGCGGATCCCGGTGCTGTTGGCGCGCGCCACCTGCAGCTTGACCAGCACCAGTCGCTCTAGCACCTGGCGTTGCAGCACGTTGTCCGGCGGCAGCTGCGCTTCGCGGCCGGAATACTGCGCCTTCACGTTGCGAACGGCACGATCCAGTTCGCTCTGCAGTACGACATCCTCGTCGACGACCGCAGCGATGCGGTCCAGTGGTTGGGTTTGTTGCGCGGCCGCCGGAGCGGACACGCCGGCGATCGCCAGCAAGGTGACGAGGAAAGCAGAGAGGGTATTGGTCATGGAATCAGGTTCGGATCGTAAGCGTCCGGATCGGTCGTGGTGTTGCTGGGCGGGACCAAGTACAGGTCGTCGCGGTTGTAGCCGAGAATAGCACGGCGCAGAACGCGGTCCGTGTCCTGGCCAAGCGAGGAGAGTCCCTTCAGCACGAACTCGACCTGGAACGCGGTGTCCAGATCGCCTTCGCGGTTGCGCACGTAGCGCCGTGCCAATGCGCGCACGGCGAGGCAGCAGCTGTCCCACTGCACGCCGGCGATGATTTCCAGCGGCTTGCTGTCTTCCAGCGAATAGTAGTGGCGCCCGACCAGGCTCCAGGTCGGGTTGATCGGGTACAGCACCGACACGTCGGTCTGCTCCAGCAGGTCGCGGCGGAAGCGGTAGCTGACGTTGATGATGCCGTCGCCCGGCAGCAGATAGCGGGTGCGGAAGCTGGCCAGGTCCTTGCGCCGGTACTTGGGGTCCCACTGGTAGGTGGCGCCCATCGTCCAGCGGTCGTTGATCATGTAGTTGGCGTCGGCGATCCACGCCGACTTGCCCTGCTCGATGGTGGTGTTGCTGCCGGGAAGGCTGACCCTGGAATCGTTGAAGTACAGGATCTGGCCCAGGCTGACCGACAGCTTTTCCTTGCCGTCGTCCTGGCGCAGCAGGCGCGAGCTCAGCGCCAACGTCATCTGGTTGGCGTCGTTCTGACGATCGGCGCCGGTGTAGCGCGAATCGCGGAACAGCTGGCCCCAGCTGAAGGTGAATTCGCGCGTGTCGAAGATCGGCAGGTCGTCCTGGTTGCGGTACGGCGTGTACAGATAGAACAGCCGCGGCTCCAGGGTCTGCAGGTAGCTGGTGTCGCCGAACTTGGCGTCGCGGTCGAAATACAGGCCGGCATCGACGGTGGTGATCGGCAGGCTGCGCGAGGGCGAGGTGTCGCCGCCCAGCGTGGCCGCCAGATCCTTGTCCAGCTGGTAGGCGGTGTAGCGCCAGGCCACGGTCGGCTTCAGGAACCAGGCCGCGCCGGCCAGCGGCATCGAGATGTAGGGCTTGAGATCCAGGCGGCTGCCGCCGGGCATTTCCGTGGTCACCCCGGTCCGCTCGTACAGCGCGTCCTTGGCATGCACGTCGTCGTGCACGAAGCGCACCGCTTCGCTGTAGATGCCGGCTTCGAAGTAGTTGCCGAACGCCTGGTCCCAGTTGAAGAAGGCGCGCGGCTGGCGGTTGTACGGCAGCGCGGACTCGGTCAGGGTGTAGTCGGTCAGCTGCCAGCGGTCGGCCATCAACCCGGCGGTCCAGGTCTCGCCGGTGCCGTAGATGCCGACCGTGCTCTGCAGATTGGACACCGCGTTGCCGAGCAGGCGGTTGGAGAAGTCTTCCGTATAGCGCTCGTCGCTGACCCAGGCCACCGAGGCGCGGGCCTGCCAGTGCGAATCGATGTTGTGGTAACCCTGGTATTCGAACTTGCCGCGGTCCTTGTCGCGCAACTGGTCGTCGGGCATGTAGGTCGCCTCGATCTCGCCCTTGCCGCCGTCGTACAGGTAGCGGAACTCGCTGCCGAGCATGAAGCCGCGCGAACTCATGTAGCGCGGATACAGCGTGGCATCGTAGTTCGGCGCCAGATTGAGGTAATACGGCTGCATGTAATCGAAGCCGTTGCGGCTGGACATGCCGATCGCCGGGAACAGGAAGCCGCTGGTGCGACGGTCGTCGATCGGGAACTTGAACCACGGCGCGTACAGGATCGGCACGTTGTAGATCTTCAGGATCGCGTTGCGCGCGGTGCCGAAGCCCTCGTCGTTGTCGACGTCGATCTCCGGCGCATGCAGCTCCCACACCTGCTGCGAGGGATCGCAGGTGGTGTAGGTGGAGCGGTGCATCTGTCCCAGCGCGCCCTGCAGGTCGACCGAGTCGGCCTTGCCGTTGCCGCGGCGCTCGATCAGCTGGTAGCGGATGTTGGTGATCTTGTGGGTGTCGGTGTCCTGGTTGCCTTCGGCGCGGTCGGCGACCATGCGGATCGACGAATCCTGGTAGCGCACGTGGCCCTCGGCAATGTAGTTGCCGGTCTCGGTATCCACGCGCAGGCTGTCGGTGCCCATGAACTGGTCGCCGCGCTTGAGCGCGACGTTGCCGGTGTAGTTGGGAACCGTGGTGGTGCCGGACAGCTTGTCGCCGACGATATCGGTCGGCTGCTGATCGCGGATCGCGGCCAGTTTCGGGTCGACCTTGGGCGCGTCGTCGAACTTGGGCAGCACGTCCGGGGTCGGGCACAGGCCCCAATTGGGCGGCTTCTCGGCCGCCATCGCCGGCAGGCAGAGAGCGATACTGAACGGAAGGGGTAGCAGGCGGAGGGCTCGGCGCACGCGCGTCAGGTATCGGGCTAAAACGACCGCTAGCTTGCCCCATCCCATGCATGGGGGCAATGAAGACGTCCCCCGGCCGGGGGACGGGGTTCATCCGCCCGGGCCGGCCTCAGCGCAGCGCGTCGACGTGGGCGACGCTGCATTCGCGCAGCGCCTGCAGGTCGTAGCCGCCTTCCAGCAGCGACACCACGCGGCCGCGGGCATGCCGTTCGGCCAGCGCGCGCAGCTCCGCGGTGAGCCAGCCGAAGTCCTCGGTCTCCAGCATCAGGTCGGCCAGCGGGTCCCGCATATGCGCGTCGAAGCCGGCCGAGATCAGCAGCAGCTGCGGCTTGAACGCGTCCAGCAGCGGCAGCATCTGGTCGGCCCAGGTGTTGCGGAAACGGAAGCCGCCGCTGCCCGGCGGCAGCAGCGCGTTGTGCAGGTTGCCGACGCCGCGGTCGTGGACCCCGCCCGAGTTGGGGAACAGCCCGGACTGGTGGGTGCTGAAGTACTGCACGTGCGGATCGCGCTCGAAGATCGCCTGGGTGCCGTTGCCGTGATGCACATCGAAGTCGACGATGGCGATCCGTTCCAGGCCGTGCGTGTCGCGCGCGTGGGCGGCGGCCACGGCGATGTTGTTGAACAGGCAGAAGCCCATCGCGGTGGCGGCGGTGGCGTGATGGCCGGGCGGGCGCACCGCGCAAAAGGCGGTGTCGGTCTCGCCGCGCATCACCGCGTCCACCGCGGCCAGGCCGGCGCCGGCGGCGCGCAGCGCGGCGGCGCGCGAGCCGGGCGAGATCACCGTGTCCACGTCGAGCATGCGCTTGCCGTCTATGTCGGCCAGCACGCTGTCGATCAGCTCGCGTTCGTGGACCCGGGCCAGGTCGCCGAGCTTGGCCAGCGGCGCCTCGCGCCATTGCAGGTCGGCAAAGGCCTCGCGCAGCGCCGCGGTGACGGCCTGCAGGCGTTCCGGCCGCTCCGGATGCTCCGGGCCGGGGTCATGGCCCAGGCACGCGGGATGGGTATAGATCAGCATGCCTGCCGCCCGGTCCACGCGCCGCCGCTGCCGCTCAGGCCTGGCGGCGGTCGTGGCGCCACAGCACTTCGCCCTGGCCATCGGCCCGGGCCAGCACCCGCGCCAGCACGAACAGCAGGTCGGACAGGCGGTTGAGGTAGCGCACCGCCTCCGGCCGCACCGCGTCCTGGCGCGACAGCGCCACGGTCTCGCGCTCGGCGCGGCGCACGATGGTGCGCGCCAGGTGGCAGCGCGCCGCGGCCTCGCCGCCGGCCGGCAGGATGAAGTCCTTCAGCGCGGGCAGGGTGTCGTTGTAGCGGTCCAGGTGCTGCTCGAGGGCGTCGATGTCGGCGTCGTGGATCGCCGCATGGCCGGGAATGCACAGCTCGCCGCCCAGGTCGAACAGCTGGTGCTGGATCGCGGTCAGCAGGGTGCGGACGTCGTCGGCCAGCGCACAGGCCAGGACCACGCCGATCGCCGAATTGGCCTCATCGACGGTGCCGTAGGCGGCCACCCGCGCCGAATCCTTGCCGACCCGGTTGCCGTCGCCCAGGCCGGTGCTGCCGTCGTCGCCGGTGCGGGTATAGATCTTGGAGAGACGATTGCCCATCGGCGGCGACCCGACCCCGGCTCAGTGGCCGGCGGGCTGGCCGCGCTGGCCCAGCCGCGCCAGCTGCTCGACGCCGACCTGGACCGCCGCGGCCAGCGCGGTGTACAGCGCCGCACTGCCCAGGTACGGCAGCAGCCAGTCGCTGTAGTTCTGCCACCAGCCGGCAACGGTCGGGTTCGGCACGCTGCGGCTGACCCAGTAGAAGCTGCCCTGCGCGATCAGGTGGCACACCGCCACCGCCACCACCAGGCTGGCGGCGGTAAGGCCCAGCGCGCGCCAGTCGGCGCCGCGGTAGCGCCGCGCCAGCCAGCTGCCGCCGGCCCACAGCGCGAAGTAGGCCGGGATCAGGCACCAGTATGCCGGCGACACGCAGTAGTGCTGCCAGAAGCTCAGGCCCTGGCCACGGATCACCAGGTAGTCGACCAGCACCGCCAGCGCCATCAGTCCCGGGAACGCCCAGCGGGTCCAGCCGCGCAGGTAGAAGCCGCCGACGAAGAACACCGCCCAGGAGGCGTCCGGAATCGCGCCGAAATGGTTGATGCGGGTCGCGGCCAGCAGCGCTGCCAGCAGGAGCAGGGCGGGAAGGCGGTGGCTGGAAGGGGTCATGGCGGATCACGGCGGGCGGCGGATGGGGCCGATTCTACTGGAAGCGCCGCGCGGCGGTGGCGCGCCATCGGGGCGCCGGGCCGGAGCGGCCGGTTTGCGGCGTGGCGGGCACCGCGGACAAGCGCGGCAGGAGCGGCGGGTCGTGTGCCAGAGCGTTGCCGGCAAGCGCACATCCTGGCAATGGCCTGCCACGCCCGGGCACTAGATTCGCAAGGCGCGGTGTCGCCGCTGGGTGCGTCGGTACGCCTGCGCCGTGGGATTCATGTCGATTCGTATCCAAGACGAGGCGGTCCGGTCGTTCGCCGGCGGGAGGGCTTTGCCGCCCGCCAGCGACAGTGGATCGACGGGGGAGGGGGCATGCGGTATCGAGCCAAAGGCCAGGTCTGGCCCAGGGCCGGCGGGTGCGCTGGCGGATTCAGCCTGATCGAGTTGATGGTGACGATCGCCGTGCTGGCGATCGTGCTGGCGATGGCGGTTCCCGCCTTCGCCGCGCTGATCAACGGCAATCGCCTGGTGGCGCAGGCCAACGAACTGGTGGCATCGCTGCAGCTGGCGCGCTCGGAAGCCGTGCGTCGCAACGCCAAGGTGGCGCTTTGCCGCAGCAGCGACGGCAGCAGCTGTGCCGGCGCTGGCGTCGCCTGGTCCGGGTGGATCGTGCGCGTCTCCAGCAGCGGCGAGCTGCTGCGGGCGAACCTGGTCAATCCCTCGGTGCAGGTGCACGCGAGCCCTGCGGTCAACGACAACGGCGCCGCGGTCGTGTTCTATCCCGATGGCCTGGCGCGCGACGCCAGCAACGGCCTGCTGGCGGCCAGCATCGCGGTGTGCATGGCGGTCAGCCGTCCCGAGAACAACCAGCGCCGGATCGGCATCGCGGCCGGCAGCCGGGTGGCGATCAGCAGCGAGAATACCGAGGCGGCCTGTGCCGTGCCCGCCGATGAGTGAGCGTTTGCCGCCACGCACGCCGGGGCCGCGCCGCCAGGCGGGCGAGTTGCTGCTGGAAGTGCTGATCGCGGTGTTGATCCTGGGGATCGGCCTGCTCGGCATCGCCGCGATGCAGACCACCGCGCTGCGCAACAACCACAGCGCGATGCAGCGCAGCCAGGCGGTGGTGCTGGTCACGACCCTGCTGGACGCGATGCGGGTGAACCGCAGCGTGTCCCTGACCGGAGGCTATGCGCTCAGCCGCACCTGCGCGGTGCCCGCCGCCGGCACGCTGGCCGCCACCGATCTGAACGGGTGGATGCAGTCGCTGCACAGCATGGTCGGCGCCAGCGCCTGCGGCACGGTCAGCTGCAGCAGCGGCCTGTGCACGGTCACCGTGGACTGGGACGACAGCCGCGCCAGCGACGCGTCGGCCAGCGGCGTCGACAGCGGCGCGGCGCGCTACACCGTCAGCATGAGCACCCAGCTGTGAGCGCCCGGGCGCGTTCGCGGCAGGGCGCGGCGGGATTCGGCCTGATCGAGTTGATGGTCGGGATGATGCTCGGCCTGATGGTGACGATCGCGGCGATCGGGATCTTCCTCAGCAACCAGCAGACCTACCGCAGCACCGAAGGCCTGAGCCGCATCCAGGAAAGCGCACGTACCGCCTTCGACCTGATGTCGCGCGACCTGCGCGTGGCCGGCGGCAGCGCCTGTACCAGTCGGGCCTTGACCAACACGTTGAGCAGCAGCGCGTGGTGGGGCAGCCTGAGCCGCTGGGGCGACGCGCTGAAGGGCTATTCCTCCAGCACCGAGTTTTCCGATGCCACGCCTGCGTTCGGCAGCGGCAAGGGCGCGCGCGTGGCCGGCACCGCGGCGCTGCAGATGTTCTCCGGCAGCGACTACGTCGCCTCCGTCGCCGCCGACAGCGGCACCGTCTTCACCTTGAACGGCAGCCTGCACGATTTCGTCAGCGGCGATGTGCTGCTGGTGTGCGACGGCAACACCAGCAGCGTGTTCGCCGCCTCCAGCGTCGCCACGACCAGTCTCTCCCATCCCGGCACCATCAGCTATGCCGCCAATGCCGCGGTGGCGCGCTTCAATGCGCTGCGCTGGTATGTCGCCTACAACGGCAACGGCAGCACCTCGCTGTACCGCAGCCGCCTGTATGCCGGAGCGCTGAAGCAGGAAGAGGTGGCGCAGGGCGTGTCGGCGATGGCGCTGAGCTACCTGGTCAGCGGTGCGAGCGGCTATGTCGATGCGGCGGCGGTCAGCGACTGGTCGAGCGTGGTCGCGGTGCGCATCGCGCTGACCGTGGACAGCCCGGACAAGGTGGGCAGCGACGGCAAGGTGCTGCAGCGATCGCTGGTGCACGTGGTCGGCCTGAGGAATCGCGACGGATGAATATGCCGAAAACCCTGGTCCCGGGCGCCGCGCCGCAACGCGGCATTTCGCTGCTGGTGGCGCTGATCCTGCTGTTGATCATGTCGCTGCTCGCGGTGGCGGTGCTGCGCAGCACCGCGCTGGAGGAACGGATGAGCGCGAATCTGCTAGACCGCACCCGCCAGTTCCAGTCGGCCGAGTCGGCGCTGCGCATCGCCGAGACCGCGATCTCCGCCGGCATCAGCGTGCCCAGCAGCGGGTGCAACGGCGGCGTGTGCGCCACGCCGCTCGCGGGCGCGACCGATCGCTGGCTGGACAGCGGCTTCGGCGGCTGGGCGACGGCGAGCAAGACCGGCAACAACGATGCGGCCATCACCACCAGCTACATCGTCGAGTACATGGGCGACGGCGCCTACGGGCCGAACTGCACCACCTCCAAATCCACCGCGTCCACCGATGCCAACTGCGACATGCGGCGCTACCGGATCACTGCGCGCAGCGCCGGCAACGACCGCGCCGCGGTGATCCTGCAAACCAACTATCTGGTGGCCAAATGAGCGCAATGGCGCGCGTGCGCGGCATCCGCATCGGTCTGACGCTGTCGTGCCTGCCTGTGGTGGTCTCGATGCCTGCCGCGGCGGCGACCAGCGGCCTGGAGCTTCCCGACAATCCGCTCATCACCGACACCACGGTGGCGCCCAACATCCTGTTTATCCTCGACGATTCGGGATCCATGGACTACACCTACATGCCGGACAGCGTGCCGGCGACCAGCACCGTGTCCGACGTCGCATCGAAGACCTATGCGCGCAATACCATCTACTACAACCCGGCCACCAGCTATGCGCCATGGGTGGACTCGACCGGCACGGAAATGACCGGCGGCACCAGCTACGACAGCGTCTACAGCAGCCTGGAATCCGCCTCCGGCAGTACCACCAGCCTGTATGCGAGCGTACAGACCTTCTACGTCCCCAAGAACACGGCCAGCACCGATACGGCGGTGTATCTGGCCAACGGCGCCAATTACTACCGCTACCAGATCCTGACGAGCGGGGCGATCTACCGCAGCGAGTACACCACCTACAGCGCCGCCAACACGCCTGCCGGCGCCTCCTCGATGGGCTGCGCCACCTCCACGTCGGGCAGCGGCTGGCGCAACTGCGTCAGGACCACGCCGACCGGGCGCAGCGAGGCCGCCGAGCGCAGCAACTTCGCGATCTGGTACTCGTATTTCCGTACCCGCAACAAGGTCGCCAAGGCCTCGGCCGGGCGTGCGTTCAGCGAATTGGGCTCGAACGTGCGGGTCGGATTCCGCACCATCTGGGCGCGGCAACTACATACGCTGTCTAGCAACTACATCACCAATGCGTATCCGATCCCGGTCAACAACAACGATGGGCTGTTCGTCGATCCGAACGGGACCACCGGCGCCAACAACAACCGCACGCTGTGGTACGACCGCCTGTACAGCGCCAATGCCAGCGACAGCACGCCGTTGCGCGGCGCGCTGGCCTCGGCCGGAACCTACTTCAGCAGCACCGCGTCCGCCGGCCCGTACGGCCCGGAGTCGGACACCAACCAATACGCGTGCCGGCAGAACTTCGCGATCCTCACCACCGACGGCTACTGGAACGAATCCGGCTACACCCCGGCCGCCGGCGAGCAGGACAACGCCAGCGGGTCGACGATCAGCGGACCCAGCGGCAATACCTATACCTACACCCCGGCGCGTCCCTACAGCAGCGCCTATGCGGACACGCTGGCCGACGTGGCGATGCGCTACTGGAAGAACGACCTGCGCAGCGACCTGTCCAACATCGTGCCGACCAACAGCGACGATCCGGCGTTCTGGCAGCACATGGTCACCTTCGGCATCTCCATCGGTGCGGCGGGCACGCTGGATCCGTCCACCGACCTGGCGGCGATCACCGCCGGCACCCTGTCCTGGCCGAAGCCGGTCAACAACACCATCGTCAACATCGACGACCTGTGGCATGCCACGGTCAACGGCCACGGCTCGTTCGTGGTCGCCAGCGATCCGGACAGTTTCGTCACCGCCTTGCAGTCGGCGCTGGCCGCGATCACCGAGCGCACCGGCTCCGGATCCAACATCAGCGCCACCTCCACCAGCCTCAGCAGCAGCACCCAGCTGTTCTCGGCGCTGTACGTCTCCGGCACCTGGAGCGGACAGTTGCTCGCCTGCGCGGCCACGGTCAGCACCTGCAACGCGAGCAGTGCGTCCTGGCTGGCGACTGCGGGCATGCCGGCCGCCACCGCGCGCACCATCGTCACCTACGAGAACGCGGCCGGCGCCAGCTTTCCCACCACCACCCAGCAGACCGCGCTCGGCGGTGCCGATATCGCCAGCTACCTGCGCGGCGACCAGAGCAACGAGAAGCAGAACGGCGGCACGCTGCGCAACCGCAGCACGGTGCTCGGCGATATCGTCGATTCCACGCCGGCCTACGTCGGCGACACCGGCACCGTGTACGTGGGCGCCAACGACGGCATGCTGCACGCCTTCAATTCCAGCACCGGCGCCGAGCTGTTCGCCTACGTGCCCGGGGCGCTGGCCATGAGCGATCTGGCCACGCTCGCCGATCCCGACTACACGCACCAGTTCTTCGTCGACGGTCCGGTGGTGGCCTCCACGCGGACCCAGACCAGCGGCAGGAACATCCTGGTCGGCGCCCTGGGGCGCGGCGGCAAAGGCCTGTACGCACTGGATGTCAGCAGCCCGACCGCGTTCTCGGCCAGCTCCGTGCTGTGGGAGAAAACGGAAACCTCCGCCGGCAACATGGGCCAGGTGCTCGGCCAGCCGTTCATCGCCAAGCTCAACAATGGCGTGACCGCGCTGGTGACCGGCAACGGCATCAACAGCGGCAACGGCCATGCCGTGCTGTTGGTCTACAACCTGAGCACCGGTGCGCTGATCCGGGAGCTGGACACGGGCAGTGGCGGGGCCACCACCGCCACCAGCAACGGCCTGTTCGCCCCGACCGGTTGGGATGCGGACGGCAGCGGCACGGTGGACTACGTGTATGCGGGGGATCTGCAAGGACATGTCTGGAAGTTCGACCTGTCCGCCAGCGCCGCCGCGTCCTGGTCGGTCGGCAACGGCGCGGCGGCGCTGTTCAGCGCGACCAGCAGCGCCGGCGTGGCGCAGCCGATCACCGGCGGCGTGCTGGTCGCCGAGGATCCCGGCACGTCGGCCACCTGGGTGTTCTTCGGCACCGGCCGCTACCTGGTCAAGAGCGACCTGCAGGACACCTCGGTGCAGACCATGTACGGCATCGTCGACGCCGGCGCCACCGTGGCGCGCAGCGGCCTGACCGCGCGCAGCATCGCGGTCAGCACCACCAGTTCCGGCTACAGCGTGCGCGGCTTCCAGAGCTATGCCGCGCTGCCGGCCGGATCGCAGGGCTGGTCGCTCGACTTGCTGACCGATGCCAGCAACCCGCAGGGAGAGCGCGTCGTCGGCACCCCGGTGATCTCCGGCACGACCCTGGTGTTCAGCAGCATCATTCCCAGCAGCAGCGCCTGCCAGTCCAACGGCACCAGCTACGTCAACGCGATCAGCGCATTCACCGGGACCAGCACCAAGACCGGCTATTTCGACCTGGACGGCAACGGCAGCACCAGCAACGACACGCTCACCACCAGTGCCGGCGCCAGCGTCGCGGTCGGTTCGGTGGCGATAAGCAGCGGCATGGCCAGCGTGGCGGCGCTGCTCAACGGCAAGCTGGTGGTCAGCGACTCCAGCGGTACCAGCACCAGCCTCGCCACGTCGGCGATCAGCCCGAGCCGCGTGTCCTGGCGCGAGGTCATCAAGGAGAAATGAGCATGCAGCGCCAGCGGCACCCCCAGCGGCGGCGGATCGCCGGTTTCACCCTGATCGAACTGATGATCGTGGTCGCGGTGATCGGGATACTGGCGGCGATCGCCTATGCCAGTTACACCGCTTCGATTGTCACGTCGCGGCGGCGCACGGCGGCGGCCTGCCTGCAGGAGCGCGCCCAGTTCATGGAGCGCTACTACACCACCCACATGACCTATGCCGACGCGCCGGATCCGGCGCAGTGCGAAGCGGTCTCCAATTTCTACAGCGTCGCCTTCAGCGGCACGCCCAGCGCCACCGCGTTCAAGATCGTCGCCACCCCGCTCGCCGGCCAGGCCGTCGCCGATACCGCCTGCGCCGCGCTGGGCATCGACCAGACCGGGACGCGCAGCGCGACCGGCAGCGCCGGTGCCGGCAGCTGCTGGTAGCGCAACGGCGGCGTGTTCGTGGTCTGACGGCGGCGGTCGTATCATGGCCGCATGAGCAAACGACATGACGTAGTGATCGTCGGCGGCGGCCTGGTCGGCGCCAGCCTGGCCATCGCGCTGGACCGCCTGGGCGTGGACGTGGGGCTGATCGAGGCCGCGCCGCCGGGCGCGCTGCCGCCGGTGTTCGACCAGCGCAACCTCAGCTTCGCCGCGGCCACGGTCAACGCGCTGGGGGCGCTCGGGGTGATGCAACGGCTGCGCACGCCGACCGGCCCGATCCGGCGCATCCACGTCAGCCGCGAAGGCGATTTCGGCCGGGTGCGGCTGGACGCGGCCGACTATGGGCGCGAGGCGTTCGGGCAGGTGGTGGTGGCGCGCGACTTCGGCGAGGCGCTGGAGGCGCGATTGGCCGAGGCGACCCATGTCAGCCGCTACCGGCCGGCGCAGTTCCTGGCGCTGGAGACCGGCGGGGATGCAGCGCTGCGCTCGGTGCGCATCGCCCAGGACGGCGCCACCCAGGTGCTGCAGGCGCGCCTGCTGGTCGGTGCCGACGGCAGCGCCAGCGCGGTGCGCGGCGCGCTGGGCATCGAGGCTGCCCGTCACGATTTCGGCCAGACCCTGTTCGTGGCGCGGGTGCGCGGCAGCCGCCAGCCCGACGGCACCGCCTACGAGCGGTTCCGCGACGACGGCCCGACCGCGCTGCTGCCGCGCGGCGACCGCCACTACGGCGCGATCCATGCGGTCGCCGCCGAGCAGGCCGACGCGGTGGCTACGCTCGACGAGGCCGCCTGGCTGCAGCGCCTGCAGGAGGCGCTGGGCTGGCGCGTCGGCCGCCTGCTGGGCAGCGGCGAGCGCAGCGCCTACCCGATCGTGCAGGTGCTGGCCGGGCGCCTGACCGATGCGCGCGCGGTGCTGCTCGGCAACGCCGCGCAGACCCTGCACCCGCTGGGTGCGCAGGGCTTCAACCTGGGCCTGCGCGACGCGCTGACCCTGGCCGAACTGATCGAGCGCGACCGCGCCGATCCGGGCGCGCCGGCGCTGCTGCAGCACTACGCGCAGCGCCGCGAACAGGACCGCCAGCGCACCGTGACCTTCTCCGGCGGGCTGGCGCGGCTGACCGCCAACCCTGCGCCGCTGCTGCGCCCGCTGCGCAGCCTGGGCCTGCTGGCGGCCGCGCAGGCCGCACCGCTGCAGTCGTTCCTGGTCGGCGGCGCGATGGGCTTCCGCGGCGAAGTGCCGCAGCTGTGCCGGGAGGCGACGGCATGAGCCGGCGCGGCGTGCTGGATGTGGTGGTGGTCGGCGGCGGCGTGGTCGGCGCCGCCTGCGCATTGGCGCTGGCCGCCGAAGGCCTGGCGGTGGCCCTGGTCGAGGGCCGCGAGCCGCCGCGCTGGTCGCCGGCCGAGCCGGACCTGCGCGTGTACGCGTTCGCCCCGGACAACGCCGCGCTGCTGCAGGCGCTGGGCGTATGGCCGCAGGTGCTGGCGCGGCGCGCACAGGCCTACCGGCGCATGCGCGTGTGGGATGCCGGTGGTGGCGGCGAGCTGGACTTCGATGCCGATGCGCTGGGCCGCGATCAGTTGGGCTGGATCGTCGAGCATGCGTTGCTGGTCGAACAACTGTGGGCGGCGCTGCCGGCGGCCGGAGTGCAACTGCACTGCCCGGCGCGGGTCGAGGCGGTGGAACTGGCGGAGGAGCGCGTGCGCCTGCGCCTGGACGACGGCAGCCGGCTCGATGCGCGCCTGGCGATCGCCGCCGACGGCGCCGATTCCACGCTGCGCGGCCTGGCCGGGCTGGACGCGCCGGCGCACGACTACGGCCAACGCGGCGTGGTCGCCTTCGTGCACACCGAAGTGCCGCACCAGGACACCGCCTGGCAGCGCTTCCTGCCCGGCGGCCCGCTGGCGTTCCTGCCGTTCGCCGACGGTCGCAGTTCGATCGTGTGGACGCTGCCCGAGACCGAGGCGGCGCGGGTGCTGGCGCTGGACGACGCCGCGTTCGGCGCCGAGCTGACCCAGGCCTTCGGCGCGCGGCTGGGCGCGGTGCGCGCGCTGTCGCCGCGGCTCGGTTTCCCGCTGCGCCGGCAACTGGTGGAGGACTACCACCGCGGCCGCCTGCTGGTGCTGGGCGATGCCGCGCACGTGGTGCATCCGCTGGCCGGGCAGGGCGTCAACCTCGGCCTGCGCGACGTCGCCGCGCTGGCCGCGCAGGTGCGCCAGGCGCAGGCGCGGCGGGTCGACTGGTCGGCGCCGCACCGGCTGGCGCGCTGGGCGCGCGGCCGCCGCAGCGACAACACCGTGGCCGCCTACGGCTTCGATGCGATCAACCGGCTGTTCTCCAACGACGAGATGCATCTGACCCTGCTGCGCGGCCCGCTGCTGGGCCTGGCCGGCAAGCTGCCGCTGCTGATGCACGGGTTCTGGAAGCGCGCTTCGGGGGTGTAGCGCGGCGCACCGGGCGCTGCGCGCTAGCGCCAGTGCCGTGCGATTGGCGCACCTGGAGCGACGCGCGCCAGGCGCGGCCTGGTCGGTGTCGCATGCGCGGTGTGGTGTCCCGCCGGCGCTGCTGCGCCGGCGGTTGCAACGGTCACTGGAGCCAGCCCTTCAGGTCTTGCTTGCTGAGGCGGCCGCGGTGGTGCGCGTCCACCGCGTCGAACTCCGCCGCCAGGGTCGGGTCGGCCTTGGCCTCGGCGCGGCTGATATAGCCGTCGTGGTTCTTGTCGAGGGCGGAGAAGTCGATGCGGTATTGGCCGACGATCGAGTTCGGTTCGACCGACGTGACCTGCACGGTCTGGCCCTTGTCCTGCAGGGTGACGCTATTGCCGCCGGACTGGGCCAGTGCCAGTGCCGGGATGCTCAGCAGGCCGAGCGCGAGGGGAAAGAGTGGAGCAACGACAGATTTCATGGCACGACTCCTGTGGTGGGAAAGGAGCCATGAACATAGGCCTGGCGAAATTAAGCGGATTTGAAAAAAGCGCCTCGCCACACATGTCCACCGAAGGCGTTTAGCGCCGGTTTCCACTCGCCGCCGCCGCGGTCGCCGCTTACGACGGCGGCAGCAACCAACCGGCCAGCTGCTCGCGGCTCAGGCGCCCGCGCCGTTGCGGATCCAGCGAATCGAATTCGTCGGCCAGCGCCGGGTTGGCCTGCGCTTCGCTGCGGCTGATGTAGCCGTCGTGGTCGCTGTCCAGCGCGTCGAAGTCGATGCGGTAGTTGCCGGCGACGGTGTCGGGCTGGACCGTGCGCACGGTGACCGGCGCCTGGCCATGCGGGACCTCGAGCCGCACCTGGTGGGTCACCTCACCGCTGCTCAGCGGCTGCGCCTGCACGATGCTCGCCGGCACGTCGCGCAACGGCTCGGTGACGACGCTCGAGGTCGGGTTGAGGTTCTGCGCGGCGGCCGGGACGATGGCGGCGGCCAGCAGAAAGGCGGCGAGGGACGAACGGCAGTGCATGGACACAACGGACTCCGATGGTTCGAATGATGGGACGGCGCGGGCAGGCTCAGCCAGGGATGAACGGGAACGCCAGTTTCAGCAATCCCTTCAGCCCGCCCTCGGCGGTGCTGGCGATGGCCTTGGCGCCGAGGCTGTTGAGCGCGCGGCGCACGTCCTCCCAGCGTAGCTTGCCCACGTCCTTCTTCAACAGGTCCGCCACTTCCTCGGCGGTCGGGGTGAGCTTTTCCAGCTCGCGCACCACCTTCTCCGGTTTCGGTTGCAGGTAGCCCCAGCGCTCGGCGATCTTCAGCAAGGTGTCGAAGCGCACCGCGACCACGTCGCGGTTGCGCTCGTACACCGGCATCGCACCCACATCGACGATGGCCTGCTCGAAGCGCTGCTGGTCGTCCGGATGCTCGATGCGGATCGCCAGGAAGCCTTCCTTCTTGCTGCGTTCGCTGACGTGCTTGGCCCCGGCGCGCAGGTTGTCTTCGGTGAGCACCGTCGCCACGATGCGCTCCAGGGCCGCGTCGCCGTCTTCGGGCACCAGCGCGCGCCAGCGCGCATAGCCGTCGCGGCGCAGGCCCTTCACCTTGGCCGGGGTCACCCGCAGGCGCAGCGCCACCGCGTTGTTGGAGTCGCTGCGCGAGATCGCGCCGTCGCGTTCCAGCAGCACGAAGATCAGCAACTCCAGGTCGCGCTTGGTCAGCGACTGGAACCCCTGCAACAGGGTCAGGCGCAGGAATTCGTCGGCGAAGCCGGCCGGGTCTTTCAGTTCGATCGGCTGCATGTGCGCGGCTCTCCAGTCAGTGCAGGCAGGATGCCCGACCGCGATTGCGCGGACTGAGACGACGATGCGATGCGCATCCCAGCGCCATTGTATGGACTAACGTCCGTATTCGCGCCCGCGGTGATCGCTGCGGAAGGTCTCGATCGCGCCGCGGTCCTGCAGGGTCACGTACACGTCGCGTCCGTCCTTGCCGCCGAAGGCCACGTTGGTGGGCTTGGCGCCCTTGGTGGCGATCTCGTGCAGGATCCTGCCGGCGGGATCGAGCACCAGCACCTTGCCGGCGTCGTAGCGGGCCAGGTACAGATTGCCGTCGGCGTCGCAGCGCATGCCGTCCAGGCCGAAATCGGGGAACGCCAGCAGCAGGCGCTTGTTCGACAGCGTGCCGTCGCCGGCGCGGTCGTAGACCCAGACCTTGCGCTGCACGCTCTCGTTGACGTACAGGCGCTTGCCGTCGGGGCTGACCTCGATGCCGTTGGTGGTGCCCATGCCGGTCTCGATCAGGTGCGCGCTGCGGTCGCGGTCGATGCGCCACAGCTGGCCGCCGTTGCCTTTCCAGTCCGGGTCGCTGGCGTACAGGGTGCCGTCCGGGGCGATGGCGATGTCGTTGGGCTGGAACGCCCCGGGCAGCGTCGCATAGACCTCGATGCGCTTGCTGGTCAGTGCGATGCGCAGGATGCGGTGCTGGGCGTAGTCGGCCACGTACATGCGCCCCGCACGGTCGAAACGGATGCCGTTGCCGATGCTGCCCGCGGGCAGGTCCACGAACAACGCCGCCTGCGCGCGGCCATCGGCGGCGACGCTGACCCGGCCGATGCTGCCCTCGTGGCCGAAGTTGACCGCGTACAGCGCGCCGTCCGGGCCGCTCGCCGGGCCTTCGATGCCGTGGGTGAATACGCCGTCGCCGATCAGGTCGCGGGCGCGGAACAGGTCGGCGTTCGCTGCGGAGGCCGCGGTGCAGGCGAGCAGCAGCGCAACGCCGGCAGCGGCGGGAAACGGCAGGCGAATGGACATGGACAGACCCGAAGCGGTGCAGGGCCGGGCAGTGTGCCAGAGGTGCCGGCGGCGCCGGGATGGCGCTCACAACGCCGGGCGCTGGATGCGTTAAGGTTCGGGCGGTCCGTGTCCGGCCGCCAGGGAGATCCGCATGTCGCTGTCCTCGCCGAATCGTCGCCGTGTGCTGCTCGCCGGGCTGTCCGCCGCGGGCGCAGGCCTGTTGGGATCGCCGTTGTTGGCGGCCCCGCGCGGCAAGCCGAAGAAACCGCTGGGGGTGGCGCTGGTCGGATTGGGCGATTACGCCAGCACGCGCCTGGCGCCGGGCCTGGCGCTGACCAGGCACTGCCGGCTGGCCGGCATCGTCACCGGCTCGCCGCACAAGATTCCGCAGTGGCAGTCGCGCTACCGCATTCCCGATCGCAACGTCTACAGCTACGACGACCTGGAGCGCATCGCCGACAACCCGGACATCGACGTGGTCTACGTGGTCACGCCGACCTATCTGCATGCGCCGCTGAGCCTGCGTGCGGCCGCCGCAGGCAAGCACGTGTGGTGCGAGAAGCCGATGGCGATGCATGCCGACGAGGCGCAGTCGATGATCGCCGCCTGCGCGCGCAACAAGGTGCGGCTGAGCATCGGCTACCGCATGCAGCACGAGCCGAACACGCGGCGGATCATCGCGCTGGCCGGCGAGCGCCCGTTCGGCGCGTTGCGCACGGTGCGCGCCGAGGCCGGCTACAACGGCTACGGTGACACCGATCCGGCGCAGCGGCCGTGGCGGCTGCGCGCGCAGTTCGGCGGCGGCGCGATGTACGACATGGGCGTGTATTCGCTCAATGCGGCGCGCTACACGGTCGGCGCCGAACCGCTGGCGGTCAGCGCGCACCGTTCCACCGACCGGCCGGCGCTGTTCGACGAGGTCGACGAACACATGCAGTTCAAGCTGGAATTCCCGCACGAAGTGCTCGCCGACTGCGCCACCAGCTTCGGCCGCAGCATGAACCGGCTGCGCGCCGAGTGCGAGCGCGGCTGGTACGAACTGGCGCCGTTCCAGAGCTACGACGGCATCCGCGGCAGCGCCAGCGACGGCCGCGTGTTCGACGCGAAGGTGCGCCACCAGCAGGCGCTGCAGATGGACGAGGACGCGCTGGCGATCCTCGACGGCACGCCGCTGCGCGCGCCGGGCGAGGAAGGCCTGCGCGACATGCGCGTGATCGACGCGATCCAGCGTTCGGCGCGCGAGGGTGGCAAGCGGATCGTGCTGTAGCGGTGCGGTGGTTGCGGGGCCACGGCCGCGCGACGTTGGGTACGCTTGCTTCGATTTCCTGCAGGAGCGGCTTCAGCCGCGACAGGATCTCGCCGGTAACGTCCTGTCGCGGCTGAAGCCGCTCCTCTACAGGAGGCGCTGTTGGCGGGCGCAGTGGGCGCCCGCAACGTCAGGCCGGCATCGCCAGCACGGTGATCTCTTCGCGGTCGTGGTAGAGCTGCTTGGCGCGGATCTGCAGCGGGCGCTCGGCGCGTTCGGCGAACAGGTCCAGGCACAGCTGGGTCTCGTCCCAGCGCTTCTTCATCGGCAGCTTGAGGTTGAAGATCGCGTGCCGGCACCAGCCTTCGCGGAACCAGGTGCCCATGCGTTCGGCGACGCGGCGCGGCTGTTCGACCATGTCGCAGACCATCCAGTCCAGCGCCTGCGGCGGCTTCCAGTGGAAGCCGTCGGCGCGCAGGTGATCGACCAGGCCGCTGTCGAGCACGTGCTGGCGCAGCGGGCCGTTGTCGACGCTGGTCACGTGCAGGTGCTGGCGGGTCAGCACCCAGGTCCAGCCGCCGGGCGCAGCGCCCAGGTCGGCGGCGCGCATGCCGGGCTTGAGCAGCACTTCGCGCTCCTCCGGCGCCAGCAGCGCCAGCAGCGCTTCTTCCAGTTTCAGCGCCGAGCGCGAGGGCGCCTCCGACAGCAGCTTCAGGCGCGGAATGCCCAGCGGCCACGGCGCGCTGTCGTCGCTGTCGGCAACGGCCAGCAAGGCGTGGGTGCCGGCGAGGAAGCATACGTGCAGGCGCGGCAGCTTCGGCTGCGGCTTGTCGCTGAGCAGGCCGGCCTTGCGCAGCGCCGGACGCAGCGCATTGCCGAAACTGCGCGCCAGCCCGGACAGCTGCTTGCCTTCGTCCGAATCCGGGTGCTCCACCCACAGGTCGCCGAAGCGGCTGTGCCCGGCCAGCGCCTGCAGCATCGGCGCGATCCGGTCGCTGGGATCCAGCTCGCGCAGTTCGGCCAGCAGGCGCAGTTTCTGCCGCGCGAAGATCAGCCCGCGCCACGGCAGCGCGCGCGGCGGCAAGGCGGTCTCGCAGACCAGCAGCGCGTAGCCGCTGTTGCGTTCGGTGCGCGCGTAGGCCGGCAGGTCGGCGCGCGCGGCGCGATCGTTCAGTTCGGCCGCCAGTTCGGGCTCGAAGCCTTGCCGGCAGTAGCACAGCAGGCCGTTCAGGGAGGACATGGAGGAAGCCTTCGCCGGGCGGCGGTCAGTAGCGGGGGCTGTCGAGCTCGCCGTAGCGGCGCAACACCGCGCAGGCGGCGTCGCGATGCAGGCCGCGCACCACCTCGATGCCGCGGCGCTCCAGTTCGCCGATCCAGTCCGCCGGCAGCGGGCCTTCGTCGAACGGGGTCAGCGCCATCACGTCCTCGGCACTGGCGCCGATCAGAAGGCGGTCGATGCCGGCCCAGATGGTGGCGCCGTAGCACTGGCAGCACGGTTGCGCCGAGGTCGCCAGGGTCACCGGCGACAGCGCCACGTTCAGCCGCGGCGTCTGCAGGCGCTGCTGCGCGAGCATGTAGGCCATGTTCTCGGCGTGCGCCAGCGACGTGGTCTGCGGCACCACCCGGTTCACGCCGACCGAGATGATGCGGTGGTCCGGGCCGAACACCGCCGCGCCGAACGGACCGCCGCTGCCGGCGTCCACGTTCAGCCGCGACAGTTCCACCGCCAGCGCCACCTTGTCGGCATCGCCGGGATAGACCGCCTGCGGATCGACCGCCTCGTGGATCCAGGCGGGCAGGGTGAGGTGGACTTGCGCGTAGAGCATCAGCGGACGGGTTCGGCAGGCTGGGGGTCGCGCAGTGTATCGGCTTGCGCGCCCTTGGCGCTGCATTGCCCGGCCACGCACTGGCAGCCGCTGATCGCGCGCGAGCCGCACACGCTCATGCGGCCGCTGGCCTGGCATTGCGCCATCACGCTCTGCGGATCGGTGGGGCTGTCGCGGTTGACGCAGGCCGGCATCGCGCCGCAGCAGTTGCCGACGTCCTTGACCGCGCAGTCGGCGTCGCTGCGGCAACTGGTGTCCACCTTCACCGGCAAACCGGGCGCGGCGGGCTTGGCGCCTTCGCTGCGCGCGCAGCCGCTGAAGACGAGGGTGCCGGCGAACAGGCACAGGCAGCACAGCAACAGCGCAAGACGAGTGGACATGGCGACCTTCCGTGCGAGAGACCGCTGCCATCCTAACGCGCATGGCCGCGGCGCCGGCAACTCAGCGGCGGCCGACGGCAATCGTATCGGCGGTTTCCTGCTTGACCCGGAGCGCGGTGCCGTCGATGGCCTGGTGGATCGCCTGGCGGATGCTGATCCGGCCCTTCACCGCATTGACCTGCACCGGCGACAGCGACTGGTCGTCGTAGACGATGCCGCAACCGGTGGCATGCGCCAGCTGCTGTGCGGTTTCGTCGAAGCGTGCGGCCGGCATGTCGTAATCGTGGTCGGGCACGGCGTCGCACTTGCCTTGCGCCGCTGGCGGCGCAGATGCCGGCGCGGGTGCGGGCGTCGCGGCGGCTTGCGAGGGAGCGGAAGACGGTGCCATGTCGCACCCGGCGAGCAGGGCGAGCAACGCAAGGCTGATGCAGGAGGTGCGCAACGCAGCGGACATGGCGGGATTTCCTGGTGCTGGGGACGACGCGTGAAGTCTAGGCGGCGTGCCTTAACCCAAGGTTGCATCCGGCTTGCGCACCGGCGCAGGCGCGTGCAGCCAGGCGCACCACAGCACGCCCACCAGCAGGCAGGCGATCGCCAGTGTCTCCAGCGGGGTGGGCCAGCGCGCCTCCCACAGGAAACCGTAGAGCAGCGCGAAGACGGTTTCGAACACGATCATCTGCCCGACCAGGGTCAGCGGCAGCAGCCGGCTGGCGTGATTCCAGCAGGCGTTGCCGATCAACGAGGCGAACACGCCCAGCACGATCGCCACGCCCCAGAACCGCGCCCAGTCCGCCGCCGCATGGCCGTGGCCGAACGCGAACGCGGGGATCGCCAGGGTCAGCGCCAATGCGCCGGTGACCACGCCGGTCAGCATCGACCAATCGCGCCCGGAGATCTCGGGCCGGCGCGCGAGCCAGCCGGCGTTCTTGACCGAATACGCCGCCCAGCACGCCAGCGCGCCGACCGCGCACGCCAGCCCGGCCGCGCGCGTGCCCACGCTGGTCTGCGCCGGGTGCGCGGCGTCGAGCGTCTGTGCCGCGACCAGGGCCACGCCGAGCACGCACAGCGCGCATGGCGCGGCCAGCCGGCGCAACCGCATCGCGCCGGCCGCGCGCGAACCGAGCACGGTGACCACCGCCGGCAGCAGGCCGATGATCAGGGCCGTGGCCGCGCCGCCGGCCCATTGCACCGCGCTGCCCAGCAACACGTAGTAGACGATGTTGCCGAGCAGGCTCAGCCGCAGCAGCGCCCACCATTCCGGCGCCCCGAGCGCCGCGGTGGCGGCGCGCCAGCGCGGCGCGAGCAGCAGCGCGGCGACCGCGCCGTAGGCCAGGTAGCGCGACACCGACAGCTGCAGCGGCGAGAACCCGGCCAGCAATTGCGGCGCCAGGAACACCAGTCCCCACAAGGCGCCGGCCGCCACGCCGCTGCCCACTCCCGCCCACAAACGCTTGCGCATGCCGTGTCCTGTTGCTTCGTTGCGTAGTGCGCCAGCATGGCCTTGCGCGTGCCGCCCCGGCTTGTCCCAGGCTACTGGTCCGGCGCCACGGTGGCCGCCCGATGGCGTCGGCGATAGGCGGCAGGCGTGTGTCCGGTCTGGCGCCGCAGCGCGCGGGTCAGCGCGCTCTGGTCGGCATAGCCGCTGTCCAGCGCCAGTTGCGCGATCGGGCGCTCGCCGTACGCCAGTTGCCGCCGCACCCAGTCCAGCCGCCGCGCCGACAGCCACGCCTGCGGCGTGCGCCCCAGCGCTTCGCGGAACAGCGCATGCAGGCGGCTCACGCTCAGGTGCGCGGCCTGCGCCATGCGTTCCACCGGCCACGGCTGGCCCGGGGCGTCCTCGATGCGCAGGCACAGTTCCTGCAGCCGCGCCCATGCGCGGCGCTGCGTGCGCAGCTGGCGCAGCGCCAGCGCTGCGCAGGCCGCAGCGCCGGTGCCGGGCTGCACGGGGTCGAGCGAGGCCAGCAGGCGTTGCAGTTGCGGCGTCAGGTCCAGGAAGGGCGCGCGCTGCAGGCGTTCGAGTGCGTGGTCGTCGAACCCGGCCGCATCGCAGTCCAGCACCAGGAAGCGGTTGTCGCCTTGTGCCGACTGCGCGTGCGAGGTGTGCGGTGCGACGACGGCCGCGCGGAACGCATCCAGGCGGCTGCCGCGTCCGCCCACCTCGATTTCCAGTTCGCCCTGCAGCGGCAGCACGATCTGCACGTGTGCGTGCTGGTGGGCATGGCCGTCGCGGCCGTAGCTGCGCAGGCTCAGGGTGGGGGCGGGCGACATGGACGCTACGCTAACGCGCCGGCAATGCCGTTGGAAAGCGCGACGCTGGCGACTGTGGCGCCGGGGCGGCCATAGCGGCACGGCATGCGCTCAGGCAGCGCATGCCGGAAACCGCGCCGGTGGCGCGGCGCGATTGGGTCAGGCTGCGCCCTGGCCACCGGTCCAGGTGTCGCGCAGGGTCACGCTGCGGTTGAACACCGGCGTGGCCGCGCTGTGGTCGTAGCGATCGGCGACGAAGTAGCCGCTGCGCTCGAACTGGAACGCCTGCTCCGGCGCGGCCTGCGCGGCGGCCGGCTCCACGTAGCCGCGCACGCTGCGCTTGGAGGCCGGGTTGAGGTGGTCGCGGTAGGTCTTGCCGTCGGATTCGTCGTCGGGCTTTTCCACCGAGAACAGGCGGTCGTACAGGCGGATCTCGGCCTCCACCGCATGCGCGGCGCTGACCCAGTGGATGGTGCCCTTGACCTTGCGGTTGGCGCCTTCCATGCCGGGACGCGACTCCGGATCCAGCCAGCCGCGCAGCTCGACGATCTCGCCGGCATCGTTCTTGATCACCTCGTCGACGCGGGCGATGCCGGCGCCGCGCAGGCGCACTTCGCCGCCCGGCACCAGCCGCTTCCAGCCCTTGGGCGGGACTTCGGCGAAATCCTCGCGCTCGATCCACAGTTCGCGCGAGAACGGCACCTCGCGCGTGCCGAAGGATTCGTCCTTGGGATGGTTGGAGAAGCTCAGCGTCTCGCTGTGGCCTTCCGGCAGATTGCCCAGCACCAGCTTGAGCGGGTCGATCACCGCCATGCGCCGCGGCGCGGCGGCATCCAGGTCCTCGCGCAGGCAGCCTTCCAGCACCGAGAAGTCGATCACCGAGTTCTGCTTGCTGATGCCGACCCGGTCCACCAGCAGGCGCAGCGCCGCCGGCGTGTAGCCGCGCCGGCGCAGGCCCTGCAGGGTGTACATGCGCGGGTCGTCCCAGCCGTCGACCAACTGCTCGGCCACCAGTTGGGTCAGCTTGCGCTTGCTCATCACCGTGTAGTTGATGTTCAGGCGCGAGAACTCGATCTGCCGCGGCTTGGCGGCCTCGCGCGGCAGGCCCTTGTCCAGCAGCGGCTGCAGCAGCTCGGGATGGCCGGCCAGGTCGACCTTGTCCACGCACCAGTCGTACAGCGGGCGGTGGTCTTCGAATTCCAGCGTGCACAGCGAGTGGGTGATGCCTTCCACCGCGTCGCCCAGCGAGTGCGCGAAGTCGTACATCGGGTAGATCGGCCAGGCGTTGCCGGTGTTCTGGTGCTCGACGTGCTTGATCCGGTACAGCGCCGGGTCGCGCAGGTTGATGTTGCCGCTGGCCATGTCGATCTTCGCGCGCAGGGTGCGTGCGCCGTCGGGGAACTCGCCGGCGCGCATGCGCCGGAACAGGTCCAGGTTCTCCTCGACGCTGCGCTCGCGGTAGGGCGAGTTGCGGCCAGGTTCGGTGAGCGTGCCGCGGTATTCGCGCACCTGTTCGGCGGAGAGATCGCAGACGAAGGCGTGGCCGTCGCGGATCAGCTTCTCGGCAGCCAGGTAGTACACCTCGAAATAGTCCGAAGCGTGGCGCAACTCGGCCCAGTCGAAGCCCAGCCAGCGCACGTCGTCCTGGATCGCGGCGACGAACTCGGGGTCTTCCTTGGCCGGATTGGTGTCGTCGAAGCGCAGGTTGCAGCGCCCGGCGAACTCGGCGGCGATGCCGAAATCCAGGCAGATCGCCTTGGCGTGGCCGATGTGCAGGTAGCCGTTGGGCTCGGGCGGGAAGCGGGTGCGGATGGCCGCGTGCTTGCCGCTGGCCAGGTCCTCGCGGACGATCTGGCGGATGAAGTCTTTCTTCTCGGCCGGGGCGGTGGCGTCGGTGGCGGGGGTCTCGGACATGCGCGCTTCAGCAGAAAGTAAAGCGCAAGTTTAGCCGAGCTGGCCGCTGGCCGCCCCGCCGCTTACGATGCGGGTCCGTCTACCCCGAGATCGCGCCAATGCCGCTTCCCCGTCTGGTCATCGGCGACAAGAACCTGTCCTCGTGGTCGCTGCGGCCATGGCTGCTGCTGCGGCACTTCGCGGTGCCGTTCGAGGAAGTGCCGCTGCCGCTGGACACGCCCGAGTTCGCCGCGCGCATCGGCGCCTATTCGCCGACCGGGCGGGTGCCGGCGCTATGGGACGGCGAACTGCAGATCTGGGATTCGCTGGCGATCTGCGAATACGCCAACGAGCGCTGGCTGGGCGGCCGCGGCTGGCCTGCCGACCTGGCGGTGCGGGCGCAGGCGCGGGCGGCGGCCTGCGAGATGCACTCCGGCTTCCTGGCGCTGCGCCGGCAGCTGCCGATGCAGGCCTGCCGCGAGCCCGACGATTACCGCTGGGACGCCGAGGCGCAGGCCGATATTGCGCGCATCGTGCAGCTGTGGGCGACGCTGCGCGAGACCCACGGCGCCGGCGGGGCGTTCCTGTGCGGCGACTTCGGCATCGTCGATGCGATGTTCGCGCCGGTGGCGGTGCGCTTCGCCGGCTACGGGGTGGCGGTGCCGGCGGCGGCCGCGCAGTACATGGCGGCCCTGGAGGCCTTGCCGGCGATGCGCGAATGGCGCGCCGGCGCGGTCGCCGAAGTCGCTGCGCGTAGCTGAGGGCGGGCCATCATGCAGATCGCCTACCGCGCTCAGCACCTGATCGATGCGCACCTGGCCAAGCACGCGCTGGAGGATGCCGGCATCACCGCGTTCGTGTTCGGCGAGGCGCTGCTCGGCGGCGCCGGCGAACTGCCGTTCGGCGTGGTGCAGGTGTGCGTGGCCGACGAACTGCTGGAGAAGGCGCAGGAAGTGCTGACGGCACTGGGCCTGGGCGGCCAGGTGACGCGGGCGATGTAGCCGAGAGGCCGGGATTGGGGATTCGGGATTGGGGATTCGCAAGAGCCGCAGGCCCGCTTTTTCGAATCTCCAATCCCGAATCCCCAATCCCGGCCTTCAATCAATCGGCGCGCCAGCCTGGTGGGGCGGCTTCCGGATCGGCCAGGGCGCGTAGGCGCTTGAACAGCACGGTGGTCTCGGCGACGTTCCAGACCCGCAGCGCGACTTCGAAGGTGTCCAGCGGCTTGGTCAGGAAGTCCTTGGCGCCCAGGCCGAGCGCGCGGTGGCGCGCGCTGCGGCTGGGGTCGGCGGTGAGCACGATCACCGGCAGGAAGCTGGACGCGCCGGCCAGCCGCGACAGCTGCTCCAGGATCGCGTAGCCGTCCAGCTCCGGCATCATCAGGTCGAGCAGGATCAGGTCCGGCGCGAACGCCGAGACCAGGCCCAGCACGCGTTGCGGGTCGGTGGTCGCCACCACCTGCTGGAAGCCTTCGCGCTGCAGCAGGTCTTCGAGCAGGCGGACGTTGGCCGGTTCGTCGTCGACGATCAGGATGCGCGAGGCGAGGACATCGTTGCGGGTCATGCGAGGTGTCGGTCCAGAACGGTGAAGAATTCGGCCACGTCCAGCGGTTTGGTCAGGTAGGCGCGCACGTTGTCACCCTGCACCCGCGCCAGCGTGGCGGGCGTCGCGTCCGCGCTGACCACCACCACCGGGATCGCCGCGGTGTGCGGTTGCTCGCGCAATTGCCGCAGCAGGTCCTCGCCGTTGCCGTCGCTCAGGTGCAGGTCGAGCAGGATCAGGTCGGGGCGGGCCTGTTGCAACTGCGCGCGTGCCTGCGCCAGCGTCGCCGCCTCGTGCAGGCGCCAGTGCGGGCGGCGCTCGGCCAGGGTGCGGATCAGCGCCTGGTTGGAGGGGTTGTCCTCGACGCTGAGTACGCTGCGCTGGCCATCGCCGGCCGCGGTCGCGGTGATCGCCGGATGCGGTACCGGCGCGTCGGCGGGCCGGTCCAGCGGCAGCGCGATCCAGAACCGCGAACCCTCCGGGCTGCTCTCCACCACGATGCGCCCGCCCATCGCTTCGGTCAGGCGCTTGCTCAACGCCAGACCCAGGCCGGTGCCTTCGATCGCCGAACGCTCCGCGCCGAGCCGCTCGAACGGGGTGAACAGGCGCTGCACCTGCTCGGCCGACAGACCGTGGCCCTGGTCGTGCACGGCGATGCACAGGAATTCGCCCTGCTGCTCGGCGCTGACCCGCACCGCGCCGCCGGGGCGGTTGAACTTGATCGCGTTCGACAGCAGGTTGATCAGCACCTGGCGCAGGCGCTGCGGATCGGCGCGCACGGTCCAGGCGGGCGGGACCTGCAGCGGTTGCAGGGCGATGCCGCGGGTCTTCGCCTCGGGCGCGACCAGGCCCAGCGCTTCCTCGATCGCCGCGCGCACCGGGACCGGCTGCGGGCTCAGGTCGAGCTGGTCGGCCTCGATGCGGGCGATGTCCAGCAGCTCGGTGATCAGCCCGAGCAGGTGCCGCCCGGCGCCGAGGATGTGCTGCAGCTGGCCGCGCTGCGCGGCGCCGGGCAGGTCCATCTCCAGCACCTGCGCATAGCCGAGGATGGCGTTGAGCGGGGTGCGCAGCTCGTGGCTGCTGCGCGACAGGAACTCGGTCTTGGCGCGGTTGGCGGCCTCGGCCTCGCGCCGCGCCGACTGCGCTTCGGCGGCACGCGCGGCGAGCAGGGTGCTGGCCTGGTCCAGGCGTTGCGCGACCTGGCCCAGTTCGTCGCCGGTGCGCAGTTGCGGCGCCAGCGGCAGGCCTTCGCCCAGGCGGTCGGCATTGGCGGAGAGCACGCGCAGCCGCCGCGACAGCGAGGAGGCGAACCAGGCCACCGCGAACACCGCGCCGAGTCCGCCGAGCATCGCCGCGCACAGGGTGATCAGCAGGTTGCGCTGGCGCAGCGCCTGCGCCTTGGCGGTGCGGACCTGCAACTGCGCGGTCTCGTAGTTGCGCAGCTCGCGCAGTTCGGCGCGCAGGATGTCGAGCTTGACCTTGCCTTCGCTGAGCTGGCGGATCTCTTCCTCGCGGCTCAAGTCCGGCGCCAGCAGCCGGCGCCAGCCCTGCATCTTCTCCGCGAACAGCGGCTGGATGCGGGCGAAGCGCTGCGCCTGCCGCGGGTCGGTGATGCGCTGCGCCAGACGCTGCACCACGGTCTGCAGGCGCGGCTCGGCGTCGCGGTACGGGGTCAGGAACGCGTCCTGCCGCACCAGCCGGTAGCCGCGCACGCCTGCCGCGGTCTCGGCCAGCAGCGCATGCGCCTCGTACAGGTCGCTGAGCACTTCCAGGGTCTGGCGCACGTCGTTCTCGGCGGCGATGTTCTGCCGTTCCACGCTGTAGATCGCCACCAATGCCGCCAGCAGCAGCAACAGCGGCAGCGCGACCACCGCCAGGCTCTTGCGGGTCAGCGGCCAATCGTTCCAGCGCAGCGTGGCCGCGCTCACAGCGCCATCCCCGCCTGCACCGCGTACACCGCCGCCTGGGTGCGATCGGACACCTGCAGCTTCTGCAGGATGCGCTCCACGTGGACCTTGGCGGTGCCGGCGGAAATGCCCAGTTCCGCGCCCAGCCCGGCATTGGTCAGGCCGCGCGGCAGCAGCGCCAGCACCTGCCGTTCGCGCGCGCTGAGCGCGCCGAGCCGGTCCGGTTGCGCCGGCTTGCGGCGCCGCGGCGCGCGCGCCGGTTCGGCCACCGCCGGCGCCAGCAGCGCGGCGATGGTCGCGATCGCCTGCACGTCGCCCGGTGCCGGCGCCATGCGCGCGTTCCAGCCCAGGCACAGCGTGCCCAGCGTGGCGCCCAGCGCGGCGATCGGCACGCACAGTTCGGCCGCGTCGCCCGCGCGCGCGGCCAGGCGCCAGGACAGCGCCGGGCCGTCGCTGGCGACGCTGGCGCCGGGCGGCAGCGCGTCGCCATGGCTGGCCAGCACCAGGCTGCGGCTGCCGCGCAGCGCCAGTACCGCGGCGTGCGGCGCATCCACCAGCTCCCGCGCCAGGCGCAGCGCGTCGGCCCCGGCCTGCTCGGCGCCGCTGGCGCGCGTCACCGCGTCGGCGGCGTCGGCCACGGCCTGCCAGCGTGCGCTGTCGGCCGCTTCGCGGCGCAGCGCCTGCCGCCATTGGCCCGCATTGAGAGGGGGTTGCATGATGCTCTCCACTATGCCGATCGGCATATTCGAGGATATGCCGCCCAGCGGATTTTGCGCAAGCCGCCGCTGCCAATACTGGCTTCGCCCCGAGACGGCATTCCCTCATCCACAGCGGAGATCCACCATGCGTCGCATCCTGTTCACCCTGGTCCTGAGCCTGTCCGCCACCGCCGCGCTGGCGGCCCCGGCGATGCACTACGACGCCCGGCCGTCGCTGCCGGCGGCGGGCGAGGAGCGCGAGATCGCCGGCCTGTTCGACCGCTGGAACGCGGCGCTGGCCACCGGCAACGCCGACCGCGTCGCCGACCTGTATGCCCGCGACGGCGTGCTGCTGCCGACCGTGTCCAACCAGGTCCGCGCCAGCCGCGCCGAGATCAAGGACTACTTCGACCACTTCCTGGCGGCCAAGCCGCGCGGCGTCATCAACTACCGCCAGGTGCGGCTGCTCGACGACGACAGCGCGGTCGATGCCGGCGTCTACACCTTCACCCTGACCAATCCGGACGGCAGCACCCGCCAGGTGCAGGCGCGCTACACCTTCGTCTACGAGAAGCGCGACGGCCGCTGGCTGATCATCAACCACCACAGCTCGGCGATGCCGGAACTGGCGGACGGCGGCAGCAGGACCGCAGCGCACTGACCTGGCGGACGCGTGGCGTGGGCCCATGGCGGCCCACCGCCACGGAAGGGCGCCGCACGCACCTTGAAAGCCGGTGCCGGCAGCGCCATCCAGGAGGCATCCCTTTCGATGCCAGGAGTCCGCGCCATGTTGGGAATCGGTGCCTTCAAGCAGCGCCTGCCGCGCCCGGGCGAAAGCCTGCCCGGCCGCGCGGAGCCGCTGCCGCTGCACAACCGCCACTTCGTCATAGGCCACCCGCTGCGCGACGCGTTCGCCGGCCTGCAACAGGTGCAGTTCGGCCTGGGCTGCTTCTGGGGCGCCGAGCGCAAGTTCTGGTCGCTGCCGGGCGTGTTCAGCACCGCGGTCGGCTACGCCGGCGGGCAGACGCCCAACGCCACCTACCGGGAAGTGTGCTCCGGCCAGACCGGCCACACCGAGGCGGTGCTGGTGGTGTTCGACCCGCAGGCGGTGGGCTTCGAGCAGTTGCTGCAGACTTTCTGGGAGAGCCACGATCCGACCCAGGGCATGCGCCAGGGCAACGACACCGGCACCCAGTACCGCTCGGCGATCTACTGCAGCACGCAGGCGCAGTACGACGCGGCCATCGCCAGCCGCGACGCCTACCAGCAGCGCCTGCGCGCGGCCGGCTACGGCGAGATCACCACCGAGATCCTGTTCCCGGCGCCGCCGTTCTACTACGCCGAGGACGAGCACCAGCAATACCTGGCCAAGAATCCGGGCGGCTACTGCGGATTGGGCGGCACTGGAGTCAGTTGCCCGCTGGGGCTGGAGGCCTGAGCAACCCGTCCCCGCGCCGCCGGCGCGGGGCAGGACCGGCGCGGCGGCGCGGGCGCGGGACGCGTGCTGCCGCCGCCACCGGCAATGGCGCGCTCGCGCCCGTCAGCGCACGCCGATCATTTGGCGGCGCTTGCACTGCGACCGCTGGCGACGGCGGGACGCAGCCGCAGCGCATAGCCGGCGAGTTGCAGTGCCTTGCGCGGCGACAGCTCGGCCTTGACCCGTTCGATCGCCGCGTCGCCCTCGCGGTTCCGGCCGAGGGCGTAGCAGGTCCGCGCCAGTTCGAGCGACGCGCGCTGGCGCACCGTCAGGTTGCCGAACGGATCGAAGAAGGAATCCAGCCGCGTGCGGTCCTGCACCCCGGTCCAGCCGAACGCGAGGTCGGCGGGGGCCTCCTTGGCGAGCCCGGCGTAGCGGCGCAGCGCCTCGCTCGGCGCGATGCGTCCGCTCAACAGCGCCAGGCGGATGCGCAACAGCGCCGTTTCGGCGGGGGGCGCATCGGCGGCGTAGGCGTCCAGGACGCGCGTCATCCACGCCCAGTCGACGTTGCCGGTGTCGGCCTGCGTGCCGAGCAGGTTGAAGGCGAGGATCGCCGCGCGGTGCGCCGCGGTGGTGGCGCGCTCGATTGCTTCGGCCGCAGGGCGCCCCAGCGCGGACGGCTGGACCAGCGCAATCGACGGATCGTGGGCGAGGATCGCCTCCAGGTCCGGCTTGTGGAAATAGCCCACCACGACCAGCAGCGTCTTGCCCGGGTGCGCCATCGCCGCGGCGCGTATGCGCTGGGCCTGCAGGAAGGTGCGGTACAGGTACAGGCGGCGCGGCAGGTCGAGATCGGCGCGCGGCGCCGGGGTTTGGGCCCACTGCCGCACCGCGGCCACGTTTTCGGCCGCGTCCGCGGCGAAAAAGTCGCGGTGCAGGATGGCCTTGTCGGGGAAGGACAGGAACCCCTGGAATCCCTGCGCCCGCCGGATCTCCAATGGCGTGTCCAGGTCCACGCCGAAGCCGAGCTTGGCGTCCTCCACCGGCGGCATCCAGTCGATCGGGCACAGGGCGACCGGATGCGCCGCGGCATACGGCAGGATCACGCCCTGCACCTCGTAGGTGTACTCGTAGTAGTCGCCGCGTGCAGACTGCTCCGGCGGGCGCTCGATGCACACCGCGTCCGGTGCGAGTTGCTCCAGGAACGCGGCCAGGACGCCGGGCTGGTCGTGCTCGGACACCAGTTGCGCCGCGTGCTCCACGCCCAGGATCGCGACCCGGGTCGGCGCAGGCGCGGCGGCCACGCCCGGGGCCACGGCAGCGGCAAGCGCCAGCAAAACGAAACGACGCGCTCTCCATCTGCGCATGCACAATCTCCCTGTGAACGCTGCGGCAATGCCATCGCGACACCCGTTGTCGCGTGGTCGCCATTGCCCGGCGCGGCGACGCGCTCAGTCCACGCAGGCGCGCTGCATGGCGCAGCTGTCGTGCCTGGGCCTACGGCGGCGACTAGTGTAGGCAACCGTCGCGGCCGTCGTCTGCATGACAGTCGGCACTGGCCGCACTACACGAACTCGGCCGCGAACATCTGCCGCATCTGCGCGATCTGTTCCTCGCGCTCGGGATGCAGCACGCGCAGGCATTCCACCGCGAAGCCGACCGGGCTGGTGCCGGGTGCGGTGATCAGTCCGTCGGCACTGGCCACTTTCTGGTCCAGGTAGTGCGCCGTCCCGGCGTAGACGCTGGCGTGCTCGCGCAGGAAGGCTTCGGAATTGCTGGTATGCGGCCGCGTGTCGAGCAGCCCGGCGTAGGCCAGCGCCAGGGTCGCACCGCAGATCGCCGCGACCGCGCGCCCGGCGTCGATGCGTTGCTGCAGCAGCGCGCTGAGTCCGGGAATCTCGCCGGCCTGCCAGCGTTCGCTGCCCGGCAATAGCCACAGGTCCGCCTCCAGCGGCGCCAGGTCCGACAACGCGTATTCCGGGTGCAGGCTCAGTCCGCCGATCGAGGTGACCGGTTTGCCGTCGATGCTGGCGATCCTGATCTCGTCGCCGAACCAGGCCCGCGCCGCCGGCAGGACGGTGCCGATCTCCCAGTCCGCCACGCCGTCGACCATCACTACCGCGATCGTTGCCATTGCCGTCCCTCTGCTGTGAGGTAGGCAGCATAGCGAGCGGAGGGTTGCGGCGGCGCCAACGCTATGCCGCACGACCGCTGTCACGCGTGCATCGGGTCTGTGCGTGTCCTTGGCGTCAGACCGCGTTGCCGCATCCACGCTGTGTGCAGCGGGCTATCGCGTCTCAACTACGATGGAGTCCGCAGCGAATCGGGAATCGAACGCAAAGCGGAGACCCGCTTCGCCCATTCCCCATTCCCGTTTTCACATTCCCCGCAAAAAAAGAGCGGCGTTGCCGCCGCTCCTGGGTCGTGCCGTTGCAGGCTGCGCTCAGGCCGCCAGCTTCTGCCGGATCGTGTCGCGCAGCGCCTGCAGGTCCTTGGCGAAGGTGTCGATGCCGCTGGCCAGCTTCTCGGTCGCCATCGGATCGGCGGCCAGGTCGGTGGCGAACTGCTTGGCATCGATCGGCACGATCTGCGCGCCGTCGGCCTGGCCGGGCGACAGCTTGCGCGGCAGCTCGCCATGGTCGGCGTCGAGCTTTTCCAGCAGCTCCGGCGAGATGGTCAGGCGGTCGCAGCCGGCCAGCGCCTCGATCTGCGCGGTGGAACGGAACGAGGCGCCCATCACCACGGTCTGCGAGCCGCGGCGCTTGAACTCGGCATACACGCCGCGCACGAACTGCACGCCCGGGTCGTCGTCGATGCTGGCCGGGGTCTGCCCGTTGGCCACGTACCAGTCCAGGATGCGACCGACGAACGGCGAGATCAGGAACACGCCGGCCTCGGCGCAGGCCAGTGCCTGGGTGCGGTTGAAGATCAGCGTCAGGTTGCAGTCGATGCCGTCCTTCTGCAGCTGGCGCGCGGCCTCGATGCCTTCCCAGGTCGCGGCGACCTTGATCAGGATCTTGTCCTTGGGCACGCCGCGTTCGGCGTACATGGCGATGAACTTGTGCGCCTTGGCGATGGTCGCGGCGGTGTCGTGGGCCAGGTCGGCGTCCACCTCGGTGGACACCCGCCCGGGCACCAGCGCGCTGAGCTTGCTGCCCACGCCGATGGTCAGGCGGTCGGCGATCTCGTCGACCAGGGCGGCGTGGTCGCCGTCCTGGCTGCGCGCCCAGGCCAGCGCCTCGTCAATCAGCTCGGCGTAGACCGGCAAATCCAGGGCTTTCTTCACCAGGGTCGGATTGGTGGTGCAGTCGACCGGCTTGAGCCGCTTGATCGCATCGTAGTCGCCAGTATCGGCCACGACCACGGACAACTCGCGCAGCTGGGCCAGTTTGGAAGGAGCGGAAGACATCATCGGTATCTCTCGGAACGGATGAAATGGAGGATAAACCCGCGCACGTTAACCCGCCGCAGGCGCAAAGTCGCTTGCGGCCTGCACCGCGAGCACGCGCAGCCGCAGCGCACGGCCGCCGGGGCCCTGCCAGTCGATCGACTGGCCCACGGCCAGGCCGAGCAGGGCGCTGCCGACCGGCGCCAGCACCGAGATGCGGCCTTGCGCGGCATCGGCTTCGTGCGGATAGACCAGGGTCAGTTGGTGGCGTTCGCCGTGCAGTTCGTCTTCGCATTCCACGCGCGAGTGCATGGCGACGATGCCGGCGGGAATCTGTTCGGGCGGCACCACCGTGGCGCGGCCGAGTTCTGCGCCCAGCGCGAGCGCGGCCGGGTGCTGCTGCAATGCGGGGGATTCGAGCAAGGCCTCCAGACGGGCCAGGTCGTGGCTGGACACGATCAGTGAAGGGGGCAGGCCGCTTTGCGGTTGAGAGGACATGGCAAACTCCTTGGGTCATGAAAAAGGCGGCGCTGCGAGGCGCCGCCCGGATGGCGCTGGCTGCCGCGTGGCATCGGCCGCAGGGCCGATGGCCGCGCTCAGACAGCAGTAACGCGCGGTTGCGTGGGTAGCAGTTGCTCCAGCAACGCCAGCAACAGCGGGCCGTCGAACAGGGCGGTGTAGCTGACGCTGACCTTGCTGCCGCCGCGCAACTGGAACTGCAGGCGCGAGGTCCACGCCGACACGTCCATGCCGACGATGTCGTCGATGCGGACCTCGTTGCCGGCGAAGGCGATGCGCTCGCGGCTCAGCTGCACCGTCTCGAGCGGGCCACGGGTGAAGCCCTTCATGTTGACCGCGAATTCGCGGCGGATCGCGCCGGCGGTGGTGACCATGCGGAAACTCAGCGTCTGCCCGGCATCGAGCCTGGCCATCAGCACCGGCACGCGCGCCTGCAGGTAGCCGTGCATGAAGCGGTCGAGGAACTTGTAGTAGCCGCCGATGTTGCCGTTGGCGGCCTGCCACTGTTCCTGGCCTTCGCGCCGCCAGCCCAGGTTGACCGACAGGCCGGCACGGTAGAACTGGCAGGTCTCGACGATGTCGCGATAGAGATAGGTGCCGTCGCTGCGCTCGGGAAACTGGCGCACGCCCAGCTCGCCCTGTTCCCAGCCGCCGCGGCGGATCGCCCAGCCCAGCAGGAGGGTCAACACGCCGACCAAGGCCAGGCCGAGCATGATCCATTGCAGCGTCTGCGCCGCTTCCGGCGCGACCTTGTCGCGCACCGCGAACAGCAGCACGCCGCAGGCCAGCAACGCCACGCCGAACAGCATGACCAGGATCGACAGCGTCGCATTGTTGCGATGGCGGCCGAGCACGGTTCCAATAGACGTCATCCGCATTCCTCTACACAGGTAATCGCGGGATTGTCGCACCGTCGGCCGTAAACCGGGCGTTAGCGTCGCCCGCGCGCCTTGCGCCAATGGCGCGGTGCCGTGCTCAGAGCGTCGCGGCGCGGGGCAGCGCGGCGGCCGTCGGGGCGAGCGCCGACGGTGCGGCCTTGGCCGACAGCAGCGCCTCGGGCAGCGCCTTGAACAGTTGCGCCAACTGCTCCAGGAAATCGCTCATCGCCGAGCTGCGGCGCCACAGCATCGCGATGCGCCGGCTCGGGCCGGAGGCATCGTCGAAGCGCAGCAGGTGGATATTGGACGAGTTGGTCACCGGCGGCTGCACCGCCAGCAAGGGCAGCAGGGTCACGCCGACATTGGCGGCCACCATCTGCCGCAGCGTTTCCAGGCTGGTGGCCTGGAATTCGGCCTTTTCCAGCGCGCCGGACAGATGGCAGACGTCCAAGGCCTGCTCGCGCAGGCAATGGCCGTCCTCCAGCAGCAGCAGCCGTTGCTGGTGCAGTTCGCTCAGGCTCAACGAATCGCGCTGGGCCAGCGGATGGCTATCCGGCACCGCCAGCACGAACGGTTCCTCGAACAGGAATTCGGTATGCAGTTGGTCGTCGTGCAGCGGCAGCGCGAGCAGCGCCGCATCCAGCCGGCCTTCGCGCAATCGGGTCAGCAGCACGTCGCTCTTTTCCTCGATCAGCAGCAGTTCCAGTTGCGGGAAGCGCTCGCGGATGCCCGGGATCACGTGCGGCAGCAGGTACGGGCCCAGCGTCGGGAAGATGCCCAGGCGCACCGTGCCCGCTTCCGGGTCCTGGCTGCGCCGCGCTGCTTCCTTCATCTGCTCGATCTCGGCGACGATGCCGCGCGCGCGGCTGGCCGCCTCGCGCCCGGCCGGGGTCAGCATGACCTTGCGCGGCGCGCGCTCGACCAGCGGCACGCCCAGTTCGTCCTCGAGCTTCTTGATCTGCGTGGACAGCGTCGGCTGGCTGACGAAACAGGCCGCCGCGGCGCGCCCGAAATGCTTGTGATCGGCCAGCGCCACCAGGTATTTCAGATCACGCAGGTTCATCGGCAGGTTCCTTGGCGGTGCGTTCGGCGCGGCGTGGGGCCAGTCGCCCCCCGGGACAGCATAGGCCCCGCGCCGGGTCGCGGCGCGGGGCGGTCGCGCATCAGGCCGCTTCGGCGACCGCGCTGCTGACCGGCGCGCTGCTGCGGATCAGGTGGTCGAACGCGCTCAGCGCCGCCTTGGAGCCTTCGCCCATGGCGATGATGATCTGCTTGTACGGCACCGTGGTGGCGTCGCCGGCGGCGAACACGCCGGGTAGCGAGGTCTGGCCGCGGTCGTCGACGACGATCTCGCCGCGCGGCGACAGCGCCACCGTGCCCTGCAGCCATTCGGTGTTGGGTAGCAGGCCGATCTGCACGAAGATGCCTTCCAGCGCCACGCGGTGGACGTCGCCGCCGACGCGCTCCTTGTAGACCAGCCCGGTGACCTTGCTGCCGTCGCCCAGCACCTCGGTGCTCTGCGCGTTGACGAGGATGTCCACGTTGCCCAGGCTGCGCAGCTTGCGCTGCAGCACTTCGTCGGCGCGCAGCTTGGCGTCGAACTCGACCAGGGTGACATGGCTGACGATGCCGGCCAGGTCGATCGCCGCCTCCACGCCGGAGTTGCCGCCGCCGATCACCGCCACGCGCTTGCCCTTGAACAGCGGGCCGTCGCAGTGCGGGCAATAGGCCACGCCCTTGTTGCGGTACTGGTCCTCGCCGGGCACGTTCATCTGCCGCCAGCGCGCGCCGGTGGACAGGATCACGCTGCGGCTCTTCAGCGACGCGCCGTTGGCCAGCCTGATCTCGACCAGGCCGTCGGCGCCGGCCGGAATCAGCTGCTCGGCGCGCTGCAGGTTCATGATGTCCACGTCGTACTGGCGCACGTGCTGCTCCAGCGCCGCGGCCATCTTCGGGCCTTCGGTCTCCTGCACCGAAATGAAGTTCTCGATCGCCATGGTGTCCAGCACCTGGCCGCCGAAACGCTCGGCCGCCACGCCGGTGCGGATGCCCTTGCGCGCCGCATAGATCGCCGCCGCCGCGCCGGCCGGGCCGCCGCCGATCACCAGCACATCGAACGGCGCCTTGGCCGCGATGTTGGCCGCGTCGCGCTTGGCCGCGCCGGTATCGAGCTTGGCCACGATCTGCTCCAGGCTCATGCGGCCCTGGTCGAACACTTCGCCGTTGAGGTACACGGTGGGCACCGACATGATCTGCCGCGCCTCCACCTCGTCCTGGAACAGCGCGCCGTCGATCGCCACGTGCTTGATGTTCGGGTTCAGCACCGCGGCCAGGTTCAGCGCCTGCACCACGTCCGGGCAGTTCTGGCAGGACAGCGAGAAATAGGTCTCGAACACGTACTCGCCGGGCAGGTTGCGCACCTGCTCGATGACCTCGGCGGTGGCCTTGGACGGATGCCCGCCGACCTGCAGCAGCGCCAGCACCAGCGAGGTGAACTCGTGGCCCAGCGGCAGCCCGGCGAAGCGCAGGTGGATGTCGTGGCCGGGACTGGTCAGCGCGAACGACGGGGTGCGCTCGGCGCTGTCGCGGTGCACGTCCAGGCTGATCTGGTCCGACAGCAGCACCAGGTCCTCGAGCAGGTCGAGCATCTCGCGCGACTTGGCGCCGTCGTCCACCGACGCGGTGATGTGGATGGGCCGAACGACCCGCTCCAGGTAAGCCTTCAACTGGGTTTTCAGATCGGCATCCAACATGGCGGACTCCTGACGATGGGCAAAGCGAGGGGAAGGCGTTGCTGCCGCGGGGGCAGAGCGCCGTAGAGAATTGGGAGGAGGGGTGAACCGCAGCCGGCGCGCGCTGCCGGTGGCTGGCGTGAGGCGGGCGTACCGACCGCGACGCGGGCTGCGGTTCACCCCCACCCCCGCCGAAACGGCGGAGATGGGAGTGGGGCGCGGCTTAGATCTTGCCGACCAGGTCCAGCGACGGCTTCAGGGTCTTTTCGCCTTCCTTCCACTTGGCCGGGCACACTTCGCCCGGATGCGAGGCGACGAACTGCGCGGCCTTGAGCTTGCGCAGGGTCTCGGTGACGTCGCGGGCGATCGCGTTGTCGTGGATTTCCAGCGTCTTGATCACGCCTTCCGGGTTGATCACGAAGGTGCCGCGCAGGGCCAGGCCTTCCTCGTCGATGTGCACGCCGAACGCGCGGGTCAGCTGGTGGGTCGGGTCGCCGACCAGCGGGAACTGCGCCTTGCCGACGGCCGGCGAGGTCTCGTGCCACACCTTGTGCGAGAAATGGGTGTCGGTGGTGACGATGTAGACCTCGGCGCCGATCTTCTGGAACTCGGCGTAATTGTCGGCGGCGTCTTCCACTTCGGTGGGGCAGTTGAAGGTGAAGGCGGCCGGCATGAAGATCAGCACCGACCACTTGCCCTTCAGGTCCGCGTCGGTGACTTCGATGAATTCGCCGTTCTTGTAGGCGTTGGCCTTGAACGGCTGGACCTGGGTGTTGATCAGAGACATGGAGTTTCCTCGTGGTTGCGAAGGGGAACGGGGGATAGAACGAGGCTCATCATAGGAGGGGTCGATAGATATCTCAAATCGATTGATGGAATTGAATAGATAGGTTTGGCCTATCGCTATTCAAGCCTGGCTCTTTGCTGCGCTGCGGTGGGCGCACACCGTTCAATGGTTCTACCACGTTGGCTTTTCCAGGCCGCTGCGGCATCGTGACGCCGATGAACGCCCCCACCCCCGAGTCCCTGCTGCGCGCGGCCAGCACGCGGATCGACCGCGCCGATGCCGAAGCCTTGCTGATCCACGCCCTGCAGCGCGACCGCGCCTGGCTGTTCGCGCACGCCCGCGATCCGTTGCCCACGGAGGCGGCGGAGCGCTTCGATGCCCTGCTGGCGCGGCGCGCGCAGGGCGAACCGGTGGCCTACCTGACCGGCCGTCGCGGCTTCTGGACCCTGGACCTGGCGGTCGGCCCGGCCACGCTGATCCCGCGCGCGGACACCGAGCGCCTGGTGGAACTGGCGCTGGAGCGGCTGGACACGGCGCCGGGCCGCCGCGCCGCCGACCTGGGCACCGGCAGCGGCGCGATCGCGCTGGCGCTGGCCAGCGAACGGCCGCAGGCGCGGGTGCTGGCCACCGACCTGAGCGACGCGGCGCTGGCGGTGGCGCAAGCCAATGCGCGCACGCACGGCCTGCACAACGTCCGTTTCGCCCACGGTCCCTGGCTGGCGCCGCTGGCCGGTCAGCGCTTCGACCTGATCGCCAGCAACCCGCCCTACATCGCCGCCGGCGACCCGCACCTGGCGCAGGGCGACCTGCGCTACGAACCGGCCAGCGCACTGGCGTCCGGCGCCGACGGCCTGGACGACATTCGGCTGATCGTCGCCGGCGCATCGGCGCATCTGTTGCCGGGCGGCTGGCTGCTGCTGGAGCACGGCTGGGAGCAGGGCGAGGGCGTGCGCGCGCTGCTGGCGGATGCCGGCTTCGCTGCCGTGGCCACCTACCAGGACCTGGAAGCGCGCGACCGGGTCAGCCTGGGATGTTGGCCGGCTGGCTGATTCGAGCGCCGCCAGCCGTGTCTGCGCCGGAAGCCGGCGTGAGCGAACGGCGACGGCGGACGCCGCAGGGCCACGCCATCCGCGGGTAAAATCCAGTTTTCAAGCACCGTTTTCGAGCAGGAGCCGCCATGCGTACGCTGTATCCCGAGATCGAACCGTTCGACAGCGGCATGCTGCCGGTGGACGCGCGCCACACGCTGTACTACGAACAGTGCGGCAACCCGCAGGGCAAGCCGGTGGTGCTGCTGCACGGCGGGCCGGGCGGCGGCTGCAATGCCAAGATGCGCCGCTTCCACGATCCGGCCAAGTACCGCATCGTGCTGTTCGACCAGCGCGGCTCCGGCCGCTCCACCCCGCATGCGGACCTGGTCGACAACACCACCTGGGATCTGGTCGCCGACATCGAGACGCTGCGCGAGACGCTCGGCATCGCGCGCTGGCAGGTGTTCGGCGGCAGCTGGGGTTCGACCCTGGCGCTGGCCTACGCGCAGACCCATCCGCAGCGCGTCACCGAACTGGTGCTGCGCGGCATCTTCATGCTGCGCCGCTGGGAGCTGGAGTGGTTCTACCAGGAAGGCGCCAGCCGGCTGTTCCCCGATGCCTGGGAGCACTACGTCGCCGCGATTCCGCCGGTGGAGCGCGCCGACCTGATCTCCGCGTTCCATCGCCGCCTGACCAGCGACGACCAGGCCACGCGCCTGGCCGCGGCGCGCGCGTGGAGCGTGTGGGAAGGCGCCACCAGCTTCCTGCACGTGGACGCGGATTTCGTCAGCGGCCACGAGGACGCGCAGTTCGCGCTGGCGTTCGCGCGCATCGAGAACCACTACTTCGTCAACGGCGGCTTCTTCGAGGTCGAAGACCAGTTGCTGCGCGACGCGGGCAGGATCGCCGACATCCCCGGGGTGATCGTGCAGGGCCGCTACGACGTGGTGTGCCCGCTGCAGAGCGCCTGGGAGCTGCACAAGGCCTGGCCGAAGGCGACGCTTGAGATCACCCCGAGCGCGGGCCATTCCGCGTTCGAGGTCGAGAACGTCGACGCCCTGGTGCGCGCCACCGACGCCTTTGCCTGAGGCGGGCATGGCGGGGGG
>NZ_JACSQX010000017.1:48005-89851 GCF_014836395.1 Xanthomonas bonasiae
GGCCCCCCCCCCCCCCCCCCACGGCATGCGGCAACGTCCACGCCGTGGGCCTGGATCGGGCCAGGTTGCGAGGCATCCGCGATCGGCTTGCGCCTGCGCGCCGCCGGCGTTGCAGGCGCCGCGACGCGGCTCAACGCTTTCGTTTTGCGGCGTTTCCGCGGTGGTACACGCGATCGACCTCGAACACCCCGCCGCGCTGCGATTCGGCATGGCCTTCGGCGCGGATGTGCACGCGCAGGCTGTCCGCATCCTGCGCATCGGTGGTGTAGCGGTAGGACACGCGGATGCCGTTGCTGGTGCTGATTTCCACCACCATGCCGTCGGGGTTGTCGTGCAGCAGCGCCTGCACGCCGGGCGCGATCTGCACGCGCGCGCCGGACAGCGGCAGGATCACCACGTCGCTGCTGCCGGGGCGGCCGAACACCACCGATTCGCGGGTGCGGTACAGCAGTAGCGTATCGGTCAACGGCGCGGCGAAGTCCATCTCCGGACGCAGCATCTGCAGCGGACCGCTGGCGCGGCGTGCGCCGGATCCGCCGCCGGGGGGGCCGCCCGGCGGGCCGCCTTCGCCGCCTGGACCGCCCGGGCCTCCCTGACCACCGCCCGGGCCTTCGCCGTCAGGCGCGGGTCCGCCGGCGGCGGCCTTTTGCCGCGGCACCGCGCGCTCGGCGGCCTTTTCTGCCTGCTTGGCGGCTTTCTTGTTGGCCTTGGCGTCGGCTTGCCATTGCGTCGGCGGGTCGGTGGCGACCTGTTGCGCGAACGCCGGGACCTGCAGCATCAGCACCAGCAGCAGAAGAGGGGGACAGCGACGGCGAACGGGCACGGCAAGACTCCGACTGGCAACGAGTCCGACGATGCTACGGCGCGGCGTTCGCGCGCTCTTGCCGTGGTGTGTTGCCGCCGGCCACGCAGCGCGCGGCTTCCTTTTCGCCGCGGGACCATGGTGCCGTGTCGGGGAAGGTTCCCGGCGGGCGGATGAAATGGCGACCGAAGCCTGGCGGTTCGCTGCAGTCGGGACTGAAGTCCCTTCCACAAACGGCCGGCCCGACCATCGCCTGGCCCCATGTTCCCGAAGGCGCGACCGCCGGGATGGCTTCGGGCCGCCGGTTGCGCCGGACGCTGTCGGTACTGTCCGTCGCGACCGCTGCGCCGATCCCGCAAGCCACTGCGGGATGCGGCCGCATCTGGGCGAAACCGCCCTACAGGTAGAGTCCCTCGGTCCGCAGCGCCGCAGCGCCGTTGCCGGCGACTCCCGCGGCGTTGGCCGGACGCGGATCCAGCCGTGCCTGGTCGGTTTCGTCGGTCCACACCACGAACGATTCCAGCGTGTTGTAGCCGAAGGTGTTGCTGATCGCCACGTCGGCGGCGTCGCGGCCGCGCGCGATCAGCACCCGGCCGATGCGCGGCAGGTTGTGGCGCGCATCGAAGGTGTACCACTGCCCGTCCAGGAACGCCTCGAACCAGCCGGAGAAATCCATCGGCGCCGCCGAGGCGGGCACGCCGATGTCGCCCAGGTAGCCGGTGCAGTAGCGCGCCGGGATGTTCATGCAGCGGCACAGCGCGATCGCCGAGTGGGCGAAGTCGCGGCACACGCCGCGGCCTTCCTGCAGCGCCTGCGCCGCGCTCTTGGTCGGGCGCGCGTGCTCGTAGCCGAATTCGATCTGCGCATGCACGTAGTCGCAGATCGCCTGCACCCGCGCCCAGCCGGTCGGCGCGCTGCCGAACAGGTCCCAGGCCATGCCGCTGAGCAGGTCGGTCTCGCAGTAGCGGCTGCCGAGCAGGTACATCAGGGTGTCGTCCGGCAGCTGCTCCACCGGGGTCTGCGGCGCGTCGTAGCGGTACTGGTCGGGCAGGCCGCTGTCGCGCACCACCGCGTCGGCGCGCAGGGTCAGCACGCCGGCCGGGGCCAGCATGCGCGTGCAGCTGTTGCCGAACTGGTCGCGATAGCCGCGCAGCGGAATCGCCGGCTCGGTCTGCAGCGCGGTGGCCACGACGATGTCGGTGCGGCGGCTGTCGTGGATGTCGAGCATCGCCAGCACCGGGGTGGGCTGCAGGAAACGGTAGCGGATCTCGTAGCCGAGGCGGATGAGCATGGGGGAGGGGGTCCGGTGCATGCAGCGAGGGGGCGTCCGAATGGACGGCGATGCACCGAGAGTGCGCAGCCTGCGCTCAGCCCGGTGTGAAGGCAGCTTGCAACCGATTCAGCATGCTGAGCAAGCGCTGCGCCCATTGCCGCTGTCCTGCGCGGTCGGCGATCAGGTCCTGGCGGAGTTCCAGTTCCACGTGCGCCAGGCCGCGCGCCTCGGCGTGCACCGGGATCGCGTAGTCGGTGGCGTCGCTGACCGAATAGGGCTGGTTGTCGCCGACCACCAGGCCCGGCTCGGCGCGCAGTTCGGCCAGCAGCGCCTGCGCGAAGCGCGCATCGCGCTGGTACAGCACGCCGGCATGCCAGGGCCGGGACTCGCCTGCCATCGCCGGGGTGAAGCTGTGCATCGCGATCAGGATGGTGGCCAGGCCGGCGTCGCGGCGCCGGTCCAGTTCCGCGGCGATGCGCGCGTGGTAGGGCGCGAAGATCGCGCTGACGCGCGCCGCGCGCGCGGCGGCGTCCAGCCCCTGGTTGCCCGGCACCACGGTGCCGTCGCTGACCTCGGCGATCGAACCCGGCGCCGACAGCGGACGGTTGCAGTCGATCACCAGCCGCGAATAGGTCTGCACGATCGCGAACGCGTCCAGCGCCTGCGCCAGGTCGGCGGTGACGCCGGCGATGCCGATGTCCCAGCCGATGTGCCGGTCCAGTTCGTGCTGCGGCAGGCCCAGGTCGGCCAGCGCCTGCGGCACGCGCTGCCCGGCGTGGTCGGCGATCAGCAGGTAGGGCGAACGGCCGTGCGCCTGGTACACGGTGTAGGGCGGCGGATCGCCGGCGCCGAGCAGGGACGGCGCGGCATCCGCGTGCATCGTCGGCTCAGCCACGCGGGGTGCCGTCCAACTGGTGCTCGATCATCCACAGCCCGGCCCACAGCTTGGCGTCCAGCTCGTAGCCTTCGCCCATCTTCTGCACCAGCCAGGCCGCCGCGCGGGCGCGCGGCACCGTGTGCACGGTGATGTCCTCGCTGGCATCGCCGCCGCCGTCGCCGACCTTGCGCAGGCCGCTGGCACGGACGAAGGCGACCTTTTCGTTGCTGGCGCCGGAGGAGGTCGGGCCGATCATCAGCACCTCGGCCTGGTCGGCGGTCCAGCCGGTCTCTTCCTCCAGTTCGCGCACCGCCGACACTTCGATCGATTCGCCCGCGTCGATGTCGCCGACCAGCCCGGCCGGCATCTCGATGGTGCGCGCCTGCAGCGGCACGCGGAACTGCTCGACGAACAGCACCTCGTCGTCCGGCGTCACCGCGACGATGATCGCGGCCAGGCCGCCTGCGTGCACCCGTTCGGAATATTCCCAGGTGCCGCGCACCACCATGCGCTGGTATTTGCCTTCGTAGACGATGCGGGGCGGGGAATCGTGGCGGGTCATGGGTAGCGTTCGCTCGGTTCGGAAGAAGAAGGCGTGGCCGCGTCGGCGCGCAGCCCGGCTGTCCTGAAGTGTAGAGGCATCGGTGTCGCGATGATGCGCGTGCGTTTGTGGGTTTGCAGGTTCGGAGCGGTTCCGCAGGCCAGGTGCGTCGGTTCCGACGCAGCGACGGGCGTCGCTCCGTTTGTTATGGCTGAAGCCGCGTCTACCGCGACTTGCGGCGAGCTGTCGGGTGCATTGTGGGTGGGCCTGACTGGAGCCGCGGAGGTCCGCCGCTCCGTTCGTCGCGGCTGAAGCCGCTCCTACAGGGGGCTTGCGGCACGCCTGCTGGGTGCGCTGTAGGAGCGGCTTCAGCCCCGACCTCGCCGAGGTCAACACGCTTGTCGCTTGGCGACGGCCCGAGACCATCCGGCGTCGCTCTGCAAGCGCGTCATCCGTATCGCGTTGCGCCGACGCCTAGCCGACGGGACCGTCCAGCCCCGCCGCCTGCAGCAAGCGGCGCCGGGTCAGCGGGCCGAAGCGCAGCGCTTCGCACAGGCCGTGCAGCATGTCGGCGTCGGCCTGGCCGCGGGCGAAGCCCGGTGCGGCCGAATGCAGCGGCGCGTCCAGTGCGATGGTGGCCAGTTGCCGCCACAGCAGCGCGTGCTCGCGCTGCTCGCGCAGGCGCACCGCCATCTGCGCCGCGCCGCGCAGGCGCAGGAACGCCACTTCGTCGATCCGCGCCAGCAGCGTGTCCAGGTCGCCGAAATGCGCCAGCAGGATCGCCGCGGACTTGGCGCCGATGCCGGTGACGCCGGGAATGTTGTCGATCGCATCGCCGGTCAGCGCCAGGTAGTCGGCGATCTGGTGCGCGTGCACGCCGTGCCGCGCCTTGACCCCGGCCATGCCCCAGCGCTGGCCGCGCGCGTAGTCCCACTGTTCGTCGAAGTCGAGCAGCAGCAACTGCGACAGGTCCTTGTCGGCGGACACGATCACGCCGTGGAAGCCGGCGCCGCGCATGCTGTGCAGGGCGCTGCCGATCAGGTCGTCGGCCTCGTAGTCGTGGTGCGCCAGCACGCCCAGGCCGAGCGCCGCGCACAGCGCCTTGCAGTGCGCGAACTGGCGCCGCAACGCGTCCGGCGCCGGCGCGCGATTGGCCTTGTAGGCCGGGTACAGGCGATTGCGGAAGCAGCTGTCCAGCGCTTCGTCGAAGGCGATCGCGATGTGCTGCGGGCGCTCGCGTTCGAGCAGGTCGAGCAGGAAGCGGGCGAAGCCGTGCACCGCGTTGGTCGGCCAGCCCTGCGCGTCCTGGAACTCGTCGGGGATCGAGTGCCAGGCGCGGAACACGTACAGGCTGGCATCGACCAGGTACAGCGGCCGCGTCGGCGCCGCTGCGTTCACGGCGTCCAATCGCTCAGCAGCTGCTGCGGATCGGGACGCTCGCGCTCGGGCACCTGCATGCGCGGCGTGCCGATATGGATGAAACCGGCGATGCGCTCGTTCTCGGCCAGACCCAGCCGCGCCGCCACCGCGTCGTCGTAGGCCATCCAGGCGGTCAGCCACTGCGCGCCGAAGCCGTAGGCCTGCGCCGCCTGCAGCAGCGCGAAGCAGACCGAGCCGGCGGTCAGCCATTGCTCGATCTCCGGCACTTTCTCCTCGCGCTGCAGCCGCGCGATCACCGCGATCGCCAGCGGCGCATGCGCGAAACGTTCGCGATCCTTCTCCACCGCGGCGGGCGGGGCGCCCGGGTCGCGCTGCAGCGTGCGCTCGGCCAGGAAGTCGCCCAGCGCCAGGCGCGCCTGGCCGGCGATGCGCAGGAACCGGAACGGCACCAGCTTGCCGTGATCGGGCACGCGCACCGCCGAGCGCAGCATCGCCAGCAGGGTCGCCGCGTCGGGTCCCGGCTCGCCCAATTGCTTGGACGGCACCGAACGGCGCTCATCCAGCGCTTGCAGCGAATGAAGTGTGCGCATAGTCTCGATTCCGTGGGGCGGGCGCCGAATTATAGTCGCGTGCCCAAAAGCGGCAGCGGATGCCGCGGTTACACGGAGAGTCAAGCTTCATCCTCGATCTGCCGCTAACTTCCGAATTGACGTCGGTCTCACTTGCGCTTGCGTATCACACTGCCATGACAATCGCCGAATATGCCGAGGAGCTGCTGCCCAGCCGCAATTCGGACCTGCTCGACCAGGTCCGGGACGTGGTATCGGTGCCGCTTGCAGAGGCGTTCGGCGAGGTGCTGGACGTGCTCGCCGATGCGCTGTTCCGCATGGCCGAGCGCGCGGGGCCGACCCAGAACGACTATTTCGAGGCGATCCAGCTGCTGCGGCAGCAGCGCGAGCCGATCGCGGCGCGCTTCCGCGGGCACCTGGCGCAGGCCTGGCAGGCCCTGGAGGCCGGTCGCCCGCTGTCGGTCGAACGCACCCTGGCGCGCGAGCGCGGCGACCTGAGCCTGGTCTCCGAACAGGAGCTGGACGTGCGCTTGGCGGTGCGCAACCTGGCCGGCGCGATCCAGCACCGCTGGCGCCCGGAACTGATGCGGCTCAACCGTTTCCTCGGTTTCATCGCCGGCGGCCAGCGCATCGATGCCGACAACAACCCGTTCGGCCCCGAGCATATCGGCGCGGCGGTGTATGCGGCGCTGCACGGTCTGGTGCTGGCGCCGCAGGTGCAACTGGCGATCGTCAAGATCTGCGAGCAGGAACTGCAGGAGCGGGTCGGCGAGCTGTACGCGCGGCTGGAGCAGCGCCTGGACCAGGTCGCGCGGGCGCGTTCGCTGCCGATGGGCCGCACCCGCCGCCGCGCCATCCCGCGCAACGGCGCCAGCGGCGACGAAGCGGCGCCGGACTGGATCAGCCGCTTCTTCGAGAGCTGGCATGCCGCCGCGCCGCTGTCGGCCGCGCAGCGGCGCGCGGCGCGCGTGCTGGACGCGCATGCCCGCGACGACCATGAGGTGCTGCCGCCGGCGCTGCGCGCCTTGCTGCACGAAGCGCAGCCGGTGGCCCCCGATCCCGCCGAGGATGCGCGCCGCAGCCTGTCGCCGCGCGAACTGCTGTCGGTGCTGTCGCTGCTGCAGACCACGCCGCTGGCCGGCTTCGCCGCGATCGCCGAACACGGCGAACCGCTGGCGCAGGGGCTGCGCCGGCAGGTGGTGGCGACCGGCGCGTCGCTGGGGCTGGATCCGGCCAGCACCCGCCTGGAGCCGGCCGATGCGGACACGCTGGACCTGGTCGGCCTGCTGTTCGAGGTCATGCTCGACGAATGCGTGCTGCAACCGGCGCAACGCGAACTGCTCGGGCAGATGCTGGTGCCGCTGGCCAAGGTGGCGCTGATCGACGGCCGCCTGTTCGTGCGCGACGGGCATCCGGCGCGGCGCCTGCTCAATCTGCTGGCCGATGCCTGCGACGGCAATGCCGGCGACAGCGCGATCGAACAGGTGCTGCAGGCGCAGGCGCAGGCGGTGGTGGAACGGGTGGTGAGCGATTTCGACGAGCACCTGGCGGTGTTCCTGACCCTGGAGGCGGAATTCGGCAGCGCCTACGAGCAGTACCGGCGCCGGGTGGAGATCGCCGAGCGCCGCGCGGCCGAGCTGCAGCGCGCCGAGGAACGCCGCGAGAAGGCACGGCGCCTGGCCGCACAGGCCGTGGACGAACGCGTGCAGGGCGACGCGGACGGTGCGGCCTTGCCGGTGCCGATCGACACCTTCCTGCGCCAGCCGTGGTACCAGTACCTGCAGCAGTCGGCGCTGCGCGACGACGGCCATGGCGCGGCGGTGAGCGCGGCGCTGGCGCTTGGCGACGCGGTGCTGGCGCAGTGCCGCCAGGCGCAGACCGGCGGCGGCGTGCCGGCGGGCGGCTGGCTGCAGCCGCAGCGCGCCGAGCTGTTGCGGCTGTGGACCAGCGTCGGCCTGGATGCGGCCGCCGCCGAGGCCGCCTGGCTGGGCTTGCAGACGGCGCTGGACGATGTGGCGCATGCGCGCCTGCTGCAGGCGCCGGCACCTGCGCCCGCGCCGGTCGCTGCCGAGACGCCGGCGGCCGAGACCGTGCCGGCGTTGCCCGAGCCGGCGCAGGCGGCCGATTTCGACCACACCACCGCCGAGTATTTCCGCACCCTGGCGATGGGGACCTGGCTGGACTTCGTCGATCGCGAAGGGCGCGTGCAGCCGGGCAAATTGTCCTGGGTCAGCCCGATCTCGTCGCGGCTGATGTTCGTCAACCGCCGCGGCGGCCGCCTGTGCGTCGCCTCGCCGGAGGCGCTGGCGATGATGGTGCAGCTGGATCGTTTGCGCCTGCATCGCGACGACGATGCGTTCTATAGCGCGATGCAGGGTGCGGTGGACCGGTTGGAACGGGTCGCGGTCGCGGCCTGAACGCGCCTGGGTAGGCGCGTTTCGCACGGTCTTGCAGGTGACGTTACGTAAAGACCGCCTAGGATGACGGACGAGGTCACGTTCCGGAGCGTAAAATGTGTAGCGCGTCACGGTTGCTGTTCAGGTACCTTGCCTACCATGCAGAGGCGGAAACAGGGGCCGTGTCCGTTCGACTTCCTTTTACTCTTTTCCTAGCGCCGCTCCCGGCGCGGAGCCTTCGCGCATGAGTTTCAGCCCCAGCTCGCCGCACGCACATCCCGCGCGCGACCCGCATCTGCTGATGCAGGCGCGCGACGGCATGCTGCCGGTGCTGGGGCAGGCGTTCGCTGCCGCGCTGGCGCATTTCGACGACGTCCTGTTCGACCGCGCCGAGAGCGCCGGCGCCTCGCAGCTGCTGTTCCTGGACGGCATGCGCGAGCTGCGCCGCCGCCGCGACGAAATCGGCGTGCGCTTCCGTGCGCAACTGGACCAGGCCTGGCAGGCGCTGGAAGCCGGCGCGCCGCTGTCGGCCGAAGTGGCGCTGGCCGGCTACGGCCAGGGCCTGAGCCTGGTGTCCGAACACGAACTGGAATCGCGGCTGGCGGTGCGCAACCTGGCCAGCGTGCTGCTGCGCGAATGGAAACCGGTGCTCAGCCGCATCGACCGCCGCCTGGGCTGGATTGCCGGCGGCCTGGAACTGGACGCCGACACCAATCCAGTCGGCCCCGAACACATCGGCGTCGCGGTGCATGCCGCGTTCTCCACCAGCGATTTCGCCCCGGAAGTGCGGCTGGTGCTGATCAAGCTGTGCGAGCGCGACCTCACCGGCGGCATCGGCAAGCTCTACCAGGAGTTGGACGACAGCCTGGCGCGGGCCGGGGTGATGCCGGAAATCTCGCGGCCGCGCCCGCCACCGCCGCCGCGCCGCGCGCCGTCGCCGCCGGAAGAGCGCCAGGCACGCGGCGACACCCCCGGGTTCGGCGAGGACAGCGGCGCTGCCGGCGAGGCGGGCGAGTACGACGAGCAGTACGCGCCGGCCTGGGCCAGCCGCTTCGTCAACCGCTGGGCCGAGAGCCGCGGCCGGCTGCAGGCCACCGATGGCTACGCCGAGGCCGGCGCCAACCTGCCCGGCGGCAGCCAGGGCGTGTTGCTGGAGGCGCTGCACGAACTGTTGCAGCAGACCCGCAGCGTGCGCGAGAACGCCACCTCCGCGGCCAGCGCCGCGGTCGGCCAGCAGCGCTCGTTGAGCCAGCGCGAAATGATCTCGGTGCTGTCGCTGCTGCAGGCCACGCCCAGCGCCACGCTGCGCGCGGCGATCGGCGACGACGGCGAATCGCTGGCGCAGCGGCTGAAGAGCGAGGTGTTGTCCAACGCCACCCAGTTCGGCGTGGATCCGGCGCATGCGCGGCTGGATCCGGTCGACGAGGACGCGATCGACCTGGTCGGCATGCTGTTCGACGTGATGCTCGACGAACGCGACCTGGAAGGGCGCTCGCGCGAGCTGATCGGGCGGCTGGTGGTGCCGTTCGTCAAGGTCGCGCTGCTGGACCGGCGCATGTTCGTGCAGAAGACCCACCCGGCGCGGCGCCTGCTCAACTCGCTGGCCGAGGCCTGCGAAGGCAATACTGGCGAGAGCCCGGCCGAGCGCGTGCTGATGGGCAAGGTCGAGGAGATCATCGAGCGGCTGGTCGCCGAGTTCAACGAGAACCTGGCGATCTTCCTGACCCTGGAAGAGGAATTCCGCGAGTTCCTGGCCCAGCACCGGCGCCGCATCGAGATCGCCGAGCGCCGCGCCGCCGAGACCCAGCGCGGCCAGGAAAAGCTGGAATTGGCCCGACAGCGCGCCGAGGCGGAACTGCAGGCGCGCTTGCAGGGCCGGCAGCTGCCGCGGGCGCTGGACGACTTCCTGCGCCAGCCGTGGCAGCACCACCTGACCATGGCGGTGCTGCGCGAGGGCGAGGACGGCGCCGGCGTGCGCGACGCGCTGGCGCTGGCCGACGGCCTGCTCGAGGAAGCGGCCGAGGCGCAGCGGCACATCGTCGGCAAGCCCTGGCTGCAGGCCTGGCAGGGACCGCTGACCAAGGTCTTCGCCAGCGTCGGCCTGCATGCCGAGGCCGCCGCTTCGGCGATCAACGTGCTGCACGACACGCTGCAGGCGGTCGCCGAACTGCGTCCGGAACTGGAGCGCCCGCTGCCGGAACTGCCGCAGGTGACGCTGCCGCAACCGCCGGTGCAGGAGGCGCAGCCGGTGGAACTGACCACGCCGGAAACGGTGGACGACTTCGACAACGCCGATGCCGACCGCTTCCGCAAGATGGCGATCGGCACCTGGCTGGATTTCATCGACCGCGACGGCAAGGTGCAGACCGGCAAGCTGTCGTGGGTGAGCCCGATCTCGGCGCGGCTGCTGTTCGTCAACCGCCGCGGCGTGCGCTTCTGCGTGGCCTCGCCGGAGGAACTGGCGGTGATGGTGCGGCTGGGCCGGCTGCGCAGCCATATCAACGATGGCGCGTTCGACAGCGCGATGCAGGGCGTCATCGACCGGCTCGACCCGCAGAACGCGACGCTGCATTGAGGGCCGTTGGCGCGAGGCGGATAGATTCTGTCTCGCCGCCTTCCCAGGCTCTGCGCGCGGTGCATGCCCTTGTAGGAGCGGCTTCAGCCGCGACCGGGCGTTCCCGGGAATGCCGTCGCGGCTGACGCCGCTCCTACAAAAACCGCCTGCGAACCGCTCGCCCGGCGCTGCCATCGCCGCGCGGACCCTGTAGCATCGGCGCCGACTAGGGCGGGCAACGCACGGGGAATCGCATGGCAGTGCAGGTGCTGGTGGTGAAGGAATCGGCGCACGGCGAACGCCGCGTGGCGGCGACGCCGGAGACGGTGAAGAAGCTGGTCGCGCTCGGCGCGCAGGTGCAGGTCGAACCCGGCGCCGGCGTGTCCGCCGGCTTCGTCGATGCGGCCTATCTCGCGGCAGGCGCGCAGCTCGCCGATGCCGCGACCCCGGCGCAGGCCGACCTGGTGCTGTGCGTGCAGCCGCTGCCGGTCGTCGCGCTGAACCAGCTCAAGCCCGCCGCCGGCGTGGTCGGCATCCTGCAGCCGCAGGCCGACCCGGCGCGCGCCGAGGCGATGCAGGCGCGGCAGCTGGTCGCGTTCCCGCTGGAGCGGCTGCCGCGCACCACCCGCGCCCAGGCGATGGACGTGCTCAGCTCGCAGGCCGGCATGGCCGGCTACAAGGCTACCCTGATCGCCGCGCAGCTGGCGCCGCGCTTCTTCCCGATGTTGACCACCGCCGCCGGCACCATCCGCCCGTCCAAGGTGCTGATCGTCGGCGCCGGCGTCGCCGGCCTGCAGGCCATCGCCACCGCCAAGCGCCTGGGTGCGCAGGTCGAAGGCTTCGACGTGCGTCCGGAGACGCGCGAGCAGATCGAATCGCTGGGCGGCAAGTTCCTCGACCTGGGGGTCAGCGCGGCGGGCGAGGGCGGCTACGCGCGGCAGCTGACCGAGGAGGAGCGCGCCGAGCAGCAGCGGCGCCTGGCCGAGCACCTCAAAGGCATCGACGTGGTGGTCTGCACCGCCGCGGTGCCCGGGCGCCCGGCACCGAAGATCCTCAGCACGGCGATGGTCGAGGGCATGAAGCCGGGCAGCGTGGTGGTGGACCTGGCTGCCGAGACCGGCGGCAACTGTGAACTGACCCGCCCCGGCGACACCATCGAGCACGCCGGCGTGGTCGTCGCCGGCCCGCTCGACCTGGCCAGCATGGGCGCCGTGCACGCCAGCGAGATGTATGCGCGCAACGTCTACAACTTCGTCGCGCTGTTCCTGAAGGACGGCGCGATCGCCTACGATTGGGACGACGAGTTGCTGGCCAAGACGCGCTGGACCGGTTGATCGGTGCGTCGGCCGCGTGCCGTGCCTGGCACGGCGCGCGGCCCCGACGCCGCGCGCCGATGCGACAGGTGCCGGCGCTGCCAGAGCGTTGTCTCCCGACATTCCCGGCATCGTGCCGGTCCCAATGAGGCAACGGCCAGCCGCAAGTTGCAGGCGGCGGGCTGCGGGAGCCAACTGTGGGAGCGACTTCAGTCGCGACGGGCATTCCCGATGACGCCAGTCCCGAATGTTCGCTCGATGGCGGCCGGGAAGCGCGCCCACCCCTGCAAAGTCTCCGAGCAAGGCCCCTGCGTCCACCTGCCGGCGCATTTCCGGCTCTGACGGTGGTGCGATGCAGCCTGGCGTCGCGTCGCGACGGATTCGACCGGCGTTGCGTCGCGATCGATGCTCCAGACCGGCCCCCAGTCGCGACGGCAGCGTTTAGACAGCGATAGAAAAGCGCCGCCGCCTCGGCGCGCTTACGGGACGGTCACCTGGAACCCGGCACAGGCCTGGTGTCCGGACTGGCGTTGGCCTTGATCCAGGCGTCGCGCTGCTGCGGGGTCATCGCTTCCCAGCGATCGCGCAGCGCCTTGCGTTGCTCCGGCGGCAGCGCCCGCATGCGTTCGAACAGGACCCGCGCCTCTTCGCGCTGCTGCGGCGTCATGTCTTCGTAGCGGCGCGCGCCCTTGCGCGCGCGTTCGCGCTGCTCGGGGGTCATGCTCTGCCAGCGCTGCGCGTGCTCGAACATCCTGCGCCGCTGCTGCGGCGCATCGTTCCAGCGCTGGCGCATCGGCGCGATCAGCAGCTCGCGCTGCTGCGCGCTTAGGTGCTCCCAGTCCGGCAGCGGCGGACCCGCATCGGCGTCGGTATCCGCCGGCGGTGGCGGCGCGGCGAACGTCGCCAGCGGGGTGGCCCCGGCCAGCAGGGCCAGCGCCAGGGACATGCGGATCAGGCGGTTCATCGTGTTCATTCCATCGCCAGCGAAGTATCGGAACCCAGCCACAGGTACAGGTCGGGGTTTTCGTCGAGCAGGCCGGCCACGGCATCGTCGCCGTCGCCTTGCGCGGCGACGCTCGCGGACACCGCGGCCGCGGCGGGAACGCCGGCGACGCTCGCCGCCTGGACCGCGACGGGCAGCGCCGGGCGCAGCAGCAGATGCATGCCGAAGGTGGCGCCGAGCAGGGCCGGGGCCGCCGCCAGCAGCCAGCCCCAGCGTCGCGCCGGCGCGGCGTGGGGGCGGCTGGCGGCGTGGCGGGCGGCGCGCAGTCGCGCCAGGGTCGGTGCCGGCAACGCCTGCAGCGAGGCCTGGTGCGCGCGGCGCATCTGCGCGTCGAACGCGGCCGAATGTGTGGTGTCGGGTTTCACCGGACGTCCTCCAGAAGTTTCTGCAACGCCTCGCGGGCGCGCGACAGATGGGTCTTGACCGAGCCTTCGGAGCAGCCCATCGCGCGTGCGGTGGTGGCCACGTCCAGCTCCTCGAGCACGCGCAGGGTGAAGGCTTCGCGCTGCCGCGCCGGCAGCGCGCGCAACGCCGTGACCAGGCGCGCATGCGTCTGCCGCTGCTCGTGGCGCTGCGCCGGCGTCGGGCCTTCGTCGGCCCAGTCCGGCTGGCTGTCCTCGCCGTACTCGCTGGCCGGCGCCCAGAAGCGCAGGCGGAAGCCGCGGCGGCGCTGCAGGTCGATGATGCGCCGGCGCAGGATGCTCCAGAACAGCGGGGTCCATTCCTGCGCCGGCCGCTCGCGGTAGGCGAGCAGCTTGATCATCGCGTCCTGCACGGCATCCAGCGCATCCTCGCGCTGGCGCAGGCCGGCCTCGGCGAAGCGGAACGCGCGCGGGCCGATCTCGGCCAGGAACGCGTCCAGCGACGCCGGCAGCGGACGCGCGGCGTCGTCGCTGTCGAGGTCGGTCGTCGGGGGATCGAGGGCGGGCGTGCTCACCAGCACAGCTTAGCTTCCTGGCGCGGGGATACCGTGGATAACGCGTTGCCGCCGCCGGGGTTGACCTGGCGGCGGCCCGGTTCGCCGCCGCTTGCCGCCCCAGACAGCCATCGCCCACCGATTCAGCACCCGGTTATGATTGCGGCGGTCGGGCGCGGCGCCCGGGAGAAGCGGAATGAGCGACGGTTTCGTGGCCTTGTACATCTTCATGCTGGCGGCCATCGCCGGGCATGTGATCATCTCGCGGGTGCCGGTGATCCTGCACACCCCGCTGATGTCCGGTTCCAACTTCATCCACGGCATCGTGCTGATCGGCGCGATGGTGGTGCTCGGCCATGCCGATACCACGCTGGAGAAGGCAGTGGGCTTCCTCGCGGTGCTGCTCGGCGCCGGCAACGCCGCCGGCGGCTACGTGGTCACCGAGCGCATGCTGGAGATGTTCAAGAGTTCCAAGAAGCCGGGGGACAAGCCATGAGCGCCGCGCAGCCGGCGCTGATCGCGGCGCGCCCGCAGGGCGCCAGGGTCTGGTTCCAACTGTTGAGCTACCTGCAGTATCCGGCGCTGGTCGTGGCCGCGGTCTACGCGGTCAAGCCGCTGTTCGCCGGCATGGTCGGCATGTTCGACGACTGGAACTACGCCTTGCTCTACGCCGGCGTGGGCGTGGGTCTGTCCTCGCTGCAGGATCCCACCCGCACCCAGAACAAGATCTCTCACCGGGTATGGCAGGACCCGCGCAAAGGCCGGCTGATGCTGTGGCTGCTGTCGATCGAGGCGCTGCTGCCGGTCGTGATCGGTCTGGTCGGCGCCTACCTGGCCAGCACCACCGCGCTGAACCAGCTGTCGCTGGGCCTGGTCGCGTTCGGCCTGGGCATGGTGGGGCTGCTGAAGACCGCGATCGAGATGTTCGAGCACCATCGCCTGGATCGTCAGCCGGATGCCGCGGCACCGCTGGCAGGGGAACCCGCATGAGCACCGCCGAAGCACTGTCCTGGCTGGTGAAGGCCAGCTACCTGGTGGCCGCCACCCTGTTCCTGCTCGGCCTGCAGCGCATGGCCTCGCCCAAGACCGCGCGCAGCGGCATCCATTGGGCCGGCTTCGGCATGTTGCTGGCGACCGCGGCGACGTTCCTGCTGCCCGGCCTGCACAACCTGACCCTGATCCTGCTGGCGATCGTGATCGGCACCGGCGCGGCCTGGATCTCGGCCAAGAAGGTCGCCATCACCGACATGCCGCAGATGGTCGCGCTGTACAACGGCATGGGCGGCGGCTCGGCGGCGGCGATCGGCGCGGTGGAACTGCTGCGCTTCTCGTTCCTGGCGCACCGCGACACCTCGCACTGGAGCGAGAGCGCGATCGCCGCGCTGGCCGCGCGCCAGCCCGATGCGACCACGCTGGCGCTGGCCATCGTCGGCTCGGCGATCGGCGCGATCTCGCTGTCCGGCTCGGTCATCGCCTGGGCCAAGCTCGACGGGCGGCTGGACAAGCGCGTCACCTTCCCCGGCCAGCAGGCGTTCAACCTGCTGGTGTTCGTGGCGATGCTGGGCCTGGGCGCCTGGGCCGCGATCGGGCTCAGCCCGGTGGCGATCGTCGCCTTCTTCGCGGTGGCGCTGGCGCTGGGCGTGCTGATGACGCTGCCGATCGGCGGCGCCGACATGCCGGTGGTGATCTCGCTGTACAACGCCTTCACCGGCCTGGCGGTCGCGTTCGAAGGCTACGTGCTCGGCAACGAGGCGCTGATCATCGCCGGCATGATGGTCGGCGCGGCCGGCATCCTGCTGACCCGGCTGATGGCCAAGGCGATGAACCGGCCGATCAGCGGCGTGCTGTTCTCCAACTTCGGCGGCGGCGGCCAGGCGCAGGAGATCAGCGGCGCGCAGAAGCCGATCGAGGCCGGCGACGTGGCGGCGATGATGGCCTACGCCGAACGCGTGGTGATCGTGCCCGGCTACGGCATGGCGGTGGCGCAGGCGCAGCACAAGATCTGGGAGCTGGCGCAGCGGCTGATCGAGCGCGGGGTCAAGGTCAAGTTCGCGATCCACCCGGTGGCCGGACGCATGCCCGGGCACATGAACGTGCTGCTGGCCGAGGCCGGCGTGCCGTACGACCTGATCGCCGACATGGACGACATCAATCCCGAATTCCCCAGCACCGACGTGTCGCTGGTGATCGGCGCCAACGACGTGGTCAACCCGGTCGCCAAGACCGATCCGGCCAGCCCGATCTACGGCATGCCGATCCTGGACGTGGTCAATTCCAAGAACGTCGTGGTGATCAAGCGCGGCAAGGGCACCGGCTTTGCCGGGATCGAGAACGCGCTGTTCTACGCCGACAACACGCGCATGCTGTACGGCGACGGCGCCGAGGCGGCCGGCGCGCTGGTCAGCGAATTGAAGGCGCTCGACGGCGGGCATTGAACCGGCGCCGGCGATCGGCGCCCATGGATGCTATCGCGGCCGAAGCCGCTCCTACAGGGCTTGCGGGAACACTGTAGGAGCGGCTTCAGCCGCGACCATTGCCTTCAACGCGCGCTGAAATAGGCCACGACCAGGCCGATGCCCAGCCACAGCACGTCGCCGGGGCGGTTGGCCAGCACGGTCAGCGTCCAGGCGTAGCGCGCGCCCAGTTTCAGCGACGAATCCCAGGTATCCAGGCCCAGCCCGGCGCCTACGTGCGCGGCGGCGATGCCCCAGTTGGCGGCGACGATCACCAGCGCGGTGGCGAGCACCGCCACGGCGATGCGCAGCTTGCCGCGCGGCAGCGTGCCCAGGCGCAGCATCCACGCGACCTCCAGCGCCACCAGCACCGCCATCCAGCCGGATTGGTGGCCCAGGCTCAGCGCGACCAGCATCCAGGCGATCAGGGCGGTGAAACAGCCCAGGCAGAGCAGCAAGGGCCATAGCCAGTGCGAAGTCCTGGCCGGCGTGGAAGAGGGCGGCATGCGATGTTCCCGGAGAATCCGTACAGGATACCCTTCGCCGCGTTCGCCGCGCACTCGGATAAACTGGACGACTTGCACCGGCGGGGCCAGCCCCCATATCGCCCCCATGTACTCACGCAGCAGCGAACCTGTCCAATTCGAACGCGATTGCGCGGCGGTGATGGTGCCGCAAGGCGACGCGGTCACCCTGCCGGCCGGCAGCTACGGCTACATCACCCAGGCGCTGGGCGGCAGCTATACGGTGTTCGTGGAAGGCAACCTGTTCCGCATCGCCGGCAAGGACGGCGACGCGATCGGCAAGGAACCGCCGCCGGGCCTGGACCTGCCGGAAGGCGCCGGCGACGAGCAGGTCGAGGCGCTGATCTGGCAACAGCTGCGCACCTGCTTCGATCCGGAGATCCCGTTCAACATCGTCGACCTGGGCCTGGTCTACGAAGTCGACATGCAGCCGCGCGAGGACGGCCAGCGCATGGTCGAGGTGAAGATGACGCTGACCGCGCCCGGCTGCGGCATGGGCGACATCCTGGTCGACGACGTGCGCAGCAAGCTGGAACTGATCCCGACCATCGCCGAGGCCGATGTCGAACTGGTGTTCGATCCGCCGTGGGGCCGGCATATGATGTCCGAGGCCGCCCGCCTCGAAACCGGCATGCTCTGACCCGCGCGCGACTGCGCGACCTGGGGCCGGGACAAGGCGCCGCCGCTGCGCTTCGATGATGCAGCGGCACGGCCGTCCCTCGACTACCACAGGAAACCCCGGTGTCCGCTACCGAGCCGTCTTCGCAGTTCCGCCTGATCCCGTCCACCACCGCACGCAGCGCCGACGCGCGCGCGCAGATCCTTGCCGCGCCGGGCTTCGGCAACTACTTCACCGACCACATGGTCGCCATCGAATGGGACCGCGAGCAGGGCTGGCACGACGCCCAGGTGCGCGCCTACGGCCCGCTGGCGCTGGATCCGGCCGCCTCGGTGCTGCACTACGGGCAGGAGATCTTCGAGGGCATCAAGGCCTATCGCCATGCCGACGGTTCGATCTGGACCTTCCGCCCTGACGCCAACGGCAAGCGCCTGCAGCGCTCGGCGCAGCGCCTGGCGCTGCCGGAGCTGCCGGTGGAGCTGTTCGTCGAATCGCTGCGCCAGCTGATCGCGGTCGATGCCGCGTGGGTGCCGTCGGCGCCGGAGACCAGCCTGTACTTCCGTCCGTTCATGATCGCCAACGAGGCGTTCCTGGGCGTGCGCGCGGCGCAGAAGGCCGGCTACTACGTCATCGCCAGCCCGGCCGGCGCCTACTTCGCCAAGGGCGTGGCGCCGGTGGCGATCTGGCTGTCCACCGACTACGCGCGCGCGGCCAAGGGCGGCACCGGCGCGGCCAAGTGCGGCGGCAACTACGCCGCCTCGCTGCTGCCGCAGCAGCAGGCGCAGGCGCAGGGCTGCTCGCAGGTGCTGTTCCTGGACCCGGTCGAGGGCAAGTACCTGGAAGAGCTGGGCGGCATGAACGTGTTCCTGGTGATGCGCGACGGCAGCCTGGTCACCCCGGCGCTGTCCGGCAGCATCCTCGAGGGCATCACCCGCGACAGCATCCTGCAGTTGGCGCGCGATCGCGGCATGCAGGTGGTCGAACGCCAGGTGACCATCGACGAGTGGCGCGACGGCGTGGCTTCCGGCGCGATCGCCGAGGTCTTCGCCTGCGGCACCGCCGCGGTGGTGACCCCGATCGGGCAGCTGAAGGGCAAGGATTTCGAGGTCGGCGACCTGACCGCACCGGCCGGCCCGGTGACCCTGTCGCTGCGCCAGGAACTGACCGACATCCAGTACGGCCGCGTGGCCGACCGCCACGGCTGGCTGTTGCGGTTGGGCTGAGTCCAGGCGTTCTCCCGCCCGCCGGCACTGCTGGCGGGCGCCGAGCTGGGCGTGGCGCAGGCTGCGCCCAGCTTCGATCCCCGGGGACGTCGTCCGTTCCCGGGTATGCCACGGGCGCCCCGGCACACCGCCCGGCGCGTGCGGCCGCGCATCGCCGCGACGTCCCCAATGCGCGCCTTGACCCTGCACTACCGCTGCGCAGGGCGTTCGCTGGCCCTGCCGCCGTCCGGCGCACCTGCTTCTACGGATGGGCCGCTGTCTGCATTGGCGCGTGACCACGCCCGCGCCGCGCAAAAATGTCCCGGGACTGTCTTCTCGGGTCATCGTCATTGCCTTCGTGTCGCAAAAAGATAAAGCGCAGCCCGTCTTTATGTTGACAACCGTCACGCTTATGAATTTTGGACGATCAAAAGTTGGTCCATACGCGTCTGTATTGGGATAGCGTCCGATGAACGGCTGGCAACAGGGGGCCGGCCTGGGAGTCGCGCTGCACTCGGATTCAGTGCCTGTTTAGGCCTCCGCAGCGCGAAAAATCGCCGTCAGGTGGCAATCAACGAAAAGGAAGTTCCGAATGTCCGAAATTTCGCAACGTGGTTCGCGCCAGCGTCCTTGGCTGATCGTGCTGGGAGCGTCCGCATTGACTTCGCTGTTGCTGGCGACCCCGGCATTCGCCGGCGACGTCAACCTCTCCGGCCTGAACGCCGAGCCGACCGTGCAACGTTTCATCGTCAAGACCCGCGATGCCGCCCTCGTCGGCGTCGCCAGCACGTCCGCCGCCGCCACCTCGGCCTCGCTGCGCGCGACGCTGCAGTCGGTCGCCGCGGCGATGCCGGCCAAGAACGGCCGCGCGCTGGGGCTGACCAGCCTGCGCCGCCTGGCGGTCGGCCCGGAAGTGATCCAGTCCAACCGACCGCTCGACCACGCCGAGGCCGAGACGCTGATGCGACAGCTGGCCGCCGATCCCAATGTCGAGTACGTCGAAGTCGACCAGCGCATGACCATCGCGCTGACCCCGAACGATCCCAGCCTGTCCAACCAGTGGGCCTTCGGCACCACCACCGCCGGCATCAACGTGCGTCCGGCCTGGGACCAGGCCACCGGCAACGGCGTGGTCGTGGCGGTGATCGATACCGGCATCACCAGCCATCCCGATCTCAACGCCAACGTCCTGCCGGGCTACGATTTCATCAGCGTCGCCGCCGACGCGCGCGACGGCAACGGCCGCGACAGCAACCCGGCCGACGAAGGCGACTGGGCCGCGGCCAACGAGTGCTACTCCGGTTCGCCGGCGTCCAATTCCAGCTGGCACGGCACCCACGTGGCCGGCACCATCGCCGCGGTGACCAACAACAGCACCGGCGTGGCCGGTACCGCGTTCAATGCCAAGATCCTGCCGGTGCGCGTGCTCGGCAAGTGCGGCGGCTACACCTCCGACATCGCCGACGCGATCACCTGGGCCTCCGGCGGTACCGTCAGCGGCGTGCCGGCCAACACCACCCCGGCCGAAGTGATCAACATGTCGCTGGGCGGCAGCGGCACCTGCTCGACCACCTACCAGAACGCGATCAACGGTGCGGTCGGCCGCGGCACCACCGTGGTGGTGGCGGCCGGCAACAGCGCCGCCAACGTCTCCGGCTCGGTACCGGCGAACTGCGCCAACGTGATCGCGGTGGCCGCGACCACCTCCTCGCGCGCCAAGGCCAGCTACTCGAACTACGGCACCGGCATCGACATCTCCGCGCCGGGCTCGAGCATCCTGTCCACGCTCAACGACGGCACCACCACCCCGGGCAATGCCAGCTACGCGTCCTACAACGGCACCTCGATGGCGACGCCGCACGTGGCCGGCGTGGTCGCGCTGATGCAGTCGGTCGCGCCGTCCCCGCTGACCCCGGCGCAGGTGGAGAGCACCATCAAGAGCACCGCGGCCAGCTTCTCCTGCTCGCAGGGCTGCGGTGCCGGCCTGCTCGACGCCAATGCCGCGGTGACCGCTGCGCTGGGCGGCGGCACCACCACGCCCCCCACCGGCAACACGCTGCAGGACGGCGTGCCGGTCACCGGGCTCGGCGCCAGCAGCGGCTCGGAGCTGAACTACACCGTGACGGTGCCGTCCGGCGTCAGTTCGCTGACCGTCACCATCTCCGGCGGCAGTGGCGATGCCGACCTGTACGTACGCCTGGGCAGCGCGCCGACCGACAGCACCTATGGGTGCCGCCCGTATCTCAACGGCAACAACGAGACCTGCACCTTCAACGCGCCCAGCGCCGGCACCTACTACGTGCGGCTCAAGGCGTACAGCACGTTCTCGGGCGTCACCCTGACCGCGAACTACTGATCCGCACGCGGCGCGGCGCTCGCCTGGACGGCGGCGCCGCGTACGCCGCGAATGCCGAACGGATCGGCAGGGCAGGACGCCCTGGACGCTGCAGATACGACAGCCCCGCGCCCCGGCGCGGGGTTTTTTGTTGCGCGGCGTCCGTCGCCATCGCCGCTGCGCGGAGATCTGCTTCTGCAGTCCGCAACACGGGTGGCCTGCTGTCACAGATCGACACATTGGCAGCAGGTTTCCCTGCGCCGGCTGCAGCCAGCGCCGATATGGAGGATGCAGGACCGTCTTCACCGGCTGCGGCGGCGATGCCGTCGCGGCCCAAGCGCGCTTGGCGGCGTCCGCCCAGCGCCAGGCACGGCCGACTGCGCCATGCGCCACAGGGGGGGAAGTCCGATGTCCAAGCATGCAATGTCTCGCCGTGCCCGCTGCGCTGCGATCGTCTCCATCCTGTCGCTGGCGGCCTGCGCAAGCGCTGCCGCCGCCGGCGAGATCGGTCTGCAGGGCCTGGCCTCGACGCCGAATCCGCAGCGTTTCATCGTCACCTACCGCGACGGCGCTCGTCCCGCGCTGTCGGCGCGCACGGCACCGCTGGCGGACGCGGCACGCATCCTGCCGGCGCGGCGCGGCCGCGCGCTCGGCCTGGCCTCGCTGCGGCGCCTGGCGACCGGCGCCGATGTGGTCGGTGCCGATCGCGCGCTGGACCGGGTCGAGGCCGAGACGCTGATGCGCCGCCTGGCCGCCGATCCGGCGGTGAAGAGCGTGGAGGTCGACCTGCTGTTGCGGCCGACGCTGGTCCCGAACGACCCCGGCCTGTCACAGCAGTGGGCGTTCGGCACCACCTCGGCAGCGATCAACGTGCGCCCCGCCTGGGACGTGGCCAGTGGCAAGGGCGTCGTGGTGGCGGTGATCGACACCGGCATCACCGCGCATCCGGACCTGGCCGCGAACGTGCTGCCAGGTTACGACTTCATCAGCGCCCCGCTGGTCGCCGGCGACGGCGGCGGCCGCGATGCCAATGCGGCCGATCCGGGCGACGGCTATCCGGCCAATACCTGCGGTGCCGGCACGCCCGGCGCATCCTCCAGCTGGCATGGCACCCACGTCACCGGCACCATCGCCGCGGTCAGCAACAACGCCGCCGGCGTGGCCGGCACTGCGTTCAATGCCAAGGTCCTGCCGGTGCGCGCGCTGGGCAAGTGCGGCGGTTACCTGTCCGATGTCGCCGATGCCATCGTCTGGGCGTCGGGCGGCAGCGTCGCCGGCGTTCCCGCCAATCCAACCCCGGCGCAGGTGATCAACCTGTCGCTGGGCGCCAGCGGCACCTGTTCGGCGACGATGGCCAATGCCATCGCCGCCGCCGTGGCGCGCGGCACCAGCGTGGTGGTGGCTGCCGGCAACAGCAACGGCAACGTCGCCGGCAGCGTGCCGGCCAACTGCCCGAACGTGATCGCGGTGGCCGCGACCACCTCCGCCGGCGCGCGCGCCAGCTTCTCCAACTATGGCGCCGGCGTGGATGTCGCCGCTCCAGGACAGGGCATCCTGTCCACGCTCAACACTGGCACCCTGGCGCCGGCCGCGGCCGGCTACGCATCCTATAGCGGCACCTCGATGGCGGCGCCGCATGTGGCCGGCGTGGCCGCCCTGGTGCTGTCGGCAGCGCTGAACCCGCTGACCCCGGCGGAACTGGAGGCGCGCTTGAAGGCGACCGCCAGTGCATTGCCGGTGGTCTGCACGCTGGGTTGCGGCGCGGGCCTGGTCAATGCCGGCGCGGCGGTGGCGGCGACGCTGAAGGCGCAGACCCTGGTCCGCGGCGTGCCGCTGGGCAGCCTGGCGCTCAAGGCGGGGACTTCGCTGTACTACCAGGTCACCGTGCCGGCCGGCACGCCCTGGCTGAAGCTGGCCCTGGCCGGCGGTACCGGCAACGCCGACCTGTATCTGCGCGGTGGCGGCCTGCCGACCGACACCGTCTACGGCTGCAGGTCGATCGCGACGGCCAATGCCGAGAGCTGCACGCTCAACCTGCCTGCCGGGACCTACTACGTGCGGGTGAAGGCGGTGACCGCGGTGGCCGGGGTAGGCGTGACCGCCAGTTACTAGGGAACCTCACTCGCATAGGTCGTACGCGCGCGCCTGCAATACGTCAAGCAGGCGCTCGGCGTCGATTTCCAGCAGCAAGCCGCGCTGCCCGGCGTTGAACCACACGCTGCCCGGGGCCAGCGCCGATTGCTCGACCAGCACCGGCGCCGGCCGCTGCTGGCCCAGCGGACTGATCCCGCCGACCTTGTAGCCGGTGCGGCGCTCGGCCTCGGCCACTTCCATCATCCGTGCCGATTTGCCGGCGCCGGCTGCGGCGAGCTTCTTCAGCTGCACGCGGCGATCGGAAGGCACAACCACGCACACGGCGTTTTGGTCGATCCACGCCATCAGGCTCTTCAACACCCGTGCCGGCGGCAGGCCGAGCGCCTGCGCCGCCTGCAGGCCCTTGGCGCCGGCTTCGGCCTCGTAATCGTAGGGATGCAGGCGATAGGCGACGCCGGTCGCGTCCAATGCCCTGGTTGCGCGGGTGGCTTTGGACATCGCGGCTCAGACGGGCTCGAAGCGGTTCGCGGCCACGTTCTTGCGCACCTTCTGCGGATCCCAGATCTGCCCGTTCATGGCGATGTAGACCCCGGCCGGCAGCGACTGCACCGCGCCGACCGCGCAACCGATGTTGAATTCGGCATCGGAGCCGCGGAACCGCGCCGGGTTCAGCGCGCCGGTCATCACGATGGTCTTGTCCGGGATCGTCTGCAGCACCTTGCCGGTCTGCACCATCGAGTCGGTGCCGTGGGTGAGCAGCACGTGGCGCGCGGACTGCGCGGCGACGGTGGCGCGGATCAGCTCGCGGTCCTCGTCGGTGATGTGCAGCGAGTCCTTGCGGATGATCGGGATCACGGTGAAGCGGAAGGTCACGCCCAGTTCCTTGAGGATCTGGCCGATCTGCGGATCGCCGATCTGGTAGTCGGACTTGTCGTCGAAATAGATCTTGTCGATCGTGCCGCCGGTGGTGACGATCAGGAGTTCTTCCATTGCCGGTTCCTAGAGCATGACGGGGCGCGGCCGCGGTCGCGCAAGGCCGCCATGATACCGGCAGGCCGGCGGCGGCCGCTCAGGGCGTGTCGTGGCCGGGCGGCTTGGGGCCGCGCTTGCGGGCGAAACGCGCGCGCAGTCCCGGCGCGCTGGACAGGCCGATCGCCAGCAGCGCCAGCAGCAGTTCGGCCCAGGCGTAGGCGCGCTGCGGCGGATGGCTCCAGGCGGCCATCACCCCGTGGCTGAACCAGAACAGCCCGAACACGCCGGCCCAGAAGCGCGCCACCGCCGAGCCGCGCAGCACGCCGATCGCCAGCAGCAGCGGCGGCAGCGCGAACACCAGCAGCGCGGCGAGACGGTGGCGGTCGTCGTGGAACCAGGCCGCGTACAACAGCGCCAGCACCAGCAGCGTGGCTGCCAACGCATGACGCAGGCGGGTGGTGCTCATGGCGCCGCCAGGCGTTGCGCGATGCCGGCCAGGCGCCGGCCCAGCGCGCGCGCCAGCTGCGCTTCTTCCTCGCTGGGTTGCGGATCGTCGTCGGCGCCGGCGACGTGGCTGGCGCCGTACGGGGTGCCGCCGCTGCGCGTGCTGCTGAGCAACGGCTCGGTGTAGGGAATGCCGACGATCACGCAGCCGTGGTGCAGCAACGGCAGGTGCATCGACAGCAGCGTGGCTTCCTGGCCGCCGTGCAGCGAGGCGGTGGAGGTGAACACTGCCGCCGGCTTGCCGGCGAGGGTGGCGCTGGCCCATTCGGCGCCGAGCCCGTCGATGAAATGCTTGACCGGCGCGGCCATGTTGCCGAAGCGGGTCGGACTGCCCAGCGCAAGACCGACGCAGTCGCGCAGGTCGCTGGCGTCCACGTACGGCGCGCCGCTGTCGGGCACCGGCGGCGCGCTGGCCTGGGTGACCGCGGCCACCGGCGGCACCGTGCGCAGGCGCGCGGCCATGCCGGGCACTTCGCCGACGCCGCGCGCGATCTGCCGCGCCAGGCGCGCCACCGAACCGCCACGGCTGTAGTACAGGACCAGGATCTCGGCCATGCGGCCCTCGCTTGCTTGCACCAGAACGGCCGCCAGTATCGGCGATGCCGGCATCCGTGCGCATCGGGTACCCTTGCCCGATGCAGCCTTTGGACACGGTCAATCTCTGGACGGAGCGGGTGCGCGACCGCGCGCGGATGCGCAGCTTCGCCGGGTTCCTGTGGCGGCGCTTCCTCGACGACCGCCTGTTCCAGGCCGCCGCCTCGCTGGCCTACACCACGATCTTCGCGCTGGTGCCGCTGGCGATGGTGGTGTTCGGCGTACTGTCGGCGTTCCCGGTGTTCGACCGCTGGAGCGACCAGCTCAGCGACTACATCTTCTCCAACTTCGTGCCGGCCGCGGCGCGCTCGGTGGAGGCCTATCTGCGCCAGTTCTCGGCCAGCGCCGGGCAGCTGACCAGCGCCGGCACCATCGCGCTGATGGTGTCGCTGCTGATCACCTTGAACAGCGTCGAGCAGACCTTCAACCGGATCTGGCGGGTGGTCTCGGCGCGGCCGCGGCTGACCCGCTTCCTGGTGTACTGGACGGTGCTGACCCTGGGGGCGCTGCTGGCCGCGGCGTCGCTGGCGGCGTCGGCGCGGTTCTTCGCGCTGCCGCTGTTCCGCACCAGCGAGGGCCGGCTGCTGGCGCAGATGGCGCTGGGCCTGGCCCCGGTGCTGATCGAATTCATCTGCATCACCCTGGTGTACCGGGTGGTGCCGCACCACACGGTCAAGCTGCGCCACGCGGTGCCCGGCGCGCTGCTGGCGGTGGCCCTGCTGGAACTGGTGAAGTGGGGGCTGAGCCTGTACCTGGGCAGCTTCCAGTCCTACCAGCGCATCTACGGCACGGTCGCATTCGTGCCGATCTTCCTGCTGTGGACCTACCTGAGCTGGATCGGGATCCTGCTCGGCGCCTCGCTGGCATCCTCGATCGCCGCCTTCCGCTACCAGCCGGCGTCGATGCGGCTGCCGGCCGGCTACGAGATCTACGGCTTGCTGCGCCTGCTCGGGCGCTTCGCGCAGGCGCGCAAGGACGGCCACGGCCTGCACGAGGATCAGATCCTGCAGCTGGAGCCGATGCTGACCGATTCGCTGGTGCAGGAACTGCTGTGCGAACTGGAGCGCAGCCGCCTGCTCAGCCGTGCCGAGCATGGCGAATGGCTGCTGGCGCGCGACCTGGCCGACGTGCCGCTGACCGAACTCTACGAAAACTGCCAGCTGCGCATCCCGATCGCCGAAGCCTACCTGCCGTGCCGCGACGACGCGCTGGGGCAGGCGGCGTGGCGCGCGCTGGACGAATTGCGCATGCCGCTGCGCGACGTGCTGAAACGGCGCGTCGGCGACCTTTACACCGATATCGGAGACCTCGCATGACCCTGCGCATCCTGTTCCCGTTGTTCGCCGCTGCCGCGCTGCTGGCAGGCTGCGATCGGCATCCTTCGCCCGCCGACGGCGCCGCGCCGGGCGCGCCGGCGCCTGCGGCTCCCGCCGCCCCACCGGCACCTGCCGCGCCCGCTGCGCCGACCGCGCCCGCCGCTGGCGAAGGAGCGAACGTGGTGCAGGAAACCCGGCCGCAGCCGACGCTGAAGGTGAAGGCGGTGGACGGCAGCGAGTACGACCTGGCCGCGCATCGCGGGCAGTGGGTGGTGGTGAATTTCTGGGCCACCTGGTGCGCGCCGTGTCTGAAGGAAATGCCGGAGCTGTCGGCGTTGCACGTGATGCGCGACAACATCGAAGTGGTGGGCCTGGCCTACGAGGACATCGAGCCGGCGGAGATGCAGGCGTTCCTGAAGGAACACCCGGTGGCCTACCCGGTGGCGATCCTCGACACCTATGCGCCGCCGGCCGATTTCGCGACCCCGCGCGGGTTGCCGATGACCTACCTGATCGCCCCGGACGGCAAGGTCGCCAAGCAGTTCCTGGGTCCGGTCAATGCGCACGACATCGAGGCGGCGATCGCCGCGGCCGGCGGCAAGGTCGCCGGCCAGGCGAAGGCCGCCGGTTGATGGCGGCCGCCCGCTTCCTGGTCTCCGGCCGGGTGCAGGGCGTGTATTTCCGCGCCTCCACCCGCGAACGCGCGCTGGCGCTGGGGCTGGATGGGCACGCGCGGAACCTGGCCGACGGAAGCGTGGAGGTCATTGCAGCAGGCGAGGCCGCGGCGCTGGAGGCGCTGGCCGAATGGCTGCGGCACGGCCCGCCGGCAGCGCGGGTCGAGCAGGTGCTGCGCGAGCCGTGCCCGGAGCCGGTGGCGGCGGGCTTCGCGATCGGGTGACATCGCGGAAATCTTGGCGGCTCGCGGGGGAGGGGCTTCAGTCCCGACGAGGCCTTACCGGTAGCGCGTCGGGACTGAAGCCCCTCCCACACCACCGCCGGTCGCTGCAGAAGGCGTCTGAATCCGGTCGCGTCGTTGCGGACGCGTCCTGTCGCGGCTGAAGCCGCTCCTACAGGAGGCCATTGCGCCGTCGGGCGCGGACCGCATCATCGAGTCCCGAGTCCCGAGTCCCGAGTCCCGAGTCCCGAGTCCCGAGTCCCGAGTTCCGAGTCCCCAATCCCCAATCCCCAATCCCGGCCTCAAACCGGATACGACGCGATCGGCTGCAACACGCCGAACTTTTCCTTGCGCGGTTTGTGCTTCAGCGGCGGCAGTTCCAGTTCCGGCTCCTGCAGCGGGGTGTCGGGCAACTGGTCGAGCAGATGCCGGATCAGGGTCAGGCGGCCGCGCTTCTGGTCGTTGAAGTCGACCAGCGTCCACGGCGCCTGGTCGCGGTGGGTGGCGTCCAGCATCGCCTCGCGGGCGCGGGTGTAGTCGGCGTACTGGGCGCGCGACTGCAGGTCCACCGGCGACAGCTTCCAGCCCTTCAGCGGATCGTGCAGGCGTTCGGCGAAGCGCTTCTCCTGCTGGTCCTGGTCCACGCACAACCAGTACTTGAACAGGCGGATGCCGTCGTCGACCAGCAATTGCTCGAACAGCGGCGCCTGGCGCAGGAAGGCCTGGTATTGCGCGTCGCTGCAATAGCCCATGACCCGCTCCACCCCGGCGCGGTTGTACCAACTGCGGTCCATCAGCACCATTTCGCCAGCGGCCGGCAGATGCGTGGCGTAGCGCTGGAAATACCACTGCGTGCTTTCGCGGTCGGTCGGCTTGGGCAGCGCCACCACCCGGCATTGGCGCGGATTCAGATGTTCGGCGATGGCCTGGATCGCGCCGCCCTTGCCGGCGGTGTCGCGGCCTTCGAACAGCACCAGCATGCGTTCGCCGCTGTGCTGCAGCGCTTGCGCCAGCGCCGTCAGCTCCAGTTGCAGCGGTTGCATCAATGCCTGGTACTGCTTGCGCTTGAGTTTGCTCATTTGCTGCGTCTCGTGCGGGTGCCGGCCATGCTGCGCGCCACTTCCAGCAGCGCGCCCTGCTGGCGGCTGTCGAGCGTGCGATAGGCCTGCAATAGGTCGTGTTCGCCGCGGGTGCGGGCCGGGTCGAGCTGGCTGGCCAGTTCGCCGAGCAGCGCGCCCGCGGGAACGCCGAAGGCGCGCGCCAACGCATTGAGCTGGTCGCGGCCGGGCATCTTCTCGCCGGTCAGCCAGGCCTTGACCGTGGCGGCGCCGGCGCGCGGGATGGCGGCAGCGATGTCCGCGGCGGTCATGCCGCTGGCTTTGGCCAGCAGGCGCAAGGTGGTGTCCAAGGGCATGCGCGGTTCCAGGTCATTCCTTCAGGCGTGGGCGCAGCGTGGCCAGGTTGCATGGCCGGGTGCGCGCGTCGAGCTGCGCGGCGACGATCCTTTCCCAGGCGGTGCGGCAGGCCGAGGTCGAGCCGGGCAGGCAGAACACGAAGGTGGCGTTGGCCAGGCCGGCGAAGGCGCGCGACTGCAGCGAGGAGGTGCCGATCTCCTCGAAGCTGATCGCGCGGAACAGTTCGCCGAAGCCGGGCATCTGCTTGTCCAGCAGTGGCAGCAGCGCCTCGGGGGTGGAGTCGCGGCCGGTGAAGCCGGTGCCGCCGGTGACCAGGATGCCGTCGACCTGCGGGTCGGCGATCCACGCCGAAACCACCGCGCGCATCCGGTAGCGGTCGTCGGGCAGCAGCTCGCGCGCGTACAGGCGGTGGCCGGCCTCGCCGAGCACCGACACCAGGTAGTCGCCGGAACTGTCTTCGGCCAGGCTGCGCGTGTCCGAGACGGTCAGTACGCACAGGTTCAACGCGATGAAATCGGCTTTGGCGCTCATGCCCGAAGCCTAGCGGCTCGCCCGGTCGGCGTATAGCCTGCCGGCGCGCATCGGCGGCGTCCGTACAGGCGCCGTCGCAGAAGCAGGGCGATGCCGGTTCAGGCGGTTGCGTGCGCGGGCTGCGCCGGGGTGCCGGGCAGGGTCAGCGCGCGCGGCCGGTAACGGCTCACGCTGGCCGCGGGATGGGACGCCAGGGGCAGGCGCTCGGGTTCGCGCTGCAAGGCGCGACGCTGCGCGTCGGCGCTGCTCCATTCGGCGTAGTCGAGCAGGCTGAGGCCGTCGTCGGACAGGTGCAGGTGCGAGGCGATCAAGCCGCGCAGCGCGTGCGCGCCGTTTTGCAGCGCAGCGAACGCCGCGCTGGCGTGGAGCTGCGCCTGCGCGGCATCGCGGGTCGCCAGTCTGGTCACCACGACGCAGCCGGGCGCGCGCTGCGGATCGGACACCCCGCTGCGGATGCGCCGGTAACGGTGCAGCGTCAGTCGCGGCGCCGGCGCGCGCGAGTGCAGGCTGCGGCCGAGCTGGGTGGTGTCGTCGCCGCAGCATTGTGCGTACAGCAGATCTGGCGCGGCGCTCAGCGATTCCAGCCAGGCCAGGGCATGCAGGCCGCCGCCGGGGTTGGCGTGCAAGCGTGCGAGCAGCGTCGCGCAGACCGGTGCCGAGGCGTGGGCGACCAGTACGCTGCGTGCGTGCGGGGAGGTGAGGTCGGGCGACAGGCGTGACGGCATCGGGGCGTGCGCGAACGGAAGGCGCGCAGTGTCGAACCTCAACCGAACTTCAGGTCAAGCGCGTTCGTGCATGGGGGCGCTTCGGCAGCGTGCGGCGATGTAGGTGTCGTCAGCCGCGGTCGGCTGCCGCTCGCGCTGCGTTGAGGAAGCAGGATCGCCGCTGCCGGCAACCTGTCGGGAGGTTCGGTCTGGCTGCGAACGCATCCGTTCCCGCGCGCCAGGTGTCGGTGACGCCGCGGCCGGGCGATTGGCGAGCTACTGCGGCCCGCTCCAGCCGTGCTGGCGCGCGGTATCGCGCAACACGTCGGCGAAGTCCGCAGCGAAGCCTTGCATGTCGAACAGGCCGGCGCTGGCGCGGCGCTGCTGCAGCGTGTCGCGCAGCGCCGCCGGATCGCGGCCCAGCTGCACGGCTTTGGCGATGAACGCGGCGTCGTCGGCCACGTTCATCTCGTCCATGCCCATGTGGTGGTTGAGACTGCCGGCCACGCGTGCGGCGAAGGTCGCGCCGGGGCAGGTCAGCAGCGGGCAGCCGGCCCACAGCGCGTCGGAGGCGGTGGTGTGCGCGTTGTACGGATGCGTGTCCAGGAACAGATCGGCATGCCGGTAGCGGGCCAGGTAGTCGGCATGCGCCAGCTTGGGCATGAAGCGCAGCCGCGCCGGATCCACTTCGGCACGGCGCGCGACATCGCGCAGCCGCGCATCGGCCTGGCCGGGCCCGGACAGCAGCCACAGCACGCTGTCCGGCACCTGGCGCAGCACCGCGAGCATGCGCGCCATGCTGCGCGGGGTCAGCTTGTAGCTGTTGTTGAAGCAGCAGAACACCGTGCCGTGCTCGGGCAGCCCGCAGTCGCGGCGCGACGGTGGCGCGCCGACGTGGCGGCTGTCGTCCGAGGGCTGGAACGCGCGCGGCAGGCGCAGCACGCGCTCGCTGTAGTGCGCGGCCAGCGCATCGGGCAGCGCGAACGCATCGCCGATGACGTAGTCGATCCACGGCGCGCCGGACGTGCCCGGGTAGGCCAGCCAGTTGATCTGCAGCGGTGCCGGACGCAGTGCCAGCACTTCCGGCGCACCGCCGCCGCCCCAGCCGCGCAGGTCGAACAGGATGTCGATGCCGGCAGCGCGAATGCCTTGCGCGATCGCCCGGTGCGGCTGTCCGGCGACGTCGTGCCAGGCGTGCGCCGCGGCGCGCAGGCGCGTGCGGATCGCGCTGCCGTCGTCGCGGTTCAATGCGAACAGCTGCACGCGCAGGTCGGCGTGCGCGCGCAGCCGTTCGAACAGGGCCACGGTCAGCAGCCCGGTGGGATGCGCGCCGAAGCCGTTGGACAGGAAGCCGACCTGCAAGGGGCCGGCGCGGCGCAGCGTCGCCGCCGGCAAGGGCGCCAGCGTCTGCGCCAAGGCGAGCGCACGGTTGCGCGCGCAGTGCAGCTGCTCGGCGGCGGTGGCGTCCTCGTTGAGGAACGCGAACGGTTCGATCGCCGGATGGCCCTGGCGTACCGCGCCGCGGACCTGCTGCGACAGCGCATCCAGCGCGCGCCAATCGCACAGTTTGCGCCGCCAGTTCAGCAGGTGCGCGGCGATCGACGGTTCCTGCGGCAGCAGCGCATGCGCGTGCGCATAGGCCTGCGCGGCGGCTTCGGCTTCGCCGTTGTCCTCCAGCGCATGGCCCAGCCACAGGGCGATGCCCGGGTGTTGCGGCGCGTGCTGCAGCGCCTGGCGCAACGCGGCGGCGGCTTCGGCATGGCGGCCCTGGGTCCAGCGGACGCGGCCCAGCCGTGCCAGGGCTTCCGGATGCGTCGGGCGCAGCTGCAACGCGCGCAGGGCGGCCTGTTCGCCGGCGGCGATCGCCCCGGCGCCGAGTTCGGCGTCGGCCAGCATCACCCAGGCGATGAAGTCCTGCGGGTCGCGGCGCACCGCGTCCTGCAGCTGGCGCAGTGCGTCCAGCGCGCTGCCGCTCACGCGCGCGCGGTGGCCGGCGCGTGCGCAGCGGCGCGGCGCATGCGCACGCTCACGGGCTGTCGCTCAGCCGCGCCAGTTCGTCGACCTGGTGCTCGTGGCTCAGCCGCTCGATCAGCGCGTCGAGGTCGCCTTCGATCACGTTCGGCAGGTCGTACAGGGTCAGGCCTTCGACCCGGTGGTCGGTGATGCGGCCCTGCGGGAAGCTGTAGGTGCGGATGCGCTGGCTGCGGTCGCCACTGCCGACCTGCAGCTTGCGGTCCTGCGCCTCGGCCGCGGCCTGCTTGCTGCGCTCGGCGTCGAGCAACTGCGCCTTCAGCCGCTTCATCGCCTTGTCGCGGTTGGCGTGCTGGCTGCGCTCGGTCTGGCATTCGACCACCACCCCGCTCGGCACGTGGGTGATGCGGATCGCCGACTCGGTCTTGTTGACGTGCTGGCCGCCGGCGCCGGACGAACGGAACGTATCCACCTTCAGGTCGGCCGGGTTGATCGCGATCTCTTCCACGTCGTCGGCTTCGGGGATGATCGCCACCGTCGCCGCCGAGGTGTGGATGCGGCCCTGCGATTCGGTCGCCGGCACCCGCTGCACGCGGTGCGTGCCGGATTCGAACTTGAGCTTGGAGTAGGCGCCGCGGCCGACGATGCGCGCCACGATCTCCTTGTAGCCGCCGTGCTCGCCGGGACTGTCCGATTCGACTTCCACCTTCCAGCCCTGGCGCTCGGCGTAACGCGCGTACATGCGGAACAGGTCGCCGGCGAAGATCGCCGCCTCGTCGCCGCCGGTGCCGGCGCGCACTTCCAGGAACAGGTTGCCGTCGTCGCGCGGATCGCGCGGCACCAGCAGCAGCGCCAGCTGTTCGTCCAGCGCGAGCAGGCGCGCGTGGGCGGCGGCGATCTCCTCTTCGGCCAGCTCGCGCAGTTCCGGATCGCCGCGCATCGCCTCGGCCGCGGCCAGGTCGGCCGAGGCCGCGGCCTCGTCGGCCAGTGCGGCGGCGACCGGCTCCAGCTGCGCGAATTCGCGCGAGTAGTCGCGGAAGCGCGCGTTGTCGCTCACCACCTCGGGATCGGACAGCAGGCGTTCGAGTTCTTCGCGACGCTCGGCCAGCGCCTCCAGCTTACGGCGCAGGGTCGGTGTCATCGGTCTTCAGAATGGGATGGAAATAGCCCGGTTTTTCCGGGAACAGGCGCTCGGCGGCGCGGGCCAGGTCGGCATCGCCGCTCAGCGCCGCCTCGCGCAGCGCCGCGGTGGGCGGATGCAGCAGGCGGTTGGTCAGGGTATTGGCGAGGAATTCCAGCACTTCGTCGGCCGGCTTGCCGTTGGCCAGCTGCTGCCGCGCCTTGGCCAGCACGTCGTCGCGGGTGCTGTCGCCGTGCGCGCGCAGGCGCTTGAGCGGCGCCTGGCGGGTGCTGGCCTGCAGCGTCTCGATGTAGCGCAGCACCTGCAGGTCGATGATCGTCTCGGCGGCCTCGGCCGCTTCGCGGCGGCCGCGACGATTGTCTTCGACCGCGCGTTCCAGGTCGTCCACGGTATACAGATAGGCATCGGCCAGCTCGGCCACGCCGGCCTCGATGTCGCGCGGCACGGCCAGATCGAACAGCAGCATCGGCTTGTGCTTGCGCGCGCGCAGCGCCTGCTCGACCTGCGCCCGGGTCACCACCGGCTCGCGCGCGGCGGTGGCCGAGAACACCACGTCGGCTTCCTGCAGATGCCGTTCCAGCTCGCTCAGCGGCAGCGCCACGCCGCCATGCCGGCTGGCCAGCTCCTGGGCGTGGGCGAGGGTGCGGTTGGCGATCAGCAGGCGCCGCACGCGGCCTTCGCTGAGGTGCTTGGCGGCCAGCTCGATGGTCTCGCCGGCACCGACCAGCAGCACCGTCGATTCGCTGAGCCGGGCGAAGGAGTTCTGCGCCAGGCGCACCGCGGTGGAGGCCACCGAGACCGGATTGGCGCCGACCCGGGTGTCGGTGCGCGCGCGCTTGGCCACCGAGAAGGTCTGCTGGAACAGCCGGTCCAGGCGGTTGCCCATCGCCCCGTGCTCGCGCGCCAGCGCCCAGGCGTCTTTCACCTGGCCTAGGATCTGCGGCTCGCCCAGCACCATCGAGTCCAGTCCGGTGGCGACGCGGAACAGATGCCGCACCGCGTCGGCATCCTGGTGCTGGTACAGATAGCCGTGCAGGCCGGCCGCGTGCGAATCCAGCCAGTCGGCCAGGCTCTGCGCGTCGTCGGCGATCGCGTACAGCTCGGTGCGGTTGCAGGTGGACAGCAGGGCGGCCTCGGCGACGTTGGGCAATGCGCGCAGCGACTGCAGCGCGCGCGGCAGCGCATCGCCGGCGAACGCCACCCGTTCGCGCAGGTCGACCGGCGCGGTCTGGTGGTTCAATCCGAGCACCCACAACGTCATCTGTTCAGTTGCTTGCGATAAGCTGCTGGCCATTCAGGGCCCCATTTTACGGCCCGGTTGCCCCCGATGCCCGCATTGATTCGCATCCGTATCGTTCTATTGCTGTCGGCGCTCGCCGCTTTGCCGGCCATCGGCGCCCCCGCCGCCGCGCCGACGGCCGCCGCCAAGGTGCCGCCGAGCGCCGCGGCGTCTTCGTTGACGCCGGTGCTGGCCGGCGAATTCGCGCTGCAGGCCGGGCAGCTGGCCGATGCCTCGCACTGGTACCTGCAGGCGGCGAACGAGGCGCCCGGCGATGCCGGTCTGGCCGAGCGTGCGACCCGTATCGCGATGCTCGCCAACGACAATGCGGCCGCGGCGCAGGCCCTTGCGCTGTGGCGTCAGCGCGCGCCGGAGTCGCTGCCGATGCGCGGCGCCGAGGCGGCGCTGGCGCTGCGCAACGGCAATCTGCGCCAGGCGCGCGGTCTGCTGGTGGCGCTGCTGCGCGACAAGGACGCGCGCGGCTGGCGCTACGCGCTGGTGGCGCTGGTCAGCGGCAACCGCGATCCGGAAGTCGCGGCCAAGGTGCTGGACCAACTGCTCGACGCCAATGCCATCCCCGACCAGCTCGAGGCCTGGCAGGAGTTCGGGCGCCTGGCGCTGCGCCTGGAACAGCCGAAGCTGGCCGAGCGCATCGTCGATCAGCTGGTCAAGCGTTTCCCGGAGGAGCCGCGGGTGGCCCTGCTGCACGCCACCCAGCTGCAACAGGCCGGCAAGACCGAGCAGGCGCGCGCGCTGCTGCAGGGCGTGGAGCCCAAGGCGCCGCGCGATCCTGAACTGCGCGGCGCGCTGGCCTACGCCTACGACGCGATCGGCGACACCGCCGCGGCGGCGCGGGTGCTGGCGCTCGGTCCGCAGGACACCCAGAACTACGGCCTGCGCGCTTCGATGCTGGCCAAGCTGCAGGACAACGCGGCGCTGAGCGCGCTGTACGCGGAGCTGAGCAAGGAGACCGTGCAGCCGGATCCGGAGCGGCGCCTGCTGCTCGGCAAGATCGCCGAGTTCCTGAAGCGCTATCAGGAAGCGGTGACCTGGTACCGCGGCGTGCCGGCCGGCCCGTTGCGCAACGAAGCGCGGCTGCGCACCGCCGGGGCGCTGTACGAACTCGGGCAGAAGGATGCGGCCTTCGCCGAGGCGCGCGCGCTGCAGGACGATGCCGAGGCCGACGATGCCGCGCGCCGCGACGCCTACGTGCTGGAGGCGGAATTGCGCCAGCGCAGCGGCGACGACGCCGGCGAACTGCAGGTGTTCGAGCGCGGCCTGGCCGCCTATCCGGACGACAACGCGCTGCTGTACGCGCGCGGCCTGGCCTGGGAGCGGCGCGACCGCATCGACCGTGCCGAAGCCGACCTGCGCAAGATCCTGGTCACCGAGCCGGAGAACGTGGCCGCGCTCAATGCGCTCGGCTACACCCTTGCCGACCGCACCCATCGCTACCGCGAGGCGCTGCAGTTGATCGATCGCGCGCGTACCGCCGATCCGGACAACGCCGCGATCATCGACAGCTACGGCTGGGTGCTGTACCGGTTGGGCAAGACCCAGGAGGCGCTGGTGCAGCTGCGCCGCGCCTGGACCCTGTTCAAGGATCCGGAGATCGCCGCGCACATCGGCCAGGTGCTGTGGGAACAGGGCAAGCGCGACGAAGCCACGAAATACTTCGACGAGGCGCGCAAGCTCGATCCGAAGAATCGCGCGCTGCAGCGGGCGATGGAAAAGGTCGCGCCGTGAGGTCGGCGTTGCGCGCGGCATGGGCGCTGACGGCGCTGCTGGTGCTGGCCGGGTGTACTTCGCTGGCGCCGCGGCAGGCGCCGCCGGCCGCGAGCGCACCGCTCGGCGAGGCCGCGCGCCAGGCCGAAGCGGCCCGCGGCGCATGGCTGCAGGCGCATCCGCAGTGGTCGTTCCAGGGCCGGGTGGCGATCACCAAGGGCCGCAATGGCGGCAGCGGCCGCATCGACTGGGCGCAGCAGCAGCGCCAGTACCGGATCGAGCTCAGCGCGCCGGTGACCCGGCAGAGCTGGCGCCTGACCGGCGACAGCCAGCGCGGGGGAGGCCGTCTGGAAGGGCTGGAGGGCGGTCCGCGCGCCGGCGATGACGCGCAACAGCTGCTGCTCGAGGCCACCGGTTGGGAGATTCCGGTCAATCTGCTGCCGGATTGGGTGCGCGGACAGGTCGCGGCGGACGTGGGCGCACCCGAGCAGGTGAGCTACGACGCCGAGGGGCGCCCGCAGACGCTGCGGCAGATGGGCTGGGAGATCCAGTTCCAGGAGTGGTACCCGCCCAGCGACGGCCGTCCGGCCCTGCCGCGGCGCATCGAGGCGCGCAACGGCGACGCCAAGGTGCGCCTGTTGCTGGACCAGTGGGACTTCGCCGCGCCATGAGCGCCGTGGAAGAGGGCGGCTGGTCGGCGTGGCCGGCCCCGGCGAAGCTGAACCTGTTTCTGCAGATCACCGGCCGCCGCGCCGACGGCTATCACGAACTGCAGACCGTCTTCCGCCTGCTCGATTGGGGCGACACCGTGCATCTGCGTGTGCGCGCCGACGGCGTGGTGGCGCGGATCGGCGACTCCGTGGCAGGCGTCGCCGAGGCCGACGACCTGTTGGTGCGGGCTGCGCGACTGCTGCAAACGCATGCCAAGATCGCTCAAGGTGTCGACATCCGCGTCGAAAAGCGCATTCCTGCAGGTGGCGGTTTCGGTGGCGGCTCGTCCGACGCGGCGACCGCGCTGGTCGCGCTGAATGCGCTGTGGGGCGCCGGACTGGACGAGGATGCGCTGGCCGGCCTGGGTTTGACGCTGGGCGCGGACGTGCCGGTATTCGTGCGCGGCCGCGATGCCTGGGCCGAAGGGGTGGGCGAACGGCTGACCCCGTTGCGCCTGCCGCCGGCCTGGTACGTGCTGGCCGATCCGGCGGTTCACGTGCCCACCGCGGCGCTGTTCCAGGCTCCGGATTTGACGCGGGATGCTGCGCCCGCGAAAATGGCCGACTTCGTTTCAGGTTTCCTGCTCGGCAATGCGTTCGAGCCGGTGCTGCTCCGCCGCGAACCGGCCATCCAGGCCGTGTTCCAGGCGCTTGCGCAGATCGGCACGCCGCGCCTTACCGGGTCGGGGAGCGGGTGCTTCGTCGAGTTCGCCGATCGCGCTGCCGCCGTGCGCGCGCTGGCGGCCTTGCCGGACGGGTTGCGCGCCTGGGTGGCCGGCGGCGTGACCCGATCGCCGCTGCTCGATGCGCTGGAGGCATAGCAACAGTTTCATGCAGGGGCGTCGCCAAGAGGCCCAAGGCACCAGGTTTTGATCCTGGCATTCGTAGGTTCGAATCCTACCGCCCCTGCCAATTGTGTCTGCAGATCCTTCTGCAAGAGCCCGCACATCCATGTGCGGGGGTTCAACAGGTAGAAGCCTTCTTCGCCTGGGTTTTCACAAGTTTCATGCTGTTTCTTCGTTTCGCAGTTCTTTCGCCGCCGCCGCCCGAGACACTCCTCATGCAAGATCAACGTAACCTGCTGGTGTTCTCTGGCAATGCCAACAAGCCGCTTGCCAAGAGCATCTGCAAGGAGCTGGGCGTGCGTCCCGGCAAGGCGATGGTGTCGCGCTTCTCCGATGGCGAAGTGCAGGTGGAGATCGAGGAGAACGTGCGCCGGCAGGAAGTGTTCGTGATCCAGCCGACCTGCGCGCCCAGCGCGGAAAACCTGATGGAGCTGCTGGTGCTGATCGACGCGCTCAAGCGCGCCAGCGCCGCCAGCGTCACCGCGGTGGTGCCGTACTTCGGCTACTCGCGGCAGGACCGGCGCATGCGTTCCTCGCGCGTGCCGATCACCGCCAAGGTCGCGGCGAAGATGTTCACCGCGGTCAATGCCGACCGCGTGCTGACCGTGGACCTGCACGCCGACCAGATCCAGGGCTTCTTCGATATCCCGGTCGACAACGTCTACGCCTCGCCGCTGCTGCTGGCCGACATCTGGCGCGCCTACGGCACCGACAACCTGATCGTGGTGTCGCCTGACGTGGGCGGCGTGGTCCGCGCCCGCGCCGTGGCCAAGCGCCTGGACGACGCCGACCTGGCGATCATCGACAAGCGCCGCCCGCGCGCCAACGTGTCCACGGTGATGAACATCATCGGCGACGTCGAAGGCAAGACCTGCGTGCTGGTCGACGACATCGTCGACACCGCCGGCACCCTGTGCGCCGCGGCGGCCGCGCTGAAGGCGCAGGGCGCGCTGAAAGTGGCCGCGTACTGCACCCATCCGGTGCTGTCGGGCCCGGCGGTCAGCAACATCAGCAATTCGCAGCTCGACGAGCTGGTCGTCACCGACACGATTCCGTTGTCGGACGCCGCGCGCGGCTGCAGCAAGATCCGCCAGCTCAGCGTCGCCGAGCTGCTGGCCGAAACCATCCGCCGCATCGCCTTCGGCGAGTCGGTGAGTTCGTTGTACGTGGATTAAGGCTGGGAATGGGGAATCGGGAATAGGGAATCGCAACGGCGCAGTGTCGCGCTTTGCCCGATTCCCCATTCCCGATTCCCCACTCCCGGCTTCACAGACTCTTCTGGTCGCGGAAGAGTCCTCAAAACCGCCGCGAGGCGGTTCATTCAACCAAGGTAGTAAACGCAAATGGCAACCACACATGAAATCAAGGTTCAGCGCCGCGAGGTCGAGGGTAAGGGTGCGAGCCGCCGCCTCCGTCGCGACGGCCTGATCCCCGCCATCGTCTACGGTGGCGAACTGAAGCCGGTCAACATCGAGCTCAACCACAACGAAGTCTGGCTCGCCAGCCAGAACGACTGGTTCTATTCGTCGATCCTGAGCCTGAGCCTGAACGGCGACATCCAGAAGGTGCTGCTGCGCGATATGCAGCGCCACCCGTTCAAGCAGCTGATCATGCACATCGACTTCCAGCGCGTGAACGACAACGAGGCGCTGCACGCTTCGGTACCGCTGCACTTCCTCAACGAGGACACCTCGCCGGCCGGCAAGTCGGCCGAAGTGGTCGTCACCCACGAGCTGAACGAGATCCAGGTCGTGTGCCTGCCGAAGGACCTGCCGGAGTTCGTCGAAGTCGACCTGTCCGCGCTGTCCGTCGGCGACGTGATCCACCTGTCCGACCTGAAGCTGCCGGCCGGCGTCGAGCTGCCCGAGCTGAAGCTGGGCAAGGAGCACGACGTGGCGGTGGTCATCGCCAAGCACGGCCAGATCGAGGCCGAGCCGGAAGCGACCGAGGCTCCGGCCGCGGCCGAGCCGACGAAGAAGGACGGCAAGTAATCGCCTGCGCAGCGCCCGGGCCATCGGGTCCGGGCGCTGCGGCGATGCTGCGGCATGACTGGTCTGCGTCTGATCGTCGGTCTGGGCAATCCCGGAGCCGAACACGCGAACACCCGGCACAACGCCGGGTTTCGTTTTGTCGAACATCTGGCCGAGCGGGCCGGCGCGCGCTGGAGCGTGGACGCCAAGCTGTTCGGCGAAACCGCCAAGGTCGATGTGGCCGGGCAGGCGCTGTGGCTGCTGAAGCCGGCCACCTTCATGAATCTCAGCGGCAAGTCGGTGACCGCCGCGTTGCGCTACTGGAAGATCGAACCGGCGCAGGCGCTGCTGGCGCACGACGAACTGGATCTGGCGCCGGGCACGGCGCGGCTCAAGTTCGACGGCGGCCATGGCGGGCAGAACGGCTTGCGCGACACCATCCGCCTGCTCGGGCATGCCGGCTTCCATCGGCTGCGCATCGGCATCGGCCATCCCGGCCACAAGGACAAGGTCGTCCCCTGGGTGCTGGGGCGTGCGAGCAAGGACGACCAGATCCTGATCGACCGCGCCATCGACGACGCCATCGCGGTGCTGCCGCTGGCGGTGCAGGGCGATTTCAACGAGGCGATGAAGCGGTTGCATACGCAGGGGAAATAGGGAATGGGGAATGGGGAATGGAAAGGCGGCTATGCTTTTCCGATTCCCTATTCCCGATTCTCCATTCCCGGATTACAAACATGGGCATCAAATGCGGCATCGTCGGCCTGCCCAACGTCGGCAAGTCGACTCTGTTCAATGCGCTGACCAAGGCGGGCATCGCTGCGGCCAACTTCCCGTTCTGCACCATCGAGCCCAACGTCGGCGTGGTGCCGGTGCCGGATCCGCGGCTGGGCGAGCTGTCCAAGATCATCAATCCGCAGAAGGTCGTGCCGACCGCGGTTGAGTTCGTCGACATCGCCGGCCTGGTCGCCGGCGCGGCCAGCGGCGAGGGTCTGGGCAACAAGTTCCTGGCGCACATCCGCGAGGTCGATGCGATCACCCACGTGGTGCGTTGCTTCGAGAACGCCGACGTCATCCACGTCAACAACAAGGTCGATCCGATCTCGGACATCGAGACCATCGATACCGAGCTGGCCCTGGCCGATCTGGACAGCGTCGAGAAGGCGTTGAACCGCGCCGAGCGCAGCGCCAAGGGCGGCGACAAGGACGCGGCCGCGCGCAAGCCGGTCCTGGCCAAGCTGCAGGCCGCGCTGGCCGACGGCAAGGCCGGGCGCAGCGCGGGCCTGGACGAGGAGGAGAAGGCGCTGGTGCGCGACCTGTTCCTGCTCACGCTCAAGCCGGTGATGTACATCGCCAACGTGCTCGAGGACGGCTTCGAGAACAACCCGCACCTGGACGCGGTGCGCGCGCGCGCCGCCACCGAGGGGGCCGAGGTGGTGCCGGTGTCGGCGGCGATCGAGGAAGAGCTGTCGCAGCTGGACGACGCCGACCGCGACACCTTCCTGGCCGACCTGGGTCTGGCCGAGCCGGGCTTGAACCGGGTGATCCGCGCGGCGTACTCGCTGCTCGGGCTGCAGACCTATTTCACCGCCGGCGTCAAGGAAGTGCGCGCGTGGACGGTGAAGGCCGGGTCGACCGCGCCGCAGGCCGCCGCGGTGATCCACACCGATTTCGAGAAGGGCTTCATCCGCGCCGAAACCATCGCCTACGACGACTTCATCAAGTACAAGGGCGAAGCCGGCGCGCGCGAGGCCGGGCGGCTGCGCCTGGAGGGCAAGGAATACCGCGTGCAGGAAGGCGACGTGCTGCATTTCCGCTTCAACGTCTGACCCGCATGCGCGCGTTCGCGCCGTGCCACGGGCGCGGCGCGCGCGGTGCGCGTTTCCTGCGACATCGCGTCAAAATACTGTTGACAAGGCAGGGATGTCAGGGAAGAATAGCGGGCTGTTTCACCCCGGACTGATTTCGGCCTTGCGGCCTGGTCGGGACGGGTAGCTGGAGGGATACCCAAGCGGCCAACGGGGGCAGACTGTAAATCTGCTGGCTTACGCCTTCGGTGGTTCGAATCCACCTCCCTCCACCAGTTTTTTTGTTGTGGCAGTGCGGCATCCCGTAGCGGGAGTAGTTCAACGGTAGAACCTCAGCCTTCCAAGCTGATGGTGCGGGTTCGATTCCCGTCTCCCGCTCCATTGAACGCGCTTGTGTCACAATAGAACTACGCTCACGTAGCTCAGTCGGTAGAGCACCTCCTTGGTAAGGAGGAGGTCGAAGGTTCGATTCCTTTCGTGAGCACCATATTCAGTCTCCAAATCTTTCTACGATCACCGAGAAGAAGCAGCCATGGCCAAGGGTAAGTTCGAGCGCACCAAGCCGCACGTCAACGTCGGCACCATCGGTCACGTCGACCACGGCAAGACCACGCT
>NZ_JACSQX010000018.1:0-45231 GCF_014836395.1 Xanthomonas bonasiae
GCCGCTTCTGCATCGAACACCTCCGTGCGAGGATTGTCCTCGCTTTCAGGTGTCCGAGTTATCAGGGGTGGCTCAACCTGACCCCGTTTCCAACCTGTAAGCGCAGGTCGGCAGGCGTGGCAAACCCACCTGCTACTTGCAGGCAGTGTCGACGTTGCGCGCCAGGGTCTGGTGGAACTCGCGTTCGCCCTTCATCGATGCATCAGCCAATGCCTGGTCGCGGATATGCTTGGCACGCGCACAGGCTTCCGGACTGGGCTGGCCGGTGAAGGTGATCATCTGCGCGCCCAGGCTGGGCTGGCCAGTGGCAGGACGCTCCCGGGTGTCATCGACCTGGCGGCGGGGCTGTTCGCCCGAAGCGGCCGGCGCTTGCCACCGTTTCTGCTCCTTGCCCGGCGCACACGGCATGGACTGATAGACAGCGCCGGACTTGCCGTCCGAGCACTTGTAAGCCGACTGCGCCGCCGCCGGCAGCGCCATCATGCACAACACCACTGCGAGCGCTCTGATCATGCCTATCCCCCTGATGCCTATCCCCTGGTCAAGGCTCGGAGCTTAGCCGATCGACCCCCATTCGTGACGAGGGAAATGACGCGAAAAGCGGCCTTCCCGCACAGACGCCCCAAAGACCTCAGAGTAACGGGGTCAGGTTGACCTCTTCGGTGGTCGTGGTGGGTTTGCGTGGCCGATGGGCGGGCCCGGCCAGCGGTGGGCGACACGCTCTGCGACGCAGCGAACGCGATGCGGGCGCTGTTGCTGCAGATCGAGCGCCAGCCGCTGCACGAACCCACGTCCAACGGCGTACGCGAGGAGCGGGCGGTCTATGCGGTGGAGTGGGAGACGTCGCCTGCGGGAGGCGGGAGGCTGCATTGATCGCGGCATGGGCGGGATGCGGCACGGATGCACCGCCGGAGAGGTCTGGACTAGTGGTGCGGGGCTTGCCCTGGGATGCAGGGAGCGTCAGTACGCGAGCAAAGGGAGTGAGGCGTCTGAGGCAATAAGCGGCCGTCATGCGACCAGCCAGCCCATCCATTGTGCCCCCCGACCTATCCCGTGTTGCACCGCCACACGGACGACCAGCGCGTCCCGGTCCTGCGCCTGAGCGGCCTGTGGCTGGAGCAGCTGGGTTTCTCCATTGGCAGCAAGCCGCAGATCACCGCCCGGGCCGGCGATCTAGTAGTGTCGATGGTTGATCCAGGTTCGGAGGTGGGCTGCGCCGCGCACTTGCGTTTGCCGTCTGGGTAGTGATGGTATTGTCTGGGCAGGTACCCACAGTTAGCATATTGTTATGGGGTTTCCAGTCGAAAAAGTCGCTTGTTGGACTTGACGCCGAAAAATCAAGGAAGAGTAGATGACGGATAATCAAGCGCTTGCTCCAAGCTGTTGGGCGATATTTGCTGATCTGGTTATCGTGAACTTGCGTGCATTGACTGGAATTGTGGCGTCAGCAATCTTTGGCTATCTGGTGTGGGATAGACACGGTCAGAATTTGATTCTCGCCTTGGCGTTTGGCGGCGGCTGGGGATTGGCAATGCTTTATGGGGTTCAGTTGCGTGGTCTAGTCAGGCGCGATGGATCAGTAAGCTGGACAGGCGCGCTACTGAGTTCGGTGCTTTGGGTCTGTGCTGTTGGGTCTGTTGCATTTTCGCCATCTCTCGTTCTTCCGTTAATTGATATTTCCTCTATTTTAACCGGGGTAATATACATATCTGCGAGATTGGGTTGTCATCGGATTGGATGTTGTGACTGGAAGAAAGGGCGTAGAAGTAGATTTTTTTCACTGCCGATGCTTGAGGCAATTGTCACCACTGTGCAAATTTCTTTGGCATTGCTGATGTTCCGCGATATGCCCAGCGGAATTGTCGCGGCTACCTTTCTTCCTTCTCACATTGCAACTTGGACAGCTTTTAAAATATTTCGTGTGCCGGGCGAGTGAGTGAAATGTGATGGATTCGATGGTTCCATACGAGTCGTGCCGATAGTATCGCTCACGCTGAATCCCAGCGAAACGGAGGTTCCTGTGAATAAAACAGCATTGTTCCCCAGTATTGGATTGTCGTTAATTTCTATTGGCACGGCGGGCTGTGCTACGTACAACACTTCTGTGCGTGCCTATGGAGAGTGCAGCGCAAAGGCGGGCGGAGGCGGAGAGTGTAAAGCCGGTGCCGAAGTTAAATGGGAAAAGAAGGCAGGTGGTGGTGGCGGTGGCGGTGGCGGCGGTGGAAAAGAGAACATAATAAATGCCCTGGCCAGAGCTGCTCTGGATCTCACCGCAGATGCGGCTCAATTTCAGATCGACACTTCTGGCTCTACTATTCCCTATCCCTCGACTGGCGCTGTCAGCGTGATGCTCGTCCGGTCCAGTGATAACGTTGTTGTTGCGGCGCAGTCTTTTGCATATGTGAAATCTGGAACTATTATTCGCCTCGCCGACCCTGATGCTGTCAACTCCTGGGCGTACGCCAATGCTGGTGACGCTGATAGCATTCGTTATGAAACAGCATCATTCACTTCCGCGTTCCAAGGCCAGAAAACGATGGCGGTCGCTACAAAGTATGAAGGTCAGTCGCTTGCTTCGTTCACCGCTACGGTCTACGGCAACCCACCTTGTACTACTTACCCATCACCGAACCTGTGCCAACAGCAGTAAGCTGCTCCGTCAAGAGGGCCTCGGCCCTCTTGATGTTAGTCGATTAAATGTGTTTTGGATGGTTTTTATCTGAAGATCGGTCTGTTGCCTTTGAGGAGTTGAATGTTGAACGCTTTGGTGGCTATTTTGGGTGCGGTAGTTCGGGTTGCGAAGAATTGAAATTGGGAAGGGCTTTGCTTGTCTTCGTCCTGGCCATACTCTTTGCCGGACAGAGTGATGGTTCTGCTTTGCCGCATTTTTCTGTGGAGGGAATGAACAAGCACACCATTCGCTCGGGATTCGGTCTATTTATCACTCAGTCTGAAGTCCTTACGCAGGGTGCGCGAGAAAATATTCGTTTCGCTAGTTCGGTGCGGTGTGAAGATCGATACGTGAAAGTGGCTGTCGCAAGCGGAACGAATGTCCCCGTAAAAGATGTCTGCCTTGTTGCGTCCAGGGCGCTTCGCTTCGTACTTGAACAAGCAGCCGTCGATCATGTCTCGGTTGAAATCCGGATTGTTCCGGCGCGCGTTGATTATCACCGGAGCTTCTTTAGATTCGGCAGAGGGCCGAAATTGACTCTAATTGCGCCCCAGATGCGGAACTTGGAAGAGACGTTGGCCAATATCGCAGATCTTGTTGCGCACGAAACGTTCCACGTCAGCATGTTCGTGGCTGGTGATATTGGTCTGTCCGCGAACGAGCGTGCTGCTTACTACTATGGCTTATGTGGCCAGCTTGTGGCGTCGGGGAAGCTCGAGAATTCGGCACTTCCGGGCTTTGCCGTCGACTCCACCGACGAGGATGTTTTTGACTCTTCGGAAAGTGCCGAACTCGTTCGCTCGGAGGTCCTGCAGATATCCAAGGGAGAGGCGATTGCGTCCGACACCTCAGCCGGAGAGTGGCTGCTTTCGCAATGTCGCTCCTTCAGGCCTTCTAGCTCTAAACCTTGAGCTGCGGCGCGCCGGCATGGCGCTTTTGGACGCTTCGCGTCGTGCACAGGAGCTGCGATGAAATTTCCAGGATGGCTTGGTTTGGGGGTTTGTCTGTCGTTGGCCCAGTTGGCCCAGTTGGCCAGTGCCGCCGAAGATCCGGCCATGCAGGCCTACGCGCACGTGACCGAGTTCCGCGACCGTGCCAGTCAGCTTGCCGAACACGGTGCAACGAGTTCGCCTGAAGATCTGCGGCGTGCGCGCGACGCATTGCTCGACGGTCTGCGCTATTTGGACGATCCGCAGGTGCTGGCCTTGGCCGACGGCAGCATGACGCTGCGTTTTCGCCGCTTGAATCTGCTGGGCGATCTGGTGCGCGTGCAGGTGTGGCTCGGCGATCGGGACGCGGCCGTCGCGGCCTGGCGAGCGCTGGACGCCATGGCCTGGCAGGAGGGCCTGATCGATTTCGTGGTGAACAAGGATCCCGCGACGCTGGCCTTGCTGGACGATCCGCGCCTGGCCGATCTCCGGCGGCATGAGGCGCTGGCGAAGCGCGACGCGACGGCACCTGCGCTGGTGGTTCCTTACACTGCGCAGCTGACGGAGGCACAGCGCATTGCCGGACTCTCGCAACTGTGGATGACCGCACGCGACCGCTTCGTCTGGTTCGATCATGTGCCTGAGCTCGATTGGGACCGGCTGTATCTGGAGACCGTGCCGCTGGTCCAGCAGGCGCAGGATACCGAGGCCTACTATCGCGTGCTGACGCGTTTCATGGCGAAGTTGCAGGACGGGCATAGCGGCGTGTTCCCTCCCACGGCGCTGGAGGCGCGCTGGTATGCGCGCCCGGGGCTGCGCACCGCGCGGCTGGAAGGGAAGGTGGTGGTCACGTCGGTCACCGACGCGGCATTGCTTCGGCAGGGCGTGCAGCCCGGCGATACCGTCGAGGCGATCGACGGCGAGCCGGTGGAGCGCTACGCCGAGCGCGCGGTGCGGCCCTATCTCAGCAGTTCGACGCCGCAAGACCTCGAGGTGCGAACGTACACCTATGCGTTGCTGTCCGGCGATGCGGCCAAGCCGGTGGTGCTGACGGTCGTACACCGCGATGGGCGCCGCCGCGAGGTGCGGGCGGCGCGCAGTGGCTACAAAGCGCAGGCGGTGGCAGCCGCGCCGCTGTTGACCTTCCGCAAGGACGGTGTCGCCGTGCTGCGCGTGGCGCAGCTCGAGGACGACGCCAGCGTCAAGGCGCTCAGGCAGGATCTGGACAGGGTGCTCGCCGCGCCGGGCTTGATCCTGGATCTGCGCGGCAATGGCGGTGGGAACACCCGGTTCGGATTGTCGATCCTGCGCTTCGTGGCTGAAGGTTCCTTGCCGCAGGTGCGATCCGTCATGCGCGATAACGGATCGTCGCTGCAACAAGCGCGCAGTGGCCGCTTGATCGAATGGCTGCCGGTACGCGATGACGTGTTGATGCCGGAGCCGCGTACCTACAAGGGACCGGTGGCGATGCTGGTGGATGCTGCGACCTTCTCGGCCGGCGAAGACACGGCGGCGGTGTTTCATCTGATGCGGCGCGGCCCCTTGGTGGGACAGGCGACCGGCGGCAGCACGGGGCAGCCGCTCACGCTGGACTTGCCGGGCGGCGGTTCGGCGCGGATTTGCGTGAAGCGCGATAGCTATCCGGATGGCAGCGATTTCGTCGGCGTCGGTGTCTTCCCCGACGTCGTGGCCAGCCGCACCATCGCCGATGTGCGCGAGGGGAGGGACTCGGTGCTCGAACAGGCGGTGGCGGCGTTGGGGATTGCCGGAAGCAGGCCGATGAAGCTGGGCTCGATATCCAGACCAAGCCGGTCGGCTGCCGATCGAGCACCTGCTGGACAATAGGTCCCGGTCGGCCAGCCCTGCACGCGCAGGGCGATCAATCTGGTGCGGGTGCGCACATCCGCTGATGCGAAGCGGGCCGTTTCCTTGTGCGGCTAGTGCTGGCGGAAACGCCAGCGATGGATGGACAGGCGTGCGCTGTATCGCGATGCGCAGCGCCATGAGCTGCCCACGCTGTCATGCGCCCACCGCGTGCGTCACCGCCCGCCGCGAATGACGGGCACGAAGCGGTACGCCACCAGCGAGGTGGAATCTGAGGACGGCGCTCAGCCCGTTTCCTGCGCACGCAAATGACCGGCCAGCAGCGCATGCAGCACCGGCGGCATCGACAGATCGCGCCGGCCTTCGTCCCATTGCTGCAGGAACGGCGCCAGGTGGTCGCGGTGCCAGGGGCTGAGGCGCCCGCGCGCAGCCTGGCGTGCCTGCAGGCGCTCGACGATCGCCATCGCCGCGGCCTCGTCGCCTCGCTGGAGATGGTGGAAGACGAAGGCCAGCAGCAGGCTGTCGGGGCTGTCGAACAGCACGTAGGGCGGAACCGCGCCGTCGTCGTCGCCCTCTTCCAGCAGATGCAGCAGGGTGTCGACGTCGCGTGCGAACAGCGATTCTGAGAACTGCCGGGTGATGAAATCGAAGTAGTTGGTGTCCAGCGCGGGAAGTGCGGCCGCCAGGCGATCGAGGGTGGCGCGCAGCTGCGCATCGCTGTCGGCAGGATTCAGCACCCAGCCGCCGAACGCGCCGATGTCCTTGCTGTGGAGAATGTGCTGACCCAGGAATCCCGCGGCAATGTCCTGGAAATGCAGGTCGTGCAGCTGGGTGGTGGCGGCACGCTGCTGCCACGCGAGTAGTTGCGCATGCTGCAGGCCCGCCTGGACCATCAGCACGCCCAACTTGGCGTCGTGGGTCGCCCAGAGGAACTGGCGGCTATCGTCGCGCTCCCGGGTCCATCGCCATTGGAAGGCGGTATCGGTGGGCACAGGCGACCAGCCGGCGGCGTGCAGCGCGCTGCCCAAATGCTGCTCGATCAACGCGGGAATCACTTCGCGCACGCGGGCTTGCTGGGCCCGCGCCTTGTCGCGCGCGGTCAGCAAGGCGGCCGGCTTGCGCTTGGGTTCCAGGAAGAAGCGCAGGACGGCGCTGCGTTCGACGTCGCCTTGCTCGATGCTGTCGTTCGACCGCGGCAGCGCAAGCGCCTCGGGCACGCCACGCCGGCGCTTGAGTCCACGACGCGCCGCGAGCGCGCGGATCGCCTGAAGATCGTCCGAAGCGAGCAGGCCATCGAGCGTGGCGGCGATGCCGTCCTCGGCGGTGAAGGTGTCGTCCAGCCAGCCATTCGCCAGCAGCGCGTACCAGTCGGTGAACAGGTCGGTGTCGTCGGCCTGGTCGGCGAGCGCAAGCACGTCACGGAAGAGCTTCGACACTGGAAGCGAGGTGCCGGCCTTGGCCTGCCGGTAGAGCACGCGCGCCTGGCCCTCCCATTCGAGGTAGGCCGCGTCGTCCTCATGGCCGAGCCAGCCCGGCGCATCGGCCGCCAACGCCTGGGCACGCAAGCGGGTATCGGTGAGCGCCTCCACCGGCGTACGCACCAACACGCCGTGGCGCAGCAGCACATCGGGCAGCCGGAACCAGGTCAGGCTGGTGTCGTAGCGCGCCTGCAGATCGAGCAGCCCGTGGATCATCTCGGCCTGGCGCGCGCCGTCCAGCGTGCTGCGGTCCACCAGGTGGATCGTGTTCTCGACCAGATCTTCGATGGCGTGCTGTGACATCGTGCGTGTCCTTCCTGCAGTCCTTGGCGTCGATCGGAGCTTAGCCGGGCATCCGCTGGGACGGCATGAACGCTGGAAGTCGAGCGCGGGCAGGGAGCGACGTCGTCGGCGCCGGGGGCATGCCGGACCTGGTGAGCAACGGCAGCATTGCCGATGTGCGTTAGGGACGGGGGCTCGAACAGGCGGTGTCGGGGTTGCGGTCGTGGAGGCCCGGACGCTGAGGTCGATCCGAACGCCTCGCGCGCGCCATGTCCAGTGCCTGGGTCGGCAACCTCTAGTGCAGGTTCGCAGGGATCGGCTAGCATTTACGGCACAACGGGCCGCGGGCCGCGCCGGCCGATCAGGGGACATCGATGAAACACCTTCCACTGGCCGCCGCGATGGCGAGCCTGCTCTGCGCGTGTACCGTGGTCTCGCCCGATCCGGGGCAGCAGGCCGTGCTGGTCGACAAGCCCATTTTCTGGAGCAAGGGCGGCATCCGTCTGGATGACGTGCGCGAGCCCGGCCGGACCTATGCCTGGTGGACCACGTCGGCGGTGTACGTGGATGTCACGCCGCAGACGGTGCAGGTGGCGTTCGACGATTTTTCGTCCAGCGACAACATCCTGCTGGACTTCTCCACCCAGATCCAATACCGGATCACCGCGCCGGCGTTGCTGCTGTCGGGCTTCGGGCAGGACTGGTTCAAGAACAACGTGGCCAGCCAGTACGCGGCGATCGTGCGCGACCAGGTGAAGCGCTACGACATGACGCGGATGATGAGCGACCCGGACACCGCGCGGAAGATCGACGATGCGGTCACCGAGAGCGTGCGCGCGCTGGTCAAGGAGCAGGGCCTGCCGATCCAGATTCAGAACATCACCCTTGGCCGTGCGCGGCCCAATGCGGATGTACTGCAGCAGATGAACCTCACCGCCGCGCAGCAACAGCGGGTCAAGACGCTGGTCGAGGCCACCACCGCCGAGCGCCAGCGCGAGCAGGAACAGGTGGCCAAGGCCGACGCCGACAACGCCTACCGCAATCGCATGGGCCTGACCCCGGAGCAGTACCTGGCCAGCCAGATCGCCGAGATCAACGCCGAGGCCTGCGCCAAGGCGCAAGCGTGCTACATGGTGCCGTCCGGAACCTCGGTCATCGCCAAGTAGCTTGCCTGGCCGCGCTGCCAAGCTGTTCGTTTGCACGTGACATCCGGGCCTGTGGTGGTCGCAGGCCCGGTACGATCGCGGCCATGCGCCGTCGGAAAGCGTTGTCGAGGTGCAGTGCCTACTGCGCTTTCAGATAACCGACGAATCCGCCACGCGGCGCCAACTCCAACGCGATCGCTCCATCCCGCGTCACGTCTCGGTCCTTGCGCTCCCACGCATCCGGCCGCGCAGGCGCGTCGCCCAGTTCGGTGAGCTTCCAGTTGCCCTTCTTCAGGAAATCCAGCTTCAGCGTCATGCGCGTGGCAGCACCGCCGTTGATCACCGCGATGAACCAGTCGCGGCCGTGGCGCCTGGCCATGGCCGCCACCTTGCCCGGTTCGCTGCCGGGCAGCACGAGGGTTTCGTCCCATGTGGCGGGCACCGCTTTGAGCACGTCCAGGGCGGGATTGGCGAGATAGGTCTGCGGGTGGCCGCCCATCGCCAGGAACGGCGAGGTGAACAGGACCATCTGCGCCAGTTCGTGCGCCCAGCTGTTGCCCATCAGTTCCTTCGGTTCGAACACGGTGGGCGTGTAGTCGCCCGGCCCGACGACGTAGCGGGTGAAGGGCAGGATGGTGTCGTGATCGGCGGCCAGTACGCGCTTGTAGCGGGTGATGTGCCATTCGTGCCCGCGCACGCCCTCGCGGGTGAGGACGTTGGGCCAGGTGCGCTCGGTGCCGGTGGGTTTCATGGCACCGTGGAAGTCGACCATCAGGTGTTCTGCCGCCGCGTCGCGTGCCACATCCGTATACCAGTTGGACCAGTCGCGGCTGGCCGGCGCTGGGAAATCGACCTTGACCCCGACGATGCCGGTGGCGGCGATCTTGCGCAGCAGCGCCTTGCGCTCGGGCGCATGCTGCACCTCGCGGCTGTGCACCCAGAGCCACAGGCCGACGCCTTGCGCGCGCGCATGGCGCGCCGTATCGGCCAGCGTCTCCCACGGCTGTTTCCAGGTGCTCCAGCCGTCGTCCACCAGGTAGTACTCGAAGCCCAGCTGGTGGGTCCAGTCGACCCATTGCCGCTGCTCGTTCTCGCGCGGCTCGCCGACTGCCAGCCATTGCCATGCCGAGCGACCGGGCTGGATCCAGTTCGCGTCGGCCAGGGCGGGCGCTGGCGGCGGGTTGAGGTTCTGCACCAGGGTGGAGTTGACCAGGTCGGTCAGCGTGCGGGCGATGATGGTCACGCGCCACGGTTGCACGATGGCGGCGTCCGTTCGCCAGCCCTGCGGATCGGCATAGAGCACGCCGGCCAGGCTGCCGTCCGCCGCGCGCTCGATGGCCAGGTCGCCATAGTCGACCACCGCCGCTTCGCTCAGGGTGATCCAGAATCCCTTGCTGTGCGCGGTGAGCGGCAGGCCGTAGCGTCCCGCCCCGAGGCTGCGCAGCGACAGGCCGGTGTAGCTGTTCTCATAATCGGGCAGGAGTGCGGTGGCCCAGACCGGCGGATCGTCCTCGGCCAAGGTCCATCCGGAGCGGTCGGCCTCGACGTGGCTGTCCTTGCGCGCGGGCAGGCGCAAACGCACCGCGACGCCGTCGTCGGCGACATGCAGGTCCGCTTCGAAGGCGCGGCCGTGCGCGGTCAGCGACACCGTCGCGGTCGTGGCACGGTCGCGCGCCACGGCCTTGCCGCCGTTGAGCCGATAGCGTGCATCGGTGGCGCCGCGGCGCACGTTGCCGATCGCGCTGTGCGCGCCGAGTTCCAGGCCGTCCACGCGGATCCCCAGCGGCGATGGGGCGAGCAGCGCCTGGCCGTCGGCCTCGATCGTGTAGCGCAGCGCGCCGTCGTCGTCGCTGAGCACCGCCACGATCCTGCGATCGGGACTGGACACCGACACCGAGTGGGCCTGCACGCCGCTGGACGCCACCATGCCGAAGACGAATCCGATGCACAGGCCTGCATCGCGCAGCCAAGTCCGCTCGTTCGATGCCACGTTGCCCCCGGTCCGATTGCGCTGACGTCCGGCGGCGATCTTATCGAGTTTGCGTGGGGCGCGGTTGCCGCCGCCGGCATGTCACGGCGGTTGCCGAGCGCTTGCCGATTCGGTGCGGCGCTGGCTGCGTTCCTTGCCGCCGATGCCGCGGTGTCGGTTCGGCACTCAGGATGTCACCGCATGCCGGCGCCAACGCGCAAAGATGCGCGTGCCTAGCTGCTCTCCAGTCCGCAATACACGTTGGAGAAATCGCGCTTGGCGAGGTCGCTCTTGTGGATCACGAAATACAGTTCGCCCGCGTCCCAGAAGCAGAAGCCGGGGTGCGGGTCCGAGGCCACGCGCAGCAGCACCATGAAGTCCTCGGCGCGCCCGCGCAGGCGGTTGGCGGCTTCGCTGAGCGGGGTGTCGTGCTGCTTGAACACATGGCTGTTCACGCCGTGCACCGGCTGGACGGTGGATTGCGCCGCCAGGCGGTCGCGCAGCGCTTCGACCAGTTCGTACGCGTCCTCCAGGCCGTCCAGGCCCTCGGCCGCTCCCTGGTAATACGCTTCGTCGGAATAGAAGTGCGGCACGCTGATCCAAGCGGCGGCGCTTGCACGGTAGGGCAGGGAGCCGTCCTCCATGCCATCGATCTGCGCGGCATCGCGCGTCAGGTCCGCCGCCGTCTGCAGGGCATCGCGCGGGCCGTCGTAATGGAAGACCCGTGGCGCGAGGTCTTCCTGGTCGGAGATGAAGAAGTACAGCACGCCGGTCCGCGGCAGGTAGCGCTGCAGCGGCGCCAGCTGCGCGCAGTCGAGTTGGGCGATGAACTGCATGGGCCTGGTGCTGCCGTCGGCGTCGGTGTGGCGCGGGTAGGACATGTCCGGCGGCAGGTCGGGCAGTCCGCCGAAGCGGGTGTTGCCGCGTGCGTGGTAATCGTCCGGCGCATCCGTGGCCAGTGCCACCGCATGCCAGGCCAGCGCCTGCATCCCGGAGCGGTACGGCGTCCATTGCGCGTCGCTGGCCAGCGCCTCCTCCAACTGTCCGGCCAGTGTCGCGTCGTTGCGCGCGAAAAAGGCGGCGTCGTCGAAGGCGATGGTGCCCTCACCGTCGGCGCCCTTGTAGCGGTAGTCCAACAGCGCGTGCTTCTTCGGCAGTTCCAGTTCCAATCGCTCGATGCGTTCCAGGCCGGCCGGCAGCGCGGTCAACGGGTTGTGGGTGAGATCCAGCCGCTGCAGCGCCGGCAACGCGGCCACGCTGGCGGGCACGGTCTGCAACCGATTGCGCGAAAGCGAGAGGGTCTTGAGGGTGGCGGGGAACGGCGCCTCGGGCAGCTGCGCGAGGGCGTTGTTGTCCAGTACGCAATACACCAGCGGCAACGACAGCAGTTGCGGCGGCAGCGTGCGGATGCCGGTGCCGGTGATATGCAGGCGCTGCAATCCGCGTAGCGCCCCGAGCGCGGCGGGCAGCTGTTCGAGCGCGCTGGCCCTCACGATCGTCAGGTCTTCCAGATTGGACAGGCCGGCCACCGCGTCCGGCAGTTCTCGCACGCCGTTGGCGGCGATGGCGTCGTCGTCGTAGTAGAGGCTGAGCGAGCGCAGCGCCGGATAGACGTACAGCGCGTGCGGCAGCGTCGGCCCGGCCAGGTTGGTCAGGTGCACGTGGCGCGGCACGCCGGGAGGCGCGCTCGCCAGCTCGTCCATCGAGGTGAAACGGTAGTGCGACCAATCCAGCGCATGCATCGCCAGCTTGCGCGCGATGCGCACCGGATAGCGATGGCCCGCGCCATCGGCCTGCAGATAGCCGCTGAAGCCGACCCAGCCCTGTTCCAGCACCAGTTCGCCCCAGAGCTTGAGGTCGTAACGCAGCCCGCCAGACCAGAGATAGGCCTGCTGCTCCGGCGCGCGATCGTCCTCGAAGCGGATCCGGCCGGTCGGAATCCCGGCATGGTGGATGCCCTTCACCGAGAAGCGGAAATAGACCTTGGCCTCGTCCATCAGGTGCGGCCGCGCGGCGGCGTCCGCCTTGCGTGCACGAGCCTGCAGGTCGATGCTCAGCTCGCCGCCGGTGCTGCTCGCCGTGCCGATGTTGGGCACGGTCTCGCGCGGGAAGTCGAATGCCAGGTCGTCGATCTGGAACACCTCCACGCCGTCTTCGGGAATGCGGAACGGTTCCGCCGGCGCGGCCACCGGCGCGGGATGCGCATCGTCGGCGTCTTCTTCGTCCTCATCGCCGCCGAACATGTCCTGCATCCAGGTTTCGTGTGCCGCGAGTGCGGCGGCGGGATCGCCGGTCACGCGCAGGCTGCGCAGGGCGGCGTCCAGTACCGGAAAGTGCTCGGCCTCGGTCCCCGCCGGGCAATCGCCCACGATGTCCAGGTACAACGCGTCGTCCAATCGGACCATGACGAACAGGTAGGCATAGCCGTTGCCCTGCGAAGCGATCCGCAGCGCGGCATGGCTGTCGATGTCCAGCGCCTGTTCCGACAGCACCTCCACGTCGCCGCGCCGTGTGCGGCACTCGGCGCGGAAGTGCGCCCACGGATCGGCGGCCGCGTCGTGCGAGGTCTTGTGGCGCGCGATCACGATGCCGAGCGAGACCTCGTCGTCGGCGACGGGATAGGCGGCCTTGATGCACTGGCCGATCTGCCGCACGGTGCTGAAGCGATCGGGCAGGTCGATGGAGAGGGCATCGGTCTGGACATGGCGCATGAGAGGGCATGGGGACATGGCGGAGTGCCCGCAGCTTACCGCGCCTTTTTTACGCGTGTCATGCATGCGCAGACGCATGCGAATGCAGGATGGCGCATGGTCCCGGCGATCGTTCCATGCGTCTCGGCGGTGGCGTCTTCGAAGGGTGTCGCTGCGTGCCCTGCAGCCGAGGCATTGCGAGGAAACTCACCGCTTCGTCCAGTTGGGTGGCCTGCTTGTCGCGGCGCATGCGGGTAGGATTGGCAGCTGCGCAGAACCGAGTGTCGGTCCATCCGGACGTACGCAGCGGGTTCGGGCAGCCTGTGGTTTCATGGAGACGATCGCTTGCAACCGACTCGGCACGACGACGGACACCGTGCACCCGCCACGCGGCTCTACGCATTGCTTGCGCGCGACGCGCGCAGCGGGGTGATCTTCCGCCGCGGGCCCAGCAAGCAGGTGCAGCTGATCCGCTGGGACCTGCGCGACGACAGCTTCGAACACGGGCAGTGGTTCAAGGGCCGCATCTACGAGCGGCGTTGCGATCTGTCGCCGTCGGGCCGGTTGCTGGTGTATTTCGCGTCCAGGCAGCATGGCGATTTCGTCACGTGGACGGCGCTGTCGCGTCCGCCGTTCCTCACCGCGCTGGCGCTGTGGCCGAAGGGCGATTGCTGGGGCGGCGGCGGCATGTTCGAGGACGAGCGGACGCTGCTGTTGAACCATCGCCCGCAACAGGGGCGCGATCCCTTTCCCTTGCCGACCGGCTTCCAGGTGCCGCACGACATGCAGGTCCGGCCATTCGGCCGCGGCTCGGGCGGCGGCGAAGACCAGCCGATCGATGGCGTGTTGCGGCAGCGCGACGGTTGGCAGGTAGTCGATGTCGGCGAGGGCGAGACCGGTGGCCTGAGTGCCACCACGCTCTATCGCTTCACCCGACCACGCATAGCGGAAAAGGCCGGCGCCAACGGGCGCCGGCTGCAGTCGCTGCTGCATGCTGTCGGTCGTAACAACGAAGCGTGGTACGGCCTGGATCATCGCGTGCTGGACCGCGAGGGCGCGGTGTTGCTTGACCTTCCCGGCAGCGACTGGGCCGATTGGGACGGTGGCGACCTGGTCTTCGCTCGCGATGGCTGCCTGTACCGGCTGGCCAAGAGCGACTTCCGGCGCTACGCCGAGGACGGCGAGCAGGTCGTGCGCTTGCTGCATGATTTCAGCACTGCCCGCTTCGCCGCGCTTGCGCCTAGCGCGGATGCGCGCAAGTACTGAGTGGCAAAGGGCGTGTCGATCCTGGGACTCGGGCGCGGTGCGGGTTTCGTCGGAATGCCTGCACCGGCGCGCACGTATCGGGCCGGACCCGGTGCGAGCGTCCAGGCAACGCAGCGGAGATCTGCCTTGCGGCATGTTCACGAAGCGCCTGTCGTCTCGCGAATCGGGAATAGCTGAAGAATTCACGCGCACTGCATGAGGCGTCTTCACCCGGGCAGGCGGATGCTGATACCCCCATTCGAGAGGGAATCGCATATGAAACATTCACTATTGGTCCTGTCCATCGCCGCTGCGCTGACCATGGCGGGCTGCAAGCCGAACAAGGACAACGACGCGCCGGCACCGGCACCGACGGCGCAGACGCCCGCCGCGAGCACCGAGCCGACGCCGGTGGGCGGTACCGCCACTCCCACCACGCTGCCGGTCGGCGAGGCCAGCCCGGCACCGGAGGGCGCGGCGCGCGCGAGTTCGGGCGACGACATCGCCCTGGGGTTGCTGGGGGCGGTCGACAAGAACGAAATCGCCGCGGCGAAGCAGGCGCAGGAAAAGAAGGTGACGGGCGCAGTGCTGGACTACGCGCAGATGATGGAGAAAGAGCACGCCGAGAACCTGGAGAAGACCAAGGCGCTCGGCACGCTGGCCGAGACGCCCGACGTCAAGCAACTCGAGACCAAGGGCGAGCAGGAGCTGACGACCTTGGGCCAGAAATCCGGCAAGGACTATGCCGCGGCCTATATCGACGCGATGATCGCCGGGCACAAGGATGCGCTGCAGCTGATCGACACGCAGATGATGGCGGCGGCTTCGACGGAGCCGGTCAAGGCGCACCTGGCCGAGACCAAGACCCACGTCGAGCAGCATCTGGCGAAGGCGGAAGCGATCAAGAAGGCGATGTGAGCGCAGGGCGTGGCAGGTCGTCGATCTGCCACGCCTCGCTCATCGGGCCGGCACAGCAGTCGTCGTCGCGGGCGGCATCGTGGCCGGCGCCGGCATTGCGGTGCCGTAGACCCATTCGGCGAAGACGGCCGACAGATCCTGGCCGCTGGCGCGCTCCATCGCGGCCTGGAAATCACGGCTGGTGACGGTCTTTCCGGCATGGGCGCGGGTGAATCCACGGATGCCGTTCCAGAAGACCGGCTCGCCCAGGCGCTCGCGCAGGTGTGCGAGGAACAGCGCACCCTTGCTGTACTGGACCGCGCGGCGCATGCCGAGGGAGGGATAGCTGCCCGACCAGGCGAGCGGCTTGTCGAATCCCGCGGCGCGGGCGCGCTCGAGCCGACGCTGCGCCAGTTCCAGCTCCTGCCGGTAGGCGGCAGCCCCGACCGCCTGTTCCTTCCAGGCCGCGGTCATGAAGGTGGTGATGCCCTCGTTCAACCAGAAGTCCTGCCACGACGCGCAGGTCACCAGATTTCCCCACCACTGGTGGGCCATCTCGTGAGCCACGATCCACGCTGCGGACGGTGCCTGCCTGTCCTCTTCCAGTGCCGCCTGGCCGATCAGGGAAAACGTCGCGGCTTCCTGTGCTTCCTGTCCTGGCACCAGCAGTTGGGTGTAGCGCCGGTCGGGCAGCGCGATGCCGGCCTTGTCGGCCAGGAAGCGCGCGATGCCCGGCGCCTGTGCGAACGCTGCCGCCAGGTCGGCCCCTTGCCCGGTGGCGTCCATGTACACCAGCTCGCCCACGTCGGTGTTGACCGTGGCCTTGGCGAAGGTTCCCGCGGCGAAGCCGAACAGGTAGGCCGAGTAGGGCCGGGTGGAGCGCCAGCGATGCAGGACCAGGCCGTCGCGGCGAGCGCGCAGCGGCAACGCCTTGCCGACGCCCAGCGAGGCCGCGCCTGCCGGCAGCAGCAGGTCGAGCGCGAACTCGGCCTTGTCGCCGGGCGCGTCCTGCAGACAGACCATCCAGTCGCAGGCGAAATAGCTGCTGTAGACGCCGTCGCCGGCGCGGATCAGGCCGCGCGCCGGCACGCCCTCCAGCGCGAAGCGGAGCGTGGCGGTCGCGCCCTTCTCCAGCGGCACGGGCAGGTCGAAGACAAGGCCGTCGGCGCGCTTGACCACGGTCACCGCGCGCCCGTCCAGCGACGCTGCGTGCAGCTGCAACGCGTTGGGCGAGAACACCAGCTGCGACACCCGCTGCGTGCCGCGCAGCGTGATGCTTTGGGTTCCGGTCACGGCGGTGGTCGCCAGATCGGGATGCAGGGTCACCGCGTAGCGTTCGACCTCGAATCCGGTACCGGGCGCCGGCGCCACCGGCTGTGCCGCCGCGCCCGCCGCCGCCGATGCGGTGACCAGGGCCGCCAACGCGGCGCATGCGTGCCGGCCCGCACGCCGGCGTGGCGGTCGTGTCATCGGGGCGCCTTGCTGCCCAGCAGATAGGTCAGCCCATGGGTGAGCCCGCGCGGCGCCACGCTCAGGTGGTCTTCGTCGTTGAGCACGTCCAACTGCAGCTGCAACGACGGGTAGTGCCGTGCTCGCAGCGTCCGCGTCATCTCCTGCGCATCCGACACCATGTCGTAGTTCTGTCCATAACGCCGCTGCTCGTATTCGCCGACGTACATGTAGACCTGCGCCGGCAAGTCCTTGTGGCTGGCGGCGAAGGCCGTTTCCTGCGCCTGCATGGCGTGCTCGCCGTACCAGTAGGACGGGCTGCCCAGGATGTAGCCGGAGAACATCTCCGGTGCGGTCAGCAGGATCTGCGTGCCGAGCAGGCCACCGTAGGAGTGGCCGAGGAACAGGCGCCGGTGTTCGTCGGTGCGATAGCGTTGCGCCACGAACGGCAGCACCTGGTCGCGCAGGTAGGCCATGTAGGCGTCCGCCTTGCCGTGTGTCGCGTCCGGCGCTGCGTCTGCGCCGCCTTCCGGCGTCGGGGTGTAGTCGCGTCGGCGACTGGGCATGGGCGCGTCGCCGATCGCGTAGGAAAGGCCGACCAGCACGAACTCGTCGATGGCCGGCCCTTCGCCGTTCAAGCGGCGTGCGATCTGCCGGACCAGAGGAAAAGAGTAGTCGGCATCGGTGACGTAGAGCACGGGATAGCGGCGGGCTGGGTCGTCGGCGTAGGCGCGCGGCAACGCGACGAACACCTGGTAGTCGCGGCCGGAGACCGGGTCGGGCACGTTCCAGACCTGGCTGTCCACGATTTCGTAAGGCTTTCCTTCACCGCGTTGCCCGCCGGCGACCGAGGCCACGGTGCGCGCGGCCGGTGCCTGTTTCGACGTGTGTTGCGCCGACGTCGGCGCCGGTTCCTGCGACCTGTCGGCGCAAGCGACCAGCAGCACTGCACTCAATCCCACCGATAACCACTTGCTCAATCTCGATCTCCTGGCCGCATTGGCGTCACCTGTCCCATGCATGGACAGCGCTGGATCATGCCATGCCGGAACCCGGTCCTGCCGGCGGGGATCTGGACGATGCATCGCCGACGCTGCGCCAGCAATGCGGTGTCGGCCTGCATCGCGGCGCAGGGATGCAAGCTGCCGTACCCGCTAGACTTGGCCGCTCCATGCTCTGGTGCGACCGATGAACCGCTACCGCCGCTTCGTGTTGCTGGCCCTGCTGGCCGTCTTCGGTGTCGCGCAGGCGCAGGATGCCGAGCGCCGCATCGCCGTGACCATCGACGATCTGCCATGGCAGCGCATGGGCAAGACGCCGGCCGCGCAGGTGCCGGCATTCCACGCACAGCTGATGGCGTCGTTGAAGCAGGCGAACGTGCCCATCGTCGGTTTCGTCAACGAGGACAAGCTCGAACAGGACGGTCAGTTGCAGCCGCAGCGGGTGGCGATGCTGCGCGACTGGCTGGATGCGGGCTACGAACTGGGCAATCACACCTATGGCCATGTGAATCTGCATGACGTGGGGGTGCCTGCCTACGAGGACGCGATCGTGCGCGGCGAACGCACGCTGCGGCCACTGCTGGCCAAGTACGGACAGCCGCTGCGCTGGTTCCGCCATCCCTACCTGGCGACCGGCCGCAGCGATGCCGATCGCGAGGCGGTGGTCGCCTTCGTCGCCGCGCGCGGCTACCGCATCGCGCCGGTCACCGTGGACAACGGCGATTGGGTGTGGGCCTTCGCCTATGCGCGGGTGCTGGAGACCGAGCCGGATGGCGCGGCGCGCGAGGCCACGCTGCTGCGGCTGCGCAAGGGCTATGTGCCGTACATGCTCAACAAGCTGGATTATTTCGAGGCGCAATCGCAGCGCTTGTTCGGCCGCCGCATCGCGCAGGTGTGGTTGATGCATGCCAACGAATTGAACGCCGTCGCGTTCCCGGAACTGATCGCCGCCACGCGCCGTCGCGGCTATGCGTTCGTCACCCTGGACGAGGCGCTGCGCGATCCGGCCTACCGGCACGCGGAGGGCTATACCGGCGGTGGCGGCATCAGCTGGTTGCACCGTTGGGCCATGGCCGAGCACAAGCCCAAGGACTTCTATGCCGGCGAGCCGGCGGTGCCGGGGTGGGTGTTCGCGCTGGCGGGGATCGATTCGGAATAAGGCAGTCGGGTCGGTCGGCCTGGGCGCGCGCAGCATTCACTTTCCCGCGAGCCGCTGTGCCTCACGCTGCCCACGTCGCGTTTTCGGCCAATGCCCATGCCTACCTCCAAGACACCGCCCTGGAAGAAACTCAAGCCGCGCGGCCAGCGTTCGCAACCGCTGTCGCCTGCGCAGAAGGCCGCGGCGCGGCAGCGCGCGGAAGAGAACGGGCGCCCGTATCCGAACCTGATCGACAACATGTGGGCGGTGCGCCTGCCGCGCGGCGAAGGCGCGACGGACGGAGCCGTGGCGGAGGACGCTGTGGAGGACTAGGCGGCGATCTGCGCAGGCGGTTGCTGCGTATGGGCGAGTCGCGGTGTGGGACCTGGCAGCGGTGCCGTTCGCGCTTGGGCCATCGCGTGAGGCAGGCGGTGCCGGTAACGCGCGTCGCGACTGAAGTCGCTTCCACCACGATGGTGCTGGCGGTAACTGCGTAGGCGAACGCGCTTCAGTGCGCCGGCGCTTCCAGCGTGCGCAACACCGCCTTGTCGATGCTGGCGGCCACGCCGATGCTGCGCCCGGCGAGATTGGCCACCCGGTAATGCACCGCCACGCCCAGCACCTGCGTGGCCTGCGCCAGCGAAAGCCCGTAGTCCTGCTGCAGCCAGTGCAGCATGCCGGAGGTGGCCACGCGCAGCGCGTCGTCGCTGGAGCCGGCCTGGCCCAGGGTCATGATCTGTTCGGGCGATTCGACCCGCGGCATCGCGATCGCGCGATGCTTGATCAGTTCGACCCGCAGTTCCACGTCCAGCGACGTCTCCAGCGCCCACTGCGTGGTCTCGCCATCGCCCTGCAGCGCGTGGCCGTCGCCGAGATAGAGCAATGCGCCCGGCTGTTGCACAGGCAGGTACACGGTAGTGCCCTGGACCACGGCATTGAAGTCCATGTTGCCGCCGCTGGCGCCGGTATCGCCGGTGGACAGGGCGGCGCTGCCGAAGCCGGGCGCCAGCGCCAGGCCGCCGAGCATCGGCCGCAGCGGGATCGCGAAGTGCTGCATCGGCCCTTCGCCGTCGACGGGGCGCGCAAGTGCCGCATCGCGGTCCAGGCGCCAGCGCACGTGCTTGCCGAGTGCGGCGGCCTGCGCGGCCACCCGCGGGGTCTGCAGGCGCCCGACCAGGCCGTCGAGGCTGTCGGCGGAGTCGCGGTTGAGCCGCAGCGAGACCACGTGGATGGCGAGCGTATCGCCCGCTTCGGCGCCGGCGACGAAGAACGGCCCGACCTGCGGATTGCCGAACAACGCGCGGGTGACGCCGCCTGCATCCACGCCGCCGGAATCCAGCGTCTGCGTGCGCAGCGTGTCGCCCGGCCAGAGCACCAGCACCGGCGGGCGATCGGCACTGAAGGTATTGGCGTAGTCGCTGGGCACGAAGTCGTGCGTGCGCGGTGCGGCGGTGTCGCGGGCCGGCACGCGCCAGGCTTCGAACGCATGGTGGGCGCGCACGTCGGCGGCATTGGGATCGGGCTGGTCGCTGCGACCGCGCATGCGTTCGCCCTCCACGCGGCCGTCGAAGCGATACACGCTGCCATCGGCGGAGGTGGCCACGAAGGCGAGCGCATCGCCATGGCGGGTGCCGCGAACCGGAGCGTTGTCGAGCCGGCCCTGCAGCTGCGTGCCGGCCGCGTCCAGCTCGAGCGTCTGATAGCTGCGGTTGCCCCACAGATCCGTGGCCACGATCCATTGTTCGCCGCCCCAGGCCGGCGCCGATGCGATCAACGCCAGCGCGGGTATCCATTGCATTCTTCGCCACTGCATCGTCGTTCACCCTGCGTAGCCGTCTTTGACTACAAGTGTAGTCACTGGCGATCGGGTCGGAAATGCCGGAAGTCATGCCGGAATCGACGCGGATGTCGTCGATTGCATCCTGGTGCGAGCGCGCCAGCAGCGGGGCTTTGATGAATGTCGCCGCACCAGGCCGCGCAGCCGCCCTTGGCGCCGGCGCGTCCGTGCCCATGCTGTGCCTGCCGGCATCGAGCCGGTCACCTCTTCCAGGTATTGGTATGACTCCGCAAGAACAACAGCTACTCGAAGATTTCCTGGCCCGCGTGCGCAGCGCTAGCGGCGTGGCGATGGATCCGCAGGCGGACGCGTTGATCCGCGAGCGCCTGGCCGGCCAGCCCGATGCCGCCTATTTGCTGGTGCAGCGGGCATTGCTGCTCGAACACGCGCTGGAGAACGCCAAGGCGCAGATCGCGCAGCTGCAGCAGGCTGCGCCGCCGCCGCCGCCGCCGGCTGCGAGTTTCCTGGGCCAGGGTTTCAATGCGGGGCCGCCGCCGTTGCCGCCCGCGCCCGCACCGCAGGCCGCACCGGGCTGGCGCGAGCGCTTGTTCGGCGGCGGCGCCAGCGTGCCGGACCAGGCGCCGGTCGCGGCGCCGGCCGCGCGCGGTCCCAGTTTTCTCGGCACCGCGGCCACCACGGCCGCAGGCGTGGCCGGCGGCATGTTGCTGTTCGAGGGCGTGGAGAGCCTGCTTGGCAGTCACCACGGCGGTTTCCTGGGCGGTGGGTCGTCGCAGCCCACCGTGGTCGAGAACGTCACCAACAACTACTACGACGATGCGCCGCTGCAGGACGCCGACCAGGACTTTTCGGACGATGGCAGCCTGGGGGGCGACGACAACTGGACCTAGGAATCTTGGCGTTCCCGCTCGGCAGGCCCATCGATGAGGCTGCCGAGCGGGCCTTGCACGGCCATGGCGCCCGCGAGGTCCGCCCGGGGATAGTCGTGCTCCTTCCCTAAGACGTGGCTGTCGCATATCCGCACTGCAGTGTCGGCCGGTGGGCGCTGCTTTTTGGTCGGCGCCAGGGTGGGTTTCGCTGCGGCGGACACCACCCTGGTACCAGCGATCCGCCATGCATCCAGTCTTTATCTATTCAAACTTTCCCCTGTTTGCGTTTGCGCAACGAAAGGAAGTGACTGATGTATAAGTGGATCGGTAGCGGGCATGGCTTGGCTATCCATTCAATGTTCTATTCAGTCACTCCCATGAGTGACTCCCGCCTCCGCGACTCGACCGCGCTGCCGCTCAGCCAGGGAGCCTCGACCGTGACGATGCACGGCGGCTTGGCGTGTACGGCAGGTTCGGCGCGCTGATCGGCAACAACGACATGCCCCTGGGCAATGCGGGCGCCTTGCTTGCCGATACGCGCCCGCTGGCGTTGGCCCCGGCCTACGTCATGCTGCCGATGGCGTTGCGTCCTGCGGCGAGCGGCGAAGCGGTCGAGCGCGACTACACGCTGGCCTTGCCCACACCGGCATACCGCGACGACTGGCGCGCCGCGGCGACGATGGCGCTGGAGTTCTGGGAGCGCGTCGTGAAGGCCGCAGCCATTTCTGCAGACTTGCGCAGTCTGGCGGCGAGCGCATTGGCGCAACTCGCGCGAGCGATGCAGCGCAGCGGCTGACATCGATGTGACTCGGCGCCATTGACGCCTTGGCAACATTGCGCTCACGTACGCCGGACAGGCCGGCATGGAAGCTTGCGGTTCCTTCCGTTCGTGAGCCACGACCATGACTGCAGCACAATCGCGCGTCCGCCTGCACGTTGAAGACACCGGCGGGAGCGGTCGGCCCGTGGTGCTGATCCACGGTTGGCCGTTGTCGGTCGCGGCATGGCAGGCGCAGGTTGGACCGTTGCAGGACGCCGGTTACCGCGTGGTGGCCTACGATCGCCGCGGCTTCGGCCGCTCGGACAAGCCAGCCGACGGCTACGACTACGACACGCTGGCCGACGACCTGGCAGGCGTGATCGAGGACAAGGACCTGCACGACGCCGTGCTGGTGGGCTTCTCGATGGGCGGTGGCGAGGTCGCGCGCTATGTGGCCAGGCACGGCAGTGCGCGCCTGGGCGGGGTGGTGTTCGCTTCCGCGGTACCGCCCTACATGCTCAAGACCGACGACAACCCGGACGGCCCGCTGAGCAAGGACAAGGCAAAGGAAATGAAGCAGGGACTGAGCGCGTCGCGCGAGACGTTCTTCGACCAGTTCACCCGCCAGTTCTTCAGCGCCAACGGCGAGCTGAAGGTCAGCGAGGCGCAGCGGCAGGAGGCGATCGCGCTGTGCCAGCAGAGCGACCAGACCGCCGCGCTCGGCTGCATGCAGGCGTTCGGCACCACCGACTTCCGCCGCGACCTGGGCGCGGTCGATGTGCCGACCCTGGTGCTGCATGGCGACGCCGACGCGACAGTCCCGTTCGAAGGCTCCGGGCAGCGTACCCATCGCGCCATCGCCGGCAGCACGCTGGTGGTGTTGCCGGATGCGCCGCATGGCTGCAATGTCAGCCATGCCGACGCGTTCAACGCCGCGTTGTTGGCGTTCCTGGCCGGGCTCGACTGAGCGTCCGCCGGCCGGGTGGCAGTGGACGCATCGCCACTGGCGATGCGTCGCAGCTGTGCTAATTGCTGATGAACGTCGCCACGCTCTGCGGGTCGACATAGAACGCGGTCTGGCCGTTGCTGACCTGGTACGCGCCGCCGTAGCCGACGTTGACGCTGGCCGAGGTGCTGTACTTGGTGAAGCTGGCGGCGCTGCCGGTGGGCAGGGTGACCTTCAGTTCGCGGTACTGGGTGCCGGTGTTGACCGCGACCAGCACGATCTTGTTGTCGGCGCGCTTGTAGGCGGTGACCGCGACATCGCTGTACGGCGCGGCGGTCGCACCGATCCGCTTGGCGCCGGGACGCACGAAGCGCGCGTACTGGGCCATCGCGTAGCCGCGCTTGCTGACCGCGCCGCCTTCGGTGATCAGGCCGTAGCTGCGGCGGATGTACCACCAGATGTAGGCGCTGTAGTTGGCGGCCATGCTCTTGTGCAGCTCGCTGGCCACGCCGAGCGCGGACGGCCAGGCGTTACCGTCGGTGTTGTCGGTGTAGTGCTCGGTCATCCACAGCTGCTTGCCCTTGTTGCGCGCCAGCGGATAGTCCTTCGGCTGCACCCCGTACAGATGGCCGCCGATGATGTCCACGTGCTGGCTGGCACTGCTGTTGAGCAACGCATCGGTCAGGTTGGGATTGAAGTTCAACGACTCGGCAGCGAGCACTTTCAGGTTGCCGAAGCTGGCGCCCTGGGCGCTGAGGAAGTTGGTGAAGTCGCTGGCGTTCCATTCCGCCGATTCGTAATCCGGGTGCCAGTCCGGCTCGTTCTGCACGGACAGCGCGTACAGCGGCGCGCCCTTGCCGGACATGTAGCTGGAGAAGTCCAGCAGGTGCTTGGCGTAGGCGCCGTAGTACTGCGGCAGCAGCTTGCCGCCGTTGTTGAGGCTGTTGTTGGACTTCATGTACGCCGGCGGCGACCACGGCGTGGCCAGCAACACCGCGCCATGCGAGCGCGCACGCACCGCGGCCGGAACCTGCAGGCTCCAGCCCGAGCTGGAGGGGTCGATGCGCATGCGCATGATCGACAGGCCGATCTGGCCGTTGTCGCTGCCGAAGGCCAGGTCGACCTGCGCCGGCGTGAGGTCGGCGATCCAGCCGGCGCCGCTCATGCCGCCGAATCCCTGGATGGTCTGGTAGGTTTCGCTGGGCGTGACGGTGACGTTCTGCGCCAGGGCGGGCGCGGCGGAAAAGGCGGCCGTGGCCATCGCCAGCAGGGTGGCGAGGATCCGTGGTGTTCTCATGGGTGGCTCCGGGGGAATGGAACAGGGGTTTGTGGCAGGGCGTGACGCTACGCCGTCGACATGACATAGACAATCGGTGCATGCGCCAACTGCGGCAACTGAGATGCAAGGCGCAGGGAGCCAGGGATTGCATTCGCGAAGGCGCAGGACAGTCGCGCGCTTGTCCCAGGACACGTGCATGCCGATCGAGGGATGCCGCGCTGCTGCACAGGCTGAGTGCCGCGCGTGCCGGATCGGCAGGGCATCACGTGCGGGAGCGCGCATGCCGGCGCTTTGCACGATGTCTGATGCTGCGCCGCGCAATCCTGTGCCGCGCAAGCGCGGTATTGCCTGTTTTGTGCAAAGTTGCGCATCCAGGTTCGACAAGTTGCGCAAGTGCGCGCGCAGCGCATGCGTGCACAATGGCCGCTGGCGGCTGCTCGGGTTCACCGGCCGTCCTTCCCTCTATCGACGAGTCCGCCTATGCCATCGCCTTCCTGGTTCCCGCAGCGCGCGATCGCGCTATTGTTAGGCACGCTGTTCGCCCTGGTGGCGGCAGTGCCAGACGCCCGCGCGCAGGCCACGCGCTATGCCGATGCCGCGCCGTTGCTGCTGGGCGTGGCCTGGTATCCGGAGCAGTGGCCGGAGGCGCAGTGGGAGCGCGACCTGGCGCTGATGGAGGCGGCGCACGTGCGCGTGGTGCGGATCGGCGAGTTCGCATGGAGCCGCATGGAGCCGCGCGAGGGGCAATACGATTTCGCCTGGATGGATCGCGCCATCGCCGCGGCCGCGCGGCACCACATGGTAGTGGTGCTCGGCACGCCGACGGCGGCGCCGCCGGCGTGGTTGACCCAGGCCTATCCGGACACGCTGCGCGTCGGCCAGGACGGCGTGCGCGACGAGCACGGCAACCGCCAGCAATTCTCCTTCGCCAGCGCGCGCTACCGCCGTTTCGCCCATGCCATCGCCGAGCAGATGGCGCAGCGCTATGGCCGCAATCCGCACGTGGTCGGCTGGCAACTGGACAACGAGTACGCGCAGGCCTCGTTCGATCCTGAGGCCAAGGCGCAGTTCCATGCCTGGCTGCAGCGCAAGTACGGCAGCATCGAGGAATTGAACCGGCGCTGGGCGACCGCGTACTGGAGCCAGACCTACAACGACTTCGCGCAGATCCCGGTGCACGAGGACGGGCAGAATCCGGCCCTGCTGCTGGAGTGGAAACGCTTCGTCAGCGACACCTGGACCGACTATTCGCGCAACCAGATCGACGCGATCCGCCCGCATGCCGATCCGCGCCAGTTCATCACCACCAACACCATGGGCTGGTTCGCCGGTTTCGACGCCTACAAGGTGCACGAGGTGCTCGACATCGCCGCGTGGGACGACTACGTCGCCGGCGAGCGCTACGACTGGGTGGACAACGCGGCGCGCCACGATCTCACCCGCGGCTACAAGCAGCGCAACTACTGGGTGATGGAGACGCAGCCGGGCTTCGTCAACTGGCGCGCGACCAACGTGGCGCTGCGCAAGGGCCAGGTGCGGGCGATGGCGTGGCAGGCGGTCGCGCACGGCGCCGATGCGGTCGCGTACTGGCAGTGGCGCGCGGCGCCGAACGGGCAGGAGGAATACCACGGCACGCTGGTCGGTGCCGATGGCGAGCCGGTGCCGGTGTATGCGGAGATCCAGCAGGTCGGCGCGGAGTTCGCCAAGGCCGGCGCGGCGCTGGCGGGCACCACGCCGCACGCGGATGTGGCGCTGATCAACGATTTCGACAGCCGCTGGGCGCTGGGTTTCCAGAAGCACTCGGCCGACTTCGATCCGGTGGTGCAGATGAAGTCGTTCTACCGGCCGCTGCGGCAGCAGGCGCAGGTGGTCGACGTGGTTTCGGCGCTGGCGCCGCTGGATGGCTACAAGCTGGTGGTCGCGCCGTCGCTCAACGTGCTCAGCGAAGCGCAGGCGCAGCGGCTGAAAGCCTATGTCGAACGCGGCGGGCATCTGGTGCTGGGCCCGCGCAGCGCGATGAAGAACGCCGACAACGGCCTGCAGTCGCAGCGCCAGCCCGGACCGCTCGGCGCGTTGCTGGGTGGCCGCGTGCAGCAGTTCTATGCGCTGGACAAGCCGGTCCCGGTCGCCGGTGCGGCCGGCGAGGGCAGCGCGAAGATCTGGGCCGAGCAACTGCAGGCGCATGCGGCGCAGACCGAGGTGCCGTTGCGCTACGGCCAGGCCAACGGCTGGCTGGACGGCGAGCCGGCGGTACTGACCCGGCGGGTCGGCAAGGGCCGCATCAGCTACGTCGGCGCCTGGCTCGACGACGCCACCCTGGATCGCCTCACCGGCGACTGGCTGCGCGCTGCGCAGGTGCGCGCGCCGCTGGCGGACGTGCCGGCGGACGTGGAGGTCGGCGTGCGCAGCGACGGCCGCCGCCGCGTGCTGGTGCTGATCAACCATGGCAGCGATGCGCAGCAGGTGCGTCTGCCGACGCCGATGCGCTCGCTGCTGGGGACGGGCGCGGCCAGCGACGTGGTGCAGCTGGCGCCGGAGGACGTGGCGGTGCTGGACGACCGTCGCTGAGCGCGATCGCGATGCGCGGCTGACGCCGTGCGGCATGCGTGGATCGGCGCAGGGACGGCCATGGCGGATGCCCCGCACTGCGCGCGCATTGCGCGCAGTGCGCATCGCCGCGACACTTGACGCCGTGGCGCCGGCCTCCCGCCGGCCGGGAGGGAACCCGTGCGCGCGATCGATGCCGAGCACTATCTGATGGATGTCACGCTGAAGCAGGACCGCGTGGCCTCGATGCGGGCCTGGCCGTATTCGCTGCCGGCGGTGCGCAACCTGGGCGTGCTGCGCTTCCATCCGAAGGTGACCTTCATCGTCGGCGAGAACGGCAGCGGCAAGTCGACCCTGCTGGAAGCCATTGCGGTGGCCTGGGGCTTCAACGCCGAGGGCGGGACCCGGAATTTCAACTTCAGCACGCTGGCGTCGCATTCCAGCCTGCACGAGGCCTTGCGCCTGGGCCGCAGCGGCCGCCGTGCGCGCGATGGGTTTTTCCTGCGGGCGGAGAGTTTCTACAACGTCGCCAGCGAGATCGAGCGTCTGGATCGGGCGCCATCGTTCGGCGCTCCCGTCATCGACAGCTACGGCGGCGTGTCGCTGCACGCGCAGTCGCACGGCGAGGCGTTCTTCGCGCTGATGCTGCACCGCTTCGGCGGCAACGGCTTCTACGTGCTGGACGAGCCGGAGGCGGCATTGTCGCCGTCGCGGCAGATGGCGATGCTGACCCGGCTGCATCAGCTGGTGCAGCAGCGCTCGCAGTTCGTGATCGCCACGCATTCGCCGATCCTGATGGCGTACCCGGATGCGGACATCCTGCAGATCGGCGAGGATGGCTTGCAGCGCGTGGCGTACCGCGACACCGAGCACTACCGGTTGACGCGCGCGTTCCTGGAGCAACCGCAGCGCATGCTCGATACGTTGCTCGACGGCGATTGACGCCGTGTTCGCCGCGACCAGGCGCCGACGGCCGGCGCCGTGTCTGTAGAATGATGGTGCCAGCGGGCGTCGCCGCCGCCATCGCGTCGCGGCGTCTTTCTTCCCACTGGAGTTGCCTGTGCCTTCCCATCCGATGTCGCCTGTCGGGCGGCTGTTCGCCGCCGCCGCCTTCTTCGAGGGCCTGACCTGGGCCGGCCTGCTGCTCGGCATGCTGCTCAAATACGGCACCCAGACCACCGAGCTGGGTGTGTGGCTGTTCGGCCGCCTGCACGGCGTGGCGTTCCTGGTCTACCTGGTCGCGAGCGTGATCGCTGCGGTGCGCCTGCGCTGGCCGTGGTGGGCGTGGCTGTTGAGTCTGCTGGCGGCATTGCCGCCGCTGGTCACGGTGCCGCTGGAAATGTGGTTCCGCCGTATCGGGCTGCTCAGCTTGCCGCGGCAGGGCGTGCGGCGATAGGGGCAGTAAGGCCAATCACGCGCCGCTCGGCTTTTCTGCTCGGCGCAAGGCATAAAAAAAGCGGCCCATGGGCCGCTTTTTCCTGTCCATTGCCGCCGCCGCTCAGCCGCTGGTCACAAGATGGATGCGGTGCTTCTTGGCGTAGGCATTCTGCGCGGCGTCGAGGGCCGTCGCGTCCTTGTCGAGGGCGTCCGATTCGGTGTTCAGCCGTTCCAGCAGCGGCTGCACCTGCGCCTGGGTGTAGCCGTCGGGCAGCGCGGTGATTTCCTGCAGCGTCGCCAGCACCGTGTCGGTGTTCTTGTAGTACGACTTCAGCTTGGCGTCCATGTCCTGCGCGTCTTCGGGAATGCCGAAACCTTCGTAGCCCCGGTTGGCGCTGGCGATCTGCTTGCGCGGATTGTTCAGCGCGTTGCGGTGCGGCTGCATCGACTTCAGTTCGCTCGCATCGGCCAGCAGCTGCTCGCCGCGCTCGCCGCCGATCCACGGCGCGGTCACCGAGGTGATGCCGTTCCAGGCCGAGACGTTGTAGGTCAGGTAGTCCTCCGGCGACATGTTCTTTTTGCCGGTGGTGGGGTCGCAGGCGGACAGCGCGGTCGCGCACAGGGCCAGCAGGACGAAGGTGAGGAGATGTTTCAAGAGGAGTTTCCTTGGTGGGAACACGCTGTCCGCCGGGCGACCGGCACGGGAGCGAAAGGCAAGGAAATCGACGCATGCGGCATGCCGGGGCGCGGCTGGCGCGATCATCCTTGATGGGTGCAATGGCGGCAGTCCGGGCCGGTAACGCGTTCTGCGCAGGCGATGCGCGGCAAGTATAGCGGCAACGCTGCGCCGGCGCGGTTGCCGCGCGCGCCCGCCGCTGCGGCGGCTTTAGAATGCAGGCCATGAACGCAGGCAGTGCAGACGATGGGAAAGCGTCAACGACGGCAGCATGAGAACGCAGCTACGCGCGGATTCGGCCGCCGCCTGGCCGGCAGGTTGCGTTGGCCGGTATCGCTGCTGGTCGTCGCGCTGGCGGCGGCGAGCGCCTTGTTGAAGCTCTACGGGCTGGTGAAGGCAGTGCTGAGCGGCGTGTACACGAGCGGATCGCGCTTCGGCTCGCCTCAGGTGTATCTGCTGGATGCCGATCCGGGGCGCTATTGGTTCTGGATGGCATGGGACGGGGTTTTCACCCTGCTGTTGCTGCTGCTGGCCGTGGCCATCGCGTGGGTGTTTCTGGTGCTGGACAAGCCGAAGTAGCGCGCTGTCGGCGGGACATGCCGCTGCGGTCACCTGCCCATGCAGCGGCGCCAGCGGTCGGCGACGCGCTGCGCGAACCAGGCGGTGGTGAGGGTGCGGGTGATCTTCGGGCTTTCCAGGGTGATGCCGGGCAGGATCGCGCGCGGCAGCGGCTTGCCGGCGCTGCGCTCGGCCAGTGCGAACACCTTGCGGTAGAGCGTGGTGTCGCCGAAATCGGCAGCGTTGCCGCGCTGCAGGGCGCGGCGGATCTCCTTGTCGTCCAGCGCCAGGCGCGTGCCCAGGCCGCGCGCGGCGCGCTCGGTGGCGCCGGGCTGGTCGATGTCGCTGCCGGGGATCAGCAGATCGCCGTCCAGCGCCAGGGTGGTGCCGCTGGCCTTCGCCAGTGCGGCCTGGAACGCCGCATTGCGGCTGGCGTACCAGCCGGCGTTGAAGTCGGCGAAGCGGTACAGCAGGGCGTCGTAGTCACTCGGGTAGCCGAGCAGGTGGCGGGTGCCGAACCACACGCCGCCGCGGCGGCTGAACACTTCGTGGCGCACCGTGTCCTGCTGCGCATACGGATATCCATCGGTATGCGCTTCGGCGAAGGCGATGCTCACCTGCATCGGTCCGCCGGTATGCACCGGGTTCAGCCCGCCGAACAGGCGCTGGCCCAGCGGCACGCTGTCGGCGAAGTCCTCGAAGATGCCGCTCAGTTCCTGCTCGGTGCGCGCGCTGGCGATGCGCTCGCCGTAGCTGCGGCCATTGGGCGAATTCACTGCCAGCGCCGCGTCGAGCATGAACGCGGGAACATGCAGCGCGGCCGCACGGCGGCCGAGTTCGGCGCGCGAGATCCTGCCCAGGCCGGGTACCGACGGATTGGCCTGGTAGGTGGATTCCTGTTCGATCACCGCCAGCACCGCGCAGATGTTGTCGGCGCTGGTAGCCAGTTCCTGCGAGGACAGCGCCACGTACACGTCGTTGGCCCAGCCGCTGCGGTCGGGGATCGCGGCCGGGATGCGCCGTGCGATGTCGGCCTTGATCTCGGTCGGCGTGCGCTCGGGCGCGCGCGGTGCCTGCGTGGCGCAGGCGCCGAGCAGCAGGGTGGCGCACAGGACGAACAGGCGGGCGAATGTGGGGGCGATCACGTGCGGCTGGACTCCGATGGCAGGCGCGGCGCATTCGCCGCACGCGCCATCCTACCGTCCAGCGCTGCGCTTCATGTCAGAGGGATCGGCTGGTCGTGCGCGGGCGATGCCGCTGCGGCGCGCGCTTCCTCGCATCCCATCACATGCGCGGCGAACCCGACCTGGCCCTGGGCGACCTGCGGCCGCAGCGTCAGCTCCGGGATGGCGTAGTCGCCGCCGTTCTGCTTGCGGAACGCGATCGGCGCGGCGCTCCACAGGGTGTCCAGGCGCTGGCCGAGCGTGTCGCGGATCTGTGCGAACCGATCCGCGTCCATGCGGCTGCTGCGATAGACCACGAACGGCGGCAGCACGTCGAAGCCGGGGTAGTGCAGGATGCCGTGCTGGATCGGAAACAGCACGTCGTCGATCGGGCCGTTGATGCCGCGCGGCGCGTAGTGCGATTCCCAGCCGCCGGTGGTGACGATCAGCATCGCGCGCTTGCCGGCCAGCGTGCCCTCGCCATAGCGGTCGCCCCAGCGTGCGTCGGAATGTTCGCCGACGCCGTAGGCGAAGCCGTAGGCATAGACGCGGTCCACCCAGCCCTTCAGGATCGCCGGCATCGAGAACCACCACAGCGGGAACTGCAGCAGCACGGCGTCGGCCCAGCGCAGCTTGGCCTGCTCGGCGGCGATGTCCGCGCTCTGGCGGCCGTTGGCGAACGCGCGCCTGGAGTCCAGCGACGGATCGAAGCGATCGCCGGCCGCGCCGTCCAGGCTGTCCTGCGCATCGAGCGTCGGCTTCCACCGCATCGCGTACAGATCCGACACCTGCACCTGGTGCCCGGCGGCCTGCAGGCGTTGCACGGCGACGTCCTTGAGCGCGCCGTTGAGCGATGTGGGTTCGGGATGGGCGTAGACCAGCAGGACGTTCATGGGCGATCTCGGCGATTGGGATGCGCCAAGGTAGGTCGCGGCCCGCTATAGTGGAAATGAATTACGGGAATTCCAGCTATAGCCATGCTTAATTTCGGACGCCTGGACCTGAACCTGCTGCTGACCCTGGACGCGCTGCTCGCCGAGCACAACGTGACCCGTGCCGCGGCGCGCCTGCACCTGTCGCAGCCCTCGGTCAGCGTGCACCTGGCGAAATTGCGCGAGGCGCTGGACGATCCGCTGCTGCTGCCCGGGCCGCGCGGCATGCGCCCGACCGCGCGTGCCGAGGCCTTGCGCGCGCCGCTGCGGCAGGCGCTGGAGGCGCTGCAGCGTGCGGTGGCGGCGGATGCGTCGTTCGATCCCGCGCAGGCGGGCAACAGTTGGCGCGTGGCCGCGACCGACTACGGCGAATCGACCATCCTGCGACCGGCGCTGGCGGCGCTGCGCAGCGCGGCGCCGGGCACGCGGCTGGCGGTGCTGGAAATGGCGCCGTTGCAGATCGCGCGGCAGGCCGAGCAGGGCGAGATCGACCTGGCCCTGCACACCCGCGACGGCGCGCCGCCGAACCTACGCCAGCGCACGCTGTTCGCCGAGCGCTATGTGCTGGCCGGCCGCGCCGGGCATCCGCGGCTGCAGCGGCGCCCGACGCTGGCGCAGTTCTGCAAGCTCGAACACGTGATCGTGTCGCCGGATGGCGGCGGGTTCAGCGGCGTCACCGACGCGGCGCTGCACGCGCGCGGGCTGCAGCGCCGGGTGGTGCTGTCGGTGCCGCATTTCCTGTTCGTCATCGACGCGCTGCTGCGGACCGATCTGGTGGCGATGCTGCCGGAGCGGTTGGTGCGCGCGCATCCCGGGCTGAAGGTCTGCGCGCCGCCGGTGCCCGTGGCCGGCTACGAAATGGCCATGCTCTGGCACGAGCGCGTGCATCGCGATCCGGCGCATCGCTGGTTGCGCGAGCAGATTGCCGCTTCGGTGTGAGGGCAGCGCTACAGCCTTTTCCAGTGTTTTACATGGTGCGGAAGCGGCTGCGGATAGCGTTGGGTCAGCGGTCGCGATGGGCTGTCTGTCGCGGCTGAAGCCGCTCCTACAAGGGCGTGCGGCAAGCCAGCAAGGGCATGGCAAGCTGGTTGAATCCACTGTAGGAGGGGCTTCAGCCCCGACGCTTTTTCCCGATGTCGTCAGGCCCACCGTTGCCGGTGGCCCGAGGCGACCCGGCGCGGCTCCTGCAAGGACTACGATCGAGTCGAGACAGCCTAACGACGCGTCGCCAATACCCCGTCCAACGCCAGGTCTGCGCGGAAGCCGGCCTTCTCCAGGCGCTTGGCCACCTCGCGCGGCACGTCGCGGCCGCTGGTCAGTTTGTTCGGGCTGCCGGTGTAGTGGAACAGCCGCCCGCCGCGACGCAGCACCCGCGCGAGCTGGTCGTAGAACGCCTGCGAGTACAGCTCGCCGGCGATGCCGAAGCGCGGCGGGTCGTGCAGCAGCGCATCCATCGAATCGCTGGCGATGGCGCCGATGGCCTGGCCGACGTCGGCGTGCGCCAGCTGCAGGCGCCCCTCGCTGGCGGCGGGATCCGGCGACCACGGGTTGAGCGTTCGCAGCCACAGCACGTCGGCGTTCTTCTCGAACGAGTGCAGCTGCGCCACGCCGGCCTCCAGCGCGCAGGCGGCGAAATAGCCCAGCCCGCCGCAGGTGTCGAGCACCCGCTTGCCGCGCGGTTCGATCAGCGCGACCTTGCGCCGCGCGTCCTCGAACGGGGACAGCTGCGCGCTGGGCAGCATCTTGATGCCGTCGATCTCGAAGGTCGGCGCGCCCCATTCGGTCGGCACCAGCTTGATCAGCGCGCCGCCGAAGCGCGACACCGGCGCGAAGTCTTCGCCGTCCCAGTGGTAGATCGTGCGGTCCTTTAGCCTGGACGGATACGGATACGCCTGCCCGCGCCACTGCCAGCTGTCCGCGGCGAGCAGGGCCTGGCCCTCGCTGCGCTGCAGGTCCAGCGATCCGGTCCAGGTGGCGGCGCCGCCATCGCGTGCGGCAAGCAGCGCGTCGGCGAGCGGGCGGGTCAGCAGGGGGCCGGAGGAATGGGTCACGTCGAGGGAGGCGGTGCGCCATCGCGCGCTGCGCGAGGCCGGGTCGTCGAGATGGGGGAGGGCATCGTAACCGAGGCCCGTTGCGAAGTCCTGCGCTGGCGCGGCCGCGACGTGCCAGGCCTGCGGTCGTCGGCATGCGTCGCACGGCAATCGTCGGCGACGGCGGCGCAGTCCGCACAGCGGCACGTGGCGCGCGCATGTGCTGGCTGCGGCGAACCGTCATGGTGGCCGTGGCGATGGCGACGCATAATGACGCCGTCCTCTCCCCTCAATGGCCGACGCCGCTCGCGGCGCCAGCGCCCAGGATCCGCGATGCTCAAAGGTGTGCTGCTCGGTTTCGCCTGCTATGCCGCCTATTCGATCAGCGATGCGTTCGTGAAGGGCCTGGAGGGCACGCTGCCGGCGTACGAGGTGGTGTTCTTCGGCGCGTTGCTGATGCTCGCCGCGTTGCCGTTCCTGAAGAAGCGCGGCGACCGCTGGCGCGAGGTGGTGGTGGCGCAGCGCCCCAGCATCTGGCTGCTGCGCGCGTTCACCGGCGCGGTCGGCAATCTGTCGGCGGTCACCGCGTTCACCCTGTTGCCGATGGCCGAGGCGTTCGCGCTGATCTTCCTGATGCCGATCTTCGTCACCGTGCTGTCGGTGCTGCTGCTCAAGGAGGAGGTGCGCTGGCGGCGCTGGCTGGCGGTGATCGTCGGCTTCATCGGCGTGCTGATCGTGTTGCGGCCCGGCTTCCGGCACCTGGGCGAGGGCCATGTCGCGGCCATCGTCTGCGGCCTGGTCGGGGCGATCTCGGTGATCAGCCTGCGCATGGCCGGGCCGGGCGAGAAGCGCCTGACCCTGTACGGCGCCGGCGTGCTCGGCCCGTTGCTGATGGGCGCGCTGCTGATGCTGCCGACCTTCGTGTGGCCGACCTGGCAGCAATGGGTGCTGCTCGCCGGCTATGGCCTGCTCGCGGGGCTGGCGGCGATCTTCTTGATGTACGCGTCGCGGCTGGCCCCGGTCAGCGCGGTGGCGCCGACCCAGTACAGCCAGATGCTGTGGGCGATCGGCTTCGGCTACTGGCTGTTCCACGACCACCTGGACTGGCCGATGCTGGTCGGCATTGCGCTGATCCTGGGCGCAGGGCTGTTCACCCTGGTGCGCGAGGAAAAAGTCACGCAGTGGTGGCGCCGCACCAAGATCGTCTGAAGCGCCGGCGCCCGGGCGTGGCGCGCCTTGTGCCGATTTCCGCGCGCAACGCGGGCGCAGCGCTCTGGCGCGTGCGCGTCGCATCTTCTATGTTGTCGGATCGTCCCCGCCGATGGCCGCGCCCATGTCCGACCCGTCCGCCCAGCCCGACCATCTCAAGCGCAGCCTGTCCAACCGCCACCTGCAGCTGATCGCGATCGGCGGCGCCATCGGCACCGGCCTGTTCATGGGCTCGGGCAAGACCATCAGCCTGGCCGGGCCGTCGATCCTGTTCGTGTACCTGATCATCGGCGCGATGCTGTTCTTCGTGATGCGCGCGATGGGCGAACTGCTGCTGTCGAACCTGGAGTACAAGTCGTTCATCGACTTCTCCACCGACCTGCTCGGCCCGTGGGCCGGGTTCTTCTGCGGCTGGACCTACTGGTTCTGCTGGATCATCACCGCCATCGCCGACGTGATCGCGATCGCCGCCTATGCGCAGTTCTGGTTCCCCGGCCTGGCGCCGTGGATTCCGGCGATGCTGTGCGTGCTGTTGCTGCTGAGCCTGAACCTGGTGACGGTGAAGCTGTTCGGCGAAATGGAATTCTGGTTCGCGCTGATCAAGATCGTGGCCATCTGCGCGTTGATCCTCACCGGCGCCGGGCTGGTGGCCTGGGGCTTCCAGTCGCCGTCCGGGCACGTGGCGGCGCTGGCCAATCTGTGGAACGACGGCGGCATGTTCCCGATGGGCATCGGCGGCTTCTTCGCCGGTTTCCAGATCGCGGTGTTCGCCTTCGTCGGCATCGAGCTGGTCGGCACCACCGCCGCCGAGACCGCCGACCCGCAGCGCAACCTGCCCAAGGCGATCAATTCGATCCCGGTACGGATCCTGGTGTTCTACGTGCTGGCGCTGATCGCGATCATGGCGGTGACGCCGTGGCGCGAGGTGGTGCCGGGCAAGAGCCCGTTCGTGGAGCTGTTCGTGCTGGCCGGGGTGCCGGCCGCGGCCAGCCTGATCAACTTCGTGGTGCTGACCTCGGCCACCTCGTCGGCCAACAGCGGCATCTTCTCCACCAGCCGCATGCTCTACGGCCTGGCCGAGGAGCGACATGCGCCGCGCGGTTTCGCCCGGCTGTCGCGCGCGGCGGTGCCGGCGCGCGGCCTGCTGTTCTCCTGCGCCTGCCTGCTCGGCGGCACGCTGCTGGTGTACCTGATTCCGAACCTGGTCACCGCCTTCACCCTGGTCACCACGCTGGCCGCGGTGCTGTTCATGTTCGTCTGGTCGCTGATCCTGTGCGCGTACATCGCCTACCGGCGCAAGCGCCCGCAGCTGCATGCCGCCTCGGCGTTCAAGATGCCTGGCGGCGTGGTCATGTGCTACGTGTGCCTGGCGTTCTTCGCCTTCGTGCTGGCGCTGCTGACGCTGCAGGACGACACCCGGCAGGCATTGCTGGCCAGCCCGGTCTGGTTCCTGATCCTGGGCATCGGCTATGCGTTGAAGCGCCGCGGTGGTGCGCGCGCCTGAGCGGCGGCAGCGTGGCGAGGGCGGCCGTAGCGCGGCGATGGCGCTGTTCGGCGCGGTGGCGCGGCATTGGCCGCCGCACCGCGTGCCTGCGCCGTTGACGTTTGCTTCAGCCGCGGCGGAGGATGCTCGCGCCCTCCCGCCATCAAGCCGATCCCGATGATCACGATCCACCGCATTGCCGGAACCTCCGCGCAACCGTTCTGCTGGGTGGATCTGTGCCAGCCCAGCCGCGAGGAACTCGCCGAGGCCGACCGGCAGGTGGGGTTCGCCTTGCCCACGCGGGCGGCGATCGGCGAGATCGAGTTCAGCAGCCGGGTCCGCATCGAGGGCGATGTGCTGTTCCTCAACGTGCCGCGCTTCCAGGACGACGACGGCCCGACCGCGCCGCTGGGCTTCGCGCTGTCGCCGCGGATGCTGGTGACCCAGCGCGAGCAGCGCATGGACTCGCTGGAAGCGGTGGCTGCGCAACTGGAAAAGAACCCGTGCCGGACCAGCGACGATCTGCTGCTGCGCCTGCTCGATCAGGTGGTCGGCCGCCTGGCGGACCGGTTGGAAGCGTTGGAGGCGGAGATCACCGAGACCACGCGCGCTGTCTTCGACGAACCCTACAAATCGCGCGACATGGAGCGGATGCTGCGCCAGGTCGGCGGCATGGGCCGGCGGCTCGGCGGCATGCACAACGCGGGGCAGGGCTTGTTGCGCCTGGCCACCTACCTGGACGGTGCCGCGCCGGACTGGTTCGGCGCCGATGCGGCCAAGCGGATCGGCCTGCTGCACAAGGACCTGGTCACCCTGGGCGAGTTCGAGCAGCACCTGGACGATCGCGTCGAGTTCCTGCTCGACAGCGTGCTGGGCATGATCAACATGGACCAGAACAACGTGATGAAGGTGATGGCGGTGGCGTCGGTGGTGGGCATTCCGCCGACGGTGCTGGTCGGCATCTGGGGCATGAACTTCGCGCACATGCCCGAACTCAAGTGGCACGACGCCTATTACTGGGCGCTGGGCGTGATCGCGCTGAGCGTGGTGCTGCCGCTGGCGTGGTTCCGCCGCCGCGGCTGGGTGTGAGCGCGGCGGCGGGTGCAGGCGCTCGCGATTGCTAGGCGGCGAGGCTGTCCGCCTCGGTTTCCGCCTCGCTGTCGTCGCGCTCCTCGCCGCTGACGTGCTGCACCGGCGCGATGTCCCAGGACACCGTGTCCGGATCGATCAGTGCATGGATCGCGGCGCCTTGCAGTTCGCGCATCAGCCGCCGCGCCGAGGCGGTGCCGTGCGCCACGCTGTCCCACAGCAGCATGTCGACCACGGTGCCGTCGCGGCGCCGCGCGATGCGCCGCGAGCGGAAGCCGGGTTGGCGTTGCAGCCAGGCATCGACCTCGGCGTTGGCGCGCAGGAAGGTGCGCCAGGTGCAGTCCTGCAGGCGGAAGGTGGTGATTTCCAGGGCTTCGCTATGCGCTTGCATCGGCTCAGCCCTGGGCTTTGCGCGGCGCGGCGCAGTGACGGGAACGGGTGCTGCAGGGCGCGGTGGCGGCGAGCGGCGCGCAGGTGGGGGAGGAGGGGAGCAGGATGGGCATGGGAGCACTCCGGTAGACGCGACGGGGGATCCGGCCTGCACAGGATGCGAGCGCGGCGCCGTGCCGCGTTATCGCGATCCCGCGGAATTCTTGTCCGATCCTGCAAACCGTGCCGCGGCGGCGAACGCGCCGTCGCAGCATCAGGCAAGCTGTCTGTCCCTGGATTGCCCGCCACCGCGCCCGACGCCGATGACCGCGCTCGCCGACCGCTATCAAGAAATCGCCGCACTCATTGCCCGATTGGCCGTCCCCGACGGCGACGGCGATACCGCCATCGACGGCTTGTTCTGTTCGTATCGCACCGCGCCCTCGCCAAAGGCACACACCGCGCAGTGGCCTTGCTTCGCCCTGGTGGTGCAGGGCGAGAAGTGCCTGAGCCTGGGCACGGAGGAATACCGCTACGCGGCCGGCACCTATCTGCTGGTGGCGCTGGACCTGCCGGTGGTATCGCGCATCACCCAGGCCAGTCCCGAGCAGCCATTGCTGGGCTTGGCCATGGCGATCCGCCCGGACCGGCTGCGCGACCTGCTCGAACGCATTCCGCTGCCGGCGCAGGCCAGCGCCGATTGCGTGCGCGGCGTGTCGGTCAACACCGCCAGCGCGGCGTTGCTGGATGCGACGCTGCGCATGCTCCGGCTGCTGGAACAGCCCGACGACATCGCCGCGATGGCGCCGCTGATCGAGCAGGAAATCCTGTATCGCCTGCTGACCGGACCGTGCGGCCCGAACCTGCTGCGCATCGCGCAGGAGGACAGCCCCAGCAACCGTATCGCCAAGGCGATCGCGTGGTTGCGCCAGCACTACGCCGAACCGATACGGATCGAAGACCTGGCGCGACAGGTGAACATGAGCGCGTCTTCGCTGCATCACCATTTCAACGCGGTGACCTCGATGACCCCGCTGCAATACCAGAAGCAGCTGCGCCTGCGCGAGGCGCGGCGGCTGATGGTGGTGGAGCGGATGGACGTGGGTTCGGCCGGCTATCGGGTCGGCTACCAGAGCCCGTCGCAGTTCAGCCGCGAATACAGCCGCCTGTACGGCCGTTCGCCGCGCAACGACCTGGCCGAACAGCTCGGCCTGAGTGGCTGATCGCGCCGACGTGGTCTATCGTGCCCGGCCCGAGTGCAGGCCGACGCCGCTGCGATGGAAGGTTCCGACGAGACCGCTAGCAGGTTCCTGAGCTGGGTGCTGCGGCACCAGCCGCAGGCGATCGGACTGCAGCTCGATGCGCAGGGCTGGGCATCGATCGACGCACTGTTGCGGCTGGCGCAGCCCACGCATCCGTTGACCCCCGCGCAACTGCAGCGGGTGGTGGCGGACAGCGACAAGCAGCGTTTCGCGATCAGCGCCGATGGCCTGCGCATCCGCGCCAACCAGGGGCATTCGCTGCCGGTGGACCTGGGTCTTGCATCCGTGGAGCCGCCGCCGCAGCTGTACCACGGCACGGCGACCCGCTTTTTGGACGCGATCCGCCGCGATGGGGTGCTGCCGGGCCAGCGCCAGCACGTGCACCTGTCGGTGTCGGCGGACACGGCGTTGCAGGTCGGGCAGCGCTATGGACGGGCGGTGTTGCTGACGGTGCGCGCGCAGGCCATGGCCGAGGCCGGGCATGCGTTCCATCGCGCCGACAACGGCGTCTGGCTGACCGCGCAGGTGCCGGTGGCGTTCATCGATTTCGCAGGCGCGCTCGCTTAGGGAGGCGGCCAGCACGCGCGCGCGCTTCCCTGTGCCGCGCGCTTTGTCTAAGGTGCCTGACCATTCGTCGCGCGGGCAGGATATGAGAAAGACCGGGGTGTGGCTGCTGTTGCTGGCGCTGGTATCGCTCGCGTTGTTCGCTTGGTGGCGAAGCGAACGTCCGCACAGCGTAGCGCGCGCCTCCAGCGCACCGGCGCCGACGCCGTTGGGTTGGCTGGCGCAGCTGCAGTGGGTGGCCGGCGACGGTGTGCGCGGCCTGGCCGATGGCGCCGCGGGACGCGCACGCTTCGCCGATCCCTACGGCATCGTGGTCGATGCGCACGGCGTGCTGTACGTGACCGATGCCGGCGACAACAACCGCATTCGCCGCATCGCCCGCGACGGCACGGTCGCCACCGTTGCCGGCGGCGCCGAAGGCTTCGCCGACGGCATCGCCAGTGCGGCGCGCTTCGCCACGCCATCGGGCATCGCCGTGGACGCGGCGGGCACGCTGTACATCGCCGATACCGGCAACCATGCGATCCGCAAGCTCAGCGCGCAGGGCGTGGTGACGACGCTGGCCGGCGACGGCACGGCCGGCTTCCGCGACGGTCCGGGCGCGCAGGCGCGCTTCAACGGCCCGATGGGCGTGGCGGTGGATGCGCAGGGGCGCGTCTACGTCGCCGACACCTACAACGATCGCATCCGCGTGATCGAGCGCGACGGCCAGGTGCGCACGCTCGCCGGCGGCGAACGCCCCGGCTATGCCGATGGCATGGGCGCCGAAGCGCGCTTCGATACGCCGACCGACCTGAAAGTGGATCGCGCCGGCGTGCTGTGGATCGCCGACCTGCGCAACGACGCGATCCGCCAGCTGCTGCCGGACGGGCGGGTGGTCACCCTGGCCGGCGCCAGCGAGGCGTCGCCGCTGGCGCGGCCGCTGAGCCTGGGCCTGACCTTCGACGGCCACGGCTACGTCGGCAGCGACGACGGCCGCGTGCTGCAGGTCACCTCGACCGGACACGTGCTGGTGCTGTCCGGCGAGCGCAGCGACACCCGCCTGGCGCGTCCGGCCGGCGTGACCGTGGCCGCGGACGGCGCGGTCTATGTCACCGATGCGGGCAGTGCGCGGGTGCACCGGTTGCTGCCGACCACGCCGCAGGCCGCTGCCGCCGCCGCGCCCGTGGTGATCGGACCCGCCGCCGCACAGCCGCTGCCAATCACCCACGGCCGCTGGCCGTTGCGTCCGCAGGACGGCTGGCACGAGGTGGTCGGCACGCTCGGCGAGGTGCGCGGCAACTACCAGGGCGAGCGCCGCGACCATCTGCATGCGGGCCTGGATATCCGTGGCGACGTCGGGCAGACGGTCTACGCCATCGCCGATGCCAAGGTCGCCAGCCCCAGCGCGACCTGGGCGCTGGGCAAGCTCGGCGAAGGCATGGCGCTGGACCAGCTCGGCTACATCCACATGCGCGTCGGCCGCACCGCGCAGGGCGCGTTGCTGGATCCGCAGCGCTTCCATCTGCTCGCCGACGACAGCGGCGCGCCGGAACGGGTGCGCGTGCTGCGCGGCACCCGCTTCGCCGCCGGCGACGCGCTGGGCAAGATCAACGCGATGGCGCATGTGCACCTGAGCGTGGGCGCCAGCGGCTTCGAACGCAATGCGGTGCTGCTCGGCTTCCGCGACTACGCCGATCACTACCCGCCGCAGATCCAGCGCATCGAGCTGTTCGACGGCAACGGCCAGGCGCTGCGGGCGACGCAAGGACGGGTGCGGGTGGCGCGCGGCAACGGCGGCGTGCAGATCGTGGTGGAGGCCTGGGACCAGGTGGATCGCAACCTGCCGCGCCGGCGCCTTGGCCTGTATGCGCTGGGCTACGAGGTGCTCGATGCGCAAGGCCGTCCGCTGCCCGGTGCCGCGCCGGCGCAGCCGAGCATCCAGTTCGACCGCATGCCCGCCGATGCCGATGCGGTGAAGGTGGCGTACGCGGCCGACAGCGGCATCACCGTGCACGGCAGCGCCACGACCCGCTTCCGCTACGTGGTGACCAACACCGTGCGCGACGGCCGCATCGCCGAAGGGCGATGGCAGCCGAGCGCGCTGCCGGCGGGCGACTATCTGATCCGCATCACCGCAAGCGACTACAGCGGCAACCAGGCCATTGCGAATCGCGACCTGCGGGTGACGCTGGAGTAGGCGCAGGGCACCGTAGCGAAATACGCACGCGACACGTTGAGCCAGCTGCAGAGGCGAGTTCCGGAGCCGATGCTCTTATCGATCTGCAGGCATGCGCCGTTTTTGTGGGAGCGACTTCAGTCGCGACGGGCGTTACCGATAAATCCCGTCGCGACTGAAGTCGCTCCCACAACGCTGCGTCACCTTCGAATACCCGCGTGGGGCGTGTTCTGGCACAGTCATCGCGCGCGGAGAACGCCAGTTGCGTCCTCCGCACAACGGCGATCGCCAGCGCACCTGCCTACTGCAGCTGCTTTAGCCGTTCGACGATTTCTTCGGCGTGGCGGCCGACCAGGCCTTCGGACGTGCCCCAGGCGCTGGTATTGGTCGACTCGACATCGAAACGCGCAGCGGTCTTGCCATCTGCGCCCGCGACCTCGACCTTGCTCTTGATCTTGTCGCGCCCGGCCATGATGCCGGCCCAGAAACGCGCACCGTTGCTGCGCATGTAGTAATGGTCGATGGTGATCGTCATCTTGCGCGCGTCGGCACTGCCCTCGGCACCGCGCAGATGCGCTGCGTCCAGTTTTTCGTCGAGCTGGCGCTGGAACATGCCCAGGCTTTCGGCGTCGGTGTCTTCGTTGCCTTTGACCTGGTACCAGTAGGTTTCCGGCGCCGCGGCCTTGTAGCTCTGGCGCACCACGCTATTGGTCGAGCACCCGGCCACCAGCATCACGCTCGCCAGCGCGAGCGCGCTCCATCCGTTCTTCATGATTGTCCCCTTGTCGATGTCCCTTTCTGCCGGAGCGATCGCCGCCGGCGTCGGCAGCATAGCGCCTTGCCGGCGGGATCGCGAAGGGCCGCCGGGCGCTCTCCGCATGCACCGCCGGCGCCATGCACTGCGGCGACTGGCGACAGGCTGCCTGCGATGCGGGCGCTAGTCCGCCGCATCTCCCAACCACGGCGCCTGCGCCTTGCGGTACTCGCCGCTGGCCTTGCTCAGGTGCAGCCACTGGTCCACGTAGGCCTTCCAGGCCATGTCGTCGCGCGGCAGCAGGAACGCCTTTTCGCTGTACTGCAGCGGCTGTTGCGGATTCACCGCGCACAGGCCGGGCATGCGGCGCTGCTGGAAGCGCGCTTCGGAAGCATCGGTGATCATCACGTCGGCGCGGCCTTCGAGCAGTTCGCGGAAGATCGCGGTGTTGTCGTCGGACAGGGTCAGCCGCGCCTGCGGCAGTTCGCGGCGGGCGAAGGCTTCATTGGTGCCGCCGCGCGGTTCGATCACCCGCACCTCGGCGCGATCGATCTGCGCGATGTCGCGATAGCGCTGCTGGTCGGCGCAGCGCACCAGCGGGATCTTGCCGTCCACGTCGAGCACGGCGCTGAACCAGGCGTGGCGCTGCCGCTGCAGCGACACCGAGATGCCGCCGACGGCGATGTCGCAGCGATCGGCGAGCAGGTCCGGCAGCAGCGTCGCCCAGCGCGTGGGGACCCAGGTCACCGGCACCTCCAGGCTGGCCGCGAGCGATTGCGCCAGGGCGATGTCGATGCCTTCGTAGCCGCCGTCCGCACGCAGCAGGCTGTAGGGCAGGTAGTCGCCGGTGGTGCACACGCGCAGCGTGCCGCGCTGCGCGATGCTGTCCAGGTGCGACGGCGCGGCAGTGGCCGGGAGCGCCGCGGCGGCACTCAGCAGGCAGGCGCTTAGCCAGCGAATCGTTGCGTGCTTCATGGCAGACGGGTTTTCACGACGGGGCGTTCTCCAAACCAGGGGGGCGACGCGCGTTGGCTGTACGCCGGCTGTCGCCGTAGCGGCGCCGGCCACCTTAGCCGGTTTCCTCGCGACACGGCGCAGCGTCAAGCGTGGCGGGGGTTTTGCACCCGCAGTCCGGCGGCGGGTGGCAGTGCATGGCGGCGTTGGACGCCGATTGACACGTTGCGGCACAGGAACTCACGGCACCATAGCGGAGTCCGGAGACAATCCTCCGGTGGACGCATACCTCGCTATGGAATCTCGATCGTCGTGACGTCTGCGCCTGCGGAAGACCGGCTGCTGCACCTGGGCGCGGCCGCCACCACCTTGCTGATCCTGCTGTTGCTCGGCCGCCTGCTGTTGATCGCGCCGGCGGCGCCGCCGCCGCGCGTCCACGACGCGATGCGGCTGGTGTTCGTGCCGCGCCCGGAACCGGTTGCCGCGCCGCCACCGTCACCGCAGGCCGCCCAGTCCGCGCCGCATGCCGCGGCACGGCGCGCGCCGGCCGCCGCGCGCGCGGCGCAAGCGCCGCTGCCGCCCCCGACCCGCACGGCCGCCCCCGTGGCCACGCAGGCCGCGCCGATGAGCGCCACGCTGTACACCCGCGACGGCAGCGCGCGGTTGCCGGACGGCGTGGCGGTGGATCCGTTCGCCGAGGCGCAAGGCACACCGCCGGGTACCACCAATCCGCGCGACCTGGCCAAGGCCAAGCGCCTGCTTGAGCGTCCGAACCCGATCGACTACCGGCCCACCCGCTTCGACAAGGATTGGGCCACCAGCGGCACCCTGGGCGACGTGGCGATGCAGGGCATCGGCGATGCGATGAAGAAGATGCTGCCCAAGAGCACCCACCAGTCGGCGGTGGCGCGGCCGCCGCCGGACGTGCGCTTCAACCCGGCGCTGCACGAGCGCCCGGGCGACCTCGGCAGCGAGGCCACCGGCGATGCCTACAAGGCCGCGCCGATCGCGTTGGAAAAGGCGCCGGGCCTGGACGGCGAAGCCAGCCGCCGTATCCGCAAGGCGATCGGGGAACTGGAGCAGCGCCGCGCGGCCTGCCCGGCGGCGCAGCGCAGCCGCCTGCTGCAGCCGGTGCTGGACAACCTGGACGAACTGCAGCGCGTGGAAAAGGCCATGGCCCACGGCGCCGACCCGATCCTGGCGCAGCAGACCCTGCCGCGCGCCGCCGACAGCGCCTACGACCTGGCGCGGCGCGCGCTGTGGTACGCCGACCAGAAACTGGCGGCGTGCGCGCCGTAGCGGTGGCGCTTTCCCGGCTGCGTGCCGTTGTAGGAACGGCTTCAGCCGCGACAAGCGACGTGGCCGGCTATCCGGGCTCGGAAGCATTCGGGACTGAAGTCCCTCCCACAGTGCACCCGGCCAGCGCGCCGCAAGTCTCTCCTGTAGGAGCGGCTTCAGCCGCGACGAACGGAGCGGGCTGGCTATCCGATCTCGGAAGCGGCCAGGACTGAAGTCCCTCCCACAGTGCACCCGGCCGGCGCGCCGCAAGTCTCCTGTAGGAGCGGCTTCAGCCGCGACAAACGGAGTGGGCCGGCTATCCGATCTCGGAAGCAGCCGGGACTGAAGTCCCCCCACAGTGCACCCGGCCGGCTCGCCGCAAGCCTCCTGTAGGAGCGGCTTCAGCCGCGACGAACGGAGCGGGCTGGCTATCCGATCTCGGAAGCGGCCAGGACTGAAGT
>NZ_JACSQX010000018.1:45331-66576 GCF_014836395.1 Xanthomonas bonasiae
CCCTCCCACAGCGCACCCGGCCGGCGCGCCGCAAGTCTCCTGTAGGAGCGGCTTCAGCCGCGACGAACCGAGTGAGCTGACTATCCGATCCCGGAAGCAGCCGGGACTGAAGTCCCTCCCACAGTGCACTCGGCCGGCGCGCCGCAAGTCTCCTGTGGGAGCGACTTCAGTCGCGACAGCGGAGCCTGAACTGCAGCGGCGTCGGCAACATGTCGCGGCTGAAGCCGCTCCTACACGGCGCGCGTCAGAAAGCGCCGTCCGCCCGGTCCTCACCTGCGCCGACGCCCGGTGCGCGATGATGCGCGCCCGCCTTCGCCCGTTCCGTCAGCCGCCCATGCCCTGTTCCCGAACGCTGCTGGTCCTGCTGCTGTCGTGCTGCGTCGTCGCCGGCGCGCAGGCGCGCACGGTGTACCGCTGCGTGCGCGACGGCACGGTCAGCCTGGCGACCGCGCCGGAGCCGGGCTCCAAATGCACGCCGAAGGAGCTCGACGACGCCGCGATCGCCACGCCCAACCTGTGGGGCAGCATGGGCGTGTTCAGCGGCACCCTGTACGAGCGCGAGCAGGACGGACGCCTGGTGTATTCCACGCGCAATCTGCCCGGGTCGCGCCCGTACCTGCGCTTCACCGCGGTCACTCCGCCGGGCGAGGCGGCGCATCCGGGACTGGGCAAGGTCGGCGCGCCGCAGTTGAACATGCACGCCAAGCAATTCCGCGCCGCGGCGCGCGCCACCGGTGTGGACGACCCGTGGCTGCGCGCGATCGCGCACGCCGAAAGCGGCTTCGACGCAGCAGCGGTGTCGCCGAAGGGCGCACAGGGCGTGATGCAGCTGATGCCCGAAGTGGCGAAGGAATACGGCGTGGCCGATCCGTTCGCCGCCGACCAGTCGATCGCCGGCGGCGCGCGCTACATGCAGTCGCTGCTGCGCCGCTACCAGGGCGACCGCACGCTCGCCGCGGCCGCCTACAACGCCGGCATCGGCACCGTGGCGCGCTATCGCGGCGTGCCGCCGTATGCGGAAACCCGCGACTACATCGACAAGGTGATGGCGCTCTACCAACGCTACCGCGAAGCGATGGGAATCAAGACGGAAACGCCGGCGCAGTAGCGCGGGTTCCCACGTAAGGCTTGCAGGTCGCGTGGTCGCGCGCTTCCCCGCCGACGCACGCACGATCGAACCTGGCATCCGCACACATGCCGCCACGGTGCGTCCGCGCAGCGCGCGGCAGCGTAGGGAGCATGGTGCACCGACCCGGCGGCTATGCGCGGCATCCGGCCATTCCATCGGCAAGCCAGGCTGACCGTGTGTGCCAGCCCTCAGCGCCCGGCCTGCAGCGCCACTTCGTCGTACGGCTGCACCATTCCCCGCAATCGCCTCCAGAACGTAGCTGCATGCTCTCGCCGCAGCCGCGGCCAGGCAGCGCGTCCAGGCTGACGCTGGCGCCGGTCTCCGGCGCCAGGTCTCAGCTCTTCGCCTGCAGCGCCACTTCCTCGTACGGCTGCACCACCACCCAGCCTTCGCCGGCGAAGCGCAGCTGGATGCTCTCGCCGGAGCCGCGCCCGAGTAGCGTGCCCAGGCTGACGTCGGCGACGATCTCCGGGGTCAGCCCGCCGGACCAGGCCACGGTGGCGTTGGGGTCGGTGAACACCGGGCCGCTCTGCGCGTTGACCGGCAGCGTCAGCGGTTCGTAGTGCGAGGTGATGGCGACGATGCCGTGGCCGCTCAGGCGCACGTTGAACAGGCCGCCGGAGAGCATGCCGGCGACCTTGCGCATTATGGTGATCTGGCTGTCGATGCCGGCCTCGATGGCGAGCACGTCGTTGCCGTTGACGAAGATCGACTCGCCGGCCAGGCGCAGCAGGGTGATCTTCTTGCCGGCGTCGGCCAGATAGACGCGACCCTGGCCCTCGATCTTCATCAGCTGCATGCCTTCGCCGCTGACCGCCTTCTTCAGCAGGTTGCCCAGGCCCTGTTCCAGCAGGCCCTGGCGGGTGAACTTGACCGCGCCCTTGCGCGCGACCATGGCCCCGGCCTTGGCCCAGACCAGGCCGTCCAGGCGCACTTCCAGCAGGTGCGGGCTTTCCAGTTCGAACGCGTCCGCGGAGGCGTCCTTCTCGCGCGAGGCCGACAGGAATTCGGCCAGGGTACGTACGCTCATCTTCGATCCTTGGGTCTGGGCAAGGATCGCAGCATACCCGCCGGCCGGCGCCTCAGGGCGTGGCCGGCTCCGGCTGCCGCGCCTGCTGCGCGGCCGGCGTCAGCGCTGGGGCGGGCGCCGGCTTGGCGTACAGGTCCAGCAACAGCAGGGTCACGCCGTTGGTCCAGCCGAAGCCGTCCTGCAGCGCGTATTCGCCGCCGCCGCCGCCCTGCGCCTTGGCGTCGACGCCGTACTTCTCCACCAGCTTGTGCTGCTGCGCGAACAGCGCCTGCACCCGCGCCAGGAAGCGGCTGCCGATGCGCTGCGCGAGCGCGTCCTGGCCGTAGCGGCGCAGGCCGTCCACCGCGATCCATTGCAGCGGCGCCCAGCCGTTGGGCTCGTCCCATTGCTGGCCGGTATGCAGGCGGGTGGTGGCCAGGCCGCCGGGACGCAGCAGCTGCGCCTGCACGGTGTCGGCGCTGCGCTTGGCGCGCGCCGGTGAGGCGATGCCGACGAACAGCGGATACAGCGCCGCGGCGGTGACCTGGTCGCGCAGCCGGCGCTGTTGCCAGTCGTAGTCGGCGTAGTAGCCGGCATCGCTCCACAGGTGCTTGTCCATCGCGGTCTTGCGCGCGCTGGCCAGGGCCGCGTAGTCGGTGTCGCAGCCGGCCGCGCCCGGGTTCTTGGCGCAGGCCAGGGCCAGGGTGGTTTCGAGGTGGTAGAGCAGGCTGTTGAGATCGACCGGGACGATGGCGGTGGTGCGGATCGTGGCCAGGGTCTTGCGGTCGCCCAGCCAGCGGCTGGAATAGTCCCAGCCGCTCTCGGCGCCGGCGCGCAGGTCGCGGTAGACCTCGGCGGCCGGGCGGTCCTTGGCCTCGGCGGCGGTGCGCACGTCGTGCAGCCAGGCTTCCGGGCGCGGCGTGTCGCGCGCGTCCCAGTAGCGGTTGAGCAGGCTGCCGTCGGCCAGCCGCACCACGTGCGCCTGCGCGCTGCCCGGCGCCAGCGTCTGCGCGCCCTGCATCCAGTACGCGTATTCCTTCTGCAGCTGCGGCAGGTAGCGCGCATAGGCGGCGTCGCCTTCCACCTTGGCCTGCAGCTGCACCATGTGCGAGAAGAACGGCGGCTGCGAGCGGCTCAGGTAGTAGCTGCGGTTGCCGTTGGGGATGTGCCCGTAGGTGTCGATCAGGTAGGCGAAGTTGTCCAGCATCTGCCGGCTGCGTTCGCGCTCGCCGCTCTCGACCAGGCCGAGCATGGTGAAGTACGAATCCCAGTAGTAGACCTCGCGGAAGCGCCCGCCCGGCACCACGTAGGGCTGCGGCAGCGACAGCAGGCTGCTGTGCGCCGGCACGTCCACCTGGCGCCGCACCAGCAGCGGCCACAGCGCGTCGATGTGCTCGCGCAGGCCGGTGTCCTGGCGGATCGCCTCGGTCTGCACCGGGCCGGATTCCTCGAAGTTGGCGGCGACGAAGCGGCGCAGGTCGAAGTCCGGCTGCTGGCGCTGGGCCAGGTAGTCGGCATTGATCAGGGCCGGGTCGCGCAGCGGCAGCGCATCGACGAAGTGCTTCTGGTCGTCGAACAGTTCCTGCTGCTGCACCGCCTGGAACAGTTCGGGGTAGGCCAGGTCCGGGGTCAGCGGCGCGGGCGCCGGCGCGGTCTGCATCGCGGTCGGCGCGGGCTGCGCCGAGGCGGTGTCGTAGTTGCCCAGCAGCAGGCCCAGCGACAGGCTCAGCAGCGGCGTGCAACAGGGAGGAGCGGCATGGCTCATCTCGGGTCCAGAGCAGGATGCGTGCGGCATGGTAAACGACCGAAGGAGGAGGCGGGTGACTGGCGGCTGTGGCGGCCGCGCGCTGGCGACACCTGGAAGCGCGGAGCGGTCCGGCCGAGGCGCGACGCGATCGGCCGATCTGGCGATATCGGCCATGCGCCGGTGGGCTTGAATCGGAGCGCGTTGCGGAGACATGCCGGAGGCGATGCAAGAGCGGGGCCAATCGGGCGCCGCCGCCTGCCGGGCTTGGCGCCGCCGCTGCGGGCCGGACGGCGCAGTGCGCCGATGTTGGCCGCTGGCCCGAGTCTGCGGACCTGGCGCACGAAAGCGGAGCGCCTTGCATCGGCGGCAGCCGGGTGCCGACACGGTGTGTCGCGGCTGAAGCCGCTCCTACAGGGGCGGCGAGCGAGTGTCCGGTTCCTGCCGCAGCAGGGCGGGCCCTTGTCCCGCAAACGGCGGGAACCGGCGGGGCGTGGCGGTCAGCCGGCGGTGCCGGCGCCGAGCGCGCGCAGTTGCGCCTGCAGCGTGGCGGCATTGGCGAGGGCGTGGCCGAGCGCGGTGTTGTCGAAGATCACCCAGGCTTCGTCCGGGTGCGGCGTGGCGGCGGCGACGCGCTCGGCCAGGCCGCGCAGCGTGTCGTCGGCGTAGTCGCTGTAGTAGACGCGCGGCGCGCCGTGCCAGCGCCAATAGGCCGGCGCCGCGGTGCCGGCGGGTTGCGCGGCGCTGGCGTTCAGCGCCGGATCGGCGGCGACGCGGGCGATGCGGTGGCGCTGCCACAAGGCCTCGGCGCGCGCGCTGAACCAGCTGGCGTGGCGCGGTTCGCAGGCGATGCCGCCGTGCCAGCGGCGCCGCAGCATGGCGAAGAAGGTGGCGGCGGTGCGCGCATCGAAGGCCAGGCTCGGCGGCAGTTGCACCAGCAGGCAGCCGAGCCTGTCGCCGAGGTGGCCGGCTTCGTCGAGGAAGGTTTGCAACAATGGCCCCACGCCGGACAGGCGCGCGTCGTGGGTGATGGTGCGCGGCAGCTTGGCCGAAAAGCGGAAGTCCGCCGGCACGCTGTCGGCCCAGCGCTGGTAGGTGGCGGGACGGTGGGTGCGGTAGAAGGTGGAGTTGATCTCGACCGCATCGAAGCGGGTCGCATAGCGTTGCAGCTGGCTGGCGCCGTCGCCGACCAGCGCGCGCTGGGTGCTGGCGATCGACCAGCCGGCGCAGCCGACGCGGATGCGCGGAGCGGGATTGGCGATGCGTGGCGGAGCGGTCGGCATCGAACGGGTAGCGGCGGGAAGGATGTCCGGGATAGCAAGCGCTGCGGCCAGGTGCCGTGAAGGGCATTGCTTGCCATGCTCGTTTTGCTGCCCGGTTCATTCCTCGTCCGCATCCTCCTCGTCGATCAGCCCTTGGACGAACTGAAGGAAATCCGGACAGACAGGCCTTTCGGCGTTGGCCTGGTTTTGCTCCGGGCTGAGGTCGCTGTCGAAGGTGTCGGTGGTGAAATAGCGGACGGCTCCCGTGTCCAGATCCAGACAAAAGAAGTTGCCGCCGCAGTCGTTCGCGAACGGCAGCAGGCGTGCGGGCAGAACCTGTTTCTGCAGCATCAACCGGTAGGTGGACAGCAGCGTGTAGTCGCAATGCGCGATCGGTTTGAACGTGGCGACCTCGATCGGCTCGTAATCATCTTCGCCGACCCAATACGCTCGCTCAGGCATGCCGCCGTTGTACTTGAGGTAATGCTCCCTGAAGGGAGTCGGCAGCTTTCTGCCAATCACCGATTCCAGGTGATCCAGGTCCGCTGGGGTGATGGCAGCTTCGCCATCCGAGAATGTGTTTTCAAGCATCGCGATCTCCGATCGGCAGCAGCGTCCAGGAGGCGAGTCTACTTCTGCGAGGATGCTCGGTCAGCCAGCTTTTTCCGGAAACAGGAAGGAACGGCTCGCGGCCGTCGTCCTGACCTTGCCCTGCTTGGATGTCGAGCGACCGATGCGTGCAGCGCGCAACGATGGCTGCAATCGGCAGCGCGCTTGTGCGCGTGCCTCTAACGCGAGACTGGGGTCGGGCAGCGTATGCACCACTGCGCGCGCGTCGCCACGCCAGGACGTTCCGGCGTCGCGGGCGATCCGCCCGCACGCCGCCTTGCCACGCATGGCCGGGACCTCCCGGCCATGCGCGTGTTGCCTTACTGCTTGCCGGCGGCCTTGGCCTTCGCCTTGACCGGCTGGCCGTCGCTGTCCAGCACCTGCACCTCGCCCAGCTTCAGCGCGCGTACCGGCGCCTCGATCTGCTTGAGGTCGCCGACGATCACCCAGGTCATCGCCTGCGGCGCGACGATTTCCTTGATCGCCGCTTCCGCCGCGGTCTGGTCGATGCCTTCCAGGCGCGTCTTCAGGGTCTGCACGTAGTCGTCCGGACGCCCGTACTGGACGATGCTCTCGACCGCGCCCAGCACTGCGCCGGTGGTCTCGAAGCTGCCCGGCAGGGCGCGGATGCGCTGGTTCTTGATCTTGGCGATCTCCTCGGCGGTCAGCGGCTTGTCGCCGACCACGGCCTTGGCTTCCTTCAGGATCTCCGCGGCCGATTCGGCGGTCTTGTCGGTCTGCACCGGGGCGAAGAACAGGAACGGGCGCTGGCCCTGCGCATCCAGCATGAAGCTGTTGGCGCCGTAGGCCCAGCGCTTGTCCTCGCGCAGGTTCATGTTCAACCGCGAGGTGAAGGTGCCGCCGAAGGCGCCGTTGGCCACGCCGATGGCGAGGTTGTTCGGCGCCTTGGTCGACGGCGCCAGCAGGCCGGCCAGGATCAGCGACTGCGGCGCGTCGGCGCGGTTGATCAGGAACACGCGCGGCTTGGGCTGCGCGGCGACCTGCGACAGGGTCTTGCTCGGGCGCGTGGCCGGCGGCGGCTGCCAGTCGCCGAACGCCGCGTCCAGCTGCGGGATGATCTGCGCCAGGGTGGTGTCGCCGGCGACCAGGATGCGCAGGTTGTCCGGGCGCAGCCAGCTGTTCTGGAACGCAGTCAGGTCGCTGGCGCTCAGGCTCTTGATCGCCGTTTCGGTGCCGCTGCCGGTGAGCGGCACGCCGTAGGGATGCTGCGGGCCGTACAGCAGCGGCGGCAGGGTGCGCAGCGCCAGGCCCTGCGGCTGGGTCTTCTCCTGCGCGATGGAGGCCAGCCACTGGCCGCGGATGCGTTCGATGTCCTCGGCCTTGAACGCCGGGTTGCGCACGATGTCGGCGAACAGCGCCAGCGACGGTGCCAACTGGTCGTTGAGCGCGTCGAGCGAGGCGGCGCAGCTGTCCAGCTCGCACGCCACGCTGGTGATCGCGCCCAGGCGCTGGCGGCGCTGCGCCACTTCCACCGAATCCAGGCTGCGGGTGCTCTCGTTCATCAGCGCCGCGGTGAAGTTGGCGGTGCCGAGCTTGCCGCCCTGGTCGGCCGCGTAGCCGGCGTCGAACAGCAGTTCGACCTGGGTCACCGGGATGGTGTGGCGTTCGGCCAGCACCACTTCGATGCCGTTCTTGAGCTTGCCGCGCTGCAGCTGCGGGAAGCTCAGGCTCGGGAACTGGGTGGTCTCCGGGATGCCGGCGGCGCGATCGACCTGGTTCTTGCCGACGCTGTAGCTGGCCTTGGCCGGCAGCGTGGGCGCGGGCTTGCCGTCGGCCGCGGGCAGCGGCTTGACCGCCTTGTCCTCGGCCACCGGGTCGAAGCCGTCGCCGGCCGGCAGCACGGTCAGCAGGTAGTCGCCCTTGCCGAACCAGGTGTCGGCGGCCTTGCGCACGCTGGCCGCGGTGGCCGCCTGCGCGCGCTCCAGGTCGTGCTTGTAGGCGCCCGGATCCTTGCGATAGACCTGGCCCTCGGCCAGGATCGCGGCCTTGCCGGTGAAGCCGCCGACCTTCTCCAGGCCGCGCACGAAGCCGGCGCGGTAGTTGACCTGGGCGCGCTGCAGTTCGTCGGCGCTCGGGCCTTCGGCCAGGAATTTCTTCAGTTCGTCGGCGATGGCGGCCTCGACCTTGGCCGGGTCCACGCCGTCCTTCACGTCGGCAGTGATCTGCAGCTGGCTGGCCAGCGCGAACGGCTGGATGCTGGCCGAGACGTCGTCCACCAGATTGTCGCGGTACACCAGGCGCTGGTACAGGCGGCTGGTCTTGCCGCCGCCGAGCACGGTGGTGGCCAGGTCCAGCTGCACGGCGTCGTCGCTGCCCAGCTGCGGCGCCACCCAGGTGCGGTAGATGCGCGGCTGCGCGACATGGTCGTGCTGCACGCCGCGGGTCTGCCTGGCCAGCGGGGTGATCCACGGCTGCTGGCGCGGCACCGGCTTGCCGGCGGGGATGTCGCCGAAGTACTGCTCGGCCTTGGCCTTGGCCTGGGCCACGGTGATGTCGCCGGCCAGCACCAGGGTGGTGTTGGCGGCGCCGTAGTTGTCGTGGAACCACTGCTTGACGTCGTCCAGCGAGGCCGCGTCGAGGTCGGCCATCGAGCCGATGGTGTCGTGCTGGTACGGATGGTTGGCCGGGAAGATGTTGGCCAGGATGTTCTCGTCCACGCGCCCGTACGGGCGGTTCTCGCCCTGGCGCTTTTCGTTCTGCACCACGCCGCGCTGGGTATCCAGTTCCTTCTGTCCGATCGCGCCGAGCAGGTGGCCCATGCGGTCCGATTCCATCCACAGCGCCATGTCCAGCGCGGTGGTCGGCACGGTCTCGAAGTAGTTGGTGCGGTCGAACCAGGTGGTGCCGTTCATGTCGGTGGCGCCGACCTTCTCGAACGGCTGGAAATAGGTGCCCTTGTGGTTTTCCGAGCCGGAGAACATCAGGTGCTCGAACAGGTGGGCGAAGCCGGTCTTGCCGGCCGGCTCGTCGCCGGAGCCGATGTGGTACCAGATGCTCACCGCCACCACCGGCGCCTTGTGGTCTTCGTGCACCACCACGGTCAGGCCGTTGGGCAGGGTGAAGCGGGTGTAGGCGATCTCCGGCACGGTGGCCTTGGCCTTGGCCGCCAGTGCCGGCGGCGCGGCGCTGGCCGGTGCGATGGCGGCGCCGACGCCAAGGGTGAGGATGCTGGAGATCAACAACGACAAGGGTCGAAGCATGGGGCCGGGCCTGATGAGGAGAATGAGCCAGCATAGTGGGCGCACGCCGGGCTCGGAACGTGACTTATGGCACAGCGGCGGCGGCCAAGACGCGTTCTCCCGCTCGCCTTGCCGAGCGTCGGGAACCGGGAGAGAGTCGGTGGCGATGGACTTGCCGAGCGAGCCCGTCGCGAGCGATCGTCCGGCGCGACCCCGACGCACTCCCGCACCTGGCGTGGTCATCGAAAGCGCGGCGGGCGCGCTGCGTCGCCGCAAATGCGAACGGCAGCGTCGTGGGACGCTGCCGTTCGCATTGTCACCGCGCGGTGTGCGCGGCGGCGCTTTCATTGCACGCGGTCAGCGTGCGGCGCAGAAGCCGAATTCGGCGGTGGCGCCGGGCGCCAGGGTCTTGTTCCAGTCCACGCCGGATGCCTTGAGCGTGCTGCCGGACTGCGACCAGGTGGCATTCCACAGGTTGTTGACGGTACCGCCGATCGACAGGCTGACCGCCCAGTTGCCGCTCGCGCTGCCGGTGTTGGTCACCTGCACGCGGTGGCAATAGCCGGCGTTCCAGTCGCTGTCGACGATGGTCTTGGTGCTGAAGCTGGCGCTGCCCGGGGTCGGCGTGGGCGTGGGCGTCGGCGTTGGAGTAGGCGTTGGAGTAGGCGTCGGCGTCGGCGTGGTGCTGCTGGAATCGCCCCACAGTTTCTTCAGCAGGGTGACCTTGTCGGTGCGCACCGAGGACCAGTCGTCGTTGAGGATGCCGCCGGTGTCGCCGCTGTTCGGATTCCACGACCAGTAGAAGCCGCTGTGGATGCCCTTGCCGATCAGGTAGTCGACCAGCGCGTTCTGCCACTTCACGTCCAGCGCATTGCCCTGGCCGTACTTGCCGCCGAACTCGCCGAGCAGCAGCGCGTGGCCGGACTGCACGAACTGGCCGAAGTGCTGCTCCCAGATCGCCGGCATGTTGGCCGGGAAATTGGAGGCGCTGAAGTAGGACTGCATGTACACGTCCGGGCCGTACACGTGCGGCGCCAGCAGCAGGCGGTTGGCCGGGATGTTCAGCGCGGTGCAGGCCAGCGGCTCCAGGTTGCCGCCCCAGAAGTGGCCGCCGCTGCTGGAGCAGTTGCCGTTCTCGCCGATGCCTTCGACCACGATCAGCCATTTCGGCGCCACCTTCAGCACCGCTGCCGAGGCGCGCTCGGCAGCCTTGTTCCAGTCGGTGGCGGCGTTGCCGCTGCCCCAGGTGGCGGCGCCGTGCGGCTCGTTCTTCAGGTCCAGGCCGATCACGCCCGGCACGCTTGCGTAGCGCTTGGCGACGAAGGTCAGGTCGGCGAGCCATTGCTGCTCGCTGTAGGAGGAGGTGTACCACAGCTCGGAAATCGCGTTGCAGTCCGGCGTGTGGTGATCGAGCAGCACGTACATGCCGCGGCTGCTGAGTTCGTTGATCACCTTGTCCATCACCTGCAGCGCGCTCAGGCCCTGCAGGTCCGGATTGAGGCCGTAGTCGATGCTGCTCGGCGCGGTGCCGTTCAAGGTCTGCGGGCAGAACGGCAGGCGCACGGCGTTGAAGCCCAGGCCCTGCATCTGCGTGATCATGTCCTTCCAGTTGCGCGCCCACAGGCCGTGCACGCTGTGCACGTTGGTCTCGAAGCCGAACCAGTTGACGCCGCGCAGCTGCACGGGATTGCCGCTGTCGTCCACCACCTTGCCGCCGTTGATGGCGTAGCTCCAGGCCGAACCGCTGGCCGCCAATAGCGCCGCGGCCAGCAGGCAGCGGGTGATGCGGGATTTTTTCGACGTCGACATCTCTCTGGTTCTCCGAAAACGGCCGGTCCAAGACGGAACGGCCAAAGGTGGGGGCGCCGGCGGGGCGCATGGCGGCCATCATCGGGAGCCGATGCGGCGGGCGTCGTGATTGCCGGCACAGAAGGGCGGCTTGTCCACGAGCGCTGCGATGCGCTTGGCGAGCGCGGCGATTAGAGCATGCGCAGATGGCAATCCGAGCAGTGCGTCACGTCTTTCTGGGCGGCGCCGGCCCTGCTTGGCCGCTCGCCGCCGGCGTCGCTACACTCGGGCGGGTACATCCATCCAAGGGGCAAGAGTGAAGCGACCGATCATGGGCATGCTGGCGCTGGCGATTTCCGGCGCACTGATGGCGGCGCCGCCGTCCGCACCGAATTTCGACACCAAGCGCATTTCCGCCGACGTCAAGACGCTGTCCTCCGACGCGTACGAAGGCCGTGCGCCGGCCACGCCGGGCGAGGACAAGACCGTGGCTTACCTGAGCGCGCAGTTCCAGGCCGCGGGCCTGCAGCCGGGCGGCGACCTGCAGGACGGCAAGCGCCTGTGGACGCAGGCGGTGCCGCTGCGCCGCGCTGACATCGTCGGCACGCCGCAGGTGGCGGTCGAGGCCGGTGGCCAGCGCCAGGCGCTGACCCAGGGCCAGCAGATCGCCGTGCGCGCCGCGCTCGACGGCAGCAGCCAGGTCGCCATCGACGGCGCGCCGCTGGTGTTCGTCGGCTACGGGGTCAAGGCGCCGGAGCGCGGCTGGGACGACTTCAAGGGCGTGGACCTGAAGGGCAAGATCGCGGTGGTGTTGATCAACGACCCGGACTTCGAGACCGGCAAGGGCGCGTTCGACGGCAAGGGCATGACCTACTACGGCCGCTGGACCTACAAGTACGAAGAGGGCGCGCGGCAGGGCGCGGCCGGCGTGCTGATCGTGCACGAGACCGCCCCGGCCTCCTACGGCTGGGCCACGGTGGCCAGCTCCAACACCAACAGCATGTTCGACGTGGTCCGCGACGATCCCAAGGCCGCGCATCCCACGCTCGAAGGCTGGATCCAGCGCGACCTGGCGGTGGACCTGTTCAAGCGCGCCGGGCTGGATTTCGAGGCCCTGAAGAAGCAGGCGCAATCGCGCGAGTTCAAGCCGGTGGAACTGAAGGGCGAGCGCCTGCATGCCGACTACGCGGTGAAGTCGGAGGTCATCACTTCGCACAACGTGGTCGCGCGGCTGCCCGGCAGCACCCATCCGGACGACAGCGTGATCTACACCGCGCACTGGGACCACATCGGCGTCGGCGCGCCCGACGCCAACGGCGACCGCATCTTCAACGGCGCGCTGGACAACGCCAGCGGCACCGCCGCGCTGCTGGAACTGGCACGCGTGTTCGCCAAGGGCCCGGCGCCGCAGCGCTCGGTGGTGTTCTTGGCGGTCACCGCCGAGGAGAAGGGCCTGCTCGGCTCGGAGTACTACGCGTCCAAGCCGCTGTATCCGCTGGCGCGCACGGTGGCGGTGATCAACATGGACGGCATGAGCCCGTTCGGCCCGTCGCGCGATTTCGGCATCTACGGCACCGCCAAGCTGGACCTGCTCGACGATCTGAAGACGGTCGCCAAGCGCTGGGACCTGCGCTACACGCCGGACCCGAAGCCGGAAGCCGGCTACTTCTTCCGCTCCGACCACTTCTCCTTCGCCAAGCGCGGCGTGCCGGCGCTGTCGTTCTCGGCCGGGCAGGACTGGGTGGATGGCGGGGTCAAGGCCGGCAAGGCGGCGTCGGACGACTACACCGCCAAGCGCTATCACCAGCCCGGCGACGAATGGCTGCCGAGCTGGACCTTCGCCGGCGCCGCGCGCGACCTGCAGGTGCTGTACACGCTGGGCAGCGAGCTGGCCAACTCGCCGCAATGGCCGAACTGGAGCAGCGACTCGGAGTTCCGCGCCACCCGCGACGCCAGCGCGGCGCAGCGGCAGTGAGCCGGGGCTGAGGCGTGTCCGCCGACCCGCCGGACGTCGCGCCGGCGGCGCCGGACACGCTCCACCCGCCTGCGCCTGCGGTCGGGCAAGACCCCCTGCCCGATGCGGCCGATGCCGTCGACCCGCTGCATCCCGGGTTGGTGCGCACCGGCGTGGTGCTGGCGTTCCTGATCGGGGGGCCGCCGCTGGGAACGTTCGTGGTGGCGCTGCCGCTGTTGCTGTTCGGCGCATTGGATGGCGGCGACGCGCCGATCAATGCGCTGGCGGGGGCGCTGGCGATCTCGCTGTTTTCCTATCTGTTCGGCGCGGTGCCGGCGCTGCTGACCGGCGCTGTCGCCGCGTGGTACTGGCCGCGGCTGCACGGCTGGCGCGCGCACGCGCGGATCGGCCTGGTCGGGTTGCTGCTGTCGCTGATCTGCCTGGGCATCGCGTTCGCGGTACTGGACACGCGGCGCGATTTCATCGAGACCTTCACCATGGCGTTGCTGTGCAGCCTGCCCGGGTTCGTCGGCGCCACGCTGGTCTCGCGCCTGCTGCAGGCGCTGCGCTGACCCCGCGCCGACGCCGGCCTCAGCCGGCGCTGGCCTGCTGCAGCGACGGCGTGCGCCAGCCGGCGCGCACGCCCCAGAAATAGAAGCCCAGCGCGACCACGCCGACCACGACCAGGTCCGGGCCGTAGGACAGGTAGCCATGGCCGCCGAAGGTGGTGCTGCCGGCCCACGACAGCAGCGCGATGGTCGGCAGGTAGGCGATCAGCCAGCTGGCGCCGCGCAGGTGCTTGCCGAAGTCCTTCCAGCCCTGGCGGTGCTGGTAGTAGGCGTACACCGGCAGCGCCACCAGCATCAGCACGATGATCTCGCCGGTCAGCGGCCAGCGCGCCCAGTACAGCAGCTCGGTGGCCAACACGAACGCGGTGGCGGCCAGCACCGGCAGGCCGAAGATGCGCAGCGGGCGGTGCATCTCCGGCGCGTGCCGGCGCAGCGCCATCGCGCTGATCGGGCCGGTCAGGTAGGAGATGATCGTGGCCACCGAGATCACCGCCGCCAGCGTGCCCCAGCCGCGGAAGAAGAACAGGAACAGGTAGGACACCGCCAGGTTGAAGAACATCGCCGGGCGCGGCACGCCCCAGTGCGGATGCAGCTTGCCCAGCACCGCCGGCAGCGTGCCGTTGCGCTCCATGCCGTAGATCATCCGCGCGGTGGTCGCGGTGTAGGTGATGCCGGTGCCGCTGGGGCTGACGAAGGCGTCCACGTACAGCAGCATCGCCAGCCAGTGCAGGTTGACGATGATCGCCAGCTGCGCGAACGGCGAGCGGAAATCGATGCCGTGCCAGCCGGCCTTGGCCAGCAGTTCCGGCGGCACCGCGCCGATGTAGGCCACCTGCAGGATCAGGTAGATCACCGTGGCCAGCGCGATCGAGCCGAGCACCGCGAACGGGATGCTGCGCCCGGGATCGCGCGCTTCGCCGGCCAGGTTCACCGGGCTCTGGAAGCCGTTGAAGCTGAACACGATGCCGGCGGTGGCCACCGCGGTCAGCACCGCGGCGAAATCGATCGTATGCGTGCCGCCGTGCAGGCCGACGCTGAAGTTCTCGCTGTGGAACCCGCTGGCGATCAGCGCCACGCCGGTCAGCGCCGGCACCACCAGCTTGAACACGGTGATCAGGCTGTTGGAGCGCGCGAACAGCTTCACGCTCCAGAAGTTCAGCAGGAAATACACCAGCACCAGCGCCGCGGCGATGTACAGGCCCGGCACCGACAGCTCGCCGGCGCCGCCGGGCTGCTGCACGTACAGATCCTGCGCCCACTGCCACGGCCACGAGGCCATGTACTGCACCGAGGCCTCGGCCTCGACCGGGATCACCGACACGATCGCGATCCAGTTGGCCCAGCCGGCGATGAAACCGACCAGCGAGCCGTGCGAGTAGTGGCTGTAGCGGACCATGCCGCCGGACTCGGGGAACATCGCGCCCAGTTCGGCATAGGCCAGGGCGATGGTGGTGACGATCGCCGCGCCCAGCAGCCAGGCCCAGACCGCGCCGGGGCCGGCCAGCCCGGCCGCGCGCCAGGCGCCGAACAGCCAGCCGGAGCCGATGATCGAACCCAGGCCGGTCAGCATCAGGGCGAATGGGCCGACATCGCGGCGCAAGGCGGTTTGGGTCATGGAAGGTTCCTGGCGGCGTCGGCAGCGGGAAACCGGAGATGATCGCAGAAGCGCGGCGGCGCCGCACTTCCGGGATTGGGGATTCGGGATTGGGGATTCGCAAAAGCGGTGGGTCGCGAAGCGTGGCTCTGCCGGCTTGCGTTCTTTCGAATCCCCAATGCCGAATCCCCAATCCCGGCACTTCTTACGCAAGCTTTACGCCCCAGCCGCCTACCGCAATGGCGCGCTTACGCGGCACAGGCCTAGAGTCTGCAGCGTCCTTTCCGTTGGATGTGTTCCATGTCGATTCTGGTGATTCAAGGCCCGCACCGCGATGCGCCGGCCATTGCCGTTGTGCGGCGCCTGGCCGGCGCGTCCGGCGCCCGGGTGGTGCCGGTGGCCTGTGCCGATGCGGCGCAGATCGTGGCGCGGCTGCAGCAGGGTGCGCACGACGAGACCGAACTGGTGCTGCTGGACTCCGGCGAGCTGCCGGCCGCGGACCTGGCCGATCACGGCGCGCACCTGCGCGAGGCGCTCGATGCGCTGGGCCACCCCTACATCGAAGTGCACGACGCCAGCGCGCAGGCGCTGGAGCCGCTGCTGCATCCGCGCCACGCGCCGCTGCTGACAGTGATCGCCAATGGCGCGCTCGCCGACAGCTATGCGATCGCGCTGGGCGTGGCCGCGCGCCATCTCGGCGCGCGTGCGGCACTGGCCAACTGAGGGCGCCGCCATGTCGATCCTGTTGTTGCGCGGCCCGGACTGCGTGGCCGGCCATCGCGGCCGCCCCGCGCGCATCGCGCCGCGGGTGATGCGGCAATTGCTCGAGCACGCCGGCCGTGCCGGCAAGACCCTGGCGGTGCGCGGCTGCGCCAGCGAGAGCGAACTGCTGCAGGCGCTGGCCCAGGCCGACGCGGCGGCGGTGGAAATGCTGCTGCTGGATCCGGGCGCGTGCTCGGACAGCGCCGCCACCGCGGCCGCGGTCGCGCACCTCGGCCGGCCGTACGTGGAAGTGCACGACGATGCCTGCGACCAGCGCGAACCGTGCCTGTGCGCGGCCTCGCGGCAGCGCGTGGGGCAGGTCGGCGGCTATTGCGCGCAGAGCTACGCGCTGGCCTTGTCGATCGCGCTGGAACACCTGGGCTGCAACGGCTACGAAGGCGATGTCCACGTCGGCACCTGAGCGCGCGCGCCACTACCTGGCCGACTACGACGCCTACAGCTTCGGCCAGCGCGTGGCCTGGGGCACGCTGGCGCACAGCTGGGACGACGCTGCGCCGCTGGACCCGCAACGCCTGCTGCAGCAGCTGCGCGCGCAGGCCGCGCAGCGGCACGGCGTGGACAGCGACGAGATCCGCATTCGCAGCGTCAGCCGGCTGTAGCGCACGTCCACGCCACGCATGCCGGCTGGTCGCGGAGGCGACAGCAGGGCGAGCGCATGCTGGCCGCGAGCGAAGCGCATGCACCGCGCCCGCGGATCGAGACGACGGGGTTTCGGCACTACCGCGGCCGCCTCGGCGTGGCAAGCGAACCAGCGCGCTGCGGCGCGTAGGCGGCATCTCCGTCTACCGAGGCGCTCCGGCTCCTGCGAACCGACGCCGCGGCCGCCACGGCGTGGCCGGCATGCGGCGCGCCGCGGCGCCGCTTACGCGAACAGGGTGGCCAGCCGCGCCACCGCCGCTTCCGAGGCGGCACGGTCCGGAGTGGCATCGGGATTGCCGAAATCGCCGTCGGCCTGCGCCTGCACCAGGATGCCGTCGCGGCGCGGCACCACGTTGAGGTTGTGGCCGCGATAGACCAGCCCGTAAGTCACTTCCGGCTGCGGCACCAGCCGCGCGGTCTGTCCGCGCACCGGCACCAGGCTGTCGTCGCCGAGCAGGGCGCGCGCGCCGTAGCCAGTGGCGTTGACCAGGGTCTTCTCGCGCAGGTCGGCGAACTGGCGCGGGCTTGCGAACTCGCGCGTCTCGATCTCGCCGCCGGCGGCGAGGAAATCGTCCAGCAGCAGCCGCGCGTAGGCGCTGATGTTGAACACCAGTTGCGTGTAGCGGCGCACGTGCGCCACCCGGAACGGATGCTGGCCTGCCGCCAGCGGCTGCGAGCGCGGGCCCAGGTCGGCCAGATATTGCGCCTCCAGCGGCGGGTAGTCGGGTTCGCCGTTGCCGCCATGGCCGCCGGGCTGGTCGAACGGCACATCCGACAGCACGTAGCCGTCGCGCCACTCGATCGGGTCGCCGGGCAGGCCGAGCAGGTTCTGGTACATGTCGAACGACGTGCGCGCCATCCGCTCCCAGCGCCGCCCGAACTCGGGCGTGGCGTAGGCGCTGCTGCACACCCGCGAATCCGGCGACCACACCCCGGTGGCGAAGGAGGAACGCACTTCCGGCGGCCGCTCCCTGGCGTAGATGCGCACGTGCAGCCCGGCGCGCTGCGCGACCAGCGCGGTGGTCAGGCCGATCGCGCCGCAGCCGATCACCGCCAGCTGGGTCTGGCCGGTGGCGCGCGCCAGCTGCGTGGCGATCGCCGCCGATCCCCACGACAGCGACCAGCCGCTGCCGCCATGGCCGTAGTTGTGGATCACGGTCTTGCGGCCGATGCGTTCGGCCTCGATGCGCGGCCCCTGCGCGCGGAACGGCCGCGTGCACGCGTGCAGCGCGACGATGCGGTCAGCGCTGGCGCGGATCGGCGCCAGCGGCGCCGGCGCCGCGAAGGCGGCCGCGGGGGCGGCCGCCGCGGGAAGGCGCGGCAGCGGCGCTGGCTGCGGCACCGCGGCACCGCGTCGTGGCTGCGCGAGCAGGGGACCGGCGCCGAAGGCGGTGGCGGCCAGTGCGCCGCTGCGCAGGAAGTGTCGTCGGTGCATGCCGGACTCCTGATCGTGACGGGCGAAGTCTAAGCGAGCGTGCGCACCCGCGTCGCTGCGGCATGCCCGCGCTAGGCGCGCGCGGACGCACGGCCGACGCGGCGCCGCGGTTTGGCTCCGCCGATCCGAGGTTCCGTCCGCACGTGCATGGTTTTGTCGCAAGGGGACTGGCGGCCTGCGCTGCCGCGGCTATGCTCGCGGCCATGTCACCGATCCCCGCCGCCATGTTTTCCAGCGTGTCCCTGATTCTCCGCCTGCTGTGCGCCTGGGTCGCGGCGGTGATCGTCGCCGGCTTCGTCTGGAGCGGCCTGTTCTACGGCATGGAAGACCGGCCCGGCTGGTTCTTCGGCCTGCTGGCGATGCTGCTGATGCTGTCGGCGCTGGTCGCCGGCATCACCCATCTGCGCCGGGTCTGGCTGATCGCCGGGCGGCTGGACAACGCCACCCTGTCCAGCCGCCAGCGCCGCCAGATCGAGATCCCGCTGGACACCCGCGAGGCGTTCGCGCTGGTCGATGCGGCGGTGCGCGAACTGCCGCGGGTGGAAGAGATCGAGAGCGCCGCCGACAGCCTGCAGGTGCGCGCCAAGGTGCGTCGCATCGATCCGTACAACGGCCGCACGCCATCGCGCTGGAACCTGGCCGCACGCTTCGCGGTCAAGCGCAATCAGGTGCTGGCCACGCTGACGCCCGGCGCCGGCACCAGCAGCCTGACCCTGCTGCTGGAACCGGACGCCAGCGCCTGGATCGACCTGTTCGCGGTCGACGAGGGCAGCAACTACGAGAACGCCGAGGCGCTGAGCCGCGCGGTGGCGCGCCGCGTCGCCGAGTTGCGCCGCGACGAGCAGGCCGCCGCCAAGCAGGCCGCCACCGATCAGGAGCTGACCGTGGCGCGGCTGAATCTGCTGCACGCGCAGGTCGAGCCGCACTTCCTGTACAACACCCTCGCCAGCGCGCAGGTGCTGGCGCGCACCGATCCGCCGCGCGCCGACCTGATGCTCGGTTACCTGATCCAGTACCTGCGCCGCTCGCTGCCCAGCGCCGAGGACGCGCTGAGTTCGCTCGCCGAGGAACTGGAACGCACCCAGGCCTACCTGGAGATCCTCAGGATCCGCATGGGCGCGCGGCTGCAGCTGGAACTGCAGGTGCCGGAAGCGATGAAGACCCTGTCGCTGCCGTCGATGATGCTGCAGACCCTGGTCGAGAACGCGATCAAGCATGGCCTGGAACCCAAGCCCGGCGGCGGCACGGTCTGGATCCTGGCGCGCGCGTTCGACGACCACGCCACCATCACCGTCGCCGACGACGGCCTGGGGTTCAACAGCCAGTCCAGCGGCACCGGCATCGGCCTGAAGAACCTGCGCGAGCGCCTGCGCCTGACCTATGCCGGCGCGGCCACGTTCGCGATCGTGTCCAACTTCCCCAGCGGCGTGGCCGCGACGATCACCTTGCCGTATCCGCCGTCGCCGTCGTCACCCCCGCCGCCGCCGCTGCCGTCAGGAGCCGGTCATGGTTGACGCCGTCATCGCCGAAGACGAGGAACTGCTGCGCACCGCACTGGTCGGGCTGCTCGGCGACGTCTGGCCGCAGCTGCGCATCGTCGCCGAATGCGAGGACGGCGCCAGCGCGCTGGAGCGCCTGGCCGAGCACCAGCCGGACGTGGCCTTCCTGGACATCCGCATGCCCGGCCTGAGCGGCATCGAGGTGGCGCGCGCGCTGGGCGAGTTGAGTCCGCGCACGCAGGTGGTGTTCGTCACCGCCTACGACCAGTACGCGATCGATGCGTTCGAGCAGGGCGCGGTGGACTACCTGCTCAAGCCGATCGTGCGCGAGCGCCTGCAGGCGACCGTGCAGCGGCTGCAGGCGCGCGCCGCGCAGGGGCCGGACGTGGCGGTGCTGGATGCGCTGCTGCAGCGCCTGGGACAGCGCCCGCCATCGCCCAGCGCACCGCCGCCGCTGGCCTGGATCACCGCCAACAGCGGCCGCGAGACGCGGCTGATCCTGCTCGACGACGTGGTCTATTTCCAGGCCGACAACAAGTACACCACGGTGCTGACCCGCGACGGCGAAGCGCTGCTGCGCACGCCGCTGCGCGAACTGCTGGAGGTGCTGGATCCGGCCGCGTTCCGGCAGATCCACCGGTCCACCATCGTCAACCTGAAAGCGGTGGCCTCGGTGGTCCGCGACGACACCGGCAAGGGCCGGATGAAGCTGCGCCACCGCGACGAAGTGCTGACCGTCAGCCTGCCGTACATGAGTCTGTTTCGCGGCATGTAAGCGCCGCCTCCCGCATCTCCGCACTGGAACAAGGAATTCGCCATGCGTCTGCTCTCCGCGCTGTGGTCGTGTCTGCTCGGCATCGTCGGATGTCAGGGTCACGCCACCTTCGACCTGTCCACCGACGCCCACCGCGAGACCGTGGTGCACACCAGCGAGCGCGGGGCCGCGGTGATCTTCAGCCGCACCAGCTACCGCGGCGGGCTGGCCACGTTCCGCTGCGTCGACAGCCGCAGCGGGCGCTGCCACTACCAGGTCTACGCCGCCTGCGCGGCGCCGACCGCGGCGCCGACCGCGGCGGCCGGCAGTGCAGCGGCGGCCCGGTGCGCGCCGCGCATGCTGCAGGAGTTCGACCTGCAGGTCGGCCAGCACCGCGAGATCGGCGGCCTGCCGCGCGACTTCGGCCAATGCGTCGCGCCCGAGACATCGGCCGCGACGCAGCCGTGCGCGCAGGGCTGAGGGGCGGCTGGCGTCTCGGGATTGGGCCCCGCTACTGTTGCGGTTTCTGACTCCGCGCGTCGCGACTGAAGTCGCTCCCACAAGAGACTTGCGACGAGCCGGCTGGGTGCATTGTGGGAGGGACTTCAGTCCCGACTGTTTCCGAAGCCGGATAGCAGCATGGCTTCGTTCGTCGCGGCTGAAGCCGCTCCTACAGGAAACTCGCGGGCGACTCGACGGGTGCACTGTAGGAGCGGCTTCAGTCGCGACAGGTTGCCAAAGCCGCAGCGGTTTCTGACTCCGCGCGTCGCGACTGAAGTCGCTCCCACAAGAGACTTGCGACGAGCCGGCTGGGTGCACTGTGGGAGGGACTCCAGTCCCGACTGTTTCCGAAGCCGGATAGCAGCATGGCTTCGTTCGTCGCGGCTGAAGCCGCTCCTACAGGAAGCTCGCGGCCGACTCGCCGGGTGCACTGTAGGAGCGGCTTCAGCCGCGACAGGTTGCCAAAGTCGCAGCGGTTTCTGACTTCACTCGTCGCGACTGAAGTCGCTCCCACAAGAGACTTGCGACGAGCCGGCTAGGTGCACTGTGGGAGGGACTTCAGTCCCGACTGTTTCCGAAACCGGATAGCAGGATGGCTTCGTTCGTCGCGGTTGAAGCCGCTCCTACAGGAAGCTCGCGACCGACTCGCCGGGTGCACTGTAGGAGCGGCTTCAGCCGCGACAGGTTGCCAAATTCGCAGCGGTTTCTGACTCCGCGCGTCGCGACTGAAGTCGCTCCCACAAGAGACTTGCGACGAGCCGGCTGGGTGCATTGTG
>NZ_JACSQX010000019.1:0-10034 GCF_014836395.1 Xanthomonas bonasiae
GGCCTCGGCTGTCTTCTCAGACCATATGATGCCAAAGCAGGCAGGTTTTTAGAGGTGCCCTGAAGTCGCTCCCACAAAAAAGCGTGCGGCCGTCTGGTCAGGTGCGCTGTGGGAGGGGTTCGGCACCGACAGGGGCCGACACCGGCCAGGGTTGCGGCTTCGCTCGTCGCGGCTGAAGCCGCTCCTACACAACGCCTTCGGCCGTCTGGCTGGGTGCACTATAGGAGGGGCTTCAGCCCCGACAGGATCCGAGACGGGCCAGGGTTGCGGCTTCGCTTGTCGCGGCTGAAGCCGCTCCTACAGAAAGCCTGCGGCGCGCGCGGCGCTGTCCTTGGACATAATGCCGGACTGGATGTACCCGTGCGGCCGGGCCTAACAAGCTCTACACCGCGTCGATGCTATTCCTCTGGATCGCGATCCGCGAACCGCCTGCCGCGCGCAGGTATGCCCCTACCACCGTCAGGAGACACGCGATGAATGCCAGCCCCACCAATACCGAAAACCTCAAGGACAACCTCAGCGAAGCCGGTTCGCACCTGAAGTCGGCCGCCAGCTACGCCGGCGAAGCGATCAAGGGCGCCGCCGGTGCCGCGGGCGACGAGTTGAAGCTGGGCAAGGCCAATGTCAAGGCCGAGCTGTCCGACAGCGCGCTGTCCGGGCTGGCCGCTGCCGAGTTCGGCGGTGCCGCGGCGAAGGAGCAGGTCGATGTGCTGCTGGACAAGGGCCGCGACCTGATCGACAGCGCCGCCGAGCTGATCCGCGAGCGCCCGCTGGCCTCGTTCGGCGTCGCCTTCGCCACCGGCTGGATCATCGCCAAGCTGGCGCGCAGCAGCGACAAGTAAGCCACGTGAGCGACGAGCAGGCCCGCGACGGCGCCGCTGCCGCGCCGGATCCGGCGGCGGCGGAACGGCCGTCGCTGGAGGAATCGTTCCGCGAATTCAGCACGGCCGGCCGCGACGGCCTGACCGCCACCCTGGAAGCCGGCCGCGCGCTGCGCAAACTGGTGGTGGCGGACCTGGCGCTGGCGCGCGCGGCGATGGCCCGCGCGCTGGTATGGCTGACCATCGCGGTGTCGTTCGGCGCGTCGGCATGGATGCTGCTGATGGGCGCGCTGATCGCGGTGCTGCAGCGGCTGGGCTGGTCGTGGCTGGCGTCGATCTCGGCGACCGCCGCGTTCAGTCTCGTGGTCACCGCCCTTGGCGCGTGGCAGGCGCTGCGCTATTTCGAAATGAGCAAGCTCGACGCCACCCGCCGCCAGCTGGCGAAGCTGGGGATCGGGGGCGACGACGAGGACACCGCCGAGGACCATGCGTCCAAGGCCGCCGGAGCGGGCCGATGAAATTCGATCAACTGCAGCACCGCATCGCCCGCGCCGAGACGGTGCTGGAAGGCCGCCAGCAGCAGATGCAGACGCAGTGGACCACGCTGCAGCGGGTGTGGCGCGAAGGCTGGACACCGCTGCGCATCGTCGCGGTGGGCCTGGGCGCAGGTTTTCTCGCCGGACGCGCCGAGCCGGCGGCGGCGATCGGCAAGCTCGGCGGTGCGCGCTGGCTGCAGATGCTCAGCGCGGTCTCCAGCCTGCTGACCGCGACCAAGGTCAAGGAAGCCTCCGACCAGGCCGAACGCGCGGCGGACACCGCGCAGGATGCGGCCGAGGCGGTCGAGACGCCCGCGGCCGCAGGCGTGCCGCGGCCGCCCGTTGCGCCCACGGTGGCCACGGCGCCGGTCGATGCGCCGTTCGCCGCGTCGCCGCAGGCACCGCCGCGCGCGGCCGAAGCGGCCACCGACGTCTCCGAACGCTGAGCGCCGCCTAGCGACCCGCTGCGGTCGCCACGCCGCCTTCATACCGCGCAGGCCAGGATCGGCCTACACTCCGCTTCCCCTTTTTGCGCCGAACGGCGCGCGTCCAGCCGACGCGTGCCGGGGCCACCGTACGCAGCGCAGGTCCGATGAGCACTCTGTCCGAATCCGTGGCCGACGCCGGCGACGTGGCACCGCCCCCCGAGGACGCCCTCCCGCCACCGCCCGCCCCGCGCCCGCGTGGACCGGTGTCGTTGGTGGTGCTGGCGACGCTGGCGGTGGGCTACACCTTGTGGGCGGCGCAGGAGGTGATCCTGCCGGTGCTGCTGGCCGCGTTCTTCGCCCTGGTCGGCAATCCGATCCTGCGCGGGCTGCGGCGGCTGTACGTGCCGCGCTTCCTGGGCGCGCTGCTGGTGCTGCTGTCGGGCATGGCGGTGGCGACGGCGCTGACCATGCAGCTGGCCGGGCCGGCCGCCGAGTGGGTGCAGCAGGCGCCCGGGCAGATGCGCCACATCGCCACCCAGGTGCGCGACCTGACCAAGCCGATGCAGCAGGCCAACCAGGCCGCGGAGAATTTCGCGCGCGCCGCCGGCGGCGACAACGGGCGCCGCGTGCAGGTGATCCGCACCCAGCTGGACGATCCGTACAAGGCGCTGGTGCGCACCCCGCGGCTGGCCGCCTCGGCGCTGGCGGTGGTGTTGCTGACGTTCTTCTTCATGGTGTTCGGCGAAAACCTGCAGCGGCATGCGATCGCGCTGCTGCCGAACCGCCAGCAGCAGAAATTCACCACCGACATCCTGCGTTCGATCGAGCGCGAGGTGTCGCGCTACGTGCTGACCATCAGCGTCATCAACACCCTGGTCGGGCTGATCTTCGCCGGCATCCTGGTGCTGCTGAAGATTCCGCTGCAGGAAGCGCTGCTGTGGGGCACGGTGGTGGCGCTGCTGAACTTCGCCCCGTACGTGGGCCCGCTGATCGGCGCGATCCTGATGCTGCTGATGGGCTTCGTGGAGTTCCGCGATCCGCTGAGCGCGGCGCTGCCGGCGATCCTGTACCTGGCGCTGCACATGCTCGAAGGCCAGGTGGTGACGCCGATCGTGCTCGGCCGGCGCATGGCGATCTCGCCGCTGATGCTGATCCTGGCGCTGATGCTGTTCGGCTGGCTGTGGGGCATGATCGGGCTGCTGCTGGCGGTGCCGCTGCTGGTGTGCATCAAGATGGTGCTGGCGCGGGTGGACGGCATGCAGCGCTGGGCCAGGTTGCTGGAATGAAGCCGGGATTCGGGACTGGGGACTGGGGACTCGGAAAAGCGATCGATGCGGCGCCGGGGCCGGCGCGTGTGTCTACTGTTGGCAGGAGCCGGCACTGTCGGTTGGCGTAAAATGTTGCGAGTGACTTCCTTGCCTTCCTTCCCCGTTCGCGCCATCACGCTGGACCTGGACGACACGCTGTGGCCGTTCGCGCCGATCGGCGCGCGCATCGAGCAGGTGCTGCACGACTGGCTGCTGCAGCACAGTCCGCGCACCGCCGAGCGGTTCCCGATCGCGGCGATGCGGCAGCTGCGCGACGAGGTGTTCGCCGCCCATCCGCACCTGGTCCACGACCTGAGCGAGATGCGGCGCCTGACCCTGCGCCGCGCGCTGCGCGACAGCGGTGCCGACGAGGCGCTGGTGGAGCCGGCGTTCGCGGTGTTCTATGCCGCGCGCAACCAGGTGGAGTGCTATCCGGACAGCATCGCCGCGCTGCAGCGGATCGCCGCGCGCGTGCCGGTGGTGGCGCTGAGCAACGGCAATGCCGACCTGGCCACGATCGGCCTGGCCTCGCACTTCGCGTTCCAGCTCAGCGCGCGCGAACACGGCGCAGCCAAGCCGGACCCGAGCATCTTCCACGCCGCCTGCGCGCGCCTGGGCCTGCCCTGCGCGCAGGTGCTGCACGTCGGCGACCACATCGAGATGGACGTGGTCGGCGCGATGCAGGCCGGGCTGCGCGGGTGCTGGATCAACCGCGACGCGCAGGCCTGGCATCCGCCCACGCCGCCGGACCTGCACTTCGACACCCTCACCGGCCTGGCCGACTGGCTGGACGCCACCCAGCCGGCCGTCGGCGCGCGCGCATGAGCGCCGCCCGCTGCCGCCTCTTCGCCCTGGCCGCGCGTCGCGCCGACCGCGCCCGACTCACAAGGACCCGCTGATGTCCCTGCCTTCCGGCTTCACCAATGCCTCCCCCCACGCGCTGCCGCTGCATGTGCTGGACCGCGAACGCCTGGCCGAATGGCGCGCCGCGCAGGCGCCGGCCTGGGTGGCATGGCTGGATGCGCAGCAGTTCGTGGCCGCGCCCGGCACGGTGCTGTTGCTGCCCGGCGCGGACGGCGTGGCCGCGGCGGTGCTGGGCGTCGGCGACCGCGGCGATGCCTATGCCTACGCGCACGCACCGCATGCGCTGCCGGCCGGCAGCAGCTGGCGGCTGGCCAGCGCGCTGAGCGAGGAAGAGCAGGCCGCGCTGCATCTGGGTTGGGGCCTGGGCAGCTACCGCTTCGCCCGCTACAAGCAGCCGACGCGGCTGCCGGCGCAGTTGCTGGCCGCGCCGAGCGCGGAAGTACGCGACCAGCTGGAGGCCTGCGTGCGCGTGCGCGACTGGGTCAACACGCCGGCCGAGGACATGGGACCGGACCAGCTGGAAGCGGCCGCGCGCGCGATCGCCGACGCGCATGGCGCGCAGTGCGAAAGCATCGTCGGCGAGGAATTGCTGCTGCGTAATTTCCCGGCGATCCACGCGGTCGGCCGCGCCTCGCACCGCGCGCCGCGGCTGATCGTGCTGCGCTGGGGCGAGGAGGCGCATCCGCACGTGGCGCTGGTCGGCAAGGGCGTGTGCTTCGACACCGGTGGCCTGGACCTGAAGCCGGCCGACGGCATGCGCCACATGAAGAAGGACATGGGCGGCGCGGCGCATGCGCTGGCGCTGGCCGGGCTGGTGATGGCGCAGCGGCTGCCGCTGCGGCTGACGGTGCTGCTCGCGGCGGTGGAGAACGCGGTCGGCCCGGATGCGTTCCGCCCCGGCGACGTGATCGCCACCCGCCAGGGCATCAGCGTGGAGATCGACAACACCGATGCCGAAGGCCGGCTGGTGCTGTGCGACGCGCTGAGCTACGCCAGCGAACAGGCGCCGGACGCGATCCTGGATTTCGCCACGCTGACCGGCGCGGCGCGGGTCGCGTTGGGCCCGGACCTGCCGGCGCTGTTCTGCAACGACGACGCGCTGGCGCAGGCCTGGATCGCCGCCGGCGAACGCAGCCGCGACCCGGTGTGGCGCATGCCGCTGTGGCGCCCCTACCTGCGCTACCTGACCAGTTCGATCGCCGACCTGGCCAATGCCGGCTCGCGCATGGCCGGTGCGGTGACCGCGGCGCTGTACCTGGAGCGCTTCGTGCCGGCACGGCAGGCCTGGGCGCACCTGGACGTGTACGCCTGGAACGACAGCGACCGCCCCGGCCGCCCCGCCGGCGGCGAAGCGCTGGCGCTGCGCTCGGCCTACGCGATGCTGAAGGCGCGCTACGCCGGGTAGGGGTTGGCGGGGCGTTGCCATCGTCCCGGACGCGTGGCCGAGGTTGCTGGAGCGCCTCCTGTAGGAGGGGCTTCAGCCCCGACAGACCACCCAAACCGCCAAGGTTCCTGACTTCGCTCGTCGCGACTGAAGTCGCTCCTACAGGAGCTTGCGGCTTGCTCGCCGGGTGCATTGTGGGAGGGACTTCAGTCCCGACGCGATTCGGTCGCGGCACTTCCACCGCTTCGCTCGTCGCGACTGAAGTCGCTCCCACAAGGGTCTTGCGGCTCTCCCGCAGGGTGCACTGTAGGAGCGGCTTCAGCCGCGACAGACAAGTAAAACCACCAGGGTTGCCGGCTTCGTTCGTCGCGGCTGAAGCCGCTCCTACAGGAACTTGCGGCTTGCTCGCCGGGTGCACTGTGGGAGGGACTTCAGTCCCGACGCGATCCGGTCGCGGCACTTCCACCGCTTCTCTCGTCGCGACTGAACTCGCTCCCACACGGGTCTTGCGGCTATCTGCAGAGTGCACTGTAGGAGCGGCTTCAGCCGCGACAGACAAGTAAAACCACCAGGGTTGCTGACTTCGCTCGTCGCGGCTGAAGCCGCTCCTACAGGAGCTTGCCGCTTGCTCGCTGGGTGCACTGTGGGAGGGACTTCAGTCCCGACGCGATCCGGTCGCGGCACTTCCACCGCTTCGCTCGTCGCGACTGAACTCGCTCCCACACGGGTCTTGCGGCTATCTGCAGAGTGCACTGTAGGAGCGGCTTCAGCCGCGACAGAAAAGTAAAACCACCAGGGTTGCTGGCTTCGTTCGTCGCGGCTGAAGCCGCTCCTACACCTACAGGAGTTTGCGGCTTGCCCGCCGGGTGCATTGTGGGAGGGACTTCAGTCCCGACGCGATCCGGTTGCGGCGCCTCCACCGCTTCGCTCGTCGCGACTGAAGTCGCTCCCACAAAGAACCTGCGGCTCTCTTGCACGGTGCACTGTAGGAGCGGCTTCAGCCGCGACAGACAAGTAAAACCACCAGGGTTGCTGGCTTCGTTCGTCGCGGCTGAAGCCGCTCCTACAGAAACTTGCGGCTTGCTCGCCGGGTGCGCTGTGGGAGGGACTTCAGTCCCGACGCCGTTCTGCTGGCTCAGCCCTGCCCGCGCAGCAGCGGGGCGATCTGGCGCATGCGGGTCTGCGTGGCCGGACCGACCAGGGCGAAGGCGGTGTCGCCTTCGGACCAGTATTGCGCCAGCAAGCGGCCGTCGCGGCGCTCGCCGTCGCTGAGGCGGGCGCTGCGCGGGCGCAGGTACAGGCCGATGCGCGCGCCGTCGGCGTCCTGGTAGACCAGCATCGCCGCGGCGCCCTCGGGGGTGGATAGCAGGCGCCCGCCGCGCAGCGCGAAGCCCTGCGCCTGCAGGTCCGGCACCGCGCCGGCCGCACCGAAATGGGTGCGCAGCCAGCCCTGCAAGGCCAGCCGCCGCGCCGGGTCGAATTCCAGCGGCTGCTCGCCGTCGGCGAACAGGCGATACGCGGCCACCGCGTCGGCCATCGGCAGGCGATCGCCGCCGAGACGGCTGTCGCGCAGCTGCCAGCCAAGCGTGATGCCCAGGCCCAGCATCAGGACGCAGCTGGCGGCCATGGCGGCCAGCGTGCGGCGCCGCTGGCGCACGCGGCGGCGCAGGGCCGGCACGGTCAATGCGGGGTTGGCCGGCAGCGTCTCCGCACCGGCCCAGGCCGCGCGCAGCGCGTCGGCATCCCGCTTCCAGCCGGCCACGCGCGCGGCGTGCGCGGGATTGGCCTGCAACCATGCCGCGACCTGCGCGCGCCGCGCCGGGTCCAGACGGCCATCGACGTAGGCGTGCAGGGTTTCGTCGTCGGGGCGCAGCACGGTCATTTGAGCACTCGCAAGGCAGGGCCGCCGGCGCCGCGGCCTTCGCCGATCTGGCGCAGTTTCTCGCGGGCACGCGACAGCCGCGACATCACCGTGCCGATCGGCAGGTCCAGCGCAGTGGCGGCGTCGCGGTAGCTGAAGCCCTCGACGCTGACCAGCAACAGCAGCGCGCGTTGTTCGGCCGGCAGTTGCGCGAACGCGGCCAGCATCGCGCGGCCGTCGTGCACCTGTTCGGCGGAGGGCGCCTGGGTCGGCTGCTGCGGCGCGAACAGGGCCAGCACCCGCTGCCAGCGCTGCGCGCGCCGGCGCGCGTCGACGAACTGCCGGTACACGATCGCGAACAGCCACGGCTGCAGCGCATCGGCATCGCGGCGCGTGGACCAGCGCCGCAGCGCGCGCTCCAGTGCCGCCTGCACCAGGTCGTCGGCACTGGCCGCATCGCCGCTCAGCGACTGGGCGAAGCGCCGCAATCGCGGCATGAGCGCACGCAGAGAATCGTCGTCGAGTTCGTCCATGGGCAGGGTCAGGTGCAGCGCTCGGGAAGGGGCAATCACAGGTAGGACGCACGGCGAGGCGGATTATTCCCTGGCCTGGGCGAGCCGCCTGTCCGGACGGCTGGCACGCGATTGTGCCGCCTGCCGGGCCGCAAGGAACCGCTGCCGGCGAAAAACGCAATGCAAACGCCGAACCAGCGCCTGTGCCGGGAATAGAACGCGGCGCCGGACGTCTCACTCCCAATCGCCGCCGCCACAGGAGTCGCCCCATGTCCCATCCCGATCCCACCCCGCCGCCACGCCCGCGGCCCTGGCTGCCGCTGGCCGGCATCGCCGCGATCGCCGCCGTGCTCGCCGCCGCCTTCGCCTGGAGCGCGGGCTGGCTGGGCGGGCCGCAGCGGCTGACCGCGCAGCGCATGACCGATGCCATCGAGGCCGGCGGCCCGCCGCATCCGGGCTTCCGCCGCGCGCACAGCAAGGGCATGTGCGTAAGCGGCCATTTCGAAGGCAACGGCCAGGCGAGCGCGCTGTCCTCGGCGCGGGTGTTCACCCAGGCATCGGTGCCGGTGCTGGGACGCATGTCGATCGGCGGCGGCGATCCGCACGGCGCCGATGCCACGGCGCGGGTGCGCAGCATGGCGCTGCTGCTGCGCAGCGACGACGGCCAGCAGTGGCGCACCGCGATGAACAGCTTCCCGTTCTTCGTGGTGGCCACGCCGGAGGGCTTCATGGCGCAGACCCTGGCCGCGCAGCCGGACCCGGCCACCGGCAAGCCGGACCCGGCGAAGCTGGCCGCGTTCGCGCAGCGCTATCCGGAAGCGAAGAAGTTCCAGCAGTGGGCCAAGACCGCGCCGTGGTCGGACAGTTGGGCAAACACCCAGTACAACGGGGTCAACAGCTTCCGCTTCATCGCCGCCGACGGCAGCAGCCGTTTCGTGCGCTGGTCGATGCGGCCGCAGACGGCGTTCAAGGAACTGTCCGCGGCGCAGCGCGCACAGGCCGATGCCGACTTCCTCGGCGAGGACCTGCAGGCGCGGCTGGCGCACGGGCCGCTGCGCTGGGACCTGGTGCTGACCGTGGCCGCGCCCGGCGATCCGGTGAACGATCCCTCGCAACCCTGGCCGCAGGACCGGCAACAGGTGGTCGCCGGCACGCTGGTGCTCGACCACGCCGAGCCGCAGGCCACCGGCCCGTGCCGCGATCTCAACTACGACCCGCTGATCCTGCCGCACGGCATCGCCGGCTCCGACGATCCGATCCTGGCCGCGCGTTCGGCGGTGTATTCGCAGTCGTTCAACCGTCGCGAGCGCGAGATCGGCCGCGGCCAGGCGCCCGAGGCGACCGGCCAGGCGCATGGGGGTGCGCAATGAGCCGCGCGAACGCCTCCGGGCATTTCAACCTGACCGCACGCGTGCTGCACTGGCTGATGGCGGCGATGATCCTGACCATGCTGTTCGTCGGCGTGGGCATGGTCGCCTCGGTGTCGCAGCGGCCGTGGCTGCTCGACCTGCATCGTCCGCTGGGCATCGCCATCCTGGTGCTGGCGATCGTGCGCCTGGGCAACCGCCTGCGCCAGCGGCCGCCGCCGCTGCCGGCCGACCTGCCGTGGTGGCAGAAGACGGCGGCGCTGGCCTCGCACTGGCTGTTGTACGCGCTGATGCTGGCGATGCCGTTGCTGGGCTGGTCGATGCTGTCGGCCGGCGGCTATCCGATCGTGCTGTGGCCGGGCGTGCAGTTGCCGCCGATCGCGCCGCACAGTCCGGCGCTGTATGCGTGGCTGCGTAGTGCGCATGGCTGGCTGGCGTATCTGCTGTTCGCCACGGTGCTGGGGCATCTGTGCGCGGCGCTGTTCCATGCCTGGGTGCGCCGCGATGGGGTGTTTTCGAGCATGGCGCGGGGTGGTGCGGTGGCGGTGGAGCAGACGACGCGGCGAGAACAGGGCTGAGGTCTTGCGCTGTGCTGATCGCGAGCTATCGGAACGGCTCGGGTGGACCTGGACCATCGGTCGCGATGGGCGCGATCGGTAACGCCCGTCGCGACTGAAGTCGCTCCCACAAGAAGGCGTGCGGCTTGCTGGCCGGCGCTCCTGTGGGAGGGGACTTCAGCCCCGACAGATTGCCTGGCGACGGTTCGGTTCCTGTCGCGGCTGAAGCCGCTCCTACAAAAAAGCGCATGGCGTGCTGGCCCGGTGCACCTGTAGGAGGGGCTTCAGCCCCGACACATCGCCTGGCGACGGTTCGGCTTCTGTCGCGGCTGAAGCCGCTCCTACAAAAAAGCGCATGGCGCGCTGGCCCGGTGCACCTGTAGGAGGGGCTTCAGCC